>NZ_JBJMQO010000123.1:0-120843 GCF_045802675.1 Archangium sp. | reverse complement strand
TCCAGGCACAGGCCCACACGCACCTCGGGGCCCACGCCCAGCGAGCGCAGGTGCCAGGCGAGCTGGTTGGCGCGTGCATCCAGCTCCCGGTAGGTGAGCGATTGCCCCTCGAAGACAAGCGCCACGGCCTCGGGCGTGCGCTCCACCTGGGCCTCGACGAGCTGGTGGAGGCAGGCCTCGCGCGGGAAATCCACGGCCGTGTCGTTCCACTCCACCAGCAGCCGGTGCCGCTCCTCCTCAGAAAGCAGCGGCAGCCGGGCCACCTCCTGGTCCGGCGTGGAGCACGCTGCCCCCAGAAGTTCCAGGAAGTTCCGCATCATCCGGGCCGCCGTGGAGGCCTCGAAGAGGTCGGTGCTGTACTCGAGGAAGCCGGCCATGCGCTCCCGCTCCTCGAACAGGCTGAGCGTCAGGTCGAACTTGGACGTGCGCGGATCCACCTCCAGCTGGCGGACGCGCACCCCCTCGAGCCGCAGGTCCCACACCGCGGCCCCGTCCACCACCAGCATGGCCTGGAAGAGAGGAGAGCGACTCAGGCTGCGAGTGGGCTGCAACTCCTCCACCAACCGCTCGAAGGGAATATCCTGGTGCTCGTAGGCCTCCAGCGACGTGCGGCGGACGCGTGCCAGGAGCTGGCGGAAGGTGGGGTTGTCCCCGAAACGGGTGCGCAGCGCCAGTGTGTTGGCGAAGAACCCGAACACCCCCTCCGTCTCCAAGCGGCTGCGATTGGCGATGGGCGTGCCGACGAGGATGTCGTCCTGTCCGCTGTAGCGGTGCAGCAGCACCTGGAAGGCGGCCAGCAGCAGCATGAAGGGGGTGACGCCCTCACGCGCAGCCAGCTCGCGCACCGCTCGTACCACGGGGGCGCCCAGCTCCACCGGCTGGCGGGCGCCACGGTACGTCTGCGCCGCGGGCCGGGGCCTGTCAGTGGGCAGCTCCAGCTCCTCGGGGTGGCCGGCGAGCTGCTGGCGCCAGTAGTCGAGCTGCCGCTCCAGCACCTCGCCCCGCAGCCACTGCCGCTGCCAGTGCGCATGGTCCACGTACTGCACCGCGAGAGGCGGCAGTGCCACCGGCTCGCCGCGCCGGGCGCCCGCGTAGAGCTGCGCCAGCTCTCGGAAGAGCACCTCCAGGGACCAGCCGTCCGCGATGACATGATGCAGGCTCAGCAGCAGGACGTGCTCCTGGGGCGCCACCCGCAGCAGGGTGGCCCGCATCAGCGGCGCTTCCTCGAGGGAGATGGGCGCTCGCGCGTCGGCCTCCGCGCGCGTCCGCACCTCGTGCGCGGCGATCTCCTCCAGCCGCAGCTGGAAGGAGACCTCGGGCAGCACGCACTGCACGGGCTGGCCCGAGACGGAGCGGAAGCAGGTGCGCAACGCCTCGTGACGCCGCACCACTTCGCGCAGGGCGTGCTCAAGCGCGCCAGCGTCCAGCGCCCCCTCCAGCCACATGGCGGCGGAGATGAGGTAGACGGGGTTGCCCGGCTCGAGCTGCTCGAGGAACCACAGCCGCTGCTGAGCGAAGGAGGGGGCCAGCTCCGCGTGACGGCTGGCCTCGTCCAGGGGTGTGAGCGGGAGCTGCGCTCCGGTGCGCTGGGCGCCCTCCACCTCTCGGGCCAGCCGCGCCACCGTGGGCGCCTCGAAGAGGCGGCTCAGGGGCAGCTCCACCTCGCACAGGTCGCGCAGCCGGGACATCACCCGCGTGGCCTGCAGAGAGTGCCCGCCCAGGTCGAAGAAGTCGTCCTCGGCGCTCACCCGCTCCACGCGCAGCACCTGGCTCCAGATGCTGGCGACGAGCTGCTCCAAGGGCGTGCGCGGGGCCACGAACGGCCTGCCATCCTCCCGTGGCCCCGGCGGCGGCAGCGACTTGCGATCCACCTTGCCGCTCGGAGACAGCGGCAGCGCCTCCAGCACGAGCAGCGCGGAGGGCACCATGTACTCCGGCAGCCGCTCCTTCAGGAAGGCGCGTAGCAGGGGGGCGGTCACCTCCGCGCCCGGGGTGGGCACCACGTACCCCACCAGCCGCCGCTCTCCCGGCACGTCCTCCCGCGCCACCACCACTGCCTGGCGCACGCCCGGGTGCCGCGCCAGCACCGCCTCCACCTCGCCCAGCTCCACCCGGAAGCCGCGCACCTTCACCTGATGGTCCGTGCGCCCGAGGAACTCGAGGTTCCCATCTGGCAGCCAGCGCCCCAGGTCCCCGGTCCGGTAGAGCCGGGCGCCGGGCTCGTCGCTGAAGGGATCCGGCACGAAGCGCTCCGCCGTCAGCGCCGGCTGCTCCAGGTAGCCCCGGGCCAGGCACACGCCGCCGATGTACAGCTCACCCGGGGTGCCTTCCGGCACGGGCCCCAGCGCCTCATCCAGGACGTGGAGCCGCGTGTGGGTGAGCGGCAGGCCGATAGGCGGCAGGGCGGGCCAGCGCTCAATGGGCCCCTTCAGCGCGCAGGCGGTGACGACGTGGCTCTCCGAGGGCCCGTAGTGGTTGTGGAGCGTGGCCTCGGGCAGCAGCTGGAAGAGCCGCGCCACCTGCGGGGTGACCTGGAGCTGCTCTCCGGCGGTGATGAGCTCCCGCAACGAGGCCGGGGCCCGGCCTTGGTCCGCCACCTCCTGGGCGAGCGACTGGAGCGCGACGAAGGGCAGGAAGAGCCGCTCCACCGAGTGGTGCTCCAGGTGGCGCAGCAGCTCGCGCGGCTCCAGCCGGGTCCGCTCGGAGACGAGGACAAGCGTGCCTCCCGTCGCCCAGGTGGTGAACATCTCCTGGAAGGAGACATCGAAGCTCAGGGAGGAGAACTGCAGCGTGCGTGCAGGACGGGCCAACTGGGGTTGGTGCAGGTGCCACTGCACCAGGTTGTGGAGCGCGGCGTGCCCCATCATCACTCCCTTGGGCCGGCCGGTGGAGCCCGAGGTGTAGATGATGTAGGCAAGGTGCTCCCCGGTGACGCTGCTCGCGAGGGGGTCCCCGCTCCTGGCGGGAGGCGGCTCGGCCGCATCCAGCTCCAGCACGACGGCGGTGTGCTCGGGAAGCTCCGCGCGCAGGTGGGGCTGGGTGAGCAGCACCGGCACCCCCGCGTCCGCGAGCATGAGCTGCAGGCGCTCCTTCGGGTAGCGGGCATCGAGCGGGACATAGGCGCCGCCCGCCTTCAGGATGGCGAGCACGCCGATGACCATCTCCAGCGAGCGGTCCACGCACAGGCCCACCCGGACATCGGGGCCCACGCCCAGCCCATGCAGCCGGTCCGCGAGGTGCGCGGCCCGCCGCTCCAGCTCCTGGTAGGACAGGACGCTGCCCTCATGGACGACAGCGACGGCTTCGGGCGTGCGTGCCGCCTGGGCCTCGAAGAGGGTGTGGACGCAGGCCTCGAGGCAATGGCGCTCCTGCCCGCCACTCCACTCCATGCCGGGCGGGAGGCCCTCAGGGCGGGGCGCGATACGTGCGTGGCTCATGTCGCGGACTTTCGCTTCAGGGGTGGACGATGTTCGTTGCGACCCGAGGCTCGCACCGCCGGAAGGACTGGCCCTTTCCGGCGAGGAGGGTGAAGCCGGTGGGGCGCAGCGCCAGCTCGATGACGCGGACCCGGTCCAAGCGCGGGAGCTGGCGGAACCGCTCTTGCAGCAGGGACGAGGCGAACAGTTGCTCGTCGGTGATGCAGAAGTAGGGGTCCTCGCTCGTGCCCTCCAGGTCCACGAGCTTGCTGGCGCCCTCGGTGTTGAGGCCGTTGAGCGTCACCCAGTCCACCGATGTCCTCCGCAGCATGTCGAGGAGTTCATCGAAGCGGTAGGCGTTGACGATGGGGTGCAGGAAGGCATCCACGTCGATGGAGACCTGGGAGAGTTCGCCCTCGCTCCCCTGGTGCGCCGTCTCGGTGCCGTACTGCTTGCGCGAGAGCGACAGTCCCAGCTCCCGCATCAGGGAGACCGACTCCGCCATGTCGCACCCCCGCGTCAGCGTGCGGGCCAGCTCGCGATCCAGCAGTCGCTGGTGCTCGCCATGGGAGTGGTAGAGCCACACGAAGAGCAGGCCCTCCTCCGAGAGGTGCTCGACCAGTCCGCGCAGCCCCGCCTCGGGATCCTCGAGGTGGTGGAGGACTCCCGTGGAGACGATCAGGTCGTACTTCTGGCCGAGTTCCAGGTTGAGCAGGTCGCCGCGCCGCAGCTCCAGGTTGCTGACGCCGTGCTTGCGCGCGAGCTGGCGCGCCACCGCCAGGGAGTGCTCCGTCATGTCGACGCCCGTGAACCGGGCGGCCGGATAGCGCTGGGCGAAGCTGACGAGCCGGTGGCCCGTGCCACAGCCTGCGTCGAGCACATTCCAGCCCGCCAGCGTGTCATCCGGGAAGAGCATCCCGATGGCGTTGGCCAGATCATGGATGAGACTGTCGCCCACGATCGGGCTCGGGTAGGGGTGCTGCTCGTACATCTGTCGGACGTCTTCGGTCTTCATGGTGGGAAGTGCGGTTGGGGCGGAGAGGGGGGCTCACGCGCCGAGCGGGAGGAGCCGGCGCTTGAGGCCGTCCACGGCGGCGTTGAAGTGGGGAGGCGACATGATGCTGTAGTGATTCCCCTCGACGACCTGCTCGGAGATGGGGCCGCGGGTGTAGCGGCGCCAGTCAGTCCGGGTCATGCCCTGGTCGAGACTGTCCCGGGCCCAGACGGAGCGGATCTCCGCCTGGATGGGCGTGGGGCGGAAGGCGTGGAAGAGCCGGACGTGTTGCTCGGCCAGGGTCACCTGCATCTCGAGCGTCTCGACGGACAGGTTGCCCGTCACTCCCCGCTGCCGGGCCCAGTCAATGATGCGCTGGTAGCGCTCGCGCGAGGGCAGAGCGGAGAGTTGGACCAGCCACGCGCGCCGCTCCTCCGCGTCCATGGCCACGACGGAGGCGGCCAGCGCCGCGCCGGAGGCCACGCGCAGGCCCAGCAGCAGTGGCATCTCCTCGACCAGCGGCGAGGAGCGCTCCGAGAGGCCGCAATCCCAGACCTCGACGAACTCGACGGTGCGGCCGTGCGCCTCGAGTCGCCCCGCGATGGAGAGCGCGAGCAGTCCGCCGAGGGACCAGCCGAACAGGCGGAAGGGTCCGGTTCGATGGGCCTGGAGCAACTCCCGGGCGTACGCGTCGACCATGGCGCCCGCGTCCATGTGCTCTTGCGCGGGGTTGACCAGCGCCCGGGACTGGATGCCGAAGAGGGGCTGCTCCGCTTCGAGCGCCTCGAGCAGCGGACGATAGGCGAGGAGCTCTCCGCCGAGCGCGTGGATGCAGAACAGGGGCGGGCGGTTGCCGCCCTTGCGCAGCGCGACCAGGGACGAAAGGGGCTTGTCGCCACCCGGTTGCGCCATCGTGCGCTCGAGGTACCGCGCGAGGCCCTTGATGGTGGGCGACTCGAAGAGCACGGCCACGGACAACTTGAGGCCCAGCTCCTTGCGCAACCGACTCATCATCTGCGCGGCGAGAAGGGAGTGGCCACCCAGCGAAAAGAAGTTGTCATCGAGGCCAATGGGGCTCCGGCCCAGCAGCGACTGCCAGAGGGTGGTGAGCCGGGCCTCGAGCGCGGACCGGGGCGCCTGCTCCGGTGGGCTCTCCGCCAGGAGCGGACGCTGGGGCAGGTTGCGCAGCAGCGCCCGCCGGTCGATCTTCCCGTTGGAGGTGAGGGGCAGACGTTCCACGGAGATGAAGGTGACGGGGACCATGTACTCAGGGAGCTTGGCGGCCAAGCCGCGCTGAAGCTCCTCCGCGTCCAAGTGCGGCACACGGCTCACGACAAAGGCCGTGAGCTGCCGGTCTCCTCCGGCCAGCTCCACCACCGCGGTGGCGGCGGCCTGGACTCCTGGAAGCGACTCGAATGCCGCGTCGATCTCCTCCAGCTCGATGCGGTAGCCACGCACCTTCACCTGATTGTCGATGCGCCGCAGGAACTCGAGCGTCCCGTCCGGCAGCCAGCGCGCCAAGTCGCCGGTGCGGTATATGCGCGCCTCTGGACCCGCGAAGGGATCCGGGAGGAAGCGCTCGTTTGTGAGCTCCGGCCGGTGGAGATAGCCTGCGGCCACTCCGGGACCGCCGATGTAGATCTCTCCCGGTACCCCCAGGGGGGCTGGCTGCATCGATGGCTCCAGCACGTACAGGCGGACATTGGCGAGCGGGCGGCCGAGGATGGGCCGCGGCAGCTCCGGGCTGAGCTGGCAGCAGGTGGCGTCGACGGTGCACTCGGTGGGGCCGTAGACGTTGTAGACGGCGAGGCCCGGCACGCCGGAGAGCGTCTGCCACAGGGCCGCGGGTACCGGCTCGCCGCCCATCAGCACGATGGAGGGATGGGAGGTCGGCTGCTCCAGTTGGCCCGCCGCCACCAGGAGCTGCAGATGGCTCGGCGTGCAGTCGAGCACGTCGATGCGGTGGGTGGCGAGGAACGCCCGCAGCGCGGCCCCGTCACGCCGCACCTCGTCGGGGACGACGAACAGCGCGTGCCCGTCCAGCAGGAGCTGGAGTTGCTGCACCGAAGCATCGAACGCGAGCGGGGCGTTGAGCGTGGCCCGCAGCGGGCCGGGCCCCCGGTAGGCGAAGATGGCGTGCCGAAGTCCCTCGCGCAGGTGGAGCACGGAGCGGTGGCGCACCATCACGGCCTTGGGCTTGCCCGTGGAGCCGGAGGTGTAGATGGCGTAGGCGACGTCCTCGGGCCGACAGGGCGCCGGCGCGGGGGCCGGCCGTGACGCCAGCTCCTCGTCCGTGATGCAGAGCACCTCGCGGCCCGGGCCCGTGATGCGTTCTCGTCCGGCGTGGTCCGCCAGGATGAGGCGGATGCCCGAGTCCTCGAGCATGAACCCGAGCCGCTCCTCCGGGAGGGAGGGATCCAGCGGGACGTAGGCAGCGCCGGACTTGAGCACGCCCAGCACGGCCGCCACGCTCTCCGCAGAGCGCTGCAC
This sequence comes from Archangium sp., assembly GCF_045802675.1. Lineage (GTDB taxonomy): Bacteria > Myxococcota > Myxococcia > Myxococcales > Myxococcaceae > Archangium. The sequence goes on along the minus strand of NZ_JBJMQO010000123.1, from coordinate 113,943 downwards.
GCACACGCCGACGAAGCTGCCCGGGCGTGCGCCCCGCTCGCGCAGCAGCGCGGCGATGCGGCCGGCGCGCTCGTCGAGTTGGCGGAAGGTCCAGGAGCGCTCCCGTCCCTCCTGCCAGCCAGTGACGGCGAGGGCCTCGGGGGTGCGCTCCGCCTGTCGCGCGAAGAGCTGGGGGAGGGTGGCCTCCAGGTCGGCCTCCACCGCCGTCCCGTGAAGTCCCTGGGTGAGCAGCGCGTGCTCCTCGGGCGCCAGCATGTCGAGCCGGGAGATCGGCATCTCCGGGGCGCGAATCATTGACTCGAGCAACCTCCGGAAGTGCCCCTGCATCCGGCGGATCGTCGACTCCTCGAACAGGTCGGTGGAGTACTCGAAGGTGCCGGACAGCCCCGCCTGCTCGCGCATGAGGATGCAGGTGAGGTCGAACTTGGAGGTGTCCGTCGAGAGGTCCAGGCTACTCACCTCGAGGCCCGGGAGTTGGAAGCTGGACTGCGCGGCGTCCTGGAGTTCAAAGACCACCTGGACGAGCGGCGTCTGGCCGGGCACGCGCGCCGGACGCACCGCCTCGACGACCTGGTTGAAGGGCACGTCCTGATGGCTCTGGGCACCCAGGGCGACCTGACGCACGCGCTCAAGCAGCGTGCGGGTGCTCGGGTCCCCGGACAGGTCCGTGCGCAGCGCCAGGGTGTTCACGAAGAAGCCCATCACCCCTTCGAATTCAGTGCGGCTTCGGTTGGCGGTCCCCGTTCCGATCACCAGGTCGTCCTGGCGGCTATAGCGGTGCAGCAGGATGTTGAAGCCCGCCAGCAGCACCATGAAGGGGGTAAGCCCGTACTCACGCGCGAGGTTGTCGACCGACGCGAGCAGCCCGGCGGGCCAGATGAAGTGCTGGCGCCGTCCCCGGGTGCTCTGGCGTTCGGGCCGGGGGTGATCCATGGGGAGCATCAGGGGCTGGAGCCCCGTGCCGAGCTGTTGCTTCCAAAAGTCGAGTTGGCGGTCGAGGACGGCGCGGGTGAAGTGCTTGCTCTGCCAGCGGGCCACGTCGGCGTACTGGAGCTTGGGTTCGGGGAGTGGCGAGGAATGCCCCTGGCTCAGGGCCGTGTAGAGCGTCTTGAGTTCATGGGTGAAGATTCCCAGGGACCACCCATCCGTCACGATGTGATGGAAGGTGACGACGAGGACGTGCTCGTGCGCACCGAGCACCAGGAGCTTGAACCGGACGAGAGGGCCCGCGGAGAGATTGAAGGGCCGACGGATCTCCTCGATCACGGCCTGCTCCATTCGGGACTCGCGCTCTGCCTCCGGCACCTCCCGCAGGTCCTCCATCGGAATGTTGATGGGCTGAGCGGGCAGGATGGCCTGATAAGCCTTGTCGTTGACGGAGATGAAGATGGTCCGGAGGGCCTCGTGGCGGCGGATGATCTCCGTGAAGACCTTGTTCAGGACGCGGGCGTCCAACGCCCCCTTGATGCGGTACACCGCCGGCACATTGTAGGAAGTGTCGCTCGCTTCCAGCTGCATCAGGAACCACAGGCGTTGCTGGGCCAGAGACAGTGGGGGGAGTTGCGCCTCGAGGTGGGCGAGCTGTTCTGGGCTGAGCTTGGTGAGCTGCTCTGAGAGGTTCAGCATTGGAGGTGAGCGAAAGCGGTGCGTGGACGAGCTATCCACCCCTGGAAGGGCTCCCTGGGCGTGGAGGTGAGCAGACAACCTAATAGATGATTGCCTGGTTTGGATTTCCTTTGTTTTCCTACTTTCTCGCCCGCGCGGGCGCGAATCTACACTCTTGAGCCCAGAGATTCCTCCCGCACGCCGGGTGTGGTTCGAGGGGGGATGCGAAAGGCACGCACAGGCGGAGGGGGAGCTGCGGCAGGCCGGGCGGGCCGCGGCGAGCAGGAGGGCTGGCGCGTGCGGCGCGATGGCCCCCGCTTCCGGGCGCGGCAGGTGCTCACCGCGCTGCACGGCACGGGCGGCGAGCTGGCCGGGTTCGCCACGAAGTGCGGGAGAGCCACGTAACCGGCGCAAGCCCAGGCGTGTAGGCTACATGGCCCACCAGGTCATCCGCCGCTCGCTCTTCCAGGTCGCTCGAAACTGCGAAACTCGAACCTGGCCTCAGAGCGCGTACGTGGCGTAGCAGGTGCCCACCGGGCCGCTGCCGGTGGTGGGCACGCTCGAGGCGCCCTGCCACGCGCCCTCGGCGCCGCACTGGTACCAGAGCGAGTCCGAGCTCGCCTGCACGCACGTGCGCGTCGGCACGGACTTGCCCAGCGTGGCGGAGCTGCAATAGGGCCACGCGGCCGTGCAGTTGGTGGGCTTCGCCGTGGTGCCCGCCGTGAAGGTGCCGTCGGCCTGGCACTGCCGCCAGATGGCGTCCGAGGAGCTCTGCACGCACACGCCCACGGCCACGTTGGCGTCCACCGTGCCCGAGTAGCACGGGGTGCCGCCGGTGCCCCAGGCGTACTCGCTCTTGAACTGGTTGAACTTCACCGCCACCAGCGATGAGCCGCCGATGTCCGTGCGGCCGCATTGAATGGCATACGCGCCCACCCACGGCGTGTACGTGTAGAGCGCCGCGGTGGCCTTGGTGGCGGGCGTCACCGAGCACGGGTCCGAGGTGCTCTTCGCCACGCCCGGCTTCCACCCGGAGACGGTGGCCCGGCCCGCGTCCAGGTCGGGGAAGTAGCCGCGCATCTTCTTGGCCGAGCATTCAATCTGATTGCCGAAGCCCGCGTAGGACACGGTGCACCCGCCGCTGTCCGGGCAGCCGCAGCCGGTGGCCTTGGCGAGGTTGGCCGAGGTGCCGCTGGTGATGAGGCTCGACTCCGTCTGGATGCGCGCCAGCATGTAGAGCGGGCTGATGGTGTAGGCCTTGGAGCGCTCGACGATGAGCGCCGCCGCCGTCTTGTTGCTCCAGGCCGGGTCCTTGTACGTGGCCAGGTACGAGCCCTTCTGCTGCAGGAAGGCCTGCACCTGCGCGGTGGTGATCCACTGCCCGCCGGTGATGTCCGCGTCCTCGAGCAGCCGGTTCATGTCGTACTCGGTGGTGACGGGCTCGAGCACCTGGCCGGTGAGCTCGTCCACCACGGGCTCCTCCTCGGTCTGACCGCAGCCCACTACCGCCAGGGACAACGCCGGCAACAACAGCCACAGCGGGAAACGCAGCTTCATCACGTGCCTCGAAGAGGGCCGCGGAGCCCGGCGCGGAGAGCCCGGCCCCACGGCGGGGGGAGGCGTGTCATAGCATCCGGAAATGATGTAATCCCTGGATTTCTGGAATGTTGGAAATATCCAACACTCGCGCCGGGCTCCGAGGCAATCACCGAGCCGTGGCACGGATGGCTATCGTGCGGGGCACGCCGTAGCCACCGCCACGGGAGCGCCCATGAGCAGCCCCTCCACTCCTGGAGAGGAAGCCGGTGCGAACATCGACAGCCGCCTCCTCGAGGCGGAGCGCCAGTGCATGGAGAAGGCGCGGTCGAGGCGGCAGGGGGGCACGAAACAGGGCAAGGCGGGCTCCCGGGACGCCCGGCTCGTCAGCGCCCAGCGGGACTTGTGCGGGCTGGCCCTGTCGGGCGGAGGCATTCGCAGCGCGACGTTCAACCTGGGGCTGCTGCAGGGCCTGCACCAGCTGGGGTTGCTGGAGATGTTCGACTACCTCGCCACCGTCTCGGGCGGGGGGTACATCGGTGGCTTCTGGACGGCGTGGCGGCACTACCACGGCAAGCCGGCCGGGGAGGACGCGCCCCGGCTCTTTCCCAGCGACGCGCAGGGCTCTCGCGGGGCGAAGCTCTCCGAGGTCGGCCACCTGCGCGAGTTCAGCAACTTCCTCAACCCCCGGCTCGGCCTGATGAGCATGGACACGGGGCGGATGGTCGTCGCGGCGCTGAGCGCCGTCATCCCCGCGCTCATCTCGTCGCTCTCGCTCATCGTCCTGGCGCTGGTGTGCTGGTGGGGGCTCGCCGGGTGGGTGCTCGTCACGTGGCCCCTGGCCGGCGGCTTCCCTCGGGTGCAGCCGACCCTCTCGTATGCCCTGATGTTCCTGCTCACGTGCGGAGGGCTGTTCCTGGGCGAGTGGATGCTCTCCGTCCATGACCGGCAGATGAAGGAGTCGCGCGGGCTACCGCCTCCCAAGATGGAGGACGCCCAGGAGCTCGAGTTCAGGCGCTTCGGCTACTATCTGCCCACCACGCTGCTGGCCACGGGCGTGGTGATGGCGCTCTGGGTGTGGCTCCTCGGATACCACCCGTACTCCGGCTCCCCCGACGTGTGGCGGCAGGCGCTGGGCGCGAGCTCCCTGTTCGGCCCCCCGCCGCCCTCCATGCCCTTGAGGGAGCGGCTCTACATGTTCTTCCCCGCCCTGCCCTGGGTGGGGGCCGCCGGGGCCCTCGTGATGGTGCGGTGGTTGGGCTCGCGCTTCGTGACGGAATGGATGCAGCGCACACAGATGGCCGCGGTCGAGCGCGTCATCAGCCGCCTGTTGCTGCTGGCCCTGCTCTGGTCGGCCTTCGCGGGGTTCTGGCTCGCCGGGTGGCGCCTGCATGAGCTCATCACCGGCCATCAGCGCTGGGCGGCGGAGGCCTATACGGCCCTCGCGAGCATCGTGGCCGCGCTCACGGCCCTGCTCGCCAAGGCGCACCAGTTCCTCGGCCGGCGCACGAACAAGCCCGTCACACCCACCGCGAAGGACTGGCTCCGCGCGCACCTGCCCCAGTTCCTGGCGTACGTGACGTTGGGGTTGATCATCCTCGGAATGGTGCAGCTCATCCTCGTGGCGCAAGAGGCGGGTGGGCACGGGTTCCTCGGGCTGGTGGTGGGAGCGGCGGCCATCACCGTGCTCACCCTGTTCCTCTTCGATCCCAACCTCCTGGGCCTGCACGTCTTCTACCGCGGCCGCATCGCGCGCACGTTCATCGGCGCGGCCCACGGGGAGGCACCCGGCCAGACCGAGCCCCACACGAAGGATGACTTCCTGTTGCACCTGCTGAGGCCGCGGTCCGGGCCCGTGCACCTCCTCTGCTGCGCGGCGAATGATCTCTCGTCGGCGGACCCCATGGCCAACCTCTACCGGGGGGCGGACAGCGCGGTGCTCTCCAGCGTGGGCTTCTCCGTGGGCAAGGAGTGGAAGAGCTGGGAGGACATTCGCGCGAAGAAGGGCCGCGTGCCCACGCTGGCGGCGGCGATGACGGCCTCGGGAGCGGCCTTCAACTCGCACATGGGCTCCATGTCCATGAGGCTGGGGCCGGCCGTCACCTTCCTCATGACGGCGTTCAACCTCCGGCTGGGGCTGTGGGCCCCCCACCCGACCCGGGCCCACCGGCGCGGGTACGAGCGGGTGCTCGTGGGGCTGCCCTTCTACAAGGAGCTATTCGGACGCTCGCGGGCGCGCAGCCGGGACGTGCTGCTGTCGGACGGCGGCCACTTCGAGAACCTGGCCCTCTACGAGCTGGTGCGCCGCCACTGCCGCTTCATCCTCGTGTCCGATTGCGGCATGGACTCGGACGCCACGTTCGACGACTTCGCCAACGCCGTGCGGCGCGTGCGCGAGGACTTCGGGGTGGAGATCCGCATCGACCTGTCGCCCCTGCGCGCGGACGGGGAGAGCGGCCTGGCGCACCAGCCCATCGTGGTGGGGGACATCGAGTACCCGGACGGGGACACCGGCGTGCTGCTGTTGCTCAAGCCCACGCTGACGGGGAACGAGCCGCCCGACATCACCCAGTACCGGGCACGCAACGCGGACTTCCCCCACGAGACGACCGGGGACCAGTTCTACGACGAGGCGCAATGGGAGGCGTACCGCCGGCTGGGCGAGCACGTCGCGCTCACGGCCTTCCGGCCCCTGCGGGAGACCACGGAGCTGCTCGGGGATCGCGCGGCGCGGCTCTTCACCCGAGCCCGTTACGAGTGGCTGCCCGTGCCCACCGGTTACGAGGAGCGTTTCTCGCGCTTCGTGGCGCGCGCCGCCGAGCTCGACGCGCTGCTGCAGCGCCAGGGTGACGGCAGGCTGTTCCGCGAGGTCTTCAAGGAGCTCAACGAGCTGGACCGGGAGGCCAAGGACCAGGCCCGGATGCACGAGGGCATGCTGCGCAGGGTGTGGCCGAGGCACCCGGCGGGCAGCGGAGACGGCCACCCGGAGGAGCTCGACCCCAGTCCCCAGGAGCTGTCCGAGGCGCTCCACATCCTGCGGCTCGCCCTGCTCTTCATGGAGGAGGTGTTCCTCTCCGAGGAGCTCGCTACCCGCTACAACCATCCGGCCTACCAGGGGCTGATGAACTACTTCGCGCGCTGGGCCTACTCGACGCTCTTCCGCGCCTGGTGGCCGCTGCTGAAGACGCAGTACTCGCAGCGCTTCACCCACTTCCTCGAGCAGCGCTTCTCCCTGCCCCCGATGAGCGGGACGCGCGTCGGACGGCTGTCCACGGAGGAGCACGGCTTCGCCATGTCCTGCTGGAAGTACCAGGGAGGCCGGCCCGCCTGGGACGAGACCCCCGAGGGAGAACATCCCCCGGGCCAGCCGCCCATCGAGCGGCTCATCTCCTATCAGCTCAACCTGCCGTGTGAGGGAACGCCGCGGTACTACATCCAGGCCGCCCAGCTCATCGCGCGCACCCACCACCACGAGACCGGGAGGCCACTCATCTGGGATGAGGACGGCGGCGGGGGCAGGCAGGTGCTCGCGTGGCAGGGCGACAACTTCTACGTACCTCCCGGCCTGTTGGGCTCCGGCATCCGCGAGGACTTCCTGCGGCGGCTCACCTCGACGGACGAGCTGCTCAATCCGGAGATCTTCGGTGAGCAGAAGCGCGGGGAGCGGCACGCGAAGCAGCGTCAGGAGAGCCTCTTCTCGCGTGGGATGCTGCTGGTGGTGCGCATCTTCGTGGACCGGGAGGCCCAGGCCGCCCGGAGGAACGAGTGGGCGGAAGGCGTGCAGTTCTACCGCTCCCAAGGCTTCGAGGAACCCGGGCCCGAGCTCAAGCAGTGGCTGAACGCGAAGATCGGCGGGGAGCTCGATTGGAACCCCGCCCTCCCCTGGTCGCGGAGGGAAGACGAGCACTGGTTGCCGTTCTGGCTGGTGCGGACGTACGAGCCCTCGGAGCCGGCCCGGGAGGACGCGAGCCCCCCGGCCTCGTACGGCTCCGGGGCGCACGAGGGCCCGGCCCCTCACTGAGCCCGTCTCCGCCCGGCGTGCCTAGCGTCCGAGCCGGCGGCGGGCGCGCTCCCGAGCGGCCTCCAGCGCCGAGTCCACGCCGCTCTCCTTCGCGGGCTCCGCTCCTGGCTTCGCGGCTCCCGAGGCCTCGGCCGGAGCCTTGGGAGAGGGACTCGCGACAGAAGGCGCGGGCATGCCGGGCACCGCCACGGCCGCCGTCGTGGAGGGAGCCACCGCGCGCCGGGGCCTCGGGCCGGACAGGAAGCGGCGCACCGCCACCTCCGCCAGCAGCGCCGCCACCGCCAGCCCCACCAGCCACGGCGCGAGCGCCACGCGCCCCTCGGACTCGGGCGCCTGCGAGAAGAGGCCCGCCATGGACAGCCGCTCCACGCCGCCGCCCACCGCCGCCACCGCGTGCAGCACCGCCAGGCCCTCCTTCGCGTTGCCGGGCTCGAACTCGGGCGCGTAGGGCAGCGTCACCGGAGGAGCCCGCAGCACCCGCGCGCCCAGCTTCACCACCGGGTGCCACGAGCCGCTGCCCGGCAGCGTGTACTCGGCCGCCACCCGGTCCTCGTCCTCCCAGCGCATGGGCAGCTCCACCGGCGCGCCCCGCCCGTCTCCCGGCAACAGCACCAGCGAGGGCAGCGCTCCCGGCAACGCCTCGCCCGGCGCGAAGTCCAGCGTCACCCGCAGCTGGTTGCCCCGCCGCTCCGAGCGCGCCACCGCCTCGCCCGCCTCGCCCGCGCCGCCCATGGACCAGCGCACCATGCCCTCGAGCGCCGCGCGCAGGCCGCTCCACGCGCGCAACTCGCCCGTGTACTTGCCATCCACCTCCGCCATGAGGGCCACCACCCGCCCCGCCCCGCGCGGCCACAGCGCCAGCACCGGCGCCGCGTTGTCGTCCAGCGTGCGCATGGCGACGCTCGCGCGCGGCCGCAGGTACGTGAGGTTGTAGCCGCCCACCTGCGGCAGCCCCAGCGCCGGCAGCCGTCCGAGCAACGGCAGGTCCGCCGCCGCCTCCAGCGTGGCGGGCTCGTCCACGAAGGTGGCCCGCGCCACGGCGATGGTTTCCTGACTGAAGATGCGCGGCAGGCTCGTCGCGTCCTCGGCGAAGTAGATGCGGCCTCCGCCCCGGGCCGCTATCTCCTTGAGCAGCGCCGCGTCCGAATCCTTCTCCGTCCCCAGGCCGATGACGGACACCGTCACCTTCTCGCGCTTCAGCGCCTCCAGCGTCTTGAGGTAGTCGTCCGCCTCCTCCGAGTCCGCCGCGTCCGAGAAGAGCAGCACGTGCCGGGTAACCTTGTCGCTGCTGAGAATCTGCGACTTGCCCTCGCGCAGCGCCACGCCCACGTAGATGCCGCCGCCGCCGCTGAAGCCGCGCGACACCTCGTCCAGCGGCAGCCCCTTCTCCACCGGGCTCATCGGGAAGATTTCGTGCACCTCGGTGTCCACCATGGCCACGGACACCTCGTCCTTCTGGTTGAGCAGCGTGAGCGCGCCCACCACGCCCTCGGCGGCCACTTCCATCTTCGTGCGCCCGTCCGGCACCGTGGCGCCCATGGAGCAGCTGCAATCCATCAGCACGCTCATGGCCAGGGCCGTGCGGCGCTGCTCCTCGCGCATCTCCAGCGACACCGGCAGCAGCGGCTCCACCGGCGAGCGGCGGTAACCGCCCTCGCCGAAGCTCGAGCGGCCGCCCGTCATCACCAGTCCGCCGCCGGCCTGCTCCACGTAGGAGGCCAGCACGTTGAGCCCGGGCTCGCCGAGCCGGTTGGCGTCCACGTTCTCCAGCACCACCGTGCCCACGCCATCCAGCGCGTCGAGCGTCACCGGGAAGGGAGCGCGCACCTCGAGCGTCAGCCCCGCCGTGCGCAGGGCCTTGGCGAGCGTGCCCTCGGGCTGGTCGGTGAGCAGCAGCACGCGCGGCGGGCCCTCCACGCGCAGCACCGCCTGGCCCACGTCGTTCTCCACCACCCCGTCTCCCGAGGCCTCCACCGTCAGCCGGTAGGCCACGAGGCCCGGCTCTTCCACGAGGTCGCGGAAGGGCAGCAGGTTGGGCCCGGCGCGGAAGTCGAAGGGGCCCTTCACCAGCACGCGGCCGTTGCGCTCCAGGCGCACCGTGCCGGTGACGGGCGCCGTGGCCCGCACCACGCCGGAGAGCTGGAAGGGCTCGTGCGCCTTCACCACGGCGGGCACGTCCAGGGACAGGACGGCCAGGTCCAGCGGCGAGTCCTCGCGGGCCACATGGCGGAAGTCCACCGGAATGCCCCGGGCCGCCAGCCGCCGCGCCGCGCCCCTCGCGTCCGCGCCCGTGGCCCGCCCGTCGGACACCACCAGCACGCGGCCGGTGCGGCCCGGAGGAATGAGCGCCCCCGCCGCGTCCAGCGCCGCCGACACATCCGACGCCTCCGCGTCCACCGGCCGGGTGAAGCCGCCGAAGCGCCCCGCCTCCGACAGCGGCTGCTCGACACGGGCCTCGCGCCCGAAGGAGATGACGCCCACCCTGTCCCCGGGGCGCCGCTGCGACTCGAGCAGCCCCACCAGCTCCGAGGCCACGCGCCCCGCGTCGGCGGGCATGGAGCGCGAGCGGTCCACCACCACCACCACGTCGCTGCCCGCGTGGCGCAGCGACCACTCGGGGCCGGCGAGCGCGCCCACGACGAGCACCAGCAGCAGCCACCGCAAGGCCATGGGAGGGCCCGGACGCCGGCCGCGCTTCCACAGGAAGAGGCCCAGCGGGACGAGCAGCACCAGCGCCTGGGGCAGGGAGAAGCTCAAGGGTCACCCCATGCTACCCACCCGCCTGGGACCGTGAAAGGGGGGCGCCTCAGGCCCGCACGACGGTGACGCGGCGGCCCGCGGGCGTCGTGGCCTCCAAGGCGTGGGTCCGCTCGGCGATGGGCGGCTGCTCACTTCTCCGGTCGAAGATGACCAGCCATCCGCTCTCGAGCCCCAGTCCCGCCAGGTACCCATCGAGCTGTGCCAGTCCTTCGTCGAGCGGGTCCCTGGCGCCGTCCCTCCACACCTTCAGCTCCAGCGCCAGCGTGTCCGGCCCGTAGCGCAGGCACACGTCCATGCGCCCCGTTCCGATGGCGTACTCGCGCTCCAGCGTCCCGCCACCGTTGGCCACCCGGTGCAGGAAGGCCATGAGGACCAGATGGGGAGCGATCTCGTGGTAGGGCGCGGTGCCGAGCAACGGCTGACCGTGCTGGCGCCAGAAGGCGAGGAATGCCTCCATGAGGCGCCCGGTGTCCAGACGGCCATCGGCGCGCAGCCAGGTCGCGGCGAGCCGGGGCAGAGACGCCACCGCCGTGTACGCCAGGGTCCGGGGAATGATCTCCCGGTAGATGGGATTGGCGGTCTCCAAGCCGCCCGTTGCCGCCATGCGGACCAGGCCCAGGTCCTGGACGAAGCGCAGGTCATCCTCGGGCACATCCCCCAGGGACAGGCCGGCGAGCATAGGCTCCAGGATGCGCCGCACCCGAGGTTCGCGCAGACGCTCGGCGAGGCTGTCCAGGTGCGTCTCCCGGCGCTCGATGAGCAACCGCCTGGCGCGATCGATGTCCTCGCGACGGATGGTCTGGGAGGTGTCGGGGACGAGCTCCTCGACGGCCACCTTGGCCAGGGCGTTGACGAGCCAGGGCTGGCCCTGGGTGAGCTCGAAGGCGAGGGAGAGGGCCTCGGGCTCGAAGCGCTGGCCCGTCTCGGCGGTGTGCTGGGAATAGAGCTCGGCGACCTCGTCGGCGGTGAAATCGCGCAGGGTGAGCGAGCGCACCTTGATGTTGAAGGGGCTGGCGGTGCCCAGGTGGTCCCGCTCGTCCGAGGCCACCTTGTAGTCGCGCACGTCCCTCAGCCCGATGAGGGCCAGCGATACGGGGAAGTGCTCGGGGCGATTGCGGTAGCCGTCACGCAACTGGCGTAGCACGGACACCAGCACGCCATTGCGGAGTGCGTCGATTTCGTCCAGGAAGACGACGAGCGGCCCGGGGGAAGACTCAGCCCAGGCCGTCAGGGCCGAGCCGATGCGGCTGCCCGTGTGCGCCTCCGGGAAGGGCGGAGGGTGCAATTCGGGCGGGAGCTGGGCACGCAGCGCGTTGCGCCAGCTATCGAGCACGGCGAGCTCGGCGGCACCGATGTCGTGAGGGAAGGCGGCGCCCACTTCCATGGAGACGAGCGCGGCGACGTAATGGCCCTCGGTGGCAAGCTCCCGGGCCAGTGAGAGCAGGGCCGTCGTCTTGCCCACCTGCCGGGGAGCATGCACGACGAAATACCCCTTCTGCTCAATGAGCCGGCGCACCTCGGGCAGGCGCCTCATGGCCGGAAGCATGTAGTGGTCGGCCGGGTCGCACGGACCAGCGGTGTTGAACCAGCGGGGCATGGGCGGAAAGGTAACACCGCCCTTCCCCGAAGGCTCATTTCACCTCCGGACGCCGCGTGAGGTGGAAGTCCGCCAGCAGTGCCGCCAGCAGCAGCACCAGCGGCCAGCGCGCCCGGCCAGAAGTGGCGCCCCCCTCGTCGTCCGTGGCTCCCGCCTCCGCGGGCCTGTCGCCCTCACCGCGCCCGCGCAGGTCCGACTCGCGCGCATCCAGCGGCAGCACCTCCACCGCGTCCACCGGCTCGCCGTCGCGCTCCAGCGTGTAGCGGCCGGGCACCGCGGGCGCCGGCAGGCTCAAGTCTCCCGCGCCGAAGAGGGGACGCTCTCCCTCGGGTCCCTCCAGCGTGTAGCGCGCGCCCGAGCGCGTCACCACCGCCAGCGGCTCGCCGAGCGACAACTGCCGCCGGGGGAAGCCCTCCTGCGAGCGCCGCACCTCGCGCAGCAGGTTGCCCAGCAGCACCGGCCACGCGGGCGTGCGCTGCACGTTGGAGCGCGCGAGGTCCACGTTGAGGTGCACCCGGCCCTCCTCCTCGGAGAGCAGCACCACGTCACCCGCCGTCATCAGGGCCCGGCCCGGAGGGGCGTCACCGCCCGCGGCCCAGCGCACGCCCCCGAGTTGCACGTCGTCCAGCAGCGGGTGGCCCTTCTCCGCGAAGAAGGGGCCCACGAAGGTGCGCACGGCGCCGCCCGCCCCCACCGTCACCCGCGCGTCCGAGCCCCGGGGGCCCACGACGAGCGCTCCCTCTCCGGGCCCCAGCTCCAGGCCGGGCGCCACCGAGAGGAAACGCTCCAGTGCCGAGCGCGCCTGTGCATCCAGCCCCTCGGCGAGCGCCACGCGCACCCGGCGCTCTGGAGCGGGGGGCAGCCGGGCCTCGCCGTCCTCGGGCAGCGCGTCCGGGGGCAGCGACACCACCACCTCCCCCGCGTTCTCGAAGGTGAAGCGCAGCGTGGCCGCGCCCTCCTCGGGCAGCCGCACCCGCTCGCGCCGCTCGGTGCCCTCCTTCGCGCCGGGGCCGGGCCGAGCCACCGCGTGCACCTCCGTCTCCTCCGGCCCCGCGCCGAAGCGCGCCACCCGCACCGTCACCGTGGCCGTGGGGCCCTCGTCCCTTCGCCAGGCGGACACCAGCGCCACGTTGTCCCGAGGAGCGCCCAGCGCCGTCCACCGCACCGCCGGGGGCACCGTTACGCCCCGCGCCGGGGGAGCGTCGGTGAAGAAGTGCACGCGCCGGCCCGGGCCCGCCAGCTCCTGGGCCCACAGCAGCGTGGCCGCCGCGTCATGGTCCGCGCCGAGCGCCCGGAAGGACTCCAACGCGGCCAGCGCGCGCGAGGGCTCGGCCTCGGGGCCCGCGAGCACGCGCGGCACCGTGCCACTGGCCAGCACCGTCACGCGCGAGGCCTTCTCCTCCTCCACGCGCCGGGCCGCCTCGGCGCGCACCTTCTCCAGCACGGGGCGCCCGTCCGGGCCGCGCGCGGACAGTGAGAGGCTCCCGTCCACCACCAGCACCACGTGGCGCGTACGCGCGTCCTCGCCCAGCCGCACGTCCGCGAGGAAGAGGGCCGCGGCCACCACCGCCAGCGCCTCCAGCAGCAGCGAGGCCTCGCGGGTGAAGCGCTCGAAGCGCGGGCCGGCCTCGGCACGGGGACGGGGCGTGCGCCACAGGAAGAGGGCGCTCACCACCACCGGCTTCTGCTTGCGCCGCAGGAAGTACGCCGCCACCAGCGGCACCAGGGCGCCCAGTGCCAGCAGTCCCCAGGGGAAGCCGAAGCTCATGCCTCCGAGTATACGAGGGATTGTCCGTCCCGGGTCGGGGCGAGCCGCTCAGGGCCGCGGGGTCCCACCCGCGACCGTCCCGGGAGGGCCCTCTCGCAGGGCGAACGCCGCGCCCTGCGGATCATCACACACCGCGAGCCGCTCGCCGCCCGGCAGAACCATGGGGCCGATGACGAGGCCCCCCGAGGCGCGGACTTTGGCCAGCGCGGGCTCGAGCGCGGCGACGCGGAAATGGAAGAGCCAGTGCGGGTGGACGCCGGGCCGCTGGGTGATGTCGGCCATCGAGCCCACGTTCGCTCCGCCGGGAAGCCACGTGAAGGGGTGGAAGACGCCGAGCGCGCCGAGCTCGAGACGTTCCGTGAAATGCCAGCCGAACAGCTCGCGGTAGCTCGCGATGCAGCGCTCGAGGTCGCCCGTATTGAGCAGATGCCAGACCACGTCGTCGCGCACCGGCACTGGAGGCGGCGTCGCCAACGCGACCACGGCGCCTCCCGGGTCCCGAACGATCGCCACCTCCCCACCGCCGGAAGTGGGCCGCGTCGGACCCAACCGGGTCGCGCCGAGCTCGACGAACGCGCGCGCCGTGCGCTCCACCTCCTCGACGCCGAGGTGGCCGAGCCAGTGGGCCCGTGCGCCGCGCGCCGCCGCCTCCGCGGGCAACGGCACGATGTCCGCGCCCGCCTCGCCGAGGATCGACGCATAGAACGCGCGCGCCGCGGCGACATCGGTCGTACGAAGCTCGAAGCGGCAGAATCGCGTCATCCCGGGCATGGCTCCCTCTACCACCTCGAGGAGAGGAATCGGAGGCGGTGCCGGGAGCACGCTCCGGTGGCGAGCCCTTCTGGCCTCCGCCGCCCATGCCCATGAGGAAGGCCTTGCTGTCGGGGCGGAAGAAGCACCCCAGGGCCCGGGCAGTCAGGAGAGCCCCAAGCGGGAGTGGAACAACCTCTTCCTGCACGTGGTGAAGGGAGGGCCCGTGGGCGGCGGGTACTCGACCGTCGAGGACCTGTGGCGCTTCTCCCGGGCGCTCCAGGCGAACACGCTGCTCGAGGCCCCGTTCACCCAGCGGGTGACCACGGGCAAGGTGAAGCTGGGACCCGAGAGCGAGAACGAGACGTACGCCTACGGCTTCTTCGATGAGCAGGTGCAGGGCACCCACATCGTGGGCCACAGCGGTGGATTCCCGGGCATCAACAGCCAGCTCGATATCTATCTGGGCAAGGGCTACACCGTCGCGGTGATGTTGAACTACGCCCCCCCGGTGGCGCACCGCGTCACCCAGAGGGTCCGCGCCCTGCTGCTCCCGTGAACCGTCCGGCGCACGCCCCCGAGCGGATTTAATGCATCGTTTTTCCCCTCGCCGGCTCATTCAGATTTGGGGGGGAGGACGTGGCTGGCAACGTCCCCACGAGCGTCGTTACTGCCCGGGGGGGTCTGTACGACGCGTTCGTCAGGAAGTTCCACGTCCTCGAGTTGAGGGCGCGGGGGCCGCTCCAGGTCCGGAGCGGCCCCCGCAGCTTCATTTGGAGACGAGCTGCGCCCCGGGCAGGTCCCCCTCGATTCCCGGCGTCTCCCGTGGACAGACACTCCACCCACTACCGTGGAGAGAACGAGGCGCAGACGCGCACGCCGATCCTCGCGTCGCGCGCCGTTGGATCTCCAGGCGAGAGGCTCGCGCTGTACGCGGTGAAGGCGTCGTAGTACCAGGAGCCCCCCCGGAGCACGACGCGCCCGAACTCCGGCGTCGCGGAGCGGGTGAGCTCGTAGGCGTTGCCGGCCATGTCCTCCAGGCCGAACGGGCTCACCGACGCGGGGTGCGAGCCGACCATGTCCGGCCCGAAGGCCGTGGGCAGCCGGCCGTACGTCGCGTCGATGTTGGCATCGTCGCGCAGCAACTGGTCGCCGTGGGGAAAGTGCCGGCCGTCCGCACCCCGCGCGGCGTACTCCCACTCGTTCTGGCCACACAGGCGCGCCCCTGGCAGGCGCCCCGTCCGGTCCAGCCAGTAGAAGTAGCGCTGCAGGTCCACGGCGGACACGCCTGACAGGGGAAACTGGCGCCAATCGACGGTGTCCCGCCGGGTGCGTCCCGGATAGCGGAATGGCTCCCCCACTCCCGCCTTCAAGACGTCCTCCCGCGAGGTTTGAAACGAGAAGAGCCAGCCCTCGCCGGGTTGCCACCGCAGGCTCACGGCCCCCCCATCCCCAAAGCGCGGCTGCTCGAGGAGCCGTCTCGCGGGGTCCGTCGGGGGCAGGTCCTCCAGGTACGCCAGCCAGTCGCCGAACGTCACCTCCCGCCGTCCGATGAGGTAGCCCTCGGTGAGGCAGAAGCGGTGAAGCGGCGAGCTGTACATGAAGATTCGCACCAGCTCGGGCTCGGCGCTGCCCAGGAGGAAGCAGCCCGGCGGGATATAGGCATAGCCCTCGGGCACCGTGGTGGGGAGCGTGAGGCGGAGCTGCTGACGTTCGCCCTGCGCGAGGAGCAGCGGCAGGTCCACCGGTGCACGCCCCGGCCTCGTGACGTGGAGCAGATAGGAGTCCGCGGGCAGGACCACCTGGGCGAGGGGCGTGGGGCCCAACGAGCCGGCCTCCATGACGGGCTCGCGGCGCCGGACCCCCCTCACGTCGGTGTACCGGTAGAGCTCGACCCGAGCCCCCGGGGGCTCGGTCACGAGCTCGAGCCCGGCCGGGGCGCGGAGCCGACGCCGCCACTCCTTGCCCTCCTCCGAGGTGTCGACCATCTGCTCGAGGAGCCGCGTCCATTCGTCACGCTCGCGCTGTTGGTGGAAGCACTCGGCGAGGAGGACGCGCTCGTAGGTGACCTCCGCGAGGAGCCAGTGCGCGCCCGCGTGACCGCGATCCCGATCCAGAGCCTTCTCCAGGCTCTGGCTCGCGCGGGCGTAGGCCCCGTCGGCCTGCTCCCGCAGGGCGAGCACCTCGGTCCATCGCCGCTCGGCGGCGTCCCTCGTGGCATGGACGCCCGGCACGGTGCCGTCGAACAGCGCCAGCGCCTCCTCGCGGCCCTCACGGGCCTGCCGAGCGAAGTCGCGCCCCGCGGCGAGCGCCTCCCGCGCCGAGTCGAGCTGGGCCGAGATGAAGCGCGCGTCCTCCAGGTACGTCTGCAGGCGAAGCCCGCCATAGGAGGAGGCGACGGTGAGCGCGACGACGAGCACGGCGAGCCAACGGCCCCAGCGCTGGCGCGCCACCGCGCGGCGGGAGGCCAGGAGGAAGGCACGCTTGCGCGCCCCCAGGGAGGAGGGCTCGAGCGCACGCGCCTCGTCGAGCTGACGCTGTCCCCAGAGGGCCTCCCGGACACGCCCCAGGCGCTCCCACTCGGTGCTCGCCACCTCGAGCCGCTTGCGCACCACCCGGTGGCCGATGTCGTCGTCGAGCCAGTCGCGCAGCGTGCCCCAGCTCTGGATGAGCGAGTCGTGGGCAATCTCACAGCGCGGCTGGCCGCCCGTGGTGCGCGTGTGCAGCAGGCGGCCCTCGACGAGCGCGCGAAGGGCGGCGCGGGCGGCCTTGTCCGAGGCCTCGGCGAGCTCCTCTTCCCCCCGCTCCACGCGCGTGCCCTCCCCCGTCACGAGCTGGAGCAACAGGCGCCGCGCCGCCTCGCGCTCGGTGGGGCTCAGCCGGGCGAGCACCCCATCCGCATGCCGCGACAGCGCTCCGGCCACGCCGCCCATCTCGTCGAGCGCCCCCCGGGTAATCCGGCCCTGCGCCGGGGTGCACCGCTCCCACAGCTCCGCGAGCGCGAACTGGAGCAGCGGCAGGCTGCCCACGCCCTGCGCCGTGGACGCGACGAGCGTCTGGATGAGCTCGTGGGACTCGAAGGCCACGCCCCGGGCGCGCGCGGGACCGACAATGGCCTCGCGCACCCCTTCGGGCGACATGGGGCGGAGGATGTAGAGCGCGCGCTCGGCCTCCTCTCCCAGGCCGGGCAGCGCGCACAGGCGCGTGAGGAAGTCGCCGCGCACCGCCAGCAGCACGCGCACCCCCGCCGAGGGCAGGGCCAGCTCGCCCAACAGGCGGGCGAAGTGCGCGGCCTGGACTGGCTCGGAGAGGGTGAGGAGCTCCTCGAGCTGGTCGATGAAGAGCAGCAGGCCCCGGCCGTCCCCATGCGCCTCGCGCAACGCCTGCCCCAGCCAGGAGGGCGACTGCGCGAACGCGTGGACGCACTCCGCCTCCCGCTTCCCCAGCAGGGGCGCGAGCGCGGCGGCGAGGGCCTCGAGCGGACGGTGGCCGGGCCACAGCGTGAGGGTGAGCCACTCGCGGCTGTCGTCCAGGAAGCCCGCGGCCACCCGGGGCAACACGCCGGCGCGGCACAGCGAGGACTTGCCGGCCCCGGAGTCCCCCGCGACGAGCACCAGGGGCTGGTGGTGGAGCCGCTCGAGCACGGCGCGGATGTCGGCGTCGCGTCCGAAGAAGAGCGCCCGGTGCGCGGCCTCGAAGGGCTCCAGGCCGCGATAGGGATTGCCCTCCAACAGGGGCGTGTGCGCGAGGGGCCGCGCCAGACGTTCGAGCGCCTCGCACAGGGCCTCGGCCGAGGCGAAGCGCTCCAGTGGCTCCTGCGCGAGACACCGGGCGATGATCGCGGCGAAGTCCGGATCCATCCCCTGCGCCGCCTCGGCCCGCGGGGCCGCCTCCGCCCGGGGGGAGCGGGGAGTGCGCGGCAGCTCGCCCGTACACAGCTCGTGAAGCACGACGCCCAGGGAGTAGAGGTCACTGCGCGGCGTCGCCGGAGCCCGGTCCCACAGCTCGGGCGCGAGATAGGGCAGCGTGCCGGCGAACGAGGACGGAGCGGCGGGCGGCGCGTCCGCCCCGGGCTCGAAGCGCTCGGCCAGGCCGAAGTCGAGCAGCTTCACCTTGCCGTCCTGGGTGAGCAGGGCGTTGGACGGCTTGAGGTCGCGGTGGAGCACGCCCTGGCGATGGGCCGCCGCGAGCCCCCGGGCCAGCCCGACCCCGAGCGCCAGCACCCTGCGCCACGGCACCGGGAGCGGCAGCTCCGCGAGGCTCTGGCCCACGACGTACTCGGAGACGATGTACGGGTGCCCGTGGACCTGACCGACGCGGTACACGGTGACGACGTTCGGGTGTTGCAGACGGGCGATGGCGCGCGCCTCGGTCTCGAAGTAGGCGCGGACCCAGGGCTCGGGCTGACTCGAGGCGATGAACTTCACCGCCACGGACCGGCCCAGAGAGGTGTCCTGCGCCAGGTAGACGACGCCCATGCCGCCGCGGCCAATCATGCGCTCGAGGCGGAACTCGTCGAACACCTCGGGCGGTGTCCAGGCGCCTCCGCCCTCCTCCGCGCCGTGCGTCTCGGGAGCCCGCGGCTCCGCCTCCCCCCACGCTCCGTCCGGCGCCCCGCGAGCCACCGAGGCCAGGAGGCGCCGGCACTCGTCGCATCCGGCGGCGTGGTGGTGGGCACGGGCCAGCGCCTCGTCCGTCAACCGGCCATCGAGGAGATCGACGAGGAGCTCATCCGTCAGACAACCGGAGGCATCCGGTCCGGTATCGCTGGAGCTCAACGGAGACATGGAGTGGAGGTCCTCGGACCATGGGTTGGTTGCCATTCAATGGCCCCCATTGATGGTCTGACGAAGCGCATGGTACAGCGTTGAGCATGGACCCGGCGCCCAAGCTGGCCGCGATGTTTCTGGCGCATGCGAAGGTGCGCTTCGTTTCCCCCGTGGATGCCGCCGCGCTCGAACGCCTGCTGGTCCAGGCGTGGGAGACCTCCCGCGCGAAGTGGCCTGGCGTGGCGCTCCCCGCCGAGCTGTTCGTGACGCACCTCGCCGAGCGGCTGCCCGAAGCGGCTGCCTCCAACGCCCTCGAGCCGCTCCTCGCCTCGCTGTCGCTGGCGGAGCTCTACCTGGCGTGCGCGTGTCTGCATGGGGTGGAGGCCGCCCTGGAGCTCTTCGAGCACCACTACCTCGCGAAGCTCCCGGGAGCGCTCCAGAATCCCAAACACTCCAATGCGATGCTCGAGGACATCTGCCAGCTCGCACGCATGAAGCTCCTCGTGCCCACGCCCGAGGGCCGCCCGAAGATCGCCGAATACACGGGACGCGGCGCGCTGCAGAGCTGGGTGCGGGTCACCACCACGCGCATCGCCATCAAGCTGCAATCCACCCAGAAGCCGGCGCCCGAAGAGGACGCGGAGACCCTCTTGTCGGCGCTGCCGGCCCCGGGAGTGGACCCGGAGCTGGACGCCATCAAGCGGCGCCACCAGGCCGACCTGCGTCTGGCCATGCGCGAGGCCTTCTCCACACTGTCGTCCGAGGATCGCCACCTGCTCCGCCTCTATTTCGTCGACCAGCTCTCGATGTACGAGCTGGCGACGCTCTTTCGTGTCACCCAGCCCACCATCTCCCGCTGGCTGAAGAGCACACGGGAGACGGTCTACAAGGAGACCCGGCGCCACCTGCAGGCACGCCTGGGCCTTTCCCAGCGAGACTTCCAGAGCTTCCTGGCCCTGCTCGACAGCCAGCTCGAGCTGAGCATCAGCCAACTGCTGGGAGCGGAGGACGCCCCGCCCCGGCCGTCCGAGCGGGACTGACCTCCAGGCCCTCTAC
Source organism: Archangium sp. (assembly GCF_045802675.1). Taxonomy (GTDB): domain Bacteria; phylum Myxococcota; class Myxococcia; order Myxococcales; family Myxococcaceae; genus Archangium. The sequence goes on along the minus strand of NZ_JBJMQO010000123.1, from coordinate 94,081 downwards.
CGTCCGCCGCCGGAGGTGGCTCCCGCCGCGGCCCCGTACGACCGATTGCGCAACAGGGCCGTGCCCGGGTTCACGTCCGTGCGTTGCACCTCGCACCGGTCCCCCTGCCCCAGCTCCGTCACGCTCGCCGCGCTGAAACGCTGGGGGCACTCCTGGAGGATGGACGCGAGCGCACGGCCATCCCGGGTATGTCCCAGGCAGGTGGCCCCATCGGGCGCCCAGGCCGCCTCGAACGAGCCCCTCGCCGGATCCCAATCCGCCGAGACCTCGGTGGCCCGCTCGATGACGCCGAGCCGATCGTACATGTCGATGGTGGTGTCCTCGTGCGTGTGGTTGCGGCCATTGCCGCAGTAATCGGCGCGCGCCATGCGCGTGCAGGCCTGGTGGAGGTCCGTCAGCGACTGTCCCTCACGGCTCGCCCAGGGCTTGTAGCCCCAGCCGATGCACTTGGAGATGGCGCCGTTCTCACACGCGAAGGTGAGCTTGCCCGGGACGTCCCGCCGTGCCCCACTCACGTCCCAGACGCCGCTCACCGCGAGTGCCCGCGGGTCGGGCACGCGGTCCAGGGCGATGCAGGGATTCTCCCATTCCTGGGCCAGCGCGTTCCAGGCCTCGATGCGGTACCACACCATGCTGGGATCCTCGGGCGAGGGCTCGGCGCCGCAGATGGCCACCTCCACGGGCCTGCCATCACTGGCGGTGCCTTGGAGCACGGTGCCGACAACGCCACCGGAGGAGGGCTCGGCCACCAGGTGCCCGCCCTCGAGGCGCAGGGCCTTCACCGGGGCATCCGCCCGCCGAGGGGGAGCGAGGTCGGCCGAGACGAGCACACTGCCGCGCTCGTCCGCGACCTTCTCGGTGTCCCAGTCCCGCCGGGTGCCCCAGAGCATCGTGCCCTGGGGACGGGCGATGCGGTGGGCCGCCTGGGACTGGCACCGCCGCGAGTAACGCTCCGCGTCGGACGCTCCGGTGGCCGCGCTCACGGACCGGGGACGTGCGGTCTTCTCGACGACTGGAGCAGCGGCATGCGCCAGCGCGGAGAGCAGAAGAACCACGCAGGCAAGCAGACATTCTTTCATGGCGATCACGGCGTTCTCTCCGTTGCGTTCGCATCGCGAGGCCTGAACCACTGGCCCGCAACGGTAGGAGCCGGGGAACCCGGGAATGATGCAGAGAATCCACCCGACAAAGGTGTCCCAACAAAGGTGTCAGACTCGACGGGGGGGTCGAACGCCACGCCGACGGCCGCGGTGACGTCGCGCTCGCGGACCCGCAGGCGCGAGTTGGCCCGCCACGTGCTTCCGGCGCCGCTCGCCATGCCGGGACCCCATGATCTCTTCGCTCGCTTCACCTTCGGCCACCCCGAGCGGGCCGCGGCGGAATTGCGCGCCGCCCTCCCCTCACACCTCGTCTCCGAGGTGGACTGGTCATCCCTGCGGCGGGAGTCCAGCTCCGTCGTGGACCCGGAGCTGCGGGAGACCGAGAGCGATCTGCTCTTCACCGCCCGCCTGCACGAGGGCCGCTCGCTGCTGCTCTACGTATTGCTCGAACACCAGTCCTCGGTGGACCGGTGGATGGCGCTGCGCATGCTGCGCTACGTGGTGCGCCAGGTGGAGCACTGGCGCCAGCAGCATCCGGAGAGCCCGGTGCTCCCGGTCATCATCCCGCTCGTCATGTCCCACGGGCCGGACGGAGCCTGGTCGGCACCCCGCCGGGTGGAAGAGCTCTTCGACCTGCCGGGTGAAGGTGAGCAGCGCGAGCGTTGGCGAGCGTTGGTGCCGCGCTTCGAGTACCTGCTGGATGACCTGACGGCCGAGCGGGCTGAAGCGTTGATGGCGCGTCCGGGTCCACCGCTGGCCCGGCTGGCGTGGCTCGTTCTGCGTTATGGACGCACTGCGGAGCTGGCCAACCGTCTCCCAGAGTGGACGGTCTTGTTCGCACAAATGCGGGCTGGCCCCGATGGCTCCGAGTATCTGGTGGTGGTCATCCGTTACCTCCTCTCGATCGGGGACAAGCGCACCCGTGCGGCAGCGAGGCAGGTGCTACATTCGGTGATGGATGCACGGCAAGCGGAGGCGCTGATGTGGGAATGGGGCGAGGAGATGATTGAGCGGGGTCGCCAGCAGGGACTGGAGCAGGGGCGGGAGCAGGGGCGCGAACAGGGACTGGAGCAGGGGCGGGAGCAGGGGCTGCTCCGAGGGCGTGCCGAGGCGGTGCTTCGGATTCTTTCCAGTCGGGGCGTACAGGTCGGTGAGGAGGCCCAGCAGCGCATCCTCGCGTGCACGGACATGGCCATCCTGGACCGCTGGTTCGACAAGTCCCTGAACGCCACCCGCCTCGCCGACGTGCTGGAGGATCTGGCGAGCTGAAACCCTCCGCGGCCGAACGTCACGGCGACGGCCGCGGGAGAGGCGGGCCTCGGCGAGCCGCCTGCCCTGGCTTCACCTCGCGCGCGTGCTTCAGGTCCTCCAGGAAGAAGGCCTCCATCCGCCGCGCGGCCTCGCCGTCCTGGAGCACCAGCGAGCCTTCCTCGAGCATGTTGAAGGACAGCGCGTCGTAGTTGATGGAGCCCACCAACACGAGCCGGTCATCCACCAGCATCGTCTTGGCGTGCATCATCGACGGCTGGTACTCCCAGATGCGCACGCCCGCGGCCCTCAAGGTGTCGTAGGTGGCGCGCTGGGCCACGGTGATGGAGGTGTGGTCGTTCTTGTCCCCAGGCGCGAGCACCCGCACGTCCACGCCCGCGCGCGCCCGCTCCACCAGCAGCGCGGTGAGGGCCTCGTTGGGCGTGAAGTACGCCTGGGCAATCCACAGCCGCTTGCGCGCGGCGCGCACCATCAATTGCGTGAGGCGCTCGGCGCGCGTGAGCTCGGGATTCGCGGTGCTGCCAACGAAGGCCGCCCAGCCCTCCCCCGCCTCGTCCAATCCCGGCTGTGGAGCGTCGAGCCCGGGAAAGTCGCTCGCGGGCAGCAGCTCGCCCGTCGTCTCCTGCCAGTTCTCCGCGAAGGCCTGCTGGAGCTGCGCCACCACCGGGCCCTCCACCCGCGCGTTCGTGTCGCGCCACTCCTTCTCGTTGCGCGCCTCGCCCAGCCACTCGTCCTGGATGGCCACGCCGCCGGTGATGGCCACCCGTCCGTCCACCACGACCACCTTGCGGTGGTTGCGCGCGAGGTTCTCGTCCGCTGGCAGCGGGCGGAACAGGTGGGCCTTGCACCCGGCCGCTTCGAGCCTCGGCTTCACCTCCTTCTCGAAGGGGGTGCTGCCCAGGGGATCCACGAGCACCCGGCAGGTGACACCCGCCCGGGCGCGCTCGGTGATGACGGAGAGCAACCGCTCGGAGGCGGCGCCCGGGTGCCAGATGAAGAGGACGATGTTCATCGAGGAGCGAGCGCGGGACAGCTCCTCGGCCATCACGTCGAAGACGGCGCCGTTGTTGGCCCAGCGCAGGCGGTTGCCCGGCACCATGCGCACGCCCACCGTCTGGTAGAGCGCCGTGGCGAACCCCGAGCCCCGTGAGTCCACGTCTCCGCGCAACTGGAAGGGTTTGGAGGCCTCCTTCGCGGTGAATACGGAGCACCCCGACATCACGGTGGCCGCCGCCACCACCATCGCCCACCTTCGTCCCCACCCCTTGTGCACGCCCGAACCTCCCGAGGCGGGAAGTTAGGCATGCGCCCGGGCCCGTCATCCCCGGGTACAGGTCGACAGACGGAAGGCCCTACTCGGCCGCCTGGTGGGGCGCGTCTCCCACTCGCGGCCCCATCCGCACACCGCCGCGAACGGCAACACTGTCAGCAACCCGTATCAGGCCCCTCCCGCCGGGAGGAAGAGGGGCCGCAGCGGACCCGTCACCAGGGCGCGCAGGGCCTGGGGCGCGGGGGCCACCAGGTGCGCCGCCCGGGCCCTCATCGCCGCGGCCGAGAGGGACTTCTGGTGCTCGGTGAAGCGCCTCGTGTACGCCGCCAGCACGTCCTCGGTGAGGAGCTCCTCCAGCGCCGCGCCGCTCTCCGCGTCCACCAGCCGCGCGCCCTCGCCGCCCGTGGGCTCCAAATCCTCCGCGTCCAGCACCTGCACCAGGAAGAGCGCCGAGGCCCCCTGCGCCAGCCGCGACACCAACGTGGGCAGCGGAGCCTCGAAGAGGAAGTCGCTCACCACCACGCGCAATCCACACGGGCGCAGCGGCGGCAGGCGCCCGAGGGCCGCGTGCAAATCATCCTTCGCGTCGAAGGTGGCGGCGCGCAGGGCCGAGCGGCACACCTGTCCCTGCACGCGCTCGGGACGCGAGCCGCCCACCCATAGCGTGGGACTGAGTCCCTGCTGCGCGCCCACCTCCGTGGCCAGCAGCGCCAGCTCGCGCGCGCACCCGGCCTTGCGCGGCGACAGCGCCATGCTGCTCGAGCCATCCAGCAGCACCTCCAGGCGCGGGGACACCTCATCCTGGCGCACGCGCAGAATCAGCTCACCGGTGCGCGCCACCGCGTTCCAGTCCATCTGCCGCAGGTCGTCTCCCGGCTGGTAGGCGCGGAAGTCGTGCAGCTCCAGCGAGGCGCCGGCCGAGGCCGCGCGGACCTCGCCCGTCCGGCCGCGCTGGGGCGTGCGGGGCAGCGCGAGCGCCAGGCCCGGGGCCAGCCGCGCCACCTCCGCCTCGTCGAAGTCCAGCGCGAGGCTCATGAGAGGTGGGCCCGGCGCTCGCGCTCGACGAGGGAGCGGTCCGCGGCGAAGGCGGCGAGCACGGCCACCCCCCACACGCAGGCGGCCAGCGCCAGGCTCATCTTCGCCCCGCTCGAGGAGTAGTCGTAGTCGCTGAAGTTCTCCAGGCCGACGAAGGGGTTGAGCAGGTTGAAGAGCGGATCATCCGCGTGCTGGTCGAAGAGGACGGCCACCAGCGGAGGCAGGGAGCCCGCCACGCCCGCGAGCGCGAAGAAGAGGACGCGCACCACCGCCGGGGCGGCGAGCCGGTCCGAGCGCGGCATGCGCCCCACCAGCAGCGCCAGCGAGAGGAAGAGGAGCGCGTAGGCCGGCGCGACGAACAGCGTGAGGAAGTGGGCCTCGGAGTTGCTGCGGTCATCCGACAGGAAGAAGAGGGCGCAGGACACGCCCAGCCAGACGAGCAGCAGCAGCAGGACGAGCCGGAAGCCGCGCACGGCGCCGGGGCGCAGCAGGGACCAGGGGCGGGTGGCGGCGCGCAGGGCGCGGGCCTGGCCGTCCACATCCGAGGCCACGAAGATGCCGGTGAGGGCCACGCACAGGCACCCGGCGACGCCCACCGCCATGGCCGCGCTCGTGGTGGGCTCCCGCACCACCCATACGACAGCCAGGAGGGCGCCGGAGAGCAGCACCTGGAGGACGAACGCCAGCCGCGGGCCCCGGGAGTAGTTCTCCGTGGGCAGCGACAGGCGGGCGGCGGCCGTCTCGAAGAGCAGCCACCCGTAGGTGAGCATGGCCCAGAGGAAGGCGCAGGCGAAGGTGGAGAGGTCCTTCTCGCGGGTGAGGAAGCGGTAGCCCTGCTCGCTCAGCACGAAGGCCGAGGTCAGCCCGTACATCACCGCCAGGCCGAGCAGCGCCAGCAGCACGAGGTGCACGAAAGCGCGCCCCATGCGCCCATCGGCGAGCGTGGCCGCACCCACCGCCACCACGGTGAGGAAGACGAGCCAGCAGAGGCCCAGCACGAGCACCACGAGGATGGTCGGCAGGTCGATGCCATTGAGGTAGTAGCTGAAGAGGAGGAAGGGCCCCACGGCGGAGGCGTACAGCCCGGCCTGCACCAGGAAGGAGGCCACCTTGCCGCGCAGGATGCGGCGGGGCCCCAGGCCGGTGAGGATGAGCAGCACCCACGTCTCGTCCTCGCGCTCGCGAGCCAGGGAGCGGTAGGCGCTGTAGGGGATGATGAAGAAGTGCACCACGCCCAGGCAGACGAAGAAGCCGAAGAAGAAGCCCTGTCCCTGGGTGGTGAGGCCCGAGTCCCGCGAGGAGGCATACGCCACCATCGACAGGATGAGGCAGGAGAGCAGCATCAACCCGAAGCTCGCCCAGAAGACGCGCGAGCGCACGCCCTGGCGCACCTCCTTCACCACGAGCGGGTTGAGCCTGTCGCCCCAGCGCTCCATCCATCCGGGCGGGGCTGCCTCGCGCGGGGCGGTGCCCGCGGTGTCCGTGGCCGTCGCGCTCACGCCACCCTCCCCTTCGTCACGTGCATGAAGGCATCCTCCAGGTTGCGCTCGCGGTGGCTGAAGGCGCACACGGGCACGCCCCCGCCCACCAGCGCCGCCAGCAGCCGCGCCGCCGCTTCGTCCACCCACGGGCCGGCCGCCGGGCCCCCCTCGTGCTCCAACCGGACGCGCAGCGCGTCTCCCTCGCGCGCCACCTGCTTCACCCGGGGCTGCTCCAGCAGCAGCCGCTCGGCGCGCGTCCACACCGCCTCGCCCTCGCTGCCCGGGAAGAGGCGCACCACCAGCTCCGCCACCGCCGTCCCGCTCGCCTGCGCGAGGATGTCCGCCACCCTACCCGTGGCCAGCAGCCGGCCCTGCTCGATGATGGCGCACGCGTCGCAGATTTCGGCCAGCTCCGTGAGGATGTGGCTGGAGATGAGCACCGCCTTGCCCTGGTCCGCGAGCGCGCGCAGCAGCTCGCGCAGCTCAATGCGGGCGCGCGGGTCCAGGCCGTCCGCCGGCTCGTCGAGGATGAGCAGCTTCGGGTCGTGCAGCAGCGTGCGTCCGAGCGCCACGCGCTGCTTCATGCCCTTGGAGAGCGCGCTGGTGAGCTTGTCCCCGAGCGGCAGCAGCCCGGTGAACTCCATCACCGACTCGACGCGCTTCGTCCGGGCGCGGCCCTGGAGGCCATAGGCGCGCGCGAAGAAGTCGAGGAACTCGAGCACGGTGACGTCGTCGTAGGTGCCGTAGCGGTCCGGCATGTAGCCGATGAGCGGCCGGGCCTTGTCCGGGGTGTCCACCACCGAGTGCCCATCCAGCGTCACCACGCCCGCGGTGGGCGTATCCAGCGTGGCGATGATGCGCATGGTGGTGCTCTTGCCGGCGCCGTTGGGCCCGATGAAGCCCAGGATGGTGCCCGCCTCCACCTCGAAGGACACGTCGTCCACCGCGCGCAGGGCGCCGTAGTCGCGCCGCAGCCCCTTCACCTCCAGCAGGCTCATGGTCCGTCCACCCTTCCGCGCACGAGGTGCAGGCCCTGGTGCAGCTCCACCGGGAGCACCGCCGTGGGCAGCATTCCCGGGCCCTCCACCCGCGCGAGGAAGCCGCCTTCCTGCAGCGGCTTGTCGAGCTCGCTCCAGGACACATTCTTGAAGCGGCGCTCCGGGGCGCCGAAGAAGCTCGCGAGCTGCGGGGCCGTTTTCCGAGAGGTGGAGTCGGACCCGGACGTGAGCGCCGCCTCCGCGCCATCGGCGAGCGCCGGCAATTCCCACACCTTGCCCCCGAGCCGCACATAGCCCTCGGCGAGCGGCGCGCCGAGCGCGTTCTGCACCCGCCACTCCTTGCCCTCGCGCCGCACGACGAGCCGGGCCCGCGTGGGCACCACCGCCAGCTCCCCCCACTCGCGGTAGGTGCGCGAGGGCAGGAAGCCGCCCGTCACCGCCATGCCATTGCTCCAGTCGGCCTCCACGGCCTGCGCGTCCCAATCCACGTCCGGCCCGAGCAGCGCGGCCAGGGCGGGCACGTGGATGCCGTCTGGCTCCAGGTTGGCGTAGTAGCCGGAGATGCCGACCGTCAGCGCCCTATCGCGTGGCCGGTCCAGCCAGGTGAGGCTGTAGCGGGAGGCGTGGACGGAGAAGCCATCGACGAGCACGGACCAGACGACGATGGCCAGACACGTGACGAGCGCCACCGAGGGCACGGCGATGAGCAGCGCCACGGGCCCCTTGCGCCGGGCGAGCGCGAGGCCTCCGGGCCCCACCGCCAGCACGAAGAGGGTGATGAGCAGCAGGAAGCGGCCCACGGGCGCCTGGACGCCGGGCAGCAGCGGCTGCTCGCCATCGTTCAGCATGTAGCTGTGGCGCTGCCAGCTCGGCGGAGGCCCCACGGGCGAGATGACACCTGCTTGGGCCTTGTCCGGCTCGCCCATCGCGGTCGCGTCGGCGAGGAGCGCGGCACCGCACGCCTCCGCCATGCCGCACAGCCGCACCTTGCCGAAACCATACGGGTGCACGCCTCCGGAGGTGGTGCCCGAGAGCAGCGGCAGACGCGTGTTCACGTCTCGCGGTGGGCGCAGCAGGACGAGCGTGCCACCGGTGGAGGCATAGGCCTCGAGCGCGCTCCAGGCATCCGCCGGAATCGCGGTGACGTCCCCGGCCACCACGACGAAGGCATGGCCCACGTACGCGGCGAGCTCGCGCGGCGCGTCCTCCAGCCCGACGAAGCGCGCCGACAGCTTCGGCCCGTTGTCCACACGCTTCAGCTGGGTACCGGCCTTGAAGGCCTTCTCCGAGCCCAGCACCAGCACCGGCTGGCCCACCGGGTCCATCGAGTAGAAGGAGAAGATGCGGAAGCCGAGCCCGGGGCTCTGCACGCGCACGGAGCCCCCGTGCGCGGCGACCGGTACGGGCAGCCAGACAGTGAGCAGCTGGCGGGGGCCCACCTCCACCTGACGCGAGGCGAGCTCGGCGCGGCCCACCCCATTGGAGTCGATGCTGATGCGCACCACCCGCGGCGCGCTGCCCGAGTTGTGCACCATCACCTGCAAGGGAATGTAGCCGCGCAAGGGGCGCAGCACGGCGCTGCCCACGGAGATGCGCAGGTCGCCATCGGCCTCGCTCTCCATGTGCGTCTGCACTTCCTGGTAACCCGTGGAGGCCGCCCAGCCCATATGGCCCTGGACGGCCTCGGGCTCCGCCTCCTCGTCGGCCTCCGCGTCCTCACCGGCAGCCGCAGCGGGGTCCGCTTCGGCGGGAGCGGCGACCGGAGCCTGGGGCGCCTCGGCCTCCTGCGCCCACACGGGGCCCGCGCACACGAGGAGGGCGAGGAGCACGGCGGCCAGGCGCTCATCCACGGGGCACCTCGGGGATGGACTGGAGCAGGGCGCGCACCACGTCGATCGAGGCCACCTTCTCCAGCGAGGCCTCGTAGGCGAGCACCAGGCGGTGGTTGAGAACGGCGGGAGCGGCGGCCACCACCTCGTCGAAGCCCACGTTGGGCTTGCCCCGCATGAGCGCGAGCGCCCGTCCCGACGAGGCCAGCGCCAGGGCGGCGCGGGGGCTGGCGCCGTAGCGCACGAAGCGGCGCACCGGCTCGGGAGCGCTGGAACTGCGCGGATCACTCGCCTCCACCAGCCGGCCGATGAAGTCCGCCACCGGCACGGGCAGGTGCACCCGGTCCACCGTGGCGAAGAGCGAGGCGAGGCCCTCGGCGTCCGTCACGGCGGGCAGCACCGGCGGGGTGCCGCGCACGCGCGTGGTGAGCAGCGTGGTGAGCGTCTTCGCGCCCACGGGCGGCACCTGGACGCGGAAGAGGAAACGGTCGAGCTGCGCCTCGGGCAGGGGGTAGGTGCCCTCCAGCTCGATGGGGTTCTGCGTGGCGAGCACGAAGAAGGGCTCGGGCAGCGGGCGCGTGTGGCCGAGCACCGTCACGCTGCGCTCCTGCATGGCCTCCAGCAGCGCCGCCTGCGTCTTGGGGCTGGAGCGGTTGATTTCGTCCGCGAGCACCACGTTGGCGAAGAGGGGACCCTCTCGGAAGGTGAACTCGCGGCGGCCCTCGCCCTCGAGCACGTAGGTGCCGGTGATGTCGCCGGGCAGCAGATCCGGCGTGAACTGGATGCGGCGGAAGGGCAGCCCGAGCAGCCGCGCGAGCGCCTTGCACAGCTCCGTCTTGCCCAGGCCCGGCAAGCCCTCGAGCAGCAGGTGGCCGCGCGCGAGCACCGCCGCCGCCACCTGCTCCACCACCTGCGTCTGATCGAGCAGCACCTGGTTCAGCCCCTTCTGGAGCTGCGCCACCCTCTCCGCCGCGCCCTGCACCTCCGCGGGGCTCAACAGTTCCGACACGGACGACTCCTCACTAGGGTTCCCCCCCGAAATACCGCTTCACCAGGTCCCGATTGCGAGGCAGCAGCGGCCCCGCCGAATGTCCCGCTTCCGCGTCGCCCTGGGCGCTCGTCCCCTGCCCGCCGCCGCCCCCACCGCCCTCGCGCTTCTCCGGGTCCGCGGCCTTCAGGCCCCACAGGCCCTGCGCCTCGCCGCCCTGTCCCCGCGGCAGCGGCTTGAAGGCGAGCCGCTCCGGCTCCATCTCCGCCTTCTCGCCGAAGACGAGCGGCTGGCTCTCCCCGCCGCGCCCGGCTCCCGCGCCCTTCCCGCCCTTCCCCACCTGGCGGCTCGCATGGCCGCCACGCTGTCCCTGCCCCTCGCCCTCCCCTTCTCCCTGGCCCTCGCCGCGCCGCGGGCTCTTGCCGTTGCCCTGGCCGAAGCGCTGCTCCAGCTCACGCTGGCGGCGCTCGAGCGTCTCGCGCAGGTTGGCCACCTCGTCGCGCGAGCCGCGTGCCCCACTCCGGCCGGAGCCGCTGCCCTGCTGCGATTGAGCGGAGCCGGTGCCCCCATCCCGCGCCCCCGCGCCCGCGCTGCCCTGGCCGCCCGGCTCGTCGCCCTCCTGGCCCTGGCCGTGAGGGGACTGCGTGGCGTTGTCATGGCCCAGCGCCATCAACGCGTTCTCGAGCGCCTCGCGCTCCCGGGCGGCGGCCTCGGCTCCGGAGGCGGCGTCGAGGGACTCCTCCAACTCCCGAGCGGCCTCGGACGCTGCGGCCAGCTCGGCGGCGGCCTTCGCGGCCCGGGCCTCGAGCGACTTCTCCACGCTGTCGGCGGCCTCCCAGTCGGCGGCGTCGAAGCGGCCCTGGGCCACCTCCGCGGACAGCCGGCGCAGCTCCTCTTCCAGGGGGGCGCCCAGCGGCTCCTCGCGCGCGAGTGCCTCGGCCTTGGCCTGCACGGCGGCCACCTTCGCCGCGGCGGCCGCGGTGGCCGGGCGCGAGGGGAGCGCGGGCAGCGGCAGGAGGAAGCCCACCGCGAGGAAGGTGAGCGCCGCGAGCAACGTCCCGGCCGGGCGCTTCCACTGCACGGGAGGCATCCGCACCGCGCGGGCGTACTGGTTGGCGGAGAGCTCCCACTCGCCCACGGGGCGCTCCAGCCGGGTGAGCAGCAGCCCGCCCGCGCCGGCCGAGCGGTCCGCCATCACCGCCGCCTGCGTCAGCGACACGCTCCGGACGCGGGCCCGGAGCAGCCACCAGGCGCCCGAGGCGAGCAGCGGCACGGGGAGCACCCAGGGGGCGGCGTCACGCAAGAGCAGGCGCGCGAGCACGCATCCGGTGGCGGCGGCCCACACGGGAGCCACGCCCGCCTCGGCCCAGAGGACGGCATTGAGGCGCCCCTGCACGCGCCGGACGGGCGCGAGGATGAGGGCCTGCAGGCGGCGTTCGTCGCTGGCGGGCATGGAGGCTCCGAGTCTCGGACAGTCGGGCGGCTTTCCACAAGCCGGGGAGGCCCTGCTGAGACACGGAGCGGGAGGGTGGGGTTCCCTCCCGGTGCCGGGTGGCGCCTACTTCAGGGAGAAGGCGAAGAACATGTTGTTGGGCGTCCCCATGCCGAAGCGCCCATAACCCGAGCCCCAGTACACGGAGCCCTCGACCACGGAGGCCCCGGCGTTGACGGAGCCCCCGGTCGCGTGGCTCCAGAGAATCTTCCCCGAGCCCGCGTCCAGGGCATACATGTGGCCCCGCGCGTCCATGGAGCCGGCGTAGACGACGCCATTGGCCACCGTCACGGGCCCCATGGCCAGGGACTGCCCCGGGTCGGAGGTCTGCCAGAGGATGGCGCCGGTGGCGGGATCCAACGCGCTCCAGGCGCCCCAGGTCATCTGCTCGCCCGAGATGAGCGTCTGGGGCTGATGGTTCCAGTTGGCGTTCCCCACGTAGATGCGTGTGCCGTCGGTGGCCGAGCCCCACATGATGCCGCCCGAGGAGCCGCCCGGGCCCACCAGGGTGCTCCAGACGACAGCGCCGGTGTCCGGGTCCAGCGCCCAGAAGATGCCGCTCTTCTGCCCGGCGCCGATCAGGTCCTGCTTGCCGCCCTGCCCCTGGGCGGTGAAGAGCATGACGCCCTGGCCGAAGTCGTAGTCGGGGCCGATGGGAGACGGGCACCAATCCCGCGGATGGAGCGAGCAGGCGAAGTTCCACGCGTCGAAGCCCTGCAGCCGCCGCCCCCACTTGATGGCGCCCGAGTCGATATCCAGCGCCACGAACGCGTCGATGTAGTCGTCGGGGGCGAGGCAGCTCTCGGCGGACTCCGCGGGGGTGGACTCGATGCAGGCCTCCACCGCGTCGGGGACCTCGTAGTTGTTGCCGGTGGTGACGTAGAGGCTGTGGCGCTTCGTGTCCACCACGAGGGTGTTGCTCCACACGGCGCCGCCGCTGTAGCCCTCGGGCACCATGTGCGTCTTCCACTCGAGCGCACCCGTCTCGAGATTCACGGACACCACGCTGCCGCGGAAGGAGCAGCACACGTACGAGGGGTCCGCGGTGAAGGCCTCCTCCATGGAGGAGACGCCCACGTAGACGTGCTCGCCGAAGACGATGGGCGACTGGGTGACGACGGCCGCCGGGTGCGAGTCCACCTGGGTCTTCCACAGGAGCTCGCCGCTGTGCTTGTCCAGGGCCAGGAGGTAGCCACCCTCCTGGGAGCCGAGGAGGAGGCGGTTGCCCACCACCGCCGGCGTCGTGCGCGAGACGGAGCCCGGCACGCCCGTGTAATCGGAGATGGAGCGCGACCAGAGCACCCGGCCCGTGCCCGCCTCCAGCTTCCACAGCTTGCCGCTCCAGTCGGGGAAGTAGACGGCACCGGACTCCACCGCCGCGGTGGCCGAGATGTCGCCCTCCGCCGAGAAACTCCACCGGGGCTCGAGCCCGGACACGTTGCCCACGTTCAGCCGGGACTCCGCGTCCTGGTGGCGCGTGTTGGACAGGTTCTGCCCCGCCACGCTCCACTCCGCCTTCTTCGAGGTGTCGTCGCACGCCGCCAGGACAGCGAGGCACAACAGTACCGGCATTCCCTTGAGACAATGACGGACCCGCACGGCTCCCCCAGGTGGGATGTCCAACCGCTCTGAAAACCACTGTGACGAGCGGCCGCAGCGAATTCAACCGGCGCCCCGTCAGGACGCGCTTCGCACGGCGTCTGTCTTCAGCGAGCGATTCGAGGGACTCCTTGGACGCTCGATGAGGCTCGTTCCGCCCGGGGCGGCGGCGGTCTGCAAAACCGTCTGTTGCCGGGTTCGACTCCCGGACGAGCCTCCACATGCCCCGTTCGTCTATCGGCGCAGGACACCGCGGTCTCAACGCGGGAAGGCGGGTTCGACTCCCGCACGGGGTACTTCACGTCCTTCAGGGAGGTGCCCGGAAAGCAGCAGGGCCCCAGTCTTCCTCTCGGAGACCGGAGCCCCTGGGACACGCGCCCTGTCGCGCGGCCCCTACTGCCGCGGCTGCTCGCCCTGGCCGCCACTCGAGTCCGTCGAGCCGCCCAGGTCCTGGCTGCCGCCGGTGCCCTGACCGCTGCTCGTCACGTCCACGCGCAGCGCCGTCGGCTCACCGCCCACGTCCTGGTACGAGGCGCGCACCTGGCTGCCCTCGGCGACGTCCGCGATGGAGCCCTGACGCCCGTTCACCATCACCTGCGTCTGTTGATTCACCTGCAGGCGGATCTGCGGCTGTCCTGGAGCTCCCGCGCTGCTGAGCAGCAGCTCATCCGGGCTCGAGCTCACCACCCGGCCCGTCACCATCTGCTGCTGCTTGCCCGACGGCTGCTGCTGGGCCGTCTGCTGCTGGGTGCGAGCCATCTGCTCCTGCTGCTGGGCGGCCTGTTGCTGCGACTGCGCCATCTGCTGCTGCTGCTGGCGCTGGGCCTCGGCGGCCTGCTGCTGGGACTGCTGGACCTCGGCCTGGGCCTGCTGCGCCTGGTTGTTCGCCTGCTGCTGGGCCGTCTGCGCCTCCTGGGACTCCTGCTGCGCCTTGGCCTGCGCCTGCTGGAGATCCTCCTGGGCCTTCTGCACGTCCTGACGCGCGTCGGCCACGTCCGTCTGCTCATCGCGCGCCTTGGCCTGCGCGTCCTCGGCGTGCTTCAGCGCCTGCTCCGAGTGCTCCTGCGCCGTCTCCACCTGGGCGCGCGCATCCCCCTGGACGTCCTGCTGCTGCTGCTGTCCCTGCTGCTTGCAGCCGGCGGTGAATAGCAACGCGGCCGCTCCGGCGGTCAACCACCACGAACCCCTGGGCATGAGCCCCTCCTGTCGAATGCGAGACAGGCCAAAGATGGAGCCCGTGTGCGGGACGCCAACCCGGCCGCCCTCGGAGGCGGCTCCTCCGTCTGGCTGCCCTCCAGCCCTGGGCCCGGGCCAGAACGGCTCACGGCGCCAGCGCGCGGACGAGCGACAAGCGGCCCACCCACGCCGAGCCCGCCTGCACCTCCGCGGACAGGCCCCAGCGCTCGGTGAGGAGCACGCGCCCGCGCAGCCCGAAGTACCCCAGCGGCACGCGGCCCGCGCTCTTCACCGCGCCGGGGAAGTCGTCCTTGCGGTGGTCGTAGTAGAGCATCGCCTCGCCGCGCAGGGGCCCGCCGCGTCCCAGGTACACGCCGTAGCCGGCGGTGAAGAGCAGCTCATCCTCGAGGCCGTCCTCGGCGCCGAGGCCCACGAAGGACAGACGCTGCAGGGCCAGCCCCAGGCCCAGCTCCGCGAAGGAGCCAGCGAGGCGCGGGCTCACGCGCGCCAGGGCGTAGCGGCCCCGCAGAAACACCTCCCCGCCGCCGAGCGTGTAGCCCTCCGAGGGAAAGCGGTGCACGAGCGCCGCGGCCTCCACGTCGAGCGCGGTGCCATCCGCGGCCCCGAGCGCGCCCTCGGGAGCGCCCAGCCACCGGTACGCACCCCCTGCGCGCACGCGCAGGTTGCCATCGCCCGGAGACACGCGGGCCCCGGCCTCCCACCGCACGCGCTCCACGCGCGCCACCGCGCCCAGCGACACGAAGGCCTGGCGACGGGGGAAGCTCGCATCCACCACGTGCTGATAACCCGCCTCCACTTCCAGACGCGGCAGGCGCAGCGGCGCCACGCCCGGAGGAAACGCGGGCCCCAGCGCCACGTACAGGTTGGCCAGCGCGGAGACGGAGAAGAGCCCCGCGCCCGTCAGGGCCAGCGCGTACAGCGGCCCGGCCAGCTGCCGCGTCTGCCCCGACAGGTAGATGGGCGCTCCGGCCCCCACGAGCAGCACCAGCCCCGTGCCCTCCACCACGAAGAGCGTCTTCGCCAGGGGCACGTCTCCCGCGATCAGCGGCCCGAGCCCGTGCAGCACCAGTCCGGGGGCCACGGAGATCGCCGCGGGCAGCACCTCGAACACGGGTTGTTTCGCGGAAACGGGCGCGTCGGGGGCCCCGGGAGCGTCGGCTGCCTGCCCCATCGCCAGGGCCGGCACCAGCGCCAGCAGCAACCCCCAGCGGGGCAGTTTGCGACCATCACCCGAAAATTGCCGCCCCATCGGAAACAGAGACCCCATCATACACACTTTTCCGTTCTATGGGCGACGTTGACTGTGCGGACCCTGACCACACACGATCCGCGGTCAACGGCGTCCCGTCAGAGGGGGCCGCTCAATCCGCAGCATCTAGAGGTGAAGAGCGAATGACGCTGAAACAGGCGTTGCTTTCGGGGTGCGCAGTCGCGCTCCTCTCCGTCGAAGCCAGGGCCCAGGATCAGGGCACGGAGCCGCAGCCCGCGGCGCCGCAACAGCCGGCCGCCACCGCGATTCCCGCGCCGGCCGACACGCGCAAGATTTCCGGCAAGGTGCTGGATGCGCTCACCAATGATGGGCTGCCGCTCACGCGCGTCATCATCAAGGGCACCACCAAGGGCGTGGAGACGGAGCTGGACGGCACCTTCTCGCTGGACGTGCCCAAGGGTCCGGTGACGCTGCTGTTCTCCAGCCAGGACCACAAGGACCGCGAGGTCACCGTCGGCGCCACCCGCAACGACGTGACGGTGGCGCTGGACGCCACCTTCGTCGAGGAGATGGTGGTGGTGGGCCGCGCCAGTGAGCTCGCCCGCAAGCACATGGCCAACTCGGTGGCCTCGGTGGACTCCGAGGAGCTCACCCGCGCTCCGGCCGCCACGGTGGACCAGGCGCTGCAGGGCAAGGTGGCCGGCGCCAACATCCAGAGCAACTCGGGCGCTCCGGGCGGCGGCATGCAGCTGAAGCTGCGTGGCGTCTCCACCATCAGCGGCTCCAACGCGGTGCTCTACGTGGTGGACGGCGTCCTCATCAGCGACGTGGCCATCGCCTCGGGCGTCTACCAGCTCACCGAGTCGGTGCGTGGCTCCAACCCCTCGGCCACCCAGGACAACCAGGTCAACCGCATCGCGGACCTCAACCCCAACGACATCGAGAGCATCGAGGTCCTCAAGGGCGCCTCCGCCGCCGCCATCTACGGCTCCAAGGCCAGCAACGGCGTCGTCATCATCACCACCAAGAAGGGCAAGGCCGGCGCGCCCCGGGTGGACGTCACCCAGCGCCTGGGCATGTACTCGCTCTCCAACACCCTGGGCTCGCGCCCCTTCGCCACTCGCGAGGACGTGGTGGCGCGCTACGGCGAGGACGTGGCGGCCCAGTACTGGACCGGCAAGACCTTCAATCAGGAGGAACTGCTGGCCAGCCGCAGGGACCTGTCCTACGAGACGCTCGCCAGCGTGAGCGGCACCGCCGGGGACACCCGCTACTTCGCCTCGGCCATGGTGAAGGACGACAAGGGCATCATCCAGAACACCGGCTACCAGAAGCAGTCCTTCCGCCTCAACCTGGGACAGAAGCTGGGCAGTGCCGTCGAGGTGAACGCCACCGCCAACCTCATCCACAGCCTGGGCAACCGCGGCCTCACCAACAACGACAACACCAACATCACCTACTACATGGCGCTGGCGTCCACGCCCAGCTTCGTGGACCTGCGCTCCAACAGCGCCGGCATCTACCCCAGCAACCCCTTCGTCTCCAGCACCGCCAACCCGCTGCAGACGGCCGCCCTCATGAAGAACGACGAGGACGTGTGGCGCCTGCTGGGCTCGGCCGACACGGTGTGGAACGCGTACAAGACCGAGACGCAGAGCTTCAAGGTGCTCGCCAACCTCGGCGTGGACCGCTTCCAACAGAAGAACAGCCTGTTCTCGCCCAGCACGCTCGCCTTCGAGCTGCCGCTGGACAACCTGCCGGGCACCTCGCTGCTCGGTAACAGCGAGGTCCTCAATCTCAACACCGGCGTCAACCTGGTGCACAACTACCGGCCCGCCAGCGGCGCCGTGAACGCCACCACCTCCGCCGGCTTCCAGTACGAGCAGAGCGGCGTGGACACGCTCTACGTGCGCAGCGCCGGGCAGATCGCCGACCAGGAGAACGTCAGCTCCGGCACCCAGCTGACCGTGCGCCAGAACCGCCAGCTCGTACGCGACCGCGGCATCTACCTACAGGAGGAGATGCTGCTGCTCGACGAGCACCTCACCCTGGTGGGCGCCGTGCGCGGCGAGCAGAGCAGCGCCAACGGTAACCCCGACCAGCTCTTCTTCTTCCCCAAGGTCGCCGGCGCCTACCGCTTCCAGCCCTTCCACCCGGCGGTGAACGAGTTCAAGGTGCGCCTGGCCTACGGTGAGACAGGCAACCGGCCCACCTACTTCCAGAAGTACCGGTCCCTGGCCTCCAACAACAACATCGACGGCCTGCCCGCCATCATCGGCACCGGCGTCGCCGGCTCCAAGGACATCCACCCCGAGCGCCAGCGGGAGATCGAGGCCGGCGTGGACGCGATGCTCTTCAACGGCAACGCCGTGGTGGAGCTCAGCGTCTACCAGCGCACCATCTCCGACCTGCTGCTGCAGCGCCCCCTGGCCGGCTCCACGGGCTTCACCACCGAGTTCGCCAACGGCGGTGAGCTGCGCAACCGCGGCGTGGAGGCGGTGCTCCAAGTCACCCCGGTGCGCAACACCGACTGGGACTGGACGTCCACCGC
Organism: Archangium sp.; assembly: GCF_045802675.1. GTDB lineage: Bacteria > Myxococcota > Myxococcia > Myxococcales > Myxococcaceae > Archangium. Next base: position 76,062 of record NZ_JBJMQO010000123.1, on the reverse strand, counting down.
CACCTTCACCCTCAACCGCAGCCAGGTCACCTCGCTGCCCGGCGGCCCCGTCACCGTTCCCGTCTTCGGCACCAGCCTGGGCGAGTTCCGCCTCGAGGAGGGCTCCAGCGCCACGCAGATCGTCGGCGACGTGGTGGGACCCGACGGCACCACGGTGCTCAAGAAGCTCGGCGACACGGAGCCGGACTTCCGCGTGGGCTTCACCAATAAGGTGAAGTACCGCGACTTCAGCCTGTCCTTCCTGCTCGACTGGCAGCAGGGCAGCGACGTCATCAACCTCACCCGCTTCCTCTACGACGCCAACAAGAACTCGGCGGACTACCTGACGCGCGGGGCCGCGCGCCAGAAGGAGTGGCTGACCAACGCTGGCGTGTACATCGAGGATGCTTCGTTCCTCAAACTGCGCGAGGTGACGTTCAGCTACAACGTGCCTCAGTCCTGGCTGTCCAGCGCCCCCGTGGTGAAGACGGCCCGCCTGAGCATCAGCGGCCGCAACCTGCTCACCTTCACCAGGTACTCAGGGCTGGACCCCGAGGTGAGCAACTTCGGCAACCAGGCCATTGCCCGTAACGTCGATGTGGCCCCCTTCCCGCCCAGCCGCAGCTTCTGGACGTCGCTCGATGTGGGGTTCTAGGACCATGAGGACTCGCGACAACATGAAGAACATGAAGAAGGTGGTCCTGGCGCTGTGCGCCACGGTGGGGCTCGGCGGGTGCGGTGACTTGACGGTTCCGGACCTCAACAACCCGAGCATCGAGTCGTTCCAGGAGACCCCGACGCGCACGGCCGTGCTCAACGCGGCCACCGGTCTGCTCATCGGCACGCGCGCGGGCATGACCAACCAGAACGGGTACGTGGCCCTGCTGGGCGTGCTCGGCCGCGAGGGCATCGTGCTGGACTCGGCCGATCCCCGCTACATCGGCGAGATGCTGCAGGGGTCCGCGCTCAACGCCGGCAGCCCCGCCTTCGGCGGCAACTTCTGGAACGCCCCCTACGCCAACATCCGCAACGCCAACACCCTGCTCAACGCCCTGGAGAAGGTGGACGGCGTGAGCGAGGCGGAGAAGAGCGCCATCCGGGGCTTCGCCAAGACGATCCAGGCCCTGGACTTCCTGGTCATCGTCAACACCCACGACACCAACGGCGCGCCCATCGACGTCAACCGCCCGTTCGGCAGCGAGCTGGCTCCCATCGTGAGCAAGGACGAGGTGCTCGCGCACATCGCCCAGCTGCTCGACGAGGCCAAGACGGATCTGCAGGGCGGCGGCACGGCGTTCCCCTTCCCGCTGAGCAAGGGGTTCACCAACTTCGAGCTGGGCCCGGACGGCAAGCCGTTCGACATGACGGTGCGCAACTTCATCAAGGTCAACCGCGCCCTCAAGGCCCGCGTGGACGTGTACCGCGAGCACTGGGACGAGACGCTGGCGGACCTGGAACAGTCGTTCATCACCACCAGCCCGGTCAGCCTCAACCTCAACCTGGGCGTGTACCACTCCTTCAGCGCCGGCTCCGGTGACGTGAAGAACACGCTCAACGGCCCCAACATCTTCGCCAACCCCATCCTCCTGGCGGACGCGGACAAGCAGCTGGATGGGCAGAACGACGCCCGCGTGCTGCGCAAGGTGAAGGCCGCGAAGAACCCCGGTGAGCTGCCGGGGGTCATCACGAAGTTCTCGCTCGCCTTCAAGCAGTACGAGGCGGACGACTCGCCCATCCCCATCATCCGCAACGAGGAGCTCATCCTCCTGCGCGCCGAGGCCCACATCCGGCTGGAGCAGTACGAGGCCGCCATGGAGGACCTCAACCTCATCCGCACCTACTCGGGCAACGTGGCCGCGATTCCCGAGGTGTTGACGGGGGAGGGCGCCACGAACGAGCTGCTCAAGCAGCGCCGCTACTCGCTGCTCTTCGAGGGTGGGCACCGGTGGATCGACATGCGCCGCTACGGGAAGCTGGAGGAGCTGCACCGGGAGGATCCCGAGGGCATGCAGTTCAACGTCCACCTGCGCTTCCCCATCCCGAACACGGAAATGGACGCGCGTCAGTAGTCGCATGAAGAAGCCCCGGGCCGCGGCTTGCTGAGGCCGCGGCTCCGGGGCTCTGTGTTTCAACCCGGGGTGGGCAAGCTCACCCCGTCACCGCGAGGGCTAGTAGGTGCCCTTCATCGTCGTCGAGCTGTACGCGCTGTAGGCGTACGAGCAGGCGTACCAGGTGCCGGCGCTCGGAGCGCTGATGGTGCAGCTCTCGGCGTTGCCGGAGAGGTACGGACGGCAGTTGTAGGTGCTCGTCGTCGGCTGCGAGCCGAAGCGCACGTACATGTCCGCGTCACCCGTGCCACCCGCCTGGTTGAAGACCACCGAGCTCACGCCGCTCGGGATGACCAGCGTGTTGCAGGTCCACGTGCCCGTGGCGCCCGAGTACGGGGCCGTCGCCACGCCGTTGGTCAGCGTGCCGGTGCCACCGCCCGTGCCGCCGCCCGTCGGGGGCGGGGTGTTGCCCGTCGTCGCGCCCTTGGCCACTTCACCCATGAAGGCCACGCCGAGCTTGGCGAACTTCACCGAGTTGTTCGCCGTGCCGCCCGTGTAGGTCAGCGTGTCGCCCGCGGTGTGGATCTGCGGGTTGTCCGTGGTCATCGTCGCCTCGAAGGGCATCGTGGCCGGGTAACCCGCGCTGTTCCACGAGGCGTGGTCCGAGCAGGCGTAACCGCAGGTGATGTTGGTGTACGTCGTGCCCGGCAGGTACGTGGGCAGGAGGCTGCCGGTGACGAAGGCGTTCAGCGTGGCGTTGGTGTTGTCCGTCACCATGCCGAAGTCGTAGCTGGAGCCCTTGTAGTTGGTCATGTCCAGCTGGAGCACGCCCACCACGTTGGTGCCGGCGCTCGCGAACGAGTTGGCGATGGCGTTGGAGCCGTAGAGGCCCACCTCCTCGCCCGCGTAGGCCATGAACTTCACCGTGCGCGCCGGCTTGTAGCCATTGGCGATGGCGGTGCGGAACACCTCGGTGATGGAGGCCACGCCCGAGGCGTCGTCATCCGCGCCCGGCGCCACGCCCGTGGAGCTGCTCTGGTTGATGGAGTCCAGGTGGCCACCGAGCACCACCACCTCGTTGGGCAGCGTGGTGCCGGTGATGGTGGCGATGACGGAGGGCTGCGTCCAGGTGTGCGTATAGAGCGCCACCGAGACGTCGGTGCGGCCGTTGGCGATGGTGGTCCACTGCGTCTTCAGCCAGTTGGCCGCGTCCGCGCCCGTCTGCACGTTGTAGCGGCGCGTGGTCCAGTTGGTGGACAGCGAGTTGATGGTGTTGCGGATGTTGAGCTCCTGCACGCCACCCAGCATCGCGTTGACGGACGGGCCGTTGTTGACGTTGAAGGCAATGAGCGTGGCCAGCGACTGCGGCGCCGTGCTGGCGGTGGCGTTGCGCTCCACCTCGGCCAGGGCCTGGGTCTCCGTGTCGTGGGCGATGAAGCCCGCGCACCGGTTGAGCTTGTCGTGCATCACGCCCGCGACCTTGTCGATCTGCGACTCGCGGATACGCAGCGCCGTCACGCCGCCCTTCTCGCGCGCCGCGGCCGGCAGCTCCACGCCCTGCTCCTTCAACGACGCGCGCACCGTGGGCAGCGCGTCCGAGCCGATGGTGATCCACACCTCCTTGTCCTGCTGGGGGGCCGCCGCGAGCGCGGGCGCCGCACACGCGAGCCACACGATGACCGTTCCGAACTTGCTCATCCGCATACGCTTCTCCTGGGGCAGGTACTGCCTCATGGGGGGAAATCCTCGAACCGGACCTCTCCGATTCATTGGAAAGGCAGACTTATCCGCCAACACGGGAACTTATTGCACTCCAGGTCGGGTGGGAAATAACCTGCGATGTAGGATTCCCGACGTTCCCTGTAGGAGCCTGGAACGGGGGCATTCGTGGTAGCTAGGGCCCCGCGGGCCGGGCCGCGCAGGACTCTTCCCCCGGCACTGGGACAGGGTTTCAAGGATGCAGGCAGGTGAGTCGCTCTTCGTTCATCCGGGGCTGAAGATCCGACCGTGCGAGTGGGGTTACGGCGTCTTCACGGACGAGCGCATCCCCGAGGGCACCATCATCGAGGAGTGCCACTACCTCAAGGTGCCCTTCCGCTCGGTGCGCACCTCGGCGCTCTCGGACTACGTGTTCAACATCGAGTGGGGCCCGCACGAGGAGGACCGGGGCGGCGAGTGGGTGGCGATCGTGATGGGGTCCGGGATGATCTACAACCACTCGCAGGAGCCCAACGTGTCGTACTACCGGGGCTACCAGAAGGGGGAGGCGCCCAAGGACGTCTTCACCTTCTACGCGCTGCGCGACATCGAGCCCGGCGAGCAGCTGTGCATCAGCTACGGCGAGAACTGGTGGAAGACGCGCGGTCAGGACATGCCCTGAGGCAGGCCCTCCTGGAGGCCTCGCGGGCCGGAGGGCTCGGCTTGTCGCTGCCTCGGAGCCCGTGACATAAAACAGCGCATGCGCATCCCTCTGGGTCGTCTCGGTTTGCTGGGTCTGGCCATGCTGGTGGCCGCGTGCGATGAGCAGAAGCCGGAGGAGCAGCCGCCGGCGAAGTTCCACGTGGGAGGCACGCTCAGCGGGCTCTCCGGGAGCATCACCCTGCGGCTCAACGGGCAGGAGGACCTCACCCGTGACGCCAACGGGCCCTTCTCGTTCCAGACCCAGGTGCAGGACCAGGGCGACTACGCGGTGACGGTGGCCACGCCGCCCCCGGAGCAGGACTGCACCGTGGAGGGCGGCACGGGCCAGGTGGCCGGCGCGGACGTGGACTCGGTACGGGTGCGCTGCGCGACGCGGACGTACTCCGTCGGCGGCACGGTGGAGGGCCTGGACGGGACGCTCGAGCTGAGCCTCGGCGGCGAGACGCTGCGCATCACCACCAACGGCCCCTTCACCTTCGCGGCGAAGCTGCCCCGGGGCGGCACGTACGCGGTGGCCGTGGCCTCGCGGCCCTCGAATCAGCGCTGCACCGTGGCCAACGGCGGCGGCACGGTGGCGGGCAACGTGACGGGCATCTCCGTGCAGTGCGTCCACGTGTACACGCTGGACACCTTCCAGACGGCCAGCGTGGTGCTCGGCCAGGCCGACTTCACCAGCAAGGCCCCGGACCGGGGGGGGAGCTCCAACGCGGGCACGCTGAACAACCCCCTGGGCAATCCGGCGCTCGCGGGCGGGCGGCTCTACGTCCCGGACACGGGCGCCAACCGCGTCCTCGGCTTCGCCGGCGTGCCCGCAGCCAACGGCGCGAGCGCGGACCTCGTCCTCGGGCAGACGGACTTCGGGGGTTTCGAGCCCGGCAGCGGGCAGGAGGGCCTCGGCAACCCGGAGGGCCTCTCCAGCGACGGCACCCGGCTGGCCGTGGCGGACGTGCGCAACAGCCGCGTCCTGCTCTACTCCGCGCTCCCCGCCAGTACCGGGGCCACGCCCGCGCTGGTGCTCGGGCAGCCGGACTTCGGCCCCACCTCCACCTCGGCCGGGTGCGCGCGCACCTCGCTGGGCTTCCCGGAGGACGTGTTCCTCGGCCGCGGCAAGCTGCTCGTGGCGGACAGCGCCAACAACCGCGTCCTGGTGTGGAACACCCTTCCCACCTCGAATGGGGCACCGCCCGACCTCGTCCTCGGCCAGTCCTCGTTCACCACCTGCGTCGAGAACGACGCGGACGGCAACGGCACGCGGGACAGCACCTCCGGTGCCTCCACGCTCTGGAATCCCACCGGGGTCTGGACGGACGGCACCCGCCTCGCCGTGGCCGACAGCTACAACAACCGGATCCTCCTGTGGAACGCGTTCCCCACCCGGAGCGGGCAGCCCGCGGACGTCGTCCTCGGCCAGCCGGACTTCACCGCACGTGCGCCGGGCCTCTCCTCCACCGGGATGAACACGCCCTACACCCTCGCCTCCACCGGGCAGCAGCTCTTCGTGACCGACAGCCAGAACCACCGCGTGCTGGTGTGGAACGCGTTCCCCGCCGCCAACGGCACCCCGGCGGACGCCGTCCTCGGCCAGCCGGACTTCACCCACGCCAGTCCGTTTGATCCTCCCACCGGAACCACCCCGAGCGGGCGCAGCCTCAACCAGCCCGGGGGCGTGCTCCTGGCGTGGCCCCACGTCGTGGTGTCGGACTACGGCAACCACCGGCTGCTCGTCTTCGAGAGCCGCTGATACAGCCCTGTCGTTCACACGCCTGCCCGCCTGCCCCTCTCCTGGGTAGCTCGGGCAGGTACGTCCACACGACCCTACCTGAAGTCGGCTGCCCTTCGCGGAGCAGACGGCCTGCCCTGGGAGTCACGTACTATCGGTTCTTTCCGGCACGTGTATGATCACCAACAGTGGTGGGAAAAAAGGGGGGTGGCACCAGAAAGTCCGCAGTCCGGAATGTCTTGCGGCGCCGCCTCCTACGTAGCTCCCCCGCTTCGTGAACGCTTCGTAGGGGAAGTGGCCGGCCATGAAGAAGAACGAAGCAGCTGCCCTGAGTTGGACACCTTCCGATCTCGATGATCGGACGCAGGCCGCGGACGTGGAGTCCCTCTTCGGCACGCCCGTGGAGGTCGAGACGCCGTCGCGCGAGGCGTACTCGAACTCGCAGAACTCGCAGCGCTCGTCGTCCACGTGGGATGGGCCGTCGGGAGACACGGGTCCGGGAGGGGCGGCGCAGAGCCTCAAGCCGGGCATGCGCCTGCAGCACTACGAGCTCATCCGCGAGCTGGGCAGCGGCGGCATGGGCACCGTCTTCCTGGCGCGCGACACGCGGCTGGGCCGGCGCGTGGCCATCAAGTTCCTGCACACCGGGGACTCGGACCTCACCAAGCGCTTCATCCTCGAGGCCCGCGCCACGGCGCGCTGCAGCCACGAGAACATCGTCATCATCTACGAGGTGGGCGAGCACCAGGACAGCCCCTTCATGGTGCTGGAGTTCCTCCAGGGCCAGCCGCTGACGAAGTCGCTGGGCAGCCAGCGCCTGCCTCCGGCCCGCGCGGTGGAGCTGATGGTGCCGGTGGTGAAGGCGCTCGCGTGCGCGCACGAGCAGGGGATTGTGCACCGCGACCTCAAGCCCGAGAACATCGTGGTGACGGACTCGGGCAGCATCAAGGTGCTCGACTTCGGCATCGCCAAGGTGCTCCAGGGCGACGACGTGGCGGAGGCGATGGGAGCTCCCGTCATCCCGGGCCAGCAGCCGAGCCTGCACGACGTGCAGGACATGGGCGAGGACGTGTCCAACCTCACCCGCCGCGGCGCCATCATGGGCACCATGGCGTACATGTCCCCGGAGCAGTGGGGCATCGGCGTCACCATCGACAACCGCACGGACATCTGGGCCGTGGGCATCATGCTGTTCCGCATGATCGCCGGGAAGCACCCGTTGGATCCGCTGCGCGGCCCGCAGCTGATGGTGACGGGCATGCTCGACGAGCCCATGCCGCGGCTGCAGAGCATGGTGCCGGACGTGCCGCCGGACCTGGCGGCCGTCATCGACCGCTGCCTGCTCAAGAAAAAGGAGGAGCGCTTCCCGGATGCGAACTCGCTCCTGCGCGCGCTGGAGCCCTTCCTGCCCGGGCGCTACAGCCGCGAGCTGCGCATCGACGAGAGCCCCTACGCGGGCCTGAGCTCCTTCCAGGAAGCGGACGCGGACCGCTTCTTCGGCCGCACGCGTGAAATCGCGGCCCTGGTGAACCGCATCAACGACCGGCCGCTGCTGGCCGTCGTGGGTCCCTCCGGTACGGGCAAGTCCTCGTTCGTGCGCGCGGGCCTGGTGCCCGTGCTCAAGCGCTCGGGCACGGCGTGGGAGGCGCTCGTCATCCGCCCCGGCCGCAACCCGCTCGGCTCGCTGGCCAGCATCGTCGCGCCGCTGATGAGCTCCTCCACCACCGTCGAGGAGGACATCCAGGAGCAGCAGCGGCTCGTGGAGCGCCTGCGCAACGAGCCCGGTTACGTGGGCAGCGTGCTGCGCAGCCGCGCCCGGCGCGAGAAGCGCAAGATTCTCCTCTTCATCGACCAGTTCGAGGAGCTCTACACGCTGGTGCCGGACGTGCAGGAGCGCCTGGCCTTCACCGCGTGCCTGTCGGGCATCGCCGACGACGCCACCTCGCCCATCCGCGTCATCCTCTCCATCCGCTCGGACTTCCTGGACCGGGTGCCCGAGGACGAGCGCTTCATGGGCGAGCTGAGCCAGGGCCTCTACTTCCTCACCTCGCCCACGCGCGACGGCCTGCGCGACGCGCTGGTGCAGCCCGCCGAGATGGCCGGCTACCAGTTCGAGACGCCGGCCATGGTGGACAGCATGCTGGAGCACCTGGACGCCACCCAGGGCGCGCTGCCGCTGCTCCAGTTCGCCGCCACCCAGCTGTGGGAGGCGCGCGACCCCAAGCGCCGGCTGCTCACCGAGAGCGCCTACCAGTCCATCGGCGGCATCGCCGGCGCACTGGCCAGCCACGCCGACAACGTGGTGGCGGGCCTGTCCACGCAGGAGCGCACCCTGGTGCGCGCGCTCTGCCTGCGCCTCGTCACCCCCGAGCGCACGCGCGCCATCGTCTCCGCGGACGAGCTGCGCGAGCTGACGAAGGACACGGGCGAGATGCAGCGCCTCATCGACCACCTGGTGCAGGCGCGCCTGCTGGTGGTGCAGACGGGAGGCGGCGCCACGGGCGCGACGGTGGAAATCGTCCACGAGTCGCTCATCCACAGCTGGCCCACGCTGCGCCGCTGGCTGGACGAGGGCCAGGAGGACGCGGGCTTCCTCGAGCAGCTGCGCAACGCGGCCCGGCAGTGGCAGGCGAAGAACTTCGACACCAACCTGCTGTGGCGCGGCGAGATGGTGGAGGAGGCGCTGCGCTTCCAGCGGCGCTACCGCGGCGAGCTGCCCCAGCTACAGCACGACTTCCTCGGGGCCGTCTTCGCGCAGGCGAAGAAGGGCCGGACGCTGAGGCGTGCGCTGCTCATCGGCTCCACGGCCTTCCTGGGCCTGCTCGTCATCGCGGCGGTGGTGGCGCTCGTCATCATCAGCAACTCGCAGAAGGAGGCCGAGCGCCAGGCGGCGGCGGCCCAGGCGGCCGAGGCCGTGGCGCGCAAGGCCGAGGTGGGAGCGCGCGAGGCGGAGACGGAGGCCAAGCAGCGTCTGGCCGAGGTGCAGGCCAAGGAGCTGGAGCGCCAGAAGGCGCAGCAGGCCGCGGAGCTGGCCAACGCGCAGGTGGCGCTCACCAACCAGGAGCTGCTCTCCAAGAACGACGAGCTCATCTCCGCGTTGGAGCGGGCCCAGGAGGCGCAGCTGCGCGCCAGGTTCGCCAAGAAGCGCGCCGAGAACAGCGCTCAGGCGGCGCGGCAGGCCAAGGAAGACGCCATCCGCGCGGCCAAGGAGCTCTCCACGCTGCTGCACCGCGAGCAGGAGCGCGCCCAACGTCTGCAGTCCCAGCTCGGCAGTCCGGTCATCGAGGTCCTGAAGTGAGAAGCGCCGTGAGAATGGTGATGAACAGGTCCAGGGTCGCCCTCGCCGTGTCGGCCGTGCTGCTGTCTCTGTGGGCGCTGCCCGCCGAGGCCCAGCCGGCCAACGCCCGGCAGACGTCCGCCTCCAAGAAGCTGCCCGCCGCCCGGAAGCCGGCCCCCTTCAAGCTGCCGGCCCTCACCCAGAAGCCCCCGGGGGCCAGGAAGGGCACCAAGGCCGGGCTCCGGGGCAAGCAGAGGCCCGGCACCGCGCCAGAGCCCGGTACCGGCACCGGCGAGCAGCCCCTCGCCGAGCCCATGCGGCCCGCCGCCGACGCTCCGGTCGCGGCGCAGCCTCCCGCCTCCGCCCAGCAGCAGACCCTCTCCGCGCAGCCGACGAACACCCCGGCCGGTCCGCAGGCCGAGCGCCCGTGGGCCAAGGGCGTCTCGAAGCAGGACCAGGACACCGCGCTCGAGCTGTTCCGCGCGGCCAACGTCCTGGTGAAGGAATCCATCTTCGTGGTGGCCGTGGAGAAGTACCGCAAGGCGCTGGAGCTGTGGGACCACCCGGCCATCCACTACAACCTCGCGCTCGCGCTGATGAACCTCGACCAGCCCATCGAGGTGCACGAGCACCTGGTGGCGGCGCTGCGCTACGGCCCGGAGCCGCTGGAGAACGAGAAGTTCGAGTACGCCCGCAACTACAAGACGCTCGTGGAGAAGCAGCTGGCCCGGGTGGACATCACCTGCAACACGCCCGGCGCCACCGTGACGATGGACGGGCAGACGCTCTTCGTGGCCCCCGGCCGCTACGCGGGGCTGGTGCGCCCCGGCGCGCACAGCATCGTCGCGACGCTTCAGGGCTACCTGCCCACCGACCAGAGCCGCACCGTGCTCCCCGGCGAGACGACCCAGCTGGACATGAAGATGTTCACCTCCGAGGACCTCGTCCGCTACAAGCGCCGCTGGCCCGCCGCCATTCCCTGGCTGGTGATGGGCGCGGGTCTGGCCGTGGCCGGCGGCGGCAGCTGGCTGCACCTGCAGGCGCGCGACGACTTCAGCGCCTTCGAGGCGGGCATCACCGAGTGCGGCGGCTGCGTGCCGGCGGCGGAGCTCGCCTCCCGCCGCTCCCAGGGCAACCTGATGCAGAACGCCGCCATCGGCGGGTACGCCGTGGGCGGTGCCGCCGTCATCACCGGCGCGGTGCTCGCCTTCATCAACCAACCCCAGGCCTACCGCATCGACCCCGGCCAGGCCTCCCAGGACTCCGTGAGCATCACCCCCCTGCTCGGTGGTGACTCGAATGGCGTCCTGGCGACGTTCCGCTTCTGAGGTGACCGAATGACACGAGAGCCTCTCTCCCCCTCCTCCCGCTGTCACGGCGCCGCGCTCGTCCTCGCGCTGCTGACGCTGCCGCTGCTCTCCGCGTGCTTCACGCCCGACACCGTGGACTGCCCCTCGGGGCTGGTCTGCCCCTCCGGTCAGAAGTGCGCCACCAAGCAGGACATCTGCATCAAGACGGACTGCGGCGACGGCATCATCCAGCTCGGCGAGGTGTGTGACGACGGCAACATCCTCGACGGCGACGGCTGCAGCCGCACCTGCACGTCGAAGGAAATCTGCGGCAACGGCCTCGTGGACACCGCGGCCCTCGAGGTGTGTGACGACGGCAACAACACCAACGGCGACGGCTGCAGCGCCAACTGCAAGTCCAGCGAGCTGTGCGGCAACGGCATCCTCGACACCGGCGTGGGCGAGAAGTGCGACGACGGCAACACGCGCTCGGGCGACGGCTGCAGCGCCGACTGCCAGTCGCTGGAGATCTGCGGCAACGGCTACCCGGACGTCTCCCGCGGCGAGAAGTGCGACGACGGCAACAACGAGAGCGGTGACGGCTGCAGCGGCGACTGCAAGTCCCTCGAGGTGTGCGGCAACGGCCTCGTGGACGCGGCGCGCGGCGAGGCCTGCGACGACGCCAACACCACCAGCGGCGACGGCTGCAGCTCCGACTGCAAGTCCAACGAGACGTGCGGCAACGGCATCAAGGACACCGCCATCGGCGAGGTGTGCGACGACGGCAACAACGCACCCAATGACGGGTGCAGCTCCGACTGCCGCTCCGGCGAGGGCTGCGGCAACGGCGTGCGCGACCTCGACGAGGAGTGCGACGACGGCAACACCTCCAACACCGACAACTGCCTCACCACCTGCAAGCTGGCCTACTGCGGTGACACCTACCTGGACCGCGAGCTGCCGCGCACCGAGGCGTGCGACACCGGCGGCGAGTCGAAGACGTGCAACGCCAACTGCACGGTGCGCGCGTGCGGCGACGGCATCGTGAACGTCACCGCCGGCGAGCAGTGCGACAACGCCGGCGCCACCGACAGCACCAGCTGCGACAGCGACTGCACCATCGCCTTCTGCGGCGACTCCCACGTCAACCCCGCCCGCGGCGAGCAGTGCGACACCGGCACCACCACGAAGACGTGCGACTCGGACTGCACCGCGCCCGCCTGCGGCGACAACTTCCTCAACACCGAGGCCGGCGAGCAGTGCGACACCGGCGGCAACTCGCGCTACTGCGACAGCGACTGCACCCCGCCCACCTGCGGTGACGGCTTCTACAACAACCAGGCCGGCGAGAACTGCGACGACGGCAACACCAGCGACGGCGACGACTGCCTCAACACCTGCAACCCCAACATCTGCGGCGACGGCCGGGTGAACGTCTCCGGCCCCAAGCGCGTCGAGTCCTGCGACGACGGCAACACCCTCAACGAGACCGAGTGCGCCTACGGCACCCGCACCTGCACCACCTGCAACTCCACCTGCTCGGCCCCGCTCAACCTCACCGGCAAGTACTGCGGTGACGGCTCCAAGAACGACGTGAGCGAGAAGTGCGACGACGGCAACACCACCACCGAGACCGAGTGCGCCTACGGCACGCCCTCCTGCTCGGCGTGTGACGCGGCCTGCTCCGCCGTGCTCAGCCTCACCGGCCCCTACTGCGGCGACAACGCCAGGAACGGCTCCGAAGCCTGCGACGACGGCAACAAGGTCACCGAGACCGCCTGCCCCTACGGCAGCCCCACCTGCACCCTGTGCAACGCCAGCTGCTCGGCCCCCGTGGACCTCGCCGGCCCCTACTGCGGCGACAACACCAAGAACGGCCCCGAGACGTGCGACGACGGCAACGCCGTCACCGAGACCGCCTGCCCCTACGGCACGCCCAGCTGCACCGCGTGCAACGCCAGCTGCTCGGGCAACGTGAGCCTGTCCGGCCCCTACTGCGGCGACAACGCCAAGAACGGCCCCGAGGTCTGCGACGACGGCAACAAGGTCACCGAGACCGCCTGCCCCTACGGCAGCCCCACCTGCACCACGTGCAACGCCGGCTGCTCGGCCACGGTGGACCTCACCGGCCCCTACTGCGGCGATGGCTCCAAGAACGGCCCCGAGACGTGCGACGACGGCAACACCGTCAGCGAGAGCGCCTGCCCCTACGGCAACGCCACCTGCACCACGTGCAACGCGGGCTGCTCGGGCACGCTCAGCCTCACCGGCCCCTACTGCGGCGACAAGGCCGTCACCGACGGGGAGCACTGCGACGACGGCAACAAGGTCACCGAGACCGCGTGCCCCTACGGCATCGCCACCTGCACCCTGTGCGACTCCACCTGCTCGACGGACCTGCCCCTCACCGGCACCTACTGCGGCGACGGGGTCAAGAACGGCCCCGAGGTGTGCGACGACGGCAACAACGTCAGCGAGACCACCTGCCCCTACGGCACGCCCAACTGCACCCGGTGCAACGCCACCTGCACGGCCACCCTCACCCTCACCGGCCCCCACTGCGGCGATGGCGTGAAGAACGACCCGAGCGAGGTGTGCGACGACGGCAACACCCTCAACGAGTCCGAGTGCCCCTACGGCAGCGCCACCTGCGTCACGTGCAACTCCACCTGCACGGCCCCCCTCTCGCTCACGGGCCGCTACTGCGGTGACGGCTCCAAGAACGACGTGAGCGAGGCGTGCGACGACGGCAACACCACCTCCGAGACCGAGAGCCCCTACGGCACGCCCAACTGCACCACGTGCAACGCCACCTGCAAGGCCACGCTCACCCTCACCGGCCGCTACTGCGGTGACGGCTCCAAGAACGACCCGAGCGAGGTGTGCGACGACGGCAACACCATCAACGAGACCTCGTGCCCCTACGGCAACGCCACCTGCACCACGTGCAACGCCACCTGCAAGTCCACGCTCAGCCTCACCGGCCCCTACTGCGGTGACGGAGTCAAGAACGGCACCGAGGTCTGCGACGACAACAACACCAATGCCTGCGGCACCTGCAACAACACGTGCTCGAAGCTCCAGCTCTCCAACGCCACCGGCACCATCAGCATCCGGAGCACCTCGGTGGGCGGCAAGGACTTCGTCGAGGGTGACACCTTCACCATCAGCGATGGCCTCAACACCCCGGTGACCTTCGAGTTCGACAGGAATGGCACCCCCGTCGTCGCCGGACGGGTGCTCGTCAGCATCAGCAACCTCTACACGCAGTCCCAGGTCGCCTCGGCCATCAACTCGGCCATCATGGGCGTCTCCGGCACCGCCCTCGACATCACGTCCACGGTCTCCTCGACCGTCGTGAGCCTCACGCACAAGCAGGCGGGCGCGTTCGGCAACCAGACCATCATCAAGCCGGCGTCGAACAACACCACCACGAACACCAACCTCCAGGTGTCCGGCATGTCCGGCGGCGCCGGCTTCGACTGCCCGGCGGGCGTCGAGTGCGCCAGGGACCAGGACTGCGACCCCAGCCTGGTGTGCCAGCCCGACGGCACCTGCGGGTAGGCAAGCCGTCCCCTGAAACCCAAGCCGCCGGCGCCAGGACGGGCCGGCGGTTTCGTTTTTCAGTTGCCGGGCAGCTCGCACTGCTTCGCGGCAGGCCGCGCTTCAGGGTCACGAGCTGCTCCACCTTCTCCGGCTCACCCAGCAGCGAGGGCAGCGCGATGCTCCGCGGCGCGCGGCCGAAGTCGCCACAGCCCCCGGCGAAGCTCGCCGTCTCCGAGAGCAGGTCCACCCCGCCCCCGCCCTCGGGCAGGCTCAGCGCGTACGCCAACGCCTCGTCCCCGCTCCTGGGGACGTCCTTCAGCAGGCGCCAGTCCGGCGAGACGCACGCGTCGAACCGCCGGGCGTCCTCCGCCTCCAGCTCACAGCCCACGGACTGAATCCGCTCGAGTTCGCGCGCGGCCCGCTGCTCGAGCGTCGCGCCCTGCTTCACCCGCTCGGAGAAGGACGTCTGGCCCTCCCGCGCCGCCGCCGGAAGCGCGCGGCCTCCGAGAACAGCGGCGCGAGGGCCGGAAACCGCGCGGAGAACGCCGGCTCACAGGCGGGCGGTGGAGGCTCCGCCGGTGCGGCGCAGAGGACGAGGGACACGGCCAGGGAGGCGCTCAGCAGCATGCGGCCTTCTGCGCCGTGGCCGCCCGGGCCCCCAAAAAGACGACGCCCGGGGGCCATGGGGCTCCCGGGCGTCAGGACTTCAGGGCTTCAACGCGAGGGCTTAGTACGTGCCCTTCATCGTCGTCGAGCTGTACGTGGTGTAGCCGTACGAGCAGGCGTACCAGGTACCGGCGGCCGGAGCGCTGATGGTGCAGCTCTCCGCGTTGCCGGAGAGGTACGGACGGCAGTTGTAGGTGGCCGTCGTCGGAGCGGCGCCGAAGCGCACGTACATGTCCGCGTCACCCGTGCCACCCGCCTGGGCGAACACCACCGAGCTCACGCCGCTCGGGATGACCAGCGTGTTGCAGGTCCACGAGCCCGTGGCGCCCGAGTACGCCGCCGTCGCCACGCCGTTGGTCAGCGTGCCACCGGTGCCGCCACCGCCCGTGGAGTACGAGCCCTTGAGGCTCATGCCCGAGGCGGCCGAGTAGCCGTAGATCTTCACGTAGTAGGTGCCGACGCTCGGGGTGGCGAAGGTGCAGGTCTCCGCGTTGCCACCGAGGTAGGGACGGCAGTCGTAGGTGGTGGAGGTCGGCGCGGCGCCGAACTTCACGTACATGTCGCCGTCACCCGTGCCGCCGCTCAGGGCGAAGGACAGGTTGGTGGCGCCCGAGGGCACGGCCAGGGTGTAGGTGCAGCCCCAGTCGTTGGCGGGAGAGGAGATGTTGGTCAGCGTCACGCCGTTGGAGAGCGCGATGGTCGAGGTGCAGCTCGGGGGAGGCGTCGTGCCGCTGCCCACACCCACCGCCTGCCAGGCCTGCGTCACGGAGGCGACCTCGGTCGTGTAGCCGAGCGCCGTCGCGGCATTCTCGGTGTACGTCTTCGCCTGGGCGAAGGTGGTGGAGGCCGTCATCAGGTTCGCGTTGGCGTAGTAGAAGATGGCGCCGGCCTTCTGCACGCCGATGCCCGTCACCGCCACGGTGCTCTTGCCGCGCGGGTGCGTGCCGCCCTTGGAGAGCAGCGTGAAGGCCAGGTTGGCGATACCGGAGCTGTAGTGCACGTCCTTGCTGCCGGCGGTGCTCGTCCAGTAGTCGAGCGAGACGCCGTCCGCGGCCGGGTCGTACATGTAACGGAGCGCGTCACCGGGGGTGGCGGGCGTCCAGATGTCGTCGCCGACCATGAACACCGCGTTGGTGGTGGCCCAGGTGCCCGAGGCGTAGCTCTCGCAGTAGGCGCCGAAGATGTCGCTCATCGCCTCGTTGAGGCCGCCGGACTCACCCGAGTAGGTGAGGTTGGACTCGTTCTCGGTGACGGCGTGGGTGAGCTCGTGCGTGGTCACGTCCGCGGACAGGCCCAGCATGCCCGACTGCACGCCGTCCGCATCGCCGTACACCATCTGGGTGCCGTCCCAGTAGGCGTTCACGTAGTTGGTGCTGTAGTGCACCGAGCTGATGAGCGTGGCGCCCGCGTTGTTGATGGAGTCGCGGCCGAAGTTGTTCTTGTAGCAGTCGTACGTGCCACCCAGCTTGGTGTAGTTGCCGTCGACGTGCGCGTCACCCGTGGCGGCGCCGCCCTCGGAGCGCTTGAGCGTGCCCGGGGTGGTGGTGCCGTTGTTGGCGCTGTACACCTTGCGGTTGAGCACGGTGCGGATGTCCGTGGTGCGGCCGAGGATGGAGCCATCCTTGGCGCTCACGTAGACGTGGTCACGCACGGGCAGCTCGAGGCCCTCGCCCGTCACCGTCACCTCGTAGGCCAGGGCGAGGTGGCCCAGGGCGTCGCGGTGGTAGACGAGCTGCGCGCTGTCGGCCTTCAGGGCAGTGCCCGAGGTGCCGCGCAGGGCGGAGGTGGTGGCGGCCTCGCGCGAGATGCGCGCGGTGGCCGGGACGTTCTCACCGTCGCGGGCGGTGCCGTTCACCGCGTAGACGCGGCCGGAGGCATCCACGTGCACGACGAGCTCGTCCGCCACCACCGGCAGGCCGTTCTTCGTCTGGGCGAAGCGGATGTGGGTGTTGCCCTGCTCGTCCACGCGCGAGCGCAGCGCCACGAGATCGGAGGCCTTCAGGCGGAAGATGGGGGCGATGCGGGTGAGGGAGTCACCCAGCTGGGCGCTCGCCGCACCGGCGGACAGGCCGCGCAGCGACTGGCCCACGGTGCCGAAGTCACCGCGCACCATGAAGGGCACCACACCGTCCTCGTGCTTACCGAGCACCTCGACGCCGGGGATGACACTCAGGGCGGCCTTCACGTCCGCCGAGGAGAGGGTACCGACGTCGCTGGTGTTCTCGGCCTGCGACTCGTCCGAGTCCTGAACACCGCACGCCGCGAGGGGAAGCGCCAGGAGCGCGGCCAGAATGCGATTACGAACCAAGGGGGGGAACCTCCTGCTGGCCGGTAGCGAAGGTGCCACCGCAGCCGGGCGGGAGCTTCAGCAGGATGCGTGCCATTCCAACTAATCGGGACCTTCCCTCTGATGGCCGTTTGCTGGGAGGACGCGACTGGAGTGGAGATGCTCCATACCGCGGGTGCAGGTTGTAATGAGCCCTGACAATCGGACCGCCAACTTCGTGAAAAGATTGGACCTCACACCTTCTGAGCGCCTGTCTTTTTTTCGGACACTCTGGCGGAGGTGGGTCAGGAGATACCCGGCCTTCCGCTCGGGAAGCGGACGTCCGGCGCTCAACACCGTGCCTTCCTAACAATTCCTGAGCTCCTGCACAAACGCGCATCCCAGCGGACGGGGGGGCAAGCGCCAAGCTGGCTGATTCATTTGACTTTCCGGAGCTTGGGGAAGAATGGTCGCGGTGCGTCGTTAGCCGGGGCGCTTCACCGTCCCCCCTCCTCTTTTTTCCAGGTCTCCATGATGTCCTTCGTCCTCCTGGCCCAGATGGGCAATGAGCAGGTCGGCTGGCTCAGCCGCAAGCTGCTCGGCGTGACGCTCACCAGCGCCGAGTGGGTGCTCTGGGTGCTCGTCGTCCTCTCCGTGCTGTCCATCGCGCTGATGCTGGAGCGGGCCGTGTACTTCGCCACGCACCGGCTGCCCAACTCCGAGGAGCTGGCCCTGCGGCTGGCCCGGGGTGACTTCGACGCGGTGCGCGCCGCGGTGTCCAAGGCCAAGGGGATGGAGGCCGCCGTGTTGCGCGAGGGCCTCGCCGCCATGGAGCTGGGCGCCGACACGGTGGAGGAGGTGATTGCCTCCACGGTGGCGCGCGAGCGTCCCCAGTACGAGCGCTACCTGTCCTTCCTGGGCACGCTGGGCAACAACGCGCCCTTCATCGGCCTGTTCGGCACGGTGCTCGGCATCATCAAGGCCTTCCACGACCTGGGGAACATGGGCGCCAAGGGCGCCGCCATCCAGCAGACGGTGATGGCGGGCGTCTCCGAGGCGCTGGTGGCCACGGCGATGGGCCTGGCGGTGGCCATCCCCGCGGTGGTCGCCTTCAACGTCTTCAACCGCCAGCTCAAGACGCTCACCTCGCGTACCACCGCGCTGGGCCATGCGCTCGTGGGCAGCCTGCGCGCCGAGCGCAGCCCGAGCACTCCGCGCGCCGTGGCGTCCGGGGAGGCGCGTTAGGCCATGGCCGGCGGCGCCCAGGACAACGACGAGGAGATTACGGGCATCAACGTCACGCCGCTGGTGGACGTGGTGCTGGTGCTGCTCATCATCTTCATGGTGACGGCCAACTTCATCGTCCGCGAGACGGTGGAGGTGGACCTGCCGCGCGCCGCCAACGGGGGCGAGACGGTGCAGGGGCTCGTCAACGTGGTGCTCGACAAGGAGGGCAAGCTCTTCTTCGACGGCGCGCAGGTGAGCGAGGACGAGCTGCTGCGCCGCGTGGCACAGGCGCTGGAGAAGGACAAGGAGACGCGCGCCATCATCAGCGCGGACCAGAGCCTGGCGTACGGCCGGGTGATGCGGCTCATCGACGTGGTGAAGGGCCAGGGCATCGCCAAGTTCGCCCTCAACATCGAGAAGGACGTGGCGCCCGCGGCTGCACCCGCGGCGCCGTGAGGGGTATCCCAGGGCCATGAGCCAGGCCGCGCTCGACACTCCCCTGCCCGTCCGCCGCGATCGCTCGTCGCGGGCGGTGCTGCTCTTCCTGCTCGTGTCCCTCGGGGTGCACGGCGTGGGCTTCGTGCTGCTCTCGCGCATGGCGGAGCGCCCCTCCCCCGTGGTGCAGCGCCCCGTGGAGCTGGTGATGGTGGAGGTGCAGAAGCCGCCCCCGCCCCCGCCGCCCCAGGAGGAGCCCAAGCCGCCTCCGCCCAAGCCGAAGGCGGCCCCCAAGCCGCCCCCGGTGAAGGTGGCCCAGGCCGAGAAGCCTCCTCCTCCGCCTCCGCCGGACGCGGCGCCGCCTCCGCCCAACGACACGCCTCCGCCCCAGCCGTCCTCCAAGCCCGTGCCGCTGGTGGTGGGCATCTCCATGTCCTCCACCACGAGCGCCGGAGGCTTCGCCGCCCCGGTGGGCAACACCGTCTACGGAAAGACGGGCGACAAGGCGGCGGACCCCAAGGACGTGAAGGCCTACTCGGCGCCCAGGTACGTGCCGGTGTACCAGGTGGACTCGGAGCCCACCGTGGCCGCCGAGGTGAAGATTCCCTACCCGGACGAGGCCCGGCGCGCCGGTATCGAGGGCACGGTGACGCTCTCCATCACCATCGACCACGAGGGCCACGTGGTGAAGGCCGTCGTCGTCAAGGGCCTGGGCTACGGCTGCGACGAGGCGGCGCGCAACGCCCTGCTGCGCTTCCGCTTCAAGCCCGCCGTCAAGAATGGCGAGTCCGTGTCCACGGAGATGAAGTACTCGTACACCTTCGTGCTGGACTGAGCCCGGGCCGCGCGGTTTGCGGCCAGCACGTCAGAGGTCCTCCCGGACCTGGGCCAGGGTGTACTCGTGGTGGTTGGGAAGGAACGGGCCCTTCCTCTCCACCAGCCACGCGGGGGCGCCCTCCGGGAGATAGAAGTCCTCCTCGAAGGGCGACAGCCCCAGATGGCGCAGGTACTCCTTGAGCAGGTCGAAGGTGAACCGGTCCCTCACCCGGCGTGCCTGGTAATGCTCGCGCTTCTCGAAGGGGAAGGGCTCGCCGGATTCATCGAAGACCCAGCGGCCCCCATCATTGGACGCTCCCAATGCGCGCACGTAGTTGAGCCAGTGCGTCTGGTGTGGGCCGTACATCTCGAGCATCACGGCCCCATAGCGGCCCTTGTCCTTCTGGATGGTGTTGGGCACCGCGACCACCCGCAAGCCCCGGCAGCCCAATCTCTCGGCCATGTATGACACGGGGCCAAAGACATCGGTCCCCCTCCACCCGTTGTCGACGTACGCCGTCCAGGCACTGCGCGTCGGTATGAAGAGGTACCGCCGCCTCTCGGCATCGGTCAGGGGCAGCAGAGCGGAAAGAGCCTGCTCCAAAGAACCTGATACCGGGCGCACCTCGGCGGAGATGCCACGGGACACGAACAGCCCTCCCTGCCACGCCGCGAAGGCACGGGCAGCATGCTCCGCACCTGCCTCCAAGAATCCCAGCTCCGAAGTGACAGGCGCCCAGCGGTCCTCCAGGAGCAGTCCCTTCATGTTCTCGGTCATCAGGTGAACCTCGCCGCTCAGGGCACAGTGATGAGGATGATCTCCGCGTCCGGGTCGTTGGACGTGGTGCGAGACTGATGGCCCGGGCCACGACCCGACGTGGGCGTGTCGTATTCCACGTGGTAGCGGCGGCCTTCATAGTCGAATTGCAAATCCGGTCGATTGATTCCCACACGCTGGCTGTTGCGCACCGTGACCTGCTGCTGGTTCACCCGAATGTTCTCGGCGCCAAGGGTCCGCAGATACTGGATGTCCGCCTGGACCTGCGCGTTCTGGGTGGGGCTGTGGCCAACGGGACGGTCCGGCCTACGCACCTTGGGCACCTTCGGGTTGACCACGACATCCTGGGGAAGGCGCGGGCCAGCGGCCACCGGCCGTGTCGGGTTGTTGCCCGCGAGCGCCTGGACCAAACCCGGCGATGGCGCGGGTGAGCCCGGCGCGGGAGTGGGTGCTGCTGGCGCGGGAGCGGGTTCTGGAGCGGGTGCGGTGGAGCGCGACACCGGCTGGCGCGGCGACGAAGCTTCGCCCCCGGATCCCTCCTCCCGAAGGAACGGACGGGGTGCTGGCTCCTCCGCGCTCAACCGCACCACACGCGAGAAGACTCCTTGCAGTACCCGGGTGCCCGTCAGGCCCAACAACAGCACCTTCAGCTCGCGCTGAACCGTTTCACTCAGCTCCCGCCGCACCTCGAGCATCGTCCGGGCAATGCGAGGTGTGGTGGCCGGAGAGAAGACGGTGGGCACGATGAGTGCCCCTCCCCCTCCCCGGTACCAGGCGTACCTCGCGCGTCCCGACGCGGGCACACGGGCCACCATGTCCGCCAGGGCCGCTTCCCGGTCCGGATAGAGGGAGGCGCTGAGCGGCTCCGCACTCGTGAGCCCCAGGTCCACCTGGGACTCGGGGACGAGCACGGGCAAAGGCACTCCCTCGCAGTAGAGGAGATACCCTCCGGCGGTGATGCCAAAGCCCACGGCTGTGACACGGGCATCGACGAAATCCCGATGTGCTCGGGGGTCTCCCAACCCCTGGGAGCTCCGAGGCAACTGGACGCCTCGCGGGTGCAGTTCCTCTGCCCGCTGGGGCGTGAGGACCTCGAAGTCCACCTCGACGGCCTGCTGCCCGCCTCCCGCCCCACCCGGGAAATCCCGAGCCGCGACAGGACCGGTCTGCCCATACAACTGAGGGCCCCCCGAGGAGGGCATCGCGGCACAGCCCGTGAGAAGCAACAGGAGCGCGAGCCCACTCAACCCCTGGAGGCTCCGCGCTCTGGGATGACAAGAAGTCGCAAGGGGCATGAGGCGCTTTCCGTTCGAGGCACTTTCACCGGGCATTCGGTAAGTCGCACGAAGCCACGATGCAGGCGCCGCCTGGAACACAGAAGGACACGAGAAGGAGCTGGCAGCGGCCCCGCCAGGGGTGGTGGGTGCGCCGGGGCATGAATCCGGTGGAACCCGGCCTCGGGGAACCGCACCCCACACCCCGGGTGAGTCGTCCACCCCTGGACGCCCGCGCCCCGTGCCTTCCTTGCGGCTCCCGCCCCCGGTGTAGAGTTCTCCCCCTCCCCCGCCAAGGAAGACGGATGACGCTCTCCGCAGAGGACCGCTTCAACATCGAGGTCATCAAGCTGCTGCTCCAGGTCGCCTGGGTCGACCGCGAAATCACCAACGCCGAGCGGATGATTGTCCTGGGCCTGGGCCGCAGCTGGAGCGTGCCCGAGGCGGAGCTGCACTCGCTGATGGACAAGTTCAAGGCCGGCGGCACCCTGCCCGAGCCCGACCTCGAGGTGCTGCGCACCCGCCCGGACGACGTGATGGAGGCCGCGCGCGCCATGTGCGTCGCCGACGGCAAGCTGGCCGAGGGCGAGAAGGTCATGCTCGAGCGCATCAGCACCCGCCTGGGCGTGACGCCGCAGGGCTGAGCTGCCGGGGGCCCCCCTGGCCAGGCGCCCCCACACCCGGAGTACGCTCCCCGGCACCACCCGGGAGCCCTCCATGAGCGCCGCCACCCAGCCCGCCACCGCCTCGCAGGACTTCACCCACCGCCACGTCCCCGCCTTCGGCAAGCGGGTGCACCGCCTGGGCCTCGCCGGCAACTACGGCATCGACGAGGCCGGCCTGGGCGCCGCCCTGGAGCGCGGGCTCAACTACATCTTCTGGACCCCGCGCATGGGCCGCTTCACGCGCGTGCTGCGCGAGGCCCTCAAGCGCGACCGCGAGCGCTTCGTCGTCGCCACCGGCCCCAGCTTCGGCTGGTTCCCCGGCCAGGTGCGCCGCGGCGCCGAGCGCGCCCTCAAGGTGCTCGGCACCGACTACCTGGACCTCTACCAGCTCTTCTGGCTCAGCAAGGTGAGCGCCTGGACCGAGGGCACCGTCGAGGAGCTCCTCGAGCTCAAGCAGGAGGGCAAGGTGCGCGCCCTCGGCGTCTCCATCCACGACCGGCCGCGCGCGGGGAAGCTCGCCGAGGACTCGCCGCTGGACGCGTTGATGATCCGCTACAACGCCGCGCACCCGGGCGCCGAGCGCGACATCTTCCCGCACCTGGAGAAGCGCAAGCCCGCCGTCGTGGCCTACACCGCCACCAACTGGCGCCGCCTGCTCAAGCGCCCCCGCGGCTGGGACGGGCCCGTGCCCACCGCGGGCGACTGCTACCGCTTCTGCCTCTCCAACCCGCACGTGGACGTGGTGCTCACCGGCCCCGGCAGCCTCGCGCAACTGGAGGAGAACCTCGCCTCGCTGGAGCGGGGCCCGCTCTCCTCCGAGGAGCTGGAGTGGATGCGGCGCTTCGGCCAGGCCGTCCACGGCTGACGCGCACCGCGGACGCGGCGGGGACGCGAGGGGCGCTCAGGCCACCGCCGGCTTGCCGCTCGGCGCCAGGTGCACGGTGAGGTTCTGCGCGCCCGTGAGGCCCAGGAACGTCTCCGCGCCGCCCTTGCCGCCCGGCTCGAAGGTGATGACCTGCTCGCGCGAGCCGAACTTCGCCTTCACCGTCAGCTTGTTGCCGCCCGCGGTGTACGTGGCCTCCGACGAGCGCGAGCCATTGAGGCCAACCTCGGCCTTGCCGTCCTCGTGCAGCTTGAGCGTGAGCGACAGCTCGCCCTTGTAGAAGACCGTGTCGATCTTCCCCTTGAAGGCGGCCTGGGTGGGGCCAATGTCGATGAACTCACCGCTGCCCACGTTCACGAAGAAGACGACCTGCGCGAGGATGCTCAGCGGGGTGCCCGCCGCGGTGCCACGTCCGATGAAGTTACGGAAGTCGACCATGTTCTCCCTGCCCGATGTCGAGGTGGACGCATCGTAGCAGCGCGGGCGGGAACGGGGCTGAACACCTGGGACGCCACCGCGCTCAGTTGCTCTTCTGGCCGTTGCCCAGCACCACGGTGCGCGGCCGGGTGAAGTCGGCCACCGAGACGCCCGGGATGTAGTTCATCGTGGTGTTGACGAGCATCAGCGACATCAGCGCCGCCTTCTCGCCGAGCGGCCGCTCCATCAGCGGCGCCGGGAAGGACACCTGCACCACGTCCACGGGGCCCCCGCAGATGCGCCGGCCCATGTAGCCCTCCCCCTCCCGGTGCAGGGCGTAGCCGCAGCCGCCCACGCTGCCGTAGAGCCACTCGCCGGCCAGGATGAGGTCCACCGGCATGCCGCCAAAGGAGCCCGACAGCCGGGTGTCATCGCCCTCGGCGAGCTCCATCTTCGTCTCGTACGCGCCCACCGCGCCCGTGAGACGCTGGAAGTTCCACTCCAGCGACACCGGCGCGTCGCGGTAGCGGCCGTGCATGCCGCTGTCGGAGATGACGAGCGAGGACGACGGGCCGGTGATGGCCGAGCCCCGCACCAGCAGCGGCTCTCCCGCGGGCTCTCCCAGGGACAACGCCGGCTCCCCGGCCCGGCTGTTGGCCTGAGAACCCGCGCACCCCACTCCGAGCAGCATGAGACCCGACATCACAAGCAGACGCGACATGACAGCCCCCTGTGGATTGACAGTACGTCCCAGGGAACGACCGGCAACTGGATGGCATATCGGCCGCTTGGTTTTCGCCGCGTCAGCGCCGCCGCTCGTTACGCACCGCGCCGCGCGCCGCGAGCTGTCCCCCGGTGGCACCGGCCACCCACACGAGCCCCCAGACGAACAACAGCTTGAGGGCGAGGAAGACGGAGCTCGCGCGCAGCAGCAGCCCCATCACCGTGAGCCCCATGCCAGCGGAGGCCAACTTGGACACGGCGTGCAGCCGGCTGAGCGCATCGGGAAAGCGCACCAGCGCCACCGCGCCCACGGCGAAGAAGCACGCGCCCAGCACCACCAGCAGGACGGAGAGCAACTGCAACGGGCTCATCGCGCACGCTCCCGGGCGGCCGCGGTCCGGGGACGCGAGGCGAACGAGGACAGGGCCACCGCGCCGAGCACCGCGAGCACGAGCGCCACGTCGTCCAGCAGCGGCACCTTCGCGGCCACCGCCGCCAGCAGCAGCAGCGCCAGGAACAGCACCCCGCACAGGCCGAGCGCCAGCATCCGGTCCACCGGCGTGGCCGCGCCCACCACCACCCCCAGCACCCCCATCAAGGTGAGGAACAGGAACACCGCGGCTCCGGCATCGATGCGGCTCACCTCGAAGTGACTCATGGCAGCCCTCGCGGCGGTGGGGGAAGCCCGAAGACGCGCGCCACCCGCGCCTCCAGGTCTCGCAACCGCGCGAGCGCGGCGGCCCTCGACTTGGGACTCACGTCCAACAGGTGCAGGGTGAGCGTGTCGCCCTCCTCCTCCACCGCGAGCGTGCCGGGCACGAGGCTCACCACGCTGGTGAGGAAGAAGCGCGCCGGGCCCCTCGGCAACCGGCTGCGCGCCTGGAGGCGGCCCGGAGACAGGGGCAACTGGGGTTGCAGCGCGCGCCGGGCCACGTCGAGCCCGCCTTCCAGGGCGCGCCACACACAAAAGGGAAGGAAGCGTAGCAGGGCCAGCGGGCGCGGACGCACGCGGCCGGGGGGCTCGAGCACCAGACTGCCCCACGCCGCCAGCGGCAGCGCCAGCAGCCCCAGGGCGAGTCCCCGGGGGTTGCCCTCGACGAGGGTGGCCCACAACACGGACAGCACGGCCAGGCGCACGGCCAGCGCCGCGGCGCGGCCTCCCAGGGGTAGACGGGTTGCGCGAGCGCTCGACATGGAACGGCGCCTCGGTGGGGGTAGAGGGTATGAGTCGGTATTGGACGCAGGCGCGGCCATCGCCCCCGAGTGAGGGGGCTCCGTCCACTGCCCGTCAGTGCCTCGCGCGCAGCCGCACCTTCACCCCGTGCTTGGGGCGCAGGGTGATGGACGCCAACAGCTCCACCTCGTCGCCGGGCACCCGCTCGAAACGGAAGCGCTGGGCCACCATGGCCAGCACCAGCCGCGACTCCATCAACGCGAAGCTCGAGCCGATGCACAGCCTCGGGCCTCCGCCGAAGGGGAACCACGCGAAACGCGGCAGGCGCTGCTCCAACCCTCCCGCCCAGCGCTCGGGACGGAAGGCCTCCGGCTCCTCGAACAGACGCGCGTCCCGGTGCACCGTCCACGGGTTCATCACCACCATCGCCCCCGCGGGGACCCTCCAACCGGCGATTTCATCCTCATCCAGCGCCTCGCGGCTGATCGACCACGCGGGCGGATAGAGCCGCAGCGACTCCTTCACCACGGACTCGGTGTAGTGCAGCGCGGACAGGTCCTCCACCGTGGGCTCCCGCCCTCCCAGCACCGCGTCCAGCTCCCGGTGCAGCGCCGCCTCGGCCTCCGGGTGGCTCGCCAGCAGGTGGAAGCAGAAGGCCAGGTTGATGGACGTGGTCTCGTGCCCCGCGAGCGCCAGCGTCAGCACCTCGTCGCGAATCCGCTCGTCGCTCATCCGGCTCCCGTCCTCGTACCGGGCCTCGAGCAGCAGCGACAGCAGGTCTCCCGTGTCTCCACCCACCTCGCGCCGCCGCCGCACCAGCCCGGAGACGAACGCATCCAGCCTCGCCACCGCCGCCCGGTAACGGCGGGCCGACGGCGTGGGTACCCAGTCGGGGAGCACCAGCGACTGCAACTTCGTGAAGTGCTCCATCACCTGCCCGAGCGCCGGCCCCACCACTCCCCCCTCGCCCTCCAGCTCCAGGCCGAACAGGCTCTGGATGACGATGCCGAGCGTGAGCCGCGTCATGTCCGCGTACAGGTCGCGGACCTCGCCGTCCTTCCAGGACGCGAGCTGGCGCCGGGCCTGATCCACCATCACCCGCGAGTAGGCGGCGAGGCGCTGGCGGTGGAAGGCCGGCTGCATGAGCCGGCGCTGGTGCAACCAGTCCTCGCCTTCGCTGGTGAGCAGGCCGTTGCCCAGCAGGCGACCTCCCAGCAGCCGGCGCTGCACCCGGTCCTTGATGTAATGCTGATGACGGGTGACCAGGACATGCTCGATGTCCTCGGGGCGTTGCAGCGTGAACGTGGGCTGGCCCAGGAACTCGACGTACACCACGTCGCCGTACTCGCGGACACACCGCTCGAGGAAGCCGAGCGGGTCCTTCGCGTAGTAGTACACGGACCCGAGCACGGGCAGGGCCCGGGGTCCGGGAGGATGCGGGGCGCTCGCGGGGCTCATGTCCCCAGGGTGGGTGCCAGCGCGGCCCGGGGCAAGGGGAGCGCTCCGGCCACGAGCGCCCGGCCCGAGGCTCCCCTGCCCTCACGTCCAGGTGCTACTGCGCCGGGATGACGAAGTCCTTGATGACGGCCATGTGCTGCATGTTGGTGGCGCCGCTGTCGGTGCTCAGCGCCGGGGAAATCTCGGAGATGGGCGAGTACACGCGCGTGTCCGCCACCAGGCCCGCGCTGAACGAGCTGCCGCCGATGACCGTGGCCACCTGGTAGGGGCGCAGGTCCGGGTCCACCAGCACATGGTCATAGGGGCTGGCGCGGCTGGCGTTGGTGTTGGTGTTGCCGTTGCGGTCCGCCGGGTAGGGGCTCGCCGTGGTCACCACCTGCGAGAAGGTGGTGAGGCAGGCCTCGGTGCGGCTGCCGGTGTTGAAGTCACCGCCGATGACCAGGTAGTCGCCGGTGGGGATGTTGGCCTTGATGAGGTTGACTAGGTTGGTGGCCTCGGTGTTGCGCGTGGTGCTGCTCGAGGTGAGCAGGTGCACGCTCACCACCCAGAGGTCCTTGGGGCCCGGCACGTCGATGCGCGCCCACGCGAAGTCCCGGTTGGTCACCTGCGTGTCGTCCCACTCGCCCGAGGCGATGATGGGGTAGCGGCTGATGATGCCGTTGGGAATCTGCGCTCCGCCCTCGCGGTAGTAGGAGAAGCTCGTGCCGAAGGCGGTGTTGACGAAGTTGCGGATGGCCGTCGCCGAGTTGTCCCCGTAGTTGAACTCCTGGATCATCACCACGTCGGGCTTGATGCCCTTGAAGATGCGGATGCCCTCGCCCGGGTCGTAGCTCTGCAGGTTGCCGCTGGTGATATTGGCGGCCATCAGACGCAGCGGCGCGGTGAGCGCAGCCTCGGTGGTGACGGTCTCGAGGCCCTGCTCGGGCCCGGCGTCCGTGTCCACGCCGCAAGCGGCGAGCGAGAGGGTGAAGAGGGAGAACAGCAGCTTGGAGCCAAAGTGCGTCTTCTTCGTCATGGGGGGGCTCATCGTGTCCATCCAGTCCGCGGGATTGCGGAGGGATGGAAAGGCTACGCGCACCGCCTGACAAGCCAAAGCCGTGTGTCATTTGCTTGGGGCCGCACGGATGAGCAATCCGGCGGCCCCTCGCGCGCGCGGCTCAGTTGGCGTCGGAAGCGGGCTCGGGCTCCGGAGCGAAGCCGTGGCAGTCGCGACGCACCGCATCGAGACGGCCGTACAGGCCATGCTCCTCGTCCTCAGGGCCCGCCGTGAAGAACAGCGTGTCGGTGGGCTGGTTCTGCACGCCATTGCCGAAGCTCAGGCCCCACAGGCCATCGATGCGCACCGGCGAGCCATCGGGACGCTCCAGCCGGCCCTCGCAGTGGCCGTTCTGCGGATCGTAGACGTTGATGATGCCGTCACCGAAGTTGCCCACCAGGAGCTTGTTGCCGAACTTCCCGAAGCTCGCGGGCGCCAGGGCCAGGCCCCAGGGCGCGTTCAGCTTGCCGCGCGAGACGAGCCGCTTCACCAGCCGCCCATTGGTGTCGAAGATGTCGACGTAGCCGAGCCCCTTGCCGGCGACGTCGTCCTCGCGGTCCGCGTCCTGCTTCGCGTAGGTGACGTAGAGGCTGCCGTTGATGTTCTGGATGCCGAAGGGCGCGAAGCCCCTGGGAATGAACGGGTCCTCGAACGAGCCCGGGAGCGAGACGGGCGCGAAGGTGTTGTCGAAGACGTCGATCTTCCCGTTGTGGAAGTCCGTCGCGTACAGCAGGAGCCTCGTGCCATCGCCCGAGAACGCCAGGCCCTTGTAGATGGCCTCGGAGCGGGAGTTGTCCGCGACGGTGATGGCATGGGTGAAGTCGATGGCCGGAAACCAGCCGGCGATCGTCCCGTTCTCGGTCGCGAAGATGAAGATGGCGTTACCGGTGACCCCGTCCCGCGTCATGACGAACTGGTTGGAGCCGTTGAAGATGATGCCGGTGGGCTTGCCCAGGCCCGTGTCTCCCGGAGCCGACGGGATGGACACGACGAGCGAATTGGGAACGCCGTTGCCGTCATAGAGCGTCGAGACGCCCATCTTGTTGTCGGAGACCCACACGAGGCCAAACGGGTTGAAGGCGATACCCCAGGCATTGACCAGATTTGGATCCACGTGCTCGGCCATCCCCGCCCTGTCGGAGACGAGGTTGCGCTGCGCGTAGGCATTGGGCTGCTTGCACGAGTTCTCGGCGAAGCCGGCCGCGGGCACCAGGGAAGCGGCGAGCGCCAGCGCCAGCGCATGGCTCCGCCACGTCCCGAATTGGAATGAAGTCTTCATCTGTCCCCCCTCCCATGGCCACCAGGAGGGCGGCCACGTTGGACGGGAACCTGGGGGTATCCACGAGGGACGGCAACCCACCCTGGTGGCCGCGCCTCACCCGGAAATGCCTCCCGCCCCACCCGCCGGGGAGGGCAGGCGGGGGGGCATCCCTCCCGCAGCCGTGTTGCGATATGTCTGGGCCACGCCATGCCGCACCGTGCCGCCGTCCTGTTCCTCGTCCTGCTCCTCGCCGTGCCCGCCGGAGCCCAGGACGCCCCCGCCCCGGGCACGCCCACCGGCGTCCTCACGAAGCCGCCCGCGCTCCTGAAACAGGTGGAGGCGAGCTTCCCCCCGGAGGCCCAGGCCCAGGGGCTGGCCGGCACGGTGGTGATGGAGGTGGACATTGGCCCGGACGGGAGGGTGATGGACGCGCGGGTGGTGCAGCCCGCGGGGCACGGCTTCGACGAGGCCGCGCTGGAGGCGGTGCGCCAGTTCGAGTTCTCCCCGGCGGAGGTGGACGGCCAGCCCGCGCCGGTGCGCATCCAGTACGCCTACGAGTTCCTCTACCGGCCGCAGGTGGTGGAGGCCCCGCCCGCGCCGAAGGAGGAGGTGGTGAACTTCTCCGGCACGCTGCTCGAGCGGGGCACGCGCAACCCGCTGGCCGGGGCCACCGTGGTGGTGGACGCCGGGGGAGAGGTGCGCGAGGCCACGTCCGGCGCGGACGGGCGCTTCGAGCTGAAGGGAGTCCCCCCGGGCAGCTGGCCAGTGGTGGTGACGGGCCAGGACTACAACCGCTACGAGGTGACGGAGACGTTCACCGAGGGCCAGCGCACCGAGGTGACGTACCACGTGCGGCGCAAGCAGTACGGGGGCATGGAGACGGTGGTGCGCGGCAAGGCCGAGCGCAAGGAGGTGGCCCAGGTCTCGCTGCGCCAGGAGGAGGTGAAGCTGATTCCGGGCACGCAGGGTGACGCGCTGAAGGTGGTGCAGAACCTGCCGGGCGTGGCGCGCTCGCCCTTCGGCATCGGCCTGCTGGTGGTGCGCGGCGGCAAGCCGTGGGACACGCGCGTGTACGTGGACGAGGAGCTCGTCCCCCTGCTCTTCCACTTCGGCGGGCTGTACGCCACCTTCAACTCCAACCTCCTGGAGGACATCGCCTTCCAGCCCGGCAACTTCGGCGCCGAGCACGGCCGCAGCATCGGCGGCATGGTGCGCGCCGCCACCCGCACCCCCTCGAAGGCGGGCATCCACGGCTACGTGGACATCAATGTCATCGACACCTCGCTGCTCGTGGAGGGCCCGCTCGGTGACGACTGGTCCTTCGCGGCCGCCGGGCGCCGCAGCTACGTGGACGTGGTGCTGCCCTGGGCCCTGCGCACCTTCGTCCCCGAGGCCAATGCCCTCAACTTCACCGTCGCCCCGCGCTACTTCGACTACCAGCTCAAGCTCGAGCGCCACCCCAAGGGCAGCCGCGAGCGGCTCTCGCTCACCCTCTTCGGCAGCGATGACGAGCTGTCGCTCGTGCTCTCCAACCCCGCCTTCGACTCCGAGGGCCGCGGCAACATCGACACGCTCCAGGCCTACCACCGGCTCGCCTTCCGCTGGGACAAGCCGCTCGGGCCGAACCTCACCATGCTCACCCGCGCGAGCATCGGCGTGGACCGCAACGACCTCGGGGCGGGCGCGGACATCTACGTGCGCTCCACGCAGTTCCCCGTCTCGCTGCGCCATGGGTACTCGCTGGAGCTGCCCGAGCAGAAGCTCCAGGTGAACGCGGGCCTGGACGTGCTCGTCGTCCCCTTCATCCAGGAGGTGCAGGCGCCTCCGCCCTTCAAGCTGAACCAGCTTCCGGACCCCTTCGTGTCCCGGCGGCTGCTGCGCGAGGACGCCACGCGCGTGCCCTGGGAGCCGGCCGCGTACCTGGAGGCGGTGTGGCAGCCGCTGCCGGGCCTGAAGGTGGTACCGGGCCTGCGCGCGGACTACGAGTCCACGCTGCGGCGCACGTGGGTGGATCCGCGGCTCGCGGCCTTCTGGCAGCTGGGCGAGCGCACCACGCTCAAGGCCGCCGCGGGCCTCTACCACCAGCCTCCCGACTACCGGCGGGGCCTCCTGTCGCCCACCTTCGGCAATCCCAACCTGCTGCCCGAGGGCGCCCGGCACTACGCGGTGGGCGTGGAGCGGCAATTCACCGACGCGCTCAGCCTCGATGTGCAGGTCTATTACAAGGACCTCTTCGACCAGGCCGAGTCGGTGCCCGCGAGCTCCAATCCGGACGCGGACGCGTCGCTGCCCTTGTACGCGAGCACCGGCAAGGGGCGCGGCTACGGCGTGGAGCTGCTGCTGCGCCACCAGCTCACGAAGAACTTCTTCGGGTGGATCGCCTATTCGCTGTCGCGCACGGAGTACCTCGACTCGGGCACGGGGAAGATGCGGCACGGACCGTTGGACCAGCCGCACAACCTGGTGGCGGTGGCCAGCTACAAGCTGCCCCATGACTTCATCGCGGGCGTGCGGCTGCGCTACTCGAGCGGCCCGCTGGACACGCCCATCCAGGGCGCCATCTACGACGCCAACGCCAACTACTACTTCCCGCTCGCCTCCGAGCCCTTCAGCCGCCGGCTGCCCGCCTTCTTCCAGACGGACGTGCGGCTCGACAAGCGCTTCGTCTACGACAACTGGATGCTGGCCCTCTACGTGGACGTGCAGAACGTCACCAACCGCCAGAACGTGGAGGGCACGTTGAACAACTTCGACTACACGCAGGAGCGTTTCCTCTACGGCCTGCCCATCATCCCGGCCCTTGGCGTGCGGGGGGAGTTCTGATGCGACGGCATACGTTGATGGCCCTCATGATGGCCCTCGTGGGGCTCGTGCTGCTGAGCGCCTGCGACGAGGAATTCAAGCCGGAGACGGAAGTGGCCGGCCTGCGCGTGCTCGGCCTGCGCGCCAGCCCCGCCGAGCTGGCCCCGGGACAGACCGCGGCCCTCTCCGCCCTGGTGGTGGACCCGGCGCGCCCGGGACAGAAGAACACCCTGCTGTGGATCGGCTGCGATCCCGATCCGCTCGGCCTGGGACGCAGCGCGTGCTCGGACACGAGCGTGCTGGGAGACCCCACGAAGCTGGTGCCCGCCGGCGACGAGACGCCGCAGCTGCCGCCCGGGGTGAGCGTCATCGGCTTCAACGAGCAGGCGGCGTACACGGTGCCAGCGGACCTCTTCGCGCAGCTCGCGGCGACCGACGCGCGCCGGAAGACGGGCACGGTGGGCCAGGTGCTGCTGTTCGCCATTGGCGCCGAGGTGAATCCGCTCGCGCCCCGCGAGGAATTGGACGCCCTCCTCGACAAGGTGCGCAGCCGCGAGATTCCGAGCGTCATCACGCTCTTCCGCCTGCGCGTGAGCGAGGACCTGCCCCCGAATACGAATCCGGAGCTGGGGGAGCTGCTCGTAAACGGTGAGCCGCTCGCGCCCGGAGCCACGCTGCGGCTGGCGAGCGACAAGCCGACGCCGCTGGAGCTGACGGCACCGGACCCGGCCTTCGAGACGTACACCCAGGTGGCGCCGGACGGCACGGTGGAGACGAAGACGGAGCAGCTCATCTCGGCGTGGTACTCGACCTCGGGGCGCTTCGAGCCCGAGCGGGTGGTGCTGCGCACGGGGACGCCGCTGGAGTTCCGGCCGCCGGATGGGACGAAGCTCCAGCCCTTCCCGGAGAACCGCGGGGGCACGCTCTGGACGGTGGTGCGGGACACGCGCGGCGCGCAGAGCTGGAAGGAGGTGCCCTTCTACCTGTGCGACGAGCGCCTGCCCGCTCCGAAGGTGACCTCCATCGAGACGCAGTCCGAGGGACTCGTGGTGCTTCACGGAGAGAACCTGTCGAGCGTGCTGGACGTGGTCGTCGGAGGCCGCGCGCTGGAGCGGGGTGCGTACTCTCCTGTACGCGGCACATACGAGGCGCTGCTGCCGACGGGGACGCCCTCGGGCGAGTACGAGGTGGTCGTGCGAGGCAAGCACTGCCGCGACGAGACGCTGGCCCAGCGGTACACCGTGCCCGAGTCCTGAGCGTCCTGACTCTCAGTCCACTCACCTCTCACCCGCGGCCCCAACGAGCAAGCTCGAGTCCCCCGAGGATTCTCCGCTGTCGTGTGTTCAAGACCCGCTGACCGCCTGCCCCATCAGGGCAGCGCGGTACGAGCACCTGGGTGTTGAGTGGCCCTCACCGAACTCCATACTCCACGGGCAAATACACCGGCCTTCCGCGCACGGTGTATCACGGGGTGCCCGCGTCTCTCACGCTAGAGGACTCTTCGTGCACGCTACAGCTCTGACTCCTAGCGGAATCCCCGCGATTGGCGACATCCCCTGGGGAAGCCACTTCTGCAACTTCTACTCGACCGCGGAGGACCTGGCCGACTCGCTCGTGCCGTTCTTCAAGGCCGGCCTCGAGCACAACGAGCAGTGCATGTGGGTGACCTCCGAGCCCTTCTGCGTGGAGGATGCCACGGCCGCGCTGCGCACCGCGGTGCCCCGGTTGGAGCAGTACATCCAGAAGGGGAGCATCGAGATCATCGACCACCGCGAGTGGTACCAGCGCTCCGGCGGCAAGACCGACGCGAGCGAGGTGCTCCAGCGATGGATCGACCGCAAGGCCCAGGCCATGACCCGGGGCCGCACCGGGCTGCGCCTCACGGGCAACACCTTCTGGCTCGAGCTGCGGGATTGGAAGAACTTCGCCGACTACGAAGAGCGGGTGAACCACACCTTCCATCAGCATGAGATCGTCGCCCTGTGCAGCTACTGCCTGGAGCGCTGCGAGCCGGTGGGCATCCTCGACGTGGTGCGCAACCACCAGTTCGCCGTCGCCCGGCGCGAGGGACGGTGGGAGGTGCTGGAGAGTGCCTCGCTGAAGATCGCCAAGCAGGAGCTGCGCCGGCTCAACCAGGAGCTCGAGCAGCGCGTGCGCGAGCGCACCGCCGCGCTCGAGGCCGCGCTCCTGGAGCGGCAGCGCGCCGAGCAGGAGGCACTCGCCGCGGTGCGCGCCCGGGACGAGTTCCTCTCCATGGCGTCGCATGAGTTCAGGACGCCGCTCACCTCGCTCAAGCTGCAGCTCGGCCTGGTGAAGACGGCGCTGCCCCAGACCCGGGACGAGGCGCTGAACCAGCGGCTGATGCCCAAGCTCCAGACCATGGAGCGGCAGCTGCAGCGGCTCAACGCGCTCACCGGCAGCCTGTTGGACGTGACCTCCATGGACAATGGGCGGCTGCACCTGGACTTCCAGTGGGTGGACCTGGAGGCGCTCCTGAGCGACGCGGTGGAGCGGCTCGGGCCGGACCTGCTGCGCTCGGGCAGCGAGGTGCGGGTGACGGTGGAGGGGGAGACGCGCGGGTGGTGGGATGCCCTGCGGGTGGATCAGATCGTCGTCAACCTGCTGTCCAATGCCATCAAGTTCGGGCAGGGCAAGCCCCTCGAGCTCCGGCTCCAGCGGAGCGGGGACGAGGTGCTGCTCTCGGTGAAGGACCAGGGCATCGGCATCACCCCCGAGGCGCGGGCGCGGTTGTTCCGCAAGTACGAGCGCGCGGTGCCCACGCAGCACTACGGCGGCCTGGGCCTGGGGCTCTACATCAGCCGCACGCTCGCGGAGGCCATGGGCGGCACCATCGAGGTGGACTCCCAGCCGGGCCTGGGCTCCACCTTCACCGTCTCGCTCCCCTACGAGCCGGAGCTCGGCTAGCAACGACCGCCGGTCTCCGCTCGTGCGCTCTCCCCGCTCGTCCTCCAGGCAGGCGGGCGAAGCGCCTCGCTTGAAGCTCTGTACCCCAGTGCACATCTCCTGAGGCGTTGACGGCTGCGCATGGGGGTGGCGGATCCACTCCCGCCCGCGGCCCGTTCGGGGGAGCAACGAGCGATGCGTAAGGGAATCGTGGGCGCGGGGTTGCTGCTGGGGCTGGCCGGCTGCGCGGGAGGACCGCAAGTCGTCGTGCCGCCCGAGCAGCTCGTGAACTCGGAGGTCACCATCCGCCGGGCCGAGGAGGCCGGGGCCCAACAGGTGCCGGACGCGGCGCAGCACCTGCAATGGGCCCGCGAGCAGACGCACCAGGCCCGCGCGCTGCTCGAGAGGAACCAGCGGGACCAGGCCGCCCTCTACCTCCAGCGCGCCGAGGCGGACGCTGAGCTGGCCCTCGCCCTCGCGCGCGAGGCCCCCGCACGGGCCGAGGCCGATCGGGTGCTGCAGCAGGTCCAGCAGCTCCAGCAGAACCCCAACACGAACACGGTGCAGTAGCCACCACACGCAACGCGCGTCGAGCGCTCGATGCCGGAGGAGAAGGTCATGCGGGGATGGAAGCGTCTGACGTGGGGAGTGCTCGGGGCCGCCGTGGCCGCGGGCTGCGCGGCCAGCACACCGCGCGAGCTGTTGGATGCGCGCTATGCCTATCAGCGGGCCTCCTCGGGTCCCGCGGCGCAGTACAGCCCGGACGTGCTCGCCGAGGCACGTGAGGCCCTCAACGCCGCCAACCACTCCTTCGAGCGCGAGCGGGACTCGGAGCACACGCGCACGCTGGCGTACGTGGCGCTGCGCAAGGCGCAGCTCGCCGAGTCTCTCACCCGGTCCGCCGTCGCCGAGCAGGAACGGCAGCAAGCCGAGCAGCAGCTCGCCATGGTGCAGTCCTCCGAGTCCGAGCACATGCGGCAGGAGCTCGACAAGGCGCGCGCGGAGCTCGCCGAGGCCCAGCGCCTGCGCACGGAGGCGGAGCAGCATCAGGCCCAGCTCGCCCAGCAGCAGCAGAAGGCCGCCCAGCAACAGGCGGCGCAGCAGCAGGCCGAGCAGGCCCGTCATGAGGAGGAGGCCCGCCAGGCCCAGCTCAACGAGGCCCAGGCGCGCATGGATCAGCTCAACGCGCAGCTCGAGCAGGAGCGCCAGGCCCGCCTCCAGGCCGAGCAACGCGCCGCCCAGGCCGAGGCCGAGGCTCGCGCCCAGGCCGAGGTGGCCAATGAGCTGCGCAACATCCGGCAGCTCAAGGTGACGGAGGAGCCGCGCGGACTGGTGCTCACGCTCTCGGGGAGCGTGCTCTTCCGCTCGGGCAGCGCGGACCTGCTGCCGTCGGCGAAGCGGCGCCTCAACGAGGTGGCCGAGGCCCTGAAGAAGACGCAGAGCCCGCTCGTCATCGAAGGCCACACGGACAGCCAGGGCCCCGCGGAGCTCAACGAGGAGCTCTCCTACCAGCGCGCCGAGTCCGTCCGGGACTACCTCGCCGAACAGGGCGTGGACAGCTCGCGCGTCCGCACCGAGGGCCGCGGCGAGGACCAGCCCGTCGCCTCCAACAAGAGCCCCGAGGGCCGCGCGAACAACCGCCGCGTGGAGATCGTCATCGAGCGCGGCATCGGCGGCGGCGGCCAGCAGCAGCAGCAGGACGGCGATACGGGCGGCACGGGTCCGCAGCAGCAACAGCAGCAGCAACAGCAGCAGCAACAGCAGCAGCAACAGCAGCAGCCTCCCAAGGCGCCCGCGCCCGCGCAGCCTCCGCCGCCGTCGCAGCCCGGGCAGGGCCCCGGAGCGATGCCCGCGCCCCTGCCGACTCCGTAGCGCGCCCGCACCGGGCGGAGGTCAGAGCTCGACCCAGCGGCGCTCCTCATGGGAGCGCCGTGCCGCGTCCAGCACGAGCTGATTGCGCCACCCGTCCTCGAAGGTGGCCGCGCCCTCCACGGACGTGCGCCCGTCGCGCAGGGCCTCCACCAGGGCCCGGGCGAAGAGCAGGAAGCCCCGGGCCCATTCGTTGTCCGGCAGCCCGGCCGGGAGCGCCTCCAGCGCGGGCAACTCCACCGGCTCCCACGTCCGCGAGCCCACCGCCGAGCGCCAGAGCCGATGGCGCTCGACGCGCAGCGCGCCCCGGGCGCCAAAGACTTCCACCAGGTGCACGGGCTCGCCCGCCTCCACCGAGGACAGCTCCACGGTGGCGGTGACGTCCGGCGCGAAGCGCAGCAGCACGGTGGCCTCCTCGTCCGCCGTGACGGGCCGCGAGACTCCACTGCCCTCCTCCACCCGCTTCGCCGTGTGCGCCTTCAGTGAGCCCAGCACCTCCGAGGGCTCGCGCCCGAGCAGGAACCGCAGCGCATCCACCGCGTGCGAGCCGAGCGCCCCCAGCACGCCCCCGCCCTGGCTGGCATCGGACCACCAGTCCCAGGGCCTCGAGGAGGGCGCGCGGTTGTCACTGCGATACGCCACGCGCGCATGCCGCGGGGCCCCGAGCTCGCCCCGCAGGATGAGCTCCCGGGCCCGCTGCCGCGCGGGCAGGAAACGCAGCTCGTGGTCGAGCAGCGCGAGCACCCCGCGCGCACGGGCCTCGATGAACATGGCCTCGGCCTCGGCGGCATCCAGGGCGGTGGGCTTCTCGCACAGCACCGCCTTGCCCGCCGCGAGCGCCTCCAGGGCCATCTGCCGGTGCAGGGCGGGCGGCGTCGAGATGCACACGAGGTCCACGCCCGGGTGGGCCAGCACCTCGCGCCAGTCCGCGGTGGCGTGGGGAATGCCGAGCTCGCGAGCCACGGTGGCGGCCTTCTCCCGGTGCGCGCTGGCGATGCAGAGGACTTCCACGCCCGGACAGGCGCGGAGCGCGGGCACCTGCGTCGAGCGGGCGAAACCCGCGCCGATGAAGCCCACTCCGACACGCACCTCGCGAGTCATTCGCGTCCTCCCGAGTCTGGCTCATCCCCCCGGAACCTGAAGGCTTCCGCCGGAAATGAAAAGGCCCCGCCGCCTCGGGGGCAGCGGGGCCGATCACTACCGACCAGAACGGGTGTTACGGCCTGGCCGGAGCGGCGGTCTGTGTGGGGCTCGTGGGCACCTGAATCTCCCCGGAGATGACCTTGGCGCGCAGCTCCTCGACCTTCTGGAGGGCCTCGGCCTTGCCCGGGAAGTCCACGCGCACGGGGGCGTAGGCGACGCCGCCCTCCTTCAGGCCCAGCATCATGTCCCCGCCCGTGAACTTGCCCTCGGCCAGGTCACGCACGGCCTCGTAGACGCCCAGGTCCACGCGCTTGAGCATGGAGGTGAGCACCGCCTCGGGAGCCAGGTGCGACTGGTCCGAGTCCACGCCGATGACGAACACGGGCTTGCCCGCGGCGCGCGCCTCCTTCACCGCCTGGATGACGCCCAGGCCGTCCGAGCCGGCCGCGTGGTAGACGACGTCCGCGCCCTTCGCCACCAGGTCCTGGCCCACCTGCTTGCCGGCGGACACGTTGTCGAAGCTGCCCGTGTAGTTCACCAGCACGGTGGCCTTGGGGTGGGTGGCGGCCACGCCCGCGCGGAAGCCCGCCTCGAACTTCTTGATGAGGGGCACCTCCATGCCGCCCACGAAGCCCACCTTGTTCGTCTTCGTCGTCAGGCCAGCCAGCGCGCCTACCAGGAAGCTGCCCTGCTCCTCGCGGAACATGACGGTGCGCACGTTGGGCAGCGTGTAGGGCTTGCCGTCCGCGGACACCAGCTGGCTGTCGATGAGCAGGAACTTCGCGTCCGGATTGCGCCTGGCCACCGTCTCCACGGCGTTCTCGAGCATGAAGCCCACGCCCACCGCCATGCTCACGCCCTGGTCCACCAGCAGCTGCAGGTTGGGCTCGTAGTCCTCGGGCACCTTGCTCTGCAGCACCACGGGGGTGATGGCCACCGGGGCGATGTCGTGCGAGGCCAGGTCCGGCGGGAGCGACGCCTTCAGCTCCTCGGGGGGGGCGTTCTTGTAGCTACCGCTCTCCAGCTTCTTGCCCGCGCCCCACAGCTCCAGGCCTCGCAGCGCCGAGTCGTTGAAGGACTGGTCTCCCCGGCCGCCCACGTCCGTCACCAGGCCCACCTTCAGCGCCTTCTGCTTCGGAGCGGCGGCCTGGGTGGCCTCCGCGGCAGTGGCCTCCGGCTTCGTCTCCTCCTGCTTCTTGCAGGCGGACACGAGCACCAGGGCGGACAGCAGGGACAGTCGCAGCAGATGGCGGGCAGAGCGCATGGCGCGGCGCTTAGCAGAGCCCGCGCGCCCCCTCAAGCCAGGAGGGCCGCGCCGATGAGTCCGCTGTCGTCGCCCAGCTCGGCGTCGGTGATGATCAACCCCTCGCGCGAGGTGGTGGAGGCATACGCCTGCACACCCTCGAGCACGCGCCGGTGCATGCCCGGGCAGTGCGCCAGCACGCCGCCGCCCAGAATCAGCCGCGCCGGGTTGAGCACCGTCACCTGGTTGGCGATGGCGATGGCCAGCATGAGGCTGGCGCGCTCGTAGATTTCACGTGCCTCGGCATCGCCCGCTTCCGCCGCCTGCTCCAGCGTCACCGGCGACACCCGGGCCGGGTCTCCGCCCGTCAGCTCCATCAGCACGTGCGAGCGGCCCGTGGCCAGCAGCTCGCGCGTCTGCGCGATGAGGTTGTGCCCGCCCGCGTACGCCTCCAGGCAGCCCAGCTCACCGCAGCCGCAGCGGCGCCCGTTGGGCACCACCTTGATGTGGCCCAGCTCGCCCGCCACGCCGCCACCGCCATGCACCAGCCTGCTGCCGGCGATGATGGCGCTGCCCACGCCCGAGCCCACGAACACCGTGTACATGTCCTGGGCACCGCGCCCCGCTCCGGCGTTGAGCTCGCCCCAGGCCGCGGCCGACAGGTCGTTCACCACCTTCACGCCATAGCCGAGCCGCGTGCGGAGCAGCTCCCCCAGCGGCACGTTGCGCCAGCCGAGGTTGGGCGCCACCGCCAGCACGCCCGAGTCCCCATGAATCTGTCCGGCCGCGCCCACGCCGCAGGCGCTCACGGGCGTGCCCGCCGCGTCCACGGCCGCCTTGGCCGCATGGGCGATGGACTCCACCACGGCCGAGGGGCTGCGCTCACCGAGCGCCATCTTCGCCGAGGCGACAATCTTTCCCTGCGCATCCACCACCGCCGCGCGGGCGAAGGTGCCTCCCAGGTCGATTCCGAGCGTGGGCATCCGAGTCCTCCAGTCGGGCAATCAGCCCTTGAGCCGGGTGACGAGCGTCGTCACGAGCGCCGCCACTTCCTTGCGCCGCGCCTCGTCCTTGAGGCTCCCATCCGCGTTGAAGGCCTCCATGGCGCGAGGCATGTGCACCTGGGCGGGCAGCACGTGCACCCCCACCTGAGCCAGCACCTGGCGCAGGTGCGGCTGCATGCGCGCGGTGCCGAACACGCCCGGCGAGGCCCCCATCACCGCCGCCCACTTCTCCTGGAAGAGGCGCTCGGGCGGACGCGACACCCAGTCGATGAGGTTCTTCAACCCGCCCGGGATGGACGAGTTGTACTCGGGGCTGGCGATGAGCAGGCCGTTGGCGCGCCCCAGCCTGTCGCGCAGCTCCTTCACCAGCGGCGGCCATCCCTTGGCCTCCACATCCTGGTCGTAGAGGGGCAGCTGCCCGAGCGACTTCGGCTCCACGACGTCGACCTCGGCGCCCTGCGAGCGCGCCTCGGCCACCGCGAGATCCAACAGCTTCTTGTTGAAACCCCCCGAGCGGAGGCTGCCGCACAGGGCCAGGATGTAGGGAGTTGCCATGGTGGCCTCCTGTCTAGCTCAGGTACCGACCTCGCGCTGCATCTTCGCCACCGTGCCCTCGATGAGCTGACGGATCTCCTCCAGCCGCTCGGGGGTGCGGGCCTCGAAGCGCAGCACCAGGATGGGCTGGGTGTTGGAGGCGCGGATGAGGCCCCAGCCGTCCGGGAACGTCACGCGCACGCCGTCCACGTCCACCAGCGCGTGGCCCGCCTGGCGCAGCCACTCGGTGGCGCGCCGGACGATTTCGAACTTCTTCTCCTCCACCGTGTCCACGCGCAGCTCGGGCGAGGCGTACGTCTTGGGCACGTCCGCGAGCAGCCCGGACAGCGTCTCCTTCTCGTGGGTGAGGATCTCGAGCAGGCGCGCCGAGGAGTAGATGGCGTCGTCGAAGCCGAAGTAGCGGTTCTTGAAGAAGATGTGGCCGCTCATCTCGCCGGCCAGCTCCGCCTGCTCCTCCTTCATCTTCGCCTTGATGAGCGAGTGGCCCGCCTTCCACATCACCGGCTTGCCGCCCTTCTGCGCGATGTCGTCGTAGAGCGTGTAGGAGCACTTCACCTCGCCCACGATGGCCGCGCCCGGGCTCTCCTTCAGCACGTAGCGGCTGAAGAGGATCATGATCTGATCGCCCCAGAGGATGTTGCCCTGGTCGTCCACCACGCCGATGCGGTCGCTGTCGCCGTCATAGGCGATGCCCACCTCGGCCTTCTCGCGCTTCACCGCCGCGATGAGGTCCTGCATGTTCTCCACCACCGTGGGGTCCGGGTGGTGGTTGGGGAAGCGCGCGTCCATGTCACAGAAGAGCGGGACGACGTCGAAGCCCATGCTCTCGAAGAGCGGCACGGCCACCGCGCCGCCGGTGCCGTTGCCCGCGTCGATGACGATCTTCATCCCCTTGCGGCCCACCTTCACCGTCTGACGGACGAAGTGGTAGTAGGGCGTGTGGATGTCGAAGGGGCTGACGGTGCCCGGGGTGGCGGCCTGCTCGAAGTCGCGCGCCTCGATGAGCTTGCGCAGCGCTTGAATCTCATGGCCGTGGAAGGTCGTCTTGCCCGCGCCAATCTTGAAGCCGTTGTACTCGGGCGGGTTGTGGCTGCCCGTGATCATCGCCAGGCCGTCCACCGGCAGGGTGTTGGCGGCGAAGTAGGTCAGCGGCGTGGGGACCACGCCCACGTCGAGCACGTTGAGACCGGTGGAGGTGAGGCCACGGCAGAGGGCGTCGCGGAAGCGCGTGGAGGACTCGCGGCAGTCGCGGCCGACCACGATGGAGCGTCCACCCTTGCGCCGCACCACGGTGCCGAGTCCCTTGCCCAGCAGTTCCACCACCTCGACGGTGAGGT
Source organism: Archangium sp. (assembly GCF_045802675.1). Lineage (GTDB taxonomy): Bacteria > Myxococcota > Myxococcia > Myxococcales > Myxococcaceae > Archangium. The sequence goes on along the minus strand of NZ_JBJMQO010000123.1, from coordinate 33,846 downwards.
CCTTGTCCACCAGGCCACGGATGTCGTACTCGCGGAAGATATGCGCGTTCATGAGGCTGTTTCCTGAAGCCCTCGAGGGGGGCGGGTTCGAGGGCGGCGCACTGTACACAAGCGCGGACCGGGGGGGTATCCAAGTAGGGGCGGCTCAGGCCCTGGGCGTTTCGGCTCCTATCAGCCCGGGCGATGGAGGGCCCCTCCGCCCGGCTGCACGGCGGGTGTAAACGGCCGGGACGCCGAGGAAATCTCAGCGCGAGGCCGGGGGTACCTGCTCGCGGTCATAGTCCACGAGCGCCCGGACGATGTGCTCCCGCGAATCGGTGAGCAGCAGGTAGCGCGCGTACTCGTGTCCCCGGGCGAGCTGCTCCAGGAGCGGAAAGACGGGCCGCGTGCGCGTCCAGAACTCCTGGCCCAGGAAGATCATCGGGCTGACCACGCCCACGGTCTTGTAGTGGTTCTGGCAGGCGTCCTGGAAGATTTCCTGCACGGTGCCCGCGCTGCCCGGGGAGTAGATGACACCGCCCTTCGCGATGGTGAGCAGGCCGTCCTCGCGCACGCTGTTGGCGAAGTACTTGGCGAGGTGCGTGGCGAAGGGGTTGGGCGGCTCGTGGCCATAGTGCCAGGTGGGAATGCCGAGGCTCTCGCTCACCACGCGGTCCGCGTCCCTCAGGGGCCAGGTGGCACGCACCTCGAAGGCGCGCGAGAGCCACTCCCGGTCCTTGTAGCTCGGCGCCCGGGCGAGGACCTCGAGCGCGGCGGACAGCTCCGCCTCGGAGCGCCCGGCGAACCAGGCCCCCACGTGCGTGGCCTCCATGGCGCCCGGCCCGCCACCGCTCACCAGGAAGAAGCCGAGCCGCGCCAGCTCCCGGGCCAGCTCCGCCACGGAGCGGTAGTCGGGCTGCCCCCGGAGCATCGAGTGGCCGCCCATGATGGCCACCACCTTGCGCGGCCGGCCCTGGCTCTGGAGGGCGAGCACCTCCTCCATGGCATCGGTGATGGCGTGGTCATGGAGCCGCTGCGCCAGCGTGTCGAGCAGGACGGGCGGATGGGCCCCGCCTCGCGAGTGCCAGTGGGCGTAGATGCGGGCGTCGGGCGTGTCCGCGTAGCTCTCGGGGTGCGCGGGGTCGAAGCCCGCGTAGAGCTCCTCCGGCGTGTAGAGGCTCCCCCGGTAGGACGAGTAGGGCAGCCCCGAGAAGGGCGGGAAGACCAGGGCCCCCTGCGCGAGCACGGCCTGGAGCGCCTCCTTCTCGAGCACGCAGCCCAGGAAGACGGTGCCGGTGAGGTCCGCGCTGCGCAGCGTGCGCGTCTGTCCCGTCAGGTCCAGCCCCTGGAGGATGACGTTGGCGAGGCTCCTACCGCTCGACAGGTGCTGCTCGAATGCCGTGAGGCTCTCGATCTCGACCAAACGGACCTCCGGAAGGGACAGGGGCCGACGAAGGTATCAAGTCAGCGCTCCCAGAGGGGTCCCAGTTCCAGGGCGAGGGACTCGAACGGCTCGGCGTGGACGGTGGCGTCTCCCAGGTGCGCACCCAGCCGCAACCAGCCGCCCTCCTCCAGCCGGTACACCTCCAGTGTCCGCGAGCCCGGATCCACGAGCCACAGATGCCGCACCCCCTCGCGGGCGTACGAGCCCATCTTCCGGACACGATCCAGCGCCTCCGTGGAGGGCGACAACACCTCGCATACCCAGTCGGGAGCGAGCGTCAGCGCGGGGACATCCGGCAGCTCGGGCATCCGCTCGCGCCTCCACCCGGCCAGATCCGGTATCAGCGCCTCGTTCCCCAGGTGCAGCTCGGGCTCGAAGAGGAGCACCCAACCCCCAGGCCCCTGCCCTGCCGGGTTCCGGTCGAAGGACCCCAGCGCATTGCACAGCCGGTAGGCGGCCCGGGCATGCACCGTTCTGGGCCGCGGGCTCACGTACAGCTCGCCTCCGACGATCTCCCCGACGAAGTTGGAGGGAACCCGCTCCAGGTCTTCGTACGTGGCTTCGCGTGGCGGCGGCTTGTCGCTCATGCCTCCAGGATGCAGTCCCGCCCCCGTCGTCGCAACCTGCTCGCCCCACTGCCCATGGAGGTGCTCGCTCATGAGCCCAGCATGCACTTGACCTCTGACATCCTGCCGGGTGACCTTACGGCTCCGGTTGGCCGTTCTCGCTCCGTGCCATGGCCAGCGGGCTGGAGGTTTCGACCCATGCTTTCAAGCGCGCTGTCTCTCGCGTTGACGCTCCTCTCCGCAGCTCCGGCGACGGCTGTCGCGAGCGCCCCGGAGCAGCAGGTCCGCTCCGTCTCGATGCCCTCTGACGGGGAGCCCGTCGATGTGCTGGTGGGGGTGTTCGTCGAGCAGGTCGCGTACAACACCACCACGGCCGTGGTCTTGCCGGCTTCGGTCAAGAGTGTCGAAGCGGATGCGGACGCACTGGTGAAGCCGGAGATGAGCGAGCGGGAAGGAGATGGATGGGGGAATCGTCTCCGGGTGGCCGCTCTTCGCCCGGTGGTGACGGGCCCCGGGTTGGACGTGCGCATCACACTCGCGGACGAGGCCCGCGTCACCTTGCGGCTCGTCACCCGCCCCAACATCCGGGACATCGTGCTGAACATCCGGGAACGCCCGGCCATCGGGCCCGAGGACAGTGCACGCCTCGCTCGAGAGCGGCTGTTCCGTCCCCTGTCGTTGGGGGCGCTCGTTTCCGACAAGACCCGGCTCATCGCCGAGCGAGGCTCCGAGGCGGTCATCAATCGGACCCCGGGCCATGGTTCCTCGTTCAAGCAGACCAGCCTGCTCTCGGTTTCCTTTGTCGAGGTCGTTCACGACGCGGGAATCTCGTACACCACCTTGCGCATCGCGAATCGCTCGGATTCCGACTGGCCGGTCGACCTGGAGCGAATCAACCTGGTGGATTCAGCGGGCGGCAAGGTGCGGCTCATCTCTCGTGCATCCGAGCGCGCGGTGATTCCCCAGGGGAAGAATTCACGCATTGTCCTGGCCTATGAGACGCCTGCGTCCGCCTCCGAGCTCCTGGCCACTGTGAACGAGCCCGGGACGGACCTTCCCAGTTTGCTGGTGACGGTGATTCCATGACCCCACGGCTCGTCCACGTGGTCCTCACGCTCGTCCTGGCCGCTGGCACCGAGGAGTATCGGAAGAACGACCCGCCACGGGCCCACGCCCGAGCAACCCGTGGCAGCGTGACGGACACAGCGAATCCTCGCAAAAGCCAGAAGGGAAAGGTCATGAACGAATCGATGAAGCCCCCATCACGTCGCTCCCCTGAGTGTAGTGGCCTGTCGAGAGTCCTGGTGGCCATGACCGGAACCTGCCTGATCGCCGGTTGCGCGGGTGTTCGCGTGCTCCCGGATGGGACAGCGGCCTGCTCTCCAGAAGCCATCGCTGAAACCCAGCGCATGCACATCCCTCAGACCTCCTATTTCTCCGTGGAGGTCCTCGGGTTGCCTGGAAGCGTCGGCGATGTGGCCCTCATCCAAGAAGGTCCCATCGAGGTACGTCTCACGAGCCCTGTCCACGACTACGTTCCCTTCGAAATCGCCAACTCTCCGCTCTGCACTGATCATCCAGCGAACTGGGTCGTTCCCTCAGACTGCAAGGGGAAGACACTCGTCACCGACACGGCGCTGCTATACGGAGAGGCCAGTTTCAAGGATGACCGCGTCCAGATCCGTCTCCACCAGCTGCGGGATCTCGGGAGGATCGGCCCGTTCTGCGGTGTCATCGCGCAGCGACGCTCGCTCTCGATGGTAGGGCTGCAGAAGAATCCACCCGAGGCGTTGAGGATGCTGGGACTCGAGCAGCCGCCACCAGGAACCGTGGCCGTCTGGTCCGACGCCGAAGTGCTGATCGTCGAGGATGAATCGCAGAAGCCCAAGCTGGAATGAGGAGCCTCCCCCACCGGGCTACCTCCCTGGTGTGGAGGCCCCGGAGGGGGTCAGTGGGACCCGAGGCCTCTCGGCCCCCGGTCGATGACGAGCACCCCGCTCCCGAGTGATTCGACGTCGCGGATGTGGAGGAACTGGCCGGGGATACCAAAAGACTCAGATCGCACGAGTCACCTCGGCCCGTGCGCGAGCCAGTAACACTCCGACTCCCAGTCGCTCGGCCCAGGTATCCATGTACCGCGTGTCGAGCTGCTCTCCCGACACGCGAAGGATCTGGACGATGTCGCGCCACTGCGTGGTGGAGACCTCTCCGCCTTGCTGGAACCACAGCAGCTTGCGAAGCACCGAGTCCTCGGGACTCTTGACGTATAGAGCCCTGCCGTCCGGGGTCAGCACCATGCGGTGACGTCGCGAGAACTCACTTTGGTCGAAGGGACTCGTACGCAGCACGAAGAGGTCCACCTTGATGAGCGTCGGCAGGTGGTAGATGTTCCAGGAGCTTTTGCGAGCAGCCGCTTCCTTCAGCGACTCCACGTCGACGTCGAAATCTCCGCCAAGGACCCGCGTCAGTGGCTCTACCTGGGAGGGGTGGAGGTCCACCACGAAGTCGATGTCGTTGGTGGACCTCGGCTCGCCCTGCAACGAGCTGGCCAGGCTGCCTCCAAGAAAGTAGCCGATACCTCCCTGCTCGAATGCTTCGGCGCATTGCAGGGCAATCAGGAGGACACGAGGCAGACTCATGGCACCAGGGCCGGGTGATTGCCAAAGAGGCGGCATGCCACCAGCCGGCCATAGAGGAGCTCAGCGAGCCGTACCCTCACCTCCAGCTCGTCTGCCTCCGGGTGGCGCTGCCGGATGCCCAACAACGCCAGATGGCGCACCGCATCCGTCAGCTCTCCGGCCTGACGCAGCCGCTCCGCAGGCGGCTGGGCGCGCAGCAACTCGACATACCGGGCGAGTTGCCGTGGATCGGTGTCCTGGTACATGCCACCGAACATAGCGCACCCATCTCTAACGGACATCGCCTTGTCGAGGGAGCAGGCTCCAGGCGGGGCATCAGGCGGCCCACGGCTCGCTCCGTTTACGCTCGAGTTTCCCCTCAAGGGCCTCACGGCCCGGCCTGGCTCCCGAAGGACTCGGCGCCACGCGGCTGCCGCCCGTAGGCCTCGCCCGGCTCGAGCGGTGCCAGCCACAGCAAGTCGAGCGCCGTCTTCCCGTCCGCCGCGAAGAGCGACACCTCGGGGTGCTTGGGGTCCATCGTCGCCCCCAGTGCCTCCGGCCCGGCCGCGCCCTGGCGGAAGGTGACGGCCTGTCCGGGCTGCACGGTGAGGGCGGGCAACGTCCACTGCCCGGGCACCCGCGTGTGGCCCGAGAGCCGCAGTCCCCCCAGCGCCACCGGCGTGGAGCCCCGGTTGTACAGCTGCACCCAGAAAGCTCCCGAGGCGTCCCGGCCCACGCGGTCGATGACGAGCGCCCCGCTCCCGAGTGCTTCGAGCTCGCGGATGTGGCGCTGCAACCACTCGCGGCGCTCGTGCACGAAGCGGTGGAGGTACTCGGCGCTGCCCGCGGCGTGCTCGGGGCTGACGTACGGGTCCACCGTCTTGCCGTCCTTGCCGGGCAGGATGTACGGGGCGAGCAGCGTGTGCATGGCGTCCACGCGCGCCCCGAGGTTCTTGTCGGTGAACCACGTGTCGAGCAACTGGCGCAGCCGGGCCACGTACCGGGCGCGCAGCCCCGGGTCATCGTAGATGCGCGTGGAGAGCGTGCTCCACGCCGGCTTCATGTCCTGCATGTCCGGGAAGGTGCGGCGGAACTCGGCGAGCTCGTACACGTGCGGGTCGTACGCCGTGAAGCTGAACAACGGATGGTCATCCTTCACGCCCTGGAGGACCGGGTTGGTGCGGTTGTAGAGCGACAGCGCGTTGTTGAGGTCCCACGGCACATACGTCCACCGCCCCGTCCCGCGGTCGAGCACGAGGTAGCTGCGCGAGTCACCCTGCAAGTCATTGGCGAGGAACGTCTCCAGCGCCAGCCAGGTGAGGTAGTCCTCCAGCTCCAGCCGCTCCTGCGCGAAGGCGGAGAAGCGGTGCGACGGCGTGCGGTTGACGCCCTCGAGGAAGCTCCACAGGGCATCCAATGGCTCCTTCTCGTTCGTCTTCTTGTCCCAGGCCTCCTGGTACTGCTCCTGGGGCGGCTGGCGCATTTCACAGTCGTGCATGCCGCAGCGGTAGAGGTCCCCGTCCTCGTCGAAGCCGTGGGCCGCGAGGAAGTCCTTGTTGAGGGACTCCAGCTCGGTGAAGACGCCCTCGTACCGCGTGATGACGGTGCCATCGGCCTGGACGAGGCGGAGCTTCACGTGGACGTAGCGCGCTCGCGGCACTCGCAGGCCCACGCTCGCGGCCAGGTCGTACCAGAGCTTCTCGGTGAGGTAGCCCGCGTCCTTCCACTCCGCGAGCAGCTCGAGGTTCTTCTTCCCCTCGAAGCGGTTGTCCTTGTCGAAGCGCACGTCCCAGGACTTCTTCACGATGCGCGGGTCCGTCTTCGTCGAGCGCCCGCGGAAGCTCAGCTCCGTGGGGTACGCGCGGCCCTCGTGGGTGAACTGGCCCTTCACCGAGAAGTCCTTCGAGGGCGGGTCCAGCAGATGGTCGTAGAGCGCCTGGTAGTCCTGCTGCGAGAGCGTCAGCTCGTAGGTGGAAATGGACGTCTGCAGCGCCGGCCACTGCGGCTTCGAGGGCGAGGGCCGCGAGCCCGTCTGGCCGCCCCCATCCGGTGTGCCCGCGTCCGGTGGCGTCCCGGCGTCCGGTGTCGTCCCGGCGTCCGGTGTGCCCGCGTCCGGCGTCCCCGCATCGGCACGTGCCCCGGCATCGGTTTGCTCGGGAACGGTGACGTCCGAGGAACCATCGCACGTGCCGGCCAGGTCTCTCTGACCGTCACACGCCCCCAATACGAGAAGAATCCCGGTGAGCAGCGCGATTCGCATTCACTCCACCCTGGAGCAAGTGGTGCGCCAGGGCCGAAACGCTGTCCGCGCGAGGAAAGAGGGAAGCCCGCGGGTACATGTGGAGAAGTGAGCTACCCAGGGCGGGTGCGGCGAGGCCCTGGGGAGGGCACTCACATGGACGCGGAGGCGTGCGCCGGAGCCTGGGTGGTTGCCGTGCGCATCCGCTGCACGAGCGACTGGTAGTAGCGGTGCAGCGAGATGTTGAGCGGATCCATCCGGAGCGCCTCGGCGTAGCGCGACAGTGCGCCGTCGAGCACGTTCTGCGCCTCCAGGATGATGCCCTCGTCGAAGACAGCACGCGCCCGGTCCTCGGCGTCCGGACGGGTGGCGAGGAAGGCCTGGCGCAGACGCTCCAGCGCGCTCGGCTGCATGCCCGTGGCCATGCAGCGGGCCACGCCGCGGAAGTTGCCCCGCGACGCATCGAAGCGCGCGCGCGCCATCGGCTCGCCGAGCGTCCGCCGCGCCATCTCCAGCTTGTTGCGGAGAGCCTCGAGCGCCTGGCGCTGCTCGGCCGGCAGGGGCCGCTGCCAGAAGGGCTCCAGACGGCGCTCGGCCTGCGTCACCCGCTGGAGCACCTCCGGGAAGTCCGCATGCGGGTGGACGGACAGCAGCGTGTACGGGTCCTTGCTGCACGCGGCGGCGCGCGACAGCAGTTGGGCGAGCTCCGCGTCCGGCTGCGGCTCGGCCGGGGGCGGCGCCAGCGCCTGGGCAATGAGGCGGCGCACGTCCTCGGAGGGCTCGGCGAAGTGCAGGATGTAGCCCTGGCGGCCGCCCCAGGTGCGCGCCTCCTGCGCGGGCAGCAGGCGCACCACGTCACACGCGCACTCGAGCGCCCAGCCATTCAGCGACAGCTCCGCCTGCAGGCGCGCGCCGAGCCGCGGCAGCGTCCCATCACACGCGATGCGCAGGCCCTCCTCGCTCACGTCGTTCACGAAGACGGGCTGGAGGCCCAGGCCCTCGGGGTCCTCGAGCCGCACGCGGAAGGCCGGAGGCGCCATGCACCCGAAGGCGGGCCGGTGCATGGCCTCGAGCAGCGCGGCGCGGAAGGAGCGGGCGCTGAAGAAGCGGTCATCCGGACGCAGCGACATGGCCTGCATCAGCACCGCGGAGAGCGCCTGCGGCACGCGATCCTCGATGAGGTGGGGCGGCAGCGGCCGGGTGGGCTTGTGCACGAGCAGCATCTCGCCCATGCGCCCGCCACCGCCGAAGGGCAGCCGGCCGGTGAGCAGCCGGTAGCCCAGCACCGCGAGCGCGTACAGGTCCGCGCGGCCATCCGGCTCGGCGCGCACCCACAGCTCGGGCGCGAGGTAGGCCGGGCTGCCCACCACCATGCCGGCGGAGAGCTCCTCCTCGGAGAGGGCCGTGCTCAGGGTGGCCGACATGCCGAAGTCGAGAATCTTCACGCGCCGCTCGCCCTCGCGGTCCGTGGTGAGGACGAGGTTCTCCGGCTTGAGGTCGCGGTGGACGGCGCCACAGGCGTGCGCGGCCTCGAGCCCCTCCAGCACCTGCGAGAGCAGGAACACGGCCTCCGCGGGCGGCAGCGGCAACGGCAGCTGCGACAGCGGGGTGCCGTCGGCGTACTCCATCAGCAGGCAGTGGTGGCCGCTGGGCGCCTGGCGCACGTCGAGCACCCGCGCCACGCTCGGGTGGATGAGGTGCTGAAGCGAGCGCCCCTCCACGTAGAAGCGGTGCAGCACCGCCGGATTGGCGGCCAGGTGCGAGTGGAGCACCTTCACGGCGAAGCGCGCGCCGCTCGACGGGTGCTCGGCCTGGTACACGGTTCCCAGCGCTCCCGCGCCCAGCTTGCGCACGAGGACCAGCGGTCCATGACCCATGCCGGACAGCGCCTCGCTGTCACACGGCGAACCCTCGAGCCGGGTGCAGGGAACATTCATCGGATGCTCGGTGAAACAGTGTGTGCAGCCCATCGCCGCCCCCCAATGCGATGAAGCTTTGCAACCTCCATGCACCCTTGCTTCGTCACGCAGCCAACGGGGCAAGGGGCAGCAGCGCCGTTGACAGCTCGCTCGGCGCTGGCGCCGACCGGTAATTCCTGCAAACGAATCCCTGAAAAAACAGACGTCCCTCTCTTCTCCCGAGAGAAGAGAATGACTGGCGGGCCTCACCCGCCCTGTACGCGAGGGCTGTGCGTCACCACACCCCGGGTGTCGGACTCGAGTGCGATTGCGTCGTTCCGTCGCCGGGCTGGCCGGAGGCATTGTCGCCCGGTGCCCATTGCAGCGGACCCGGGGGCGGCGTGCCTCACCCCGGGCCGCGTGCTTCACGAAGGGCTACAGATACTTCTCGCGCTTGCGGGCCTTGAGGGCCTCCACCACCTTGCGCACGTCCTGGCTCTTGTCCTTGGGCACCACGAGCACCGCGTCGCCCGAGTCCACCACCACCATGTCGGTGAGGCCCACCACCGTCAGCGGGCGCTTGTCGGCGAGCACCACGCAGCCCTTGCAGTCCACCACCACCGCCTCGGCGCCGGAGACGACGTTGCCGTGCTCGTCCGCGGGGCGCACCTCGGGGATGGCGGCGAAGGAGCCCACGTCCGACCAGCCGAAGTCACCGGGCAGCACCGCGATGTTGGTGGCCTTCTCCATCACGCCGTAGTCGATGGAGATGGAGGGCAGCTTGGGGAACACGCGCTTGAGCACCGACGCGAAGGTGCGCTTGCCGGCCGCCTTGCGCAGCGCGTCCAGCCCCTTCTTCATCTCCGGCATGTGCTGGTCGAACGCCTTCAGGATGACGTCCGCCCGGAAGACGAAGATGCCCGCGTTCCACAGGTACTCGCCCGACTCCACGTAGCGCCGCGCCGTCTCCGTGTCCGGCTTCTCGCGGAAGGCCTTCACCTGACGGCCACCGCCCTGCATCGCCCCGCCCACCTGGATGTAGCCGTAGCCCGTCTCCGGGCGGTTGGGCTTGATGCCCAGCGTGACGAGGTGCCCCTGCGCGGCCACCCGCGCCGCCTCCTCGATGGTCTTCTTGAAGCCCGGCACGTCCGCCACGTGGTGGTCCGAGGGCAGCACGACGAGGATGCCCTCGGGGTCCCTCGCCGCCACCTGCACCGCGGCCAGGGCGATGGCCGGCGCCGTGTTGCGCGCCACCGGCTCCACCAGGAGGTTCTTCTTCGGCAGGCCCTTCACCAGCTTCGCCGCCTGCTTCGCGTGCAGGGGACCGCAGACGATGAGGGTGTCCTTCACCGAGGCCAGGCCCTTGAGGCGCGAGGCGGTGTCGGTGATGAGCGGATTCTTCGAGGCCAGGGGGAGGAACTGCTTGGGCCGCGCCCTGCGGGACAGGGGCCAGAAGCGGGTGCCGGAACCACCGGCCATGATGACGGGATGGAGGGTCATGGGCGGCGCACCATAGCGCCTCGCATGCCGACCGCCAGAGGCTCGCCCGCCCGGCTGCCCCACGAACGTGAGCAGGAGTTTTGACCCCGTCCCGAAAAGCCAGTCTCATGCCGGGCGCGTTGGAGTCCAAGCACACATCGGTGTTGTTGACGCTCGCCGTCACGCTGGCGCTCGCGGTCGGGCTGTCCCTGGCCCCGCTGCCGGAGGCGTGGCGCCCCATTCCCAGCCTCGCGCAGGGGCCGGTGGTGCCGCAGCTCGTCGCGCTCGTCACCACCTCCAGCGCCGCCTCCAAGCGCAAGGCCGTGGGCGTGGAGCCCGACACCGGCCGGGGCTCGCCGCAGATTCCCGCCCTCCCCGAGGAGGAGGTGCCCGAGGAGGAGGTGGCGCAGGCCGATGGCACCGACGCGGGCACCGGCACCGCCGCCGAGGAGCCTCCGCCCACCCTCGCCGTCTCCGACTCGCTGGGGCTCGCGGGCCTGGGCCCCGCCATGCACGACAACGCGCTGCGCATGGAGGCCCTGCGCGAGAAGATGGGCGCCCTGCACGTGGACCTCGAGCCCGGCTGCCGCCGCATGGGCACCTCGGGGTGCGAGGAGAGCGGACTGGCCCCCTTCTTCGACGCGCTGCAGGCCCTGCACGACGGCATCCGGACGCAGCCCGTGCGCGTGGAGCACCTGGGCGACTCGCTGATCGCCTCGGACCACATCACCGACGTGGCGCGCGTGCGGCTGCAGGACCGCCACGGCTCGGGCGGCAAGGGCTTCCTCTACATCGACCGCCCCACCCGCTCGGGCCGCGGCGTGCGCGCCGGCGTGGCCTCCGAGGGCTGGGAGTTCACCCGCATCATCGACCGCGCGCCGCCCAAGGACCGGCTGCCCTTCACCGGCGTGGCCTTCGCCGCGGGCAACGCGGGCCCCCAGGACGTGCGCTTCGCTGTCGAGGACGCGCATACGGCGGAAATCTTCTTCCTCGCCCAGCCGGGTGGCGGCTCCGTGCAGGTGTCCGCGGACGGCAAGCCACTGCAGAAGGTGCAGACGCGCTGGACGCCGGCCGAGGTGGCCTACGCGAAGGTGAAGCTGCCCGAGGGCGCCAAGACGCTGACGCTCAAGACGAAGGGCAAGGTGGAGCTGCACGGCGTCTCGCTGGAGAACGGCAACCCGGGCGTGGTGTACGACACCATCGGCCTGCCGGGCGCGTACGCGGGCGTCTTCCTGCGCACGCACCGGCCCTTCTTCCGCTCGCAGCTGCGCCAGCGCAAGCCGTCGCTGGTGGTGCTCATGTTCGGCGGCAACGAGGCCTTCCGGCTCTCGCGCGACTGGACGAAGCCCGAGGAAATCAAGCAGGAGGCCGAGTCGCTGGTGAAGCTGGTGCGCGAGTCCGTGCCGGACGCCGCGTGCCTCGTCTGGTCGCCCATCGACGCGGCCGTGCGCACCATGGGCGGCGAGCTGATTCCGCGCCGGGGCTCGCGCATGGTGGCGGACATCTTCCGCGAGGTGGCGAAGGAGGGCGGCTGCGCCTACTGGGACGCGCTCAACGCCATGGGCGGAGAGGGCGCGGCCATCCGCTGGCTGTCGGCCGGCATGCTCAACGAGGACCTCATCCACCCGCGCTCGAAGGGCTCGGACCTGCTGGGGCACCTCTTCGACCTGGCCATCCAGCGCGCCTATGCCGCGAGCCACCCGCCGCGCACCGCCCTGGACGCCGCGGGCCTGCAGAACGGAGAGAAGACGCTCACCGGCACCTTCTCGCGCCTGGCCTCGCTGGAGAAGGGCGAGAACACGCGGGTGGGCTTCCTCCAGCTGGGCGCCTCGCACACGGCCTCGCACTTCTTCACGGACGCGGTGCGCAACGCGATGACGAAGCGCTTCGGTGACGCCGGGCGCGGCTTCATCGCCGCGGGCAAGGCGTCGGACCGGCTGAAGCCCGCGGGCGTGGTGCGCGAGCTGGTGGGTGAGTGGACGGTGGAGGACGCGCTACAGGCCACCACGCCGGGACAGGCCTGGGGCCTGAGTGGCATCCGCGCGGTGGGTGCGCCCGGGGCCTCGCTGCGCATCCGCTACTGCGATGGTTGCACCGCCGCCGCCACACCTCCCGCGCGGCTCTCGCTCTACTGGCTGGACGGGCCCGGCTCCGGGAAGATGGAGCTGAAGGTGGACGGCAGCCCCGTGCCTCCCGAGCCGCCTCCGCCCGAGCCCTTCGCCACGCCCACGGTGCGCATCCGCTCCTTCCCCGTCACCGGCCCCGCCCACGAGGTGGAGGTGCTCAACCAGGGCGGGGGCTCGCTCACCGTGCTCGGCGCGGCGTTGGACCTCGAGCAGAAGGGCATCGCCTACGACGCCGCGGGCCTGCCGGGCTCCACCGCCGCCACGCTCGCCAGCGAGGATCCGGTGGCACTCGCCGCGCAGCTCTCCTCGCGCAAGCCGCAACTGCTCGTCTTCTGGTACGGCACCAACGAGAGCGCCCTGGCGGACCTGGACGCGGACAAGCTGCGCACCGAGTACGGCGCCCTCATCGCCCGCCTGAAGAAGGACGCGGGCGGCGCCGAGTGCCTCCTCATCGGCACCACCGACCGGATGCAGCAGCGTCCGGACGGCACGTGGGAGGAAGCGCCCGCGCTCGCCCGCGTGGTGAAGGCGCTGCCCGAGGTGGCGAAGGCCCAGGGCTGCGCGTACTGGTCCGCGCGGGCGGCCATGGGCGCGGGCGGCATGACGCGTTGGCAGCACGAGGGGCTGGGCCACACGGACGGCACCCACCTGACGCCCGAGGGCTACGAGAAGCTCGCGGGCATGTTCCTCTCTGATCTGCTGGCGGCCTACGAGTCCTTCAAGGCCCAGCCACCGGAGCTCGCCTCGGAAGGCCGCTGACGTGTACTTCCACAGCCTCCAGTTCGTCTTCTTCCTCACCGTCACGCTCGCCCTGTACTGGTCGGTGCACCGCCACAAGTGGGCGCGGCTGGGCGTGTTGATGGTGGCGAGCATCATCTTCTATTCGATGTGGACGCCGTGGCCGCTGCTGCTCTTCTTCGGGGCCACGGCCATCAATCACCTGTGCATCAAGGGCTTCGGGCGCTTGCAGTCGCCCGGGGCGCGCAAGGCGCTGCTCACGGTGTCCATCGTCAGCACGCTCGGGGTGCTGGTCGTCTTCAAGTACGCGGACATGTTCCGCGAGACGGCGGTATCGCTGCTCGGCCCGCTGGGCGTGCACGTGCGCACCGAGCCCTTCAAGCTGCTGCTGCCGGTGGGCCTGTCCTTCTTCACCTTCCAGGCGCTCAGCTACGTGCTGGACAGCTACCGCGGGCAGATTGCGAAGGAGCGCACCTTCTTCGAGCACCTGCTCTACCTGCTCTTCTTCCCGCACCTGGTGGCGGGCCCCATCGTGCGCGCCTCGCACCTCATCGAGCGCTTCGACGAGGTGCCCTCCATCACGGCCGAGCAGGGCGGCCAGGGCCTGTACCGCATTGCGGTGGGACTGGCGAAGAAGCTGGTCATCGCGGACGTGCTGGGCAGTGGCCTGGTGGATCCGGTGTTCGCCACGCCCTCGGCGTACACGTCGGCCGAGTGCTTCGTGGCGGCGGTGGCCTACAGCTTCGAGCTCTACTTCGACTTCTCGGCGTACTCGGACATCGCCATCGGCACGGCGGCGCTCTTCGGCTTCAAGTTCGAGGAGAACTTCAACCGTCCCTACCTGGCGACGAACCTCTTCGACTTCTGGAGCCGCTGGCACATCAGCCTGTCCCACTGGCTGCGCGACTACCTCTACCGGCCGCTGGGCGGCAACCGCGTCTCCAAGCCGAGGGCACTGCTCAACCTGATGATCACCATGGGGTTGGGCGGCCTGTGGCATGGAGCGGACTGGCGCTTCGTCATCTGGGGCCTCGCGCACGGAGTGATGGAGTGCATCATCCGCGTGTGGTGGTGGGTGACGGGGAAGCCGCCGACGGAGGGCCCGGTGGCGAAGGTGCGCGCGGGGATTGGCTGGGTGGCCACGTTCCTGGTGGTGGTGCTCACGCGCATCGTCTTCCGCTCGCCGACGCTGGGGCGTGCGGGGGAGATGTTCGGGCGCCTCTTCGAGGGCACGCTGGGGCTGGCCAACGTGAGCACGCTCGTGTGGTCGATCCTCGCGGTGGCGGCGGTGAGCCATATGACGCCGCTGCGCTGGTTCCACAAGGCGGGCGACATCTTCGTGCGGCTGCCGGTGCCGGTGCGCGCCGTGGTGCTGGTGCTGGTGGGACTCGGAGTGCGCCACCTGACGTCGGTGGAGACGCGCCCGTACGTCTACTTCCAGTTCTGAGTCACGCCGCCCAGCGGCGCACGATGCGGTCCGTGACCTCGGCCTGGGCGGAGTCCGAGCGCACTTCCATGCCCACGCCGCGGCCTGCCAGCCGGTACACCGGCCCGCTCCCGGAAGCCGTGCCCGGACGCACCTCGTCCGCGAACCACAGCTCCCCACCGCTGGCCGCCACGACCTGCCGCATGCGCACGTCGAAGTCGGCCTCGGGCAGCAGCCGCAGCTGCTCCACCAGCAGTTCCATCGTCACGTCCGCGTCGGGGCTCGGCGCGTCCGGGCCCGCGAGCAGGCGGAACACCTCGGCATAGCGGTGGGCCGGCAGGAAGGCGGCGTAGTCGGGCCGCAGCACCGCCACCCCGGGCTCCGCCCGCTGTCCGGTCCGCGAGCGCTCCGGGGCGCTCATCGCCGGAAGCACGGACACCTCGCGCACCCGCGGCGTGCCATCCACCTCGCCGAGGAAGGGCGAGCGGCGGTGCAGGTCCAGCAGCGCGGCCAACACCCCGGCCCGGCCCGCATGGCGCACCGTGAGCACCCGGTCCCCCTCCACACGTACCGTGCCCCACGCCGGCAGCGCGGTGATGCCTCCGGGCGCGATGGACTCGAGCGACACCTGCACCGGCTCGCCGACGCGCGGCTGCCACATCAGCCGCTTCGAGGTGAGCCAGAACCGCCCCGAGCACCGCAGGTGGAAGTAGAGCGCCAGGGCGCCGCCCACGACGAGCAGCGGCGCCGGATTGCCGTGCCGCTCCAGCCCGTGGCGGTTGGTGATGACGAACAGCGCCAACACCCACGAGCCCGGCCAGGACAGCACCTGGCGCCAGCCCTGGGTGCCCTCGAGCAGCACGGGCTCGTCGTGCCCGGGGGGCTGAGGCAGGGGCTCGCGCAGCAGCGTCTCCATCCGGCCGAGCACCTCGAGCAGCGACGTGCCCTGCCGCCGGGTGAAGTGGGCCAGCCGCTTGCGCGCCAGCGCCTCCAACCGCTTGCGCTGCAGGCGCAGCAACCCGTGGGAACCCCCGTCCTCCAGCAGCTCGCGCACATCGGCCTCGAGCTCCCGCGCCTCCCGCAGCCGGTCCGGGTGCGTGCGCAGCAGCCGCTTCCAACGCGGCGAGCGCAGCATCCGCAGCAGTCCGGTGTAGCAGGCCAGCGCCCGGGTCAGGACCTCCCAGGCGTGGCGTGCTTCGGACTCGGCACTCCCCTCGTTCAGGGAGGAAACCGCGTTGGGGGGTACGCCGTGGGGGGAGGCCAGGAGCATTCCGCGAGTCCTCTCGACAGGGTCCCCTCCAAACGGCCTGGACCTGGGGGGTTAATCCAAGTCACGTCTTTTTACCGGGCGTGAAACGCCGGAGGGCACACGGGCGAGCATAGCCTCCCCTGCCCGCCCTCCGCCAACCCCGGGCCGCGTCAGACCGGGCGCCGCCGCATGCCCCCGTCCGTGGACGGCTCGTACGCGAGCACCGGCACGAGCGGCAGGCGCAACCGGAAGCACGTGCCCTGGCCCAGCTCGCTCTCCACCTCGACGCGGCCGCCGTGGGACTTCACGATGCCGTGCACCACCGACAGCCCCAGCCCCGTGCCCTCTCCGGCGGGCTTGGTGGTGAAGAAGGGCTCGAAGAGGTGGCGCTTCGTCTCCTCCGTCATGCCCGAGCCGGTGTCACGCACCTCCACGTGGATGGACTCGCCCTCGCGCCGCGTGGTGACGCTCACCCGCCCTCCGGACGCGGTGGCCTGCCCCGCGTTCACCAGCAGGTTCACCAGCACCTGGACGATCTGCCGCGGACGGCCCACCACCACCCCCACCCCGCCCAGCGCCTTCTCCACCCGCACGTGGCCCAGCTGGCCGTGCGCGATTCTCAGCGCCGTCTCCACCTCGGCGTCGAAGTCGTAGCTGCTGTGGGCCTCGGGGTCCCCGCGCGCGAAGCGGCGCAGGTCCGCGACGATGGAGTTCACCCGCCGGATGCCGTCCAGCGTGGCCGGGAGCACGTCGTCCCGGTACTCCTGCATCAGCGCCGACAGGTTCTGCTCGTCGCGGATGTCCCGGAGCATCGAGTTGACGTTGCTCGTCACGAAGCTCATCGGGTTGTTGATTTCGTGCGCCACGCCCGCCGCCAGCATGCCCAGGCTGGAGAGCCGCTCGCGCTCGAGCGCCCGCTGGTGCATCTGCTGCAGCTCCTGGTGCGTCTTCTCCAGCTCCTCGCGCTGCCGCGCCGCCTTCTCCAGCATCTCGCGCAGCAGCAGGGCCCGCCGCTCCGACACCAGGTAGGCCGACACGCAGAACACGTCACAGGCCAGGGCCAGCGCCAGGTCGCCGCCGGTGCTCAACGCCACCGCGTTCACCCCCACCAGGTAGAGCGCCATGCGCGGGCGCACCCACCGGTCCCCCCCGTGGAACCAGAGCATGTTGAGCGGCACCGCGAGCCACACCATCGGCGGCCAATCGGTGAGCACGCCCCCCAGTGCGATGCCTCCCCCGTTGACCAATATCCGCGCCGACTCGGCCACGGAGCGGCCGAAGCGCTGGGCGAGCCGCTCGACGGCGAACACGAGGAACAGGGTGCCGCCCGCGAAGAGGGCCGTCAGCCCGAGCACCACGTCCCACTGGCCCCAGAACCACACGAGGAGCAGGAGGTTGAGCATCAGCGGGCCCACGCCCACCAGCGGTTGGATGCCCTGGTGGACCCGCTCGGGGTCCGCGTCCACCGTGGCCTGATTCGCTTCCGCTTCCATTCGGATGGGACGGGGGCCCGCTCAGGGTCCCGAGGAGACGGAGCCCTGGCCGCCGAGGAGCGCGCGGACGTCGGCGATGAGCCGGTCATCGTCCCACGGCTTGCTGATGAAATGGGAGATGACCCCGGGCTGCCCGCCGCCGGTGGATAGATCCGCGTGGCCGGAGATGAGCACCCGGACGGCCTTGGGCGCGAGGCGCACCACCTGCCCGAGCAACTCCAGCCCGTTCATCCCCCGCATGCGGAAGTCGGAGATGACGACGTCCGCCGGGAAGGAGGCGAGCTTCTCGATGGCTTCCTCGCCATTGAGCGCCACCTCGATGGAGAAGCCCTCGCGCCGCAACAGGCGGCGGAGGGCTCCGACGACATGCACTTCATCATCGACGATGAGAATCCTGGCCATGGGGGCTCCGAGCCACACCGGCACGTGGCCCCACCCTACCACCAGCGGGTGGGCATTCCTCGTGCCTGGACACACCTGGGACAGGCGAACGAGCGCTCAGCAGACGGTTGGGTGGAGGAACGGATGCGGAAGCATGGAAATCTCGTTGGGACGAGACTCCGGGAATCATACCAAAGACCCCTCCACCCCGCTCGCCACCCTTCAGCGGGAGGGGGGAGGAGAGGACAGTTCGGCGGCCAGCCGCAGCAGGTCGCGCAGAATCCGGCCGGTGGCGCCCCAGATGACGTGGGTGCCGTAGGTATAGAAGTCCACGTCGTACTCCATGCCCCGCACGGCGCGACGCTCGGTGCGGCGGATGGCCGGCTCCATCAGGTGCGGGAGCGGCACCTCGAGGACGAACTCCACCTCGTCCGGGTTGGGCCGGTACTCCAGGCCCTGGGGGATGACGCCCACGAAGGGTTGGATGCGGAACTCGGTGAGCGTGGGCACCTCGTCCAGGGCGCCGAGCACGCGCACCCCGGAGACATCAATCCCCAGCTCCTCGCGCGTCTCGCGCAGCGCGGTGTGCAGCGGCGTGGTGTCCTCCGGGTCCCTCGAGCCACCGGGGAAGGAGTACTGGCCGGCGTGGTGGCGCAGCGTGGTGGGACGCTTGGTGAAGACGATGTGCGGGGTGCCCTCGCGCAGGAGCAGGGGCACCAGCACCGCGGCCTCGCGCAGCACGAGCCCGGGCAGGTGGAGGGCCCGGGGAGCCCGGGAGGCGAGGTGGTTCTCGAGGGCGTCGAAGAGGGGATTCACGGCTACTCCGTCAGCTGCTTCTCCACGGGGACCTTCAGGGGCTTCGCCGGGGTGTCCGTGTTCTCCAGCCCGGAGCCCGGGTGCAGCACGCCGTTGTGCAGCAGCACCAACAGCACCACGCCCAGCACCACCCGGTAGCCGATGAAGACGAGCGTGGAGCGCTTGCGCAGATAGCTCAACAACCAGGAGATGGCGGCCATGCCCGAGCCGAAGGCCACCAGCGTGCCCACCCAGAGGGCCGCGGCCGAGGGGCGCTCCGTGGCCTCCAGCAGGTGCTTGAGCTCGAAGATGCCGGCCAGGGTGGTGGCGGGGATGGAGAGCAGGAAGGAATAACGTGCCGCGTCCTCGCGCCGTAGCCCCAATGACAGGCCCCCGGTGAGCGTGGTGCCCGAGCGCGAGGAGCCGGGGATGAGGGCCAGCGCCTGCCACAGCCCGACGATGAGGCCATCGCGCCAGCGCATGTCGTCCACGGTGCGCTTGTGCGAGGCGAGGCGCTCGACGACGAAGAGCACCCCGGCCAGCACGATGAGGCTGGCGGAGATGACGTAGAGCGAGCGCAGGTCCGATTCAATCCGCTTCTTGAAGGCCAGCCCCAGGATGCCGATGGGCAGCGTGCCGATGAGCACGAACCAGGCGAGGCGCGAGTCGGTGGTGCCGAAGGGCTCGCGTTTCACCAGGCCCTGGAAGAAGGCACGGGTGAGCGAGACGAGATCCTGGCGGAAGTAGATGAGCACGGCGGCCACGGTGCCCAGCTGGATGACGGCCGAGTAGGCCGCTCCCGGGTCCGGCCAGCCGAACAGCTCCGGGACGATGCGCAGGTGCGCGGTGGAGCTGATGGGCAGGAACTCGGTCAACCCCTGCACCAGCCCGAGGACGATGGCTTGAAGGAGACTCATATGTGTGGGGAACCGGATGTATGCGCTACCCTGCGGGGCAGCAAGGGCCTTCGCAGGGCCCGTGTCGTCCAGGAACCGCCCATGCCCCCCGTCCCCCTCTGTCCCTGCTCCTCCGGCGTGCGCTACAGCCAGTGCTGTGCCAGATACCACCGCGGCCAGGCCGAGGCCCCCGATGCCGAGGTCCTCATGCGCTCGCGCTACAGTGCCTTCGCCAGGCGCGAGGTGGAATACCTCTGGCGCACGCTGCACCCGGAGCACCCGGACCGCGCCCGGAGCCATGACGAAATCGTGCGCGAGCTGCGCGCCGTGGCCGGCTCCCACCAGTACCCGGGGCTGCGGATATTGGACCGGCGGCTGACGGACGAGAAGGGCACGTCCCTGGTGCTCTTCCACGCCCGCGTCTTCCAGCTGGGCAGGAACCTCTCCTTCGTCGAGTGCTCCTCGTTCCGCCACGACGGCACGGGCTGGCGCTACTTCTCTGGAGAAGCGCTCGCGCCCGGCTCGCTCTCCAAGCCGATGGAGGCCCTCACCCTGGCGGATTTTCCGACTGCCGCAGGGGCAGGAGAATCGTGAAGCGGGTGCCAACGCCCGGCTCCGACTCGACCGAGATGGAGCCATGGTGCTTCTCCGCCACCTTGCGGCACAACGACAGCCCGATGCCGACGCCCGGGGTGCTCGGATCCAACTTCCTCAGCACCTCGAAGACGTAGTCGCGGTACTTGTTGTCGAAACCCCTACCGTTGTCCGCGAAGACGATGCGGACGAAGTCCGTGTAGCGGTACCGGTCCTTCATGCTCCGGAAGCTGTTTTGCTGGATGAGCTGACACTCGAGCTCTATCCGCGGGAAGGCCTCGGGCTTGCGGAACTTCGTCGCGTTGTCGAACAGCTGGTAGAACAACATCATCAGCTGGCGGCGCCGGCCCTGGATGACGGGCAACGTCGCGCACCGCAGCGTCACCGACCCGGGTCCGTTCATCTCGGTCACCCGCTGCCGGGCATTTTCCACCACCTCGAGCAGCTCCACCTCCTCGAGGGGCTCTTCCGACACGTCCAGCACCACGAGCTGATGGAGCGCCAGGACGAGCTGCTCCAGCTTCGCGCTGACGGTCTTGATGCGCTCGAGTGAGCGCTGGCCCGTCAGCGACAGCCCCTCGCGATCCTCGCGGGTGAAGAGGCACGCGAACATGGAGAGCTTGCGCACCGGCTCGCGCAGGTCATGGGAGAGGATGTAGCTCGCCCGGGAGAGCTCCCGGTTGTGCTGCTCCAGCTCGGTGAGCTTCTGATCGAGCTCCCGTGCATGCTCCTCCAGCTCCTGCCGGGCCCGGTTCAGCGCCTCGTTGCCGCGCAGCGCTTCTTCCGCCACGCGCCGGGCCTTGAGCAGCTCGTCCTCGAACTTCTCGCGCCCACGCACCGGCATGAAGGCGCAGTGGTTGACGAGCCCCTGCTCACGCTCCTTGCGCACGGCGTTGATGAGCACGGGAACGGACGCGCCGCCCTGGGTGCGCAACGAGAGGTAGAGCTCCTCCACCTTCCCGTGCAGCCGCAGCAGCGGGAAGAAGTGCGTCTGGAAGAACATGCGGCTCGCCAGCGTCAGGAACGAGTCCACCGGACGGCCCAGCAACTGCTCGCGGGAGTAGCCGAGCACCTCGCTCAGCGTGTCGTTGACGGCCACGAGGACGCCGTCATCGGTGAACGAGAAGAGCCCGCAAGGCGCGAAGCTCAACAGGTCGTCCATGGGACTGGTGGCCATGGGCCTAAGCGGGGTGCAGGTATTCGCGGATGAGCCCACGGGTCTCCTCGGGAGCGCTCATGTGGGGGCAGTGGCCCTTCGCCTTCATGACGCGCAGGGTGCTGCGGGCCAGGTGGCGGTGGAGGTACTCGCCCACCGCCGTGGGGGCGATCACGTCCTCCGAGCACTGGAGGATGAGCGAGGGGACCGTCAGCTTGGGCAGGTCGCCCCGGTTGTCCGAGAAGAACGTCACCTCGGCGAAACGCCGGGCGATGGTGGGGTCCGTGGAGCAGAAGCTCTCGGTGAGCTCCGTGGTGAGCTCCGGCCGGTCCGGGTTCTTCATCACCCTGGGCGCCAGGAAGTCCGCCCAGCCGATGTAGTTCTTGTCCATCGTCTCGAGCAGCTCCTGGATGTCGCGGTGCTCGAAGCCGCCCACGTAACCGGCGTCGTTGATGTAGCGCGGCGAGGGGCTCACGAGCACGAGGCGCTGGAAGCGCCGGGGCTGCTGGATGGCTGCCAGCACGCCGATCATCCCGCTCACCGAGTGCCCGACGAAGATGACGTCCTCCAGCTCGAGCGCCTCGCAGATGTCGAGGACATCCTGCGCGTAGCCATTCAGGCTGGAGTAGCGCTCGGCGTTGTACGCGCCGAGGTCCGAGCGGCCGGAGCCGACATAGTCGAACAGGGCGACGCGGTAGTCGTCCTCGAACGCGGGAGCCACGAAGCGCCACATGTTCTGATCACAGCCGAAGCCGTGCGCGAACAGGATGGGCTGGGTTCCCCTTCCCGAGACTTTGACGTTGTTCCTGCGGAGGATGTTCTGGGCCATGGCCTACGGGGGGTCTGGCACGCCGTGGTGAGCGCGCAATGGGGTTGCTTTTGTGGCCCGTTCGAGGCGGATGGAGAAGAGGCGATGTGGGGAGGCTGTCGGTTAGAGACCACTTCGCCCGGGCCCTCTCACTTGGAAGGTGAGAGGGCCTGGACCGTGGATCACTTGCCTTCGGGAATCGTGAGGGCGCGCAGCAGCCGGTTGTCGCCCATCTGGATGCGCAGCAGCAGCACGGAGCCGGGCTTCTGGGCGCGGACAACTTGAGCGAACTCGCGCGGGCTCTTCACCGGCTTGCCCGCGGCCTCGACGACGACCATGCCGGGCTGCAGGCCCGCGCGATCCGCGGGCGAGCCGGGGTCCACGTCGATGATCATCGCGCCCTGTTTGACTCCCGGCGCCAGGCGGGGATCCACCTCCTGCAGGCGCAGCCCCAGCTTGCGGCCGGTGTCCTCCTCGTGGCTGCCCTCGGGCGCCGTGGAGACGCCCTCCAGGTCCGGGCGCTCGCCGAGCTTCACCTGCATCTCCTGCTGCTTGCCGTTGCGGAAGACGGTGAGCTTCACGGTGTCCCCGGGCGAGCGGAAGCCGATGTCGCGGGTGAGGCCGCGCGAGGACTCGAGGGCCGTGCCGTTGATGGCGGTGATGACGTCATCCTGCTTGAGGCCGGCCCGGGCCGAGGGAGTGTCGGCCTGCACATCGGTGACGATGGCACCCTTGCGCGCCGGCACGTTGAGCGCCTGGGCGAGCTCCGGCGTCAGGTCCTGCACCGACACGCCCAGCCAGCCGCGGCGGATCTTCCCCTTCTCCAGCTGGGACAGCATCGCCTTGGCCATGTTGGAGGGCACGGCGAAGCCGATGCCCGTGCCCCCGCCGACGATGGCGGTGTTGATGCCAATCACCTCGCCGCGCATGTTGAAGAGCGGTCCGCCCGAGTTGCCTGGATTGATGGCGGCGTCCGTCTGCAGGAAGTTGTCGTAGGGCCCCGCCTGGATGTCGCGCGCACGCGCCGAGAGGATGCCGGCGCTGACGCTGGAGGTGAGGCCGAACGGGTTGCCGATGGCCACCACCGCGTCGCCCACGCGGATGTCATCCGAGTTGCCGAGCCGCACCGACGGCAGGTTCTTCGCGTCGCCCTGCAGCTTCACGAGGGCCAGATCGGTGAGCGGATCCCTCCCGAGCACCTTGCCGTCGAACTCGCGGCCGTCGTTGAGGCGGACCCGGATGTCGATGGCGTTCTCCACCACGTGGTTGTTGGTGAGGACGAGCCCGTTCGGGTCGATGATGAAGCCCGAGCCCTCGCCCTGCTGGATGCGCTCATGCGGCTCGGGGAAGCCCTGCCCGCCCTGCCCGCCCTGCCCGCCCTGCTCGCCCGGTGCGCCCTGGCCTCCGAAGAAGCGCTCGAAGAGATCGCTCGGCATGCCTTCCGAGGCGGGCGCGCGGGCCTGGACATCCACGTTGACGACCGCGTCCTTCACCGCGTCCACCAGGTCCGCGATGGACATCGTCTGCCCGGAGCCTCCCGTCGCCGCCTCATGCGCCGGAGGCTGGGGCGCTTGTGTCCGCGGCTGCTGCGAGCCGGTGCCGCCCGTGCCAGGCCCCTGGTCCTTCGGAGCGGCAGCTGGAGGCGAGCCCTGCTCCGCTTGCTTGCTCGAATCCGCTTGAGCCTGGGCCACGCGCTGCTGCTGCCAGGGTGGCTGGGATTGCCCATGCTCCCGGGTGCGCGCCTCACACCCGGTGGCGACCAACAGCGCGAGGGCATTGACCAGAAGGAATTGCTGCAGGAAGAGCGAGCGGGCGAGCTTCATTGAGGGACATCCTCCCTGGGTGGGAAGATGCGGACCCCGCGTCGACAGACAACCACACCGAGGGAGGTGGAGGACGAGCCGGAGAAGGCTCGCCCGCCTCCCTCCCCTCCTCTACAGCCCGTCCATGTCGTAGCTGGAGGGCACGTCCACGTGGAAGACGAGGTCCACGGAGCGCTGCTCGGCGGGGGCGAGCGTCAGCTTCCAGGTGGCGATGCCATCCATGGAGTCGAGCGCGTAGCCCCCGGTGGTCTTCCCGGTGTCCAGCTCCACCTTCACGTCGTCGAGCTCGGAGACGGGGAGGTGCTCGGCCACCTCCACCACCTCGGGGCGCTGGCGGTAGTTGGCCAGGTTGAAGCGGTAGGCGTAGTGGAAGCGGCGCCGGCCGCCGAAGAGGCCCTCGTCGCGGGCGATCTCCTGCACCACCACGCGCTCGGCGCGCAGCGACTCCTCGAGGCCGAAGGTGAGCTGGAAGGCGCCGCCCTGGGGCACCTGCTCCAGCGGCTGGCGGCCGATGAAGCCCGAGCCACGGAACAGGTCCACCGGCCCCGGCAGCAGCGGGAAGGGCGCGCCATTGGTGAGGCTCGCCACGCGGAACACCACCGGGTGCAGCTTGGGCACGGCGCGCCAGACGAAGGAGGACTTCAGCTTCGTGCGCGCCACGCGCAGCCGCACGGCCGTGCCGTCACCGGACACCTGCGCCAGCTCGGGCACCAGCAGCTGCACGGAGATGCCCTGCGAGGCCGTGCGCAACCCGCCCTCCGTCTCCCCCGGCGTCTGCCCTCCGGCCTGGGCGTGCTGCTGCTCCTCGTCGCGGCGCACCAGCACCTTGCGCTCGGCGCGCCGCTCCCAGGCGTTCAGCGTCAGGGGCGTCAGCTCCGGCGGCGTCGCGTTGGCGCGCGGCCGGGCGGTGGAGAGCGCCAGCCGCACCCCGCTCCAGTCCTCGCCGGTGGCCTGGTGCACGGTGGCGAAGGTGGACAGCTCCACCTGGCCGGCCGCCTCGTCGGCACGCGCCTCGTAGGCGGGAGCCCACCCCGCGCCGCCCACCACGTACTGCAACTCCACGCGGGCGCGGCCCTCGGAGGGACACGTCAGCCGCACCTCCACCCGCCGCTCCAGGCGCTCGGCCGAGGCGGTGAGGAACGACTCGCGCTCGCTCAGCGAGTCCAGCTCGCGTTGCACCTCGCGCATGCGGGCCGAGCGGGCGGAGACCTCGGAGGCCGCGCGCAGCCGGGCGTCCAGCGCGGTGTCGAGGGCCTGCGTCCAGGCGCGAGTATCCGGCCGGGGCTCGGTGAGCTCGCGCGCCACCCGCTTCACGGCCACATCGGTGAGGCTCTCACCGAGCTGCTGCAGGGACTGGGCGCGCGCGCGGGCATCCACCAGCTCCGCCATGTCGCGCTCCAGGGCCTCGCGCTTCTTGCGCAGCGCCTCGAGCCCGGGGCCGAAGCTGCCTCGCAGGGAGCGCTCCTCGGCGACGAGGCTCTCCACGGTGGCGTCCTCGGAGCGGGCGCGGAAGCTGGAGGGGTCCGCGGCGGGCGGCACGGACTCGAAGAGGGCGAGCGCGCGGCCGGAGCACGCCACCGTCTCCACCCGCGTCACCAGGGCGCGGTCCGGATAGACGACGACGGAGGACACCTTCGCGGGGGCGACGAGCGCCAGCATCATCAGGGGCAGGGTGTGCATGGCGGCTCCTCAGTTGGACTGGGACTGCTCGAGGCGCCAGCCCTTGGGGTGGCGGACGGTGTACAGGAAGGACACCCCCTGCTTCTCCGAGGGCGGCACCGACAGGCGCCACTCCAGCGTGCCCTGGGCCGGGTCCTGCTCGGCATGGGGCTCGGTGCGCACGAGCTTCACCTCCAGTTCCTGGCTGCGCGACAGCGGCCACTGGTCGTGGATGCGCACGGGCAGGGGGAAGGGGTACGGGTTGGCCACCTCGATGGTGACGAGGTACTCGGTGAGCTCGTCCTTGCCGATGAGGCCCTTCTCGCTCGTCACAAGCTTCACGTTGCGCACCGGGCGCACCGCCGAGTCGATGCCGAGCGGCAGGGTGAAGGGCTCGCCCGGAGACACCAGCGAGAGCCGCGCCTGGCCCGAGGGGTCCGCCCCGACGAAGAGCTGCGCCTCGCCGCCGGGCATGACCTGCTTGGACGGGCTGCGCAGCTCCGCCACGAGGAAGGCATTGGACGTGAGCGCGGGGTAGAGCTTGCGCTCCACCTGCACCGGCCACGTCTCGGTGAAGAGGGGCACGCGCCGCTCGCCCTTGCCGCTGCGCACCGTCTCGCGCCGCTGCGCGGGGAAGGCCAGGGCATAGCCGCCCGCGAGCGAGGCGGGCAGGTTCGGGTCCAACACGGGCGGCCTCCAGCTCTCCGGCGGCGCGAGGCCCACGGGCACCGCCCCTCCACTCGCGGCCACCGAGGTGGACTCGGGCGTGGCCAGCTCCTCGGAGGAACGCGCCGCGCCCGGCCTGTTGCTCGGGACACGCCGGGTGAAGTCCTGGTCCACGTTGACGCCCGCGCTGGTCGAGCCGATATCGATGGTCGGTGGCTTCCCCGCGACGACGATCTCCTCGGAGCCAGCCTCCGGCGGCTGGGACTCCCCGGTCGGCGTTGACGTAGGTGGGGGAGCATTCGCGTTGGCGCCGCTGCTGAGCGAGAGGAGTCTGTCTCGCAGCCGCGCGTCCTCATCGGGCGCCTCGAGGGGCGGGGGCGGAGCGGGCGGCGGGGCACGCCAGGAGTCGGCGAGCGGCGCGGGCGTGGGAATGAAGCGCTCGCGCTGGCCGATCTTCCAGGTGGCGAGCCGCGGTGCGACGGTGGTGGTGGCGGGCAGGGCGGTGCTGAGCGTGAGCGCCGAGTCCTCCCAGTCCTCGCCGGTCTCCTGGCTGACGCGCCCGGAGACGGCCACCTGCACGCGGTTGGACTCGGGCTCGAGCCGCAGCTCGTAGGAGGGGTACCAGCGCGCGCCCGTGGTGACGTAGGTGAGCGTGAGCGTCGCGGAGCCCTGGCCCGACAGCGTGGGGACGACCTCCAGGCCCGAGCGCGAGGGCACGCCGCCGAGCTGCCGCGCTTCCCGCACCCGCCGCGCGAGCTCTCTATCCAACGCCTCCTCGCGCTGGGTCACCTCGCGCAGCTTCGCCTGGAAACGGGCGGTGGCCTCCACCACGAAGTCGGCGGCGGCGCGCCAGCCGGAGGCATCGAGCCGGGAAGTCTCCTGCCGGGGCCCCTTCGCGTTGGCGGGAGCGGGCACGGGGGCATCGCCCTGCTCGGAGACGGTGGGCCGCACCTCGGCGAGCGCGGAGAGCTGGGCGGTATAGGCCTCGCGCTCGGCGCGGACCTGGGCGAGCTGGTCATCGAGCCGCTCCAGCTCGGTGACGAGCTTGCGGGCCGCGGTGGCGGGCAGGGCATCGGACCGCACCGGGCGGAGGTCCACCCGGGTCACCTCGGCGCCCTGGGCCTCGACGCGGATGCTGGCGGGGTCCACCGAGCCATACAGCAGGGGCAACTCCACGCGCTGGGAGCCGGAGAGGCTCACCCGGGCCGTGCGCACCACGCGAGCACGGTCGCTGTAGACGGTGACCGAGGTGACGGGCGCATCCACCGCCGCGAGCCAGAGCGCGCTCAGGGCCGAAAGTCCGAAGACGGGCATCCCCGGGTTGTAGCGTCCCCCCTCCCTCGCGTCATCTCCCCCTGGCCGGATGCACCCGGAGTGCGGGCGGGGCGCTCAGGACCCCAGGTCGAACGCGAAGGACATCAAGAGGGAGTCATGGCGCGCATTGAAGCACGAAGCCACGCGAGCGGATGAAGGCTCGGGGTGCTCTGAGCGAGCCGGGCCACGGAGGGCCCTTCCGTCGTACCGGACGGCTCGCATAGCGTCCGGGGCATGGCGGATTTCGATCTGGTGGTGATTGGTTCGGGCCCTGCGGGCGAGAAGGGCGCGGTGCACGCGGCGCTGCACGGCAAGCGGGTGGCGGTGGTGGAGCGTGAGCCGGTGCCCGGTGGCACGGCGGCCAACACCGGCACCCTGCCCTCCAAGACGCTGCGCGAGACGGCGCTGTACCTCTCGGGCTTCCGCCAGCGCGGCCTGTACGGTGTGGAGACGACGCTGCGCCACGAGGCCACCGTCTCGGACTTCCTCTACCGCGAGCGCCGGGTGAAGGGCATCGAGCGCGAGCGCATCCTCGAGAACCTGAAGCGCCATGGGGTGGAGCTGGTGTACGGCCGGGGCTCGCTGGCGGACGCGCACACGGTGGTGGTGCGGAGCGAGGGTGAGCCGGAGCGGCGGCTGACGGCGGACGTCATCCTGGTGGCCACCGGCTCCGCGCCCTACCGGCCACCGCTGTACCCCTTCGAGGACGCGCGCATCCACGACTCGGACGAGCTGCTGGAGATCTCCGGGCTGCCGCGGACGCTGGTGGTGGTGGGCGCGGGCGTCATCGGCTGCGAGTACGCGTGCATGTTCGCCGCGCTCGGCATTCAGGTGACGTTGGTGGACCCGAAGGCGGAGCTGCTGCCCTTCCTGGACGACGAGCTCTCCGCGCTGTTGCGGCGGCGCATGGAGTCGCTCGGGGTGCGGATGCGGCTGGGGCACACGGTGGAGGCGGTGGAGGTGCCCCCCGAGCCCACGGCCCCCATCCGGCTGACGCTGAAGGATGGCGAGCAGCTGGAGGTGGAGCAGGTGCTGGTGGCCGCGGGGCGCTCGGCGAACACGGCGGGGCTGGGCCTGGAGGCGGTGGGCGTGAAGCTGGGCCAGCGCGGCCAGGTGGAGGTGGGGCCCGAGTACCAGACGGCGGTGCCCGGCATCTACGCGGCGGGGGACGTCATCGGCTTCCCCGCGCTGGCGTCCACGTCGATGGAGCAGGCGCGCATCGCGGTGATGCACGCCTTCGAGCTCGAGGAGCCGAACCGGATGGCGCCGGTGCTGCCCTACGGCATCTACACCATCCCCGAGGTGTCCATGGCGGGCGAGACGGAGGAGTCGCTCAAGGCCCGGGACATCCCCTACGTGGTGGGCCGGGCCGCCTTCTCCACCAACGCGCGCGGTCAAATCATCGGCGAGTCCGAGGGCCTGCTGAAGCTGCTCTTCCGGCGCGAGGACCTGCGGCTGCTCGGCGTGCACGTGCTGGGCGAGCAGGCCTCGGAGCTGGTGCACGTGGGGCTGGTGGCGCTGATGACGGGCGCCAGCGCGCGCCTCTTCGTGGAGACGTGCTTCAACTACCCCACGCTCTCCGAGGCCTACAAGACCGCCACCTACGACGCGATGGAGCGGGAAAAGAAAACGCGCGTGAGCCCCTGAGGACCCACGCGCGTTTCGAACTTCACCGGCTCGCTAGAGTCAGACGGCCTTCAGGCGGGCGGCGGCGGGACCGACCGCCTCACGCAGGGCGTCCTTCTTGTCGGTGCGCTCCCAGGTGAACTCCTTCTCGGCGCGGCCGAAGTGACCGTACGCGGCGGTCTTCTGGTAGATGGGCCGCAGCAGGTCCAGGTGCTCGGTGATTTCGCGCGGCTTGAGGCCGAACGTCGCCTTGATGGCCGCGACGATCTTCTCCTCGGGGACGGTGGCCGTGCCGAAGGTCTCCACCAGCACGCTCACGGGGTCCGCCACGCCGATGGCGTAGGACACCTGCACCTCGCAGCGGCGCGCGAGGCCCGCGGCCACCACGTTCTTGGCGATGTAGCGGCCCATGTACGCGGCCGAGCGGTCCACCTTGGACGGGTCCTTGCCCGAGAACGCGCCGCCACCGTGACGGCCCATGCCGCCGTAGGTGTCGACGATGATCTTCCGGCCCGTCACGCCCGAGTCACCCATGGGGCCGCCGATGACGAAGCGCCCGGTGGGGTTGATGTAGATCTTCGTCTTGGCGTCGATGAGCTTCTTGGGCAGCGCCTTGGCGATGACGTCCTCGCGGATCGCCTCGTGGATGCGCTTGTTGGAGATGTCGTCCGAGTGCTGCGTGGACACCACCACCGCGTCGATGCGCACCGGGCGGCCGTTGCGGTACTCGACGGTGACCTGGCTCTTGCCGTCCGGGCGCAGCCAGTCGTGCGTCTTGCGGCGCACGTCGGCCAGGCGCCTGGTGAGCGCGTGGGCGTAGTGGATGGGGGCCGGCATGAACTCCGGCGTCTCGTCGCAGGCGAAGCCGAACATCATGCCCTGGTCGCCGGCGCCCTGCTCCTTCTTGTTGTCCACGCCCCGGGCGATGTCCTGGCTCTGGCCCTCGATGGCCACCATGACGCCGCACGTGTGGCCGTCATAGCCCATGGAGCTGTCGGTGTAGCCGATGCGGCAGATGGTGCTGCGGACGATCTTGGGGATGTCGACGTAACAGTTGGTGGTCACCTCGCCAGCGACGATGGCCAGGCCCGTCTTCACCAGGGTCTCCACGGCCACGCGGCCCTGGGGATCCTTGGAGAGGATGGCGTCCAGCACGCCGTCGGAGATCTGGTCAGCGATCTTGTCCGGGTGCCCTTCGGTGACGGATTCGGAGGTGAACAGGTAGTCGGTCGGCATGTCTTCTTCGAGGTACGGCTTTGGGGAGGTACTGCGCGCCGCGTCGGCGTGAAACGCGGGCACACTAGACGTTGAGCTCTAGAGGAGTCAAACCCAGAAGACCCCTCGGGAATTGCACCGTGGACCCACCTGGCGGGCGAGCCGCCCCCCGCATCCTCCACCGGGGTGCGGCGTGAATTTCGCGCGCGCCCGGCCGTTGCTCTGGGTTACAGAAACCGTCATTCCCCCAGGAAGGACTTGAATGAACCTCCGCCTCCGCTCCCTTGCCCTGCTGGCCACCCTCTCGCTCGCGATGCCGGCGCTCGCCGCCCCCAACGAGCCCATCGCCAAGCCGGTGAAGACCGTCGTCCAGTCCGTGCGCTACAGCAAGGACGACCTCGCCCTCAAGCAGCTCGCCAACGAGGCCCAGGGCCGCTTCCTGCTCGGTGACGAGTGGGACAAGGGCACCGACGCCCAGCGCAAGGAGTTCACCCGGCTCTTCAACAGCCTCTTCTCCAAGATTGCCTTCCCCAAGGTGCGCGAGAACTTCAAGAACCTCGCCTCCATCACCTACGAGGACCCGGCCATCGAGGGCGAGAAGGCGCAGGTGAAGTCCACCGTCGTCATCGAGCACCCGCTGAAGAAGCAGGAGATGAAGCTGCAGTACTCGGTGGTGAAGGAGCAGGGCACCTGGAAGGTGCTGGACGTGTCGGTGCTCGGCGACTCGATGCTCACCGGCATCCGCGATGACCAGATCCGGCCCATCATGGCGCAGGGCGGCTGGGACAACCTGCTGAAGCTCATGCGCGCGAAGGAAGCCGAGATCAACGGCAAGTAGTCGTCGCGCAGCGGTCCTCCACCGCGCTCCGGGGCCGAGCGGACGGGCGCCCGGAGGCGAAGTCGGTTTGAGGCGGGCGCGCGGGAACGTACCCTGTGCGCCCCCCTCGCCGAGAGACTGGCCGATGTCCGCTCCCCTCCCCCAGCCAGCCCCCGTCCGTGAAGGGCGTTCCTCCCGCGAGGTGGACGCCTTCTGCGTCGAGTTCGCCCCGCGTGCCCCGGGCCACCCCGCCGTGCGCGACCTCCAGCGGCTGCTGGCCGATGTGCCCGAGGAGGGCCTGGAAGCCCGCCTGGAGTGGGTGGAGCGATGCGTCGCCTGGCTGCGCGAGCCCCGGCCCGCACTCGGCTTGAGGGCGCCCGACGAGCCCGAAGCCCCCGGGGTGGTGACGCGGCTCGCACTGCTCGTGCGCGTACTGGAAGCGCGGGCCACGTCCCGCGAGCCCGTGGCCGCCCTGGTGCGCGAGGTGATGGCCGGCACGAGCGGGTTGAAGCTCTTCTCGCAGGTGGGCCTGCCCGCCGGACTGGGCTTCCTCGGCGAGGTGTCGGATCGGCTCGCGCGGCACCTGCTCCCCTCCCCGCCCGCGGACCATCAGCTCTCCGAGTTGCTGCTGCGCCTCTTTCCGGTGCCCGAGGACGCGGACTGGTGGGAAGCGCTGCCGCCCGCGCTGCTGGCCCGCCTCTCCACGCTGGTGAGCGGCGAGGCCCCCCCTCCCGCGCGAGCACCGGAGCAGGTGGTGCGCACGGACCTGGTGGACGCGCTGGGCCTGCTGTCGGTGCAGACGGCGGCGCTTGGCCTGGCGGAGGACGTGAGGGAGCGCTGTCCGGAGGTGTCCTTCCGCGCCTCGCCCTTCCTGAAGCTGCGCCGGGTGTGCGAGGGCGTGCAGGCGCGCGACGCGGCGCCGGACTCGCTGCGGGAGCTGGGCGACGTGGTGGAGGAGTGCCGGCAGGTGGTGGCCATCGTCTCCAGCCACCTCGAGCAGTACGGGGTGAGCGTGGACCTGGTGTACCGGCTGGAGCGCATCCGCCGGAGCCTCGAGCGCATGGAGGCCATCGCCCGGGTGCTGGGCGCGGCGCCCGGTGAGGCGCGCTGGCGCGAGGGGCTCGCCCTGGTGGCGGACCTGCTGCGCCGGGCCCACGCGGACCGCTCGGTGCGGGCGCTGCTGGCGAGTGACGCGCGGCTGCTGGCGCGCAAGGTGATTGAACGCGCGGGCCACTCGGGCGAGCACTACATCACCACCACGCGGGACGAGTACCACCGCATGGTGCACGCGGCCGCGGGCGGCGGGCTCATCACCGCCGTCACCGCCATCCTCAAGCTGTACGCGGCCACGCTGGCGCTCGCTCCCTTCTTCTTCGGGCTGGCGCTCGCGGGCACCTATGTCGCCAGCTTCCTCGTCATGCAGGCGACGGGCTCGGCGCTGGCCACCAAGCAGCCGTCCATGACGGCGGCCACGCTGGGCAGTGCCATCGGCCAGCGGGGCACGGCCGGGCGGCTGTCACACCTCATGGAGCTGATTCCGCGCATCGTCCGCTCGCAGCTCGCCACGGCGCTGGGGAACATGGGCACCGTGTTGCCGGCGGCGGTGGGGCTGTCCCTGGCCTTCGCGTGGTGGAAGGGGCGCCCGCTGCTCAACGAGGCCCAGGCGCACTACGTGGTGGACGCGCTCCACCCCTGGCACAGCGGCACCATCTTCTACGCGGCGCTCACGGGCGCGCTGCTGTGGCTCTCCAGTCTCGTGGCCGGGTGGCTGGAGAACTGGGCGGTGTACCGCCGCCTCCCCGAGGCACTCGCGCACCACCGCGTGCTTCGGCGGGCGTTGGGCGAGGCCCGGGCGAAGAAGCTCTCGGACGTCTTCGCGCACCACATCGCCGGGCTGGGCGGCAACGTGAGCATCGGCGTGCTGCTGGCGCTGCCGCCGGTGGTGGGCGCCTTCTTCGGGCTGCCGCTGGACGTGCGGCACGTGACGCTGTCCTTCGGGCAGCTGTGCCTGGCCGGCTTCGCGCTGGGGGCCGAGGGCGTGCTGCGGCCGGACTTCCTCGCGGCCGTGGCCGGCATCGGCATCACCCTCGTCATCAACTTCGGGGTGTCCTTCTCGCTCGCCCTCGCGGTGGCCCTGCGCGCCCGGGACGTGCCCGTGTCGGAGGTGCTGCGGCTGGTGCGGCTCATGGGTGCTCGCCTGCTGCGCGAGCCCCTTGCCTTCCTGCTTCCCCCTCGGGCGTGAGTCCTTTCCCGTGGGGCCGGGACAGGCCGTGAATCCACCCTGACTGAAAACATGGGCGGACGGGCAGCCGAGGGCTCTCGCCGCGCTTCTGATGGGGTCCGTTCTCCGGTAGGGTCCGCGGCCGAATGAGTGACTCCTCTCACAAGCCGCCGCGCCTTGCTCTCGCCTATGCCGGCCTGCTGGTCCGCAGGCCTGGGCTCGTCCTCCTCGCGATCCTCGCACTGTTCGGCGTGTCGCTTTGGGGCACCACGAAGCTGACCATCAACTCCAACCAGCTCGACCTCATCTCGCAGGACCTGCCCGAGGTGAAGGAGGTCAAGCGCGTCATCGACATGGTCGGTGGCAGCGGCTACCTCATGCTGGCCTTCCGCGCCGACAGCGAGACCACGCTCAAGAAGGTCGCCGACGACATCGCCGCGAAGCTGCAGGCGGACAAGGAGCACGTCCGCTTCATCACCTACAAGGTGCCGGTCGAGTTCGTGCAGCAGAACATGGTCCTCTTCGTGAAGACCGAGGACCTCAAGGAGGTCCGCAAGCGCGTCAACGCGTACTTGAAGGACCAGCTGCGCCGGAACAACCCGTTCTACGTCGAGATCCGC
>NZ_JBJMQO010000122.1:0-6739 GCF_045802675.1 Archangium sp. | reverse complement strand
GGCGAGCATGATCACCGGCTCGGTGAGCGCGGTGCTGCTCATCTTCCTGTCGCCCACGGTGCAGGTGGACCTGCTGGGCCACAAGGAGGCGCTCTTCCCGCTGAAGAATCCGGGCATCATCACCATGCCGCTGTCCTTCTTCGTGGGCTGGGTGGTGTCGCTCGTCTCTCCCGAGCCCGAGGCCGCCAGGCGCTACGCCGAGGTGAAGCACCGCATGCACGTGGGCGCGGACGCCGATGCGCCCGTCTCCGCCGGGGCCTCCAAGCCCGCGGCCGCGGCCCCCGTGGCGTCTCCAGGCACCCAGGCCACCTGAGCACGGCGTTCCATGAGACCCGCGGGCGCTGCCTTCACGAGGGCGCCCGCGCGCGGGCCTGGACGCAAACCCCTCGGACGGGCAGGCGGCCTTCGTGCACCGGCCGCACCCGGCTCCCTACCCTGAGGCTTGGAGGAGCTTCGAATGAACGTCCGGACCCTGATCTTCGCCCTTTCCACTACCGCGCTGTTGGCACTCGCTGGCTGTGCTGGCTCCCAGGCCAGCAGCCGAGCGGATGACACCTCCTCCACCGCCCAGGGGATGCAAGGCATGGCGGCCATGTGCCCCATGCAGGTGAAGGACACGAAGGTGGAGGCGTCGGACACGGACCAGGGCGCGGCGCTGACCTTCACCACGAAGGGGGACGTGGCGGAGCTGCGGCGGCGCGTCACCGCCATGGCGGACATGCACAACGCCCACCACGGCGGGCCCGGCATGCACGAGCACGGAGCGGCGGGCGGCTGCGCCTGCGGCCAGCACGAGGGCGAGGCCAAGGCCTGCAGCTGTCCCGGTCACGCGGCCGGACAGGGAGAGGGCCAGGGCGGCTCCGGGTGCGCCTGTGGCCAGCAGCACGAGGGCCAGGGGTGCAGCTGCGCCGGGCATGACGAGAAGGGCGCGGCGTGCGCCTGCGGCCCGCACGAGGGCCAGGGTGGCCAGGCCTGCGCCTGTGGCGAGCACGGCGAGGGAATGCACCAGGGCATGCACATGCCCGCCTCGCGAGCCACCACCGAGGAGGTGCCGGACGGCATCCGGTTGGTGTTGACGCCGGTGGACGCCTCGCAGCGCGATGCCCTGAGAGAGAGCGTCCGGGCTCATGCCGGGATGATGAGCTCGGGCAACTGCCCGATGATGAAGGCCGCCCCGGCCCACCACGGCGGTTGAGCGCAACCCTTCCGCGAGGAGCACGAGCGTGGTTCGCACCGAGCACGACGCACTGGAGCTCATCCATCAGAAGCGGGTCGTCACCGAGGTGCCGGCCAGCGGGACGCCCTCGCTCGTCGAGGCCGTGGCGGGAGGCCCGGTGCGCGGCAGCTGGCGGAGCCATGCCAAGGGCCGGCTGATGTACCGGCTCGGCCGCATGTTGAGGGCCTCGGACGAGGTGCTCTCCGTGAGGCTGGTGGAGGGCAAGGTGGCCTTCGTGGACCCCTCGCTGTGGCCGGCGGTGTACCGCGTGGCCATGGAGCCCTCGCGCCGCCGCCGCACGCTGGCGGGCCTCTCGCCCCAGGCCCGCGAGTTGCTCACGGCGGTGGAGCGGGACAGGGTGGTGCACCTGGACAAGGAGGGCCCGTGGACGAAGGCGCGCGAGGCCCTGGAGGAGCGGCTGCTCGTGCACGTCTCGGAGACGGAGCTCGAGGACGGCCGCCACGTCACCGTGTTGCGCTCCTGGAGGGACTGGGTCTCGCCCACGGTGAAGGAGGCCTCGCAGACCCTCACCTATGACGAGGCGCTCGCGCGGCTGCGCGAGGCCTGTGGCGGAGCCCCGGCGGGACTCGGGGCGTGGGTGCCCTGAGGCTCAGTACATGTCGGGCATGGCGGGCGGCGGCCCGGAGAAGAGCGCGGTGGCCGTGCGCAGGGAGACGTCGTCGGCCTCGAGCACCCCGGCGGCCTGGAGGGCGGCGGGCGAGAGGAAGCCGCTGTAGAGCGGAGCGAGCGTCCGCACGTGCAGCTTCATGTCCCCATCTCCTCCGGGGCGCACCTCGGCCTCGCCGTTCTCCACCTCCAGCACGAAGCGGCCGCGGTTCTCCGGGAAGAGGTCATCATCCACCTCGAGGTGCAGCGCCCCCGAGAGCCCGGCCAGGTAGCCACGGGCCTGGAGCGCCGCGGGCACGTCCAGCACGCGGAGCATCCAGGTGAAGAGGTGTTTCACCTGGTACGTCTGCTCGCGCAGGAGGAAGAGGAGCGGATCCGCCGCGCCGCCGCGCCACACCACCTCGTCGGCCAGCGAGCGGTGGTCTCCGATGAAGCTCAGCAGCCGCCGTCCCGCGGCCGGGGTGAGCGCGACGAGGTCCGAGAGGCTGAGCTCCTGACGCAGCCCGTGAGGGGCCACCCGGCGCGACAGGTAGAGGTAGCCCTCCACTCCAGCGTGGCCCTCCACGAGGTAGCCGTAGGCGGTGGGCTCGCCCCGGGGCCTCAGGACGCGATTCCAGATGTACGTGCCGCGATCGAGCCACCCCTGCTGGCGCTGGGCGTGGCGGCGGTAGACGTCATGAATGGCCGGCAGGTCGGCCTCCTGGATGGGCCGCAGCGAGAGGGAGCGCTCCTGGAAGTCCAGCCCCGAGAGCTGCACGCGAATCTCATGACGCGAGCCTGCCTGCTCGAAGCCCACGCGGCGGTAGAGGGGCTGGGTGGCGGGATAGAGGCCCGCGAGGGGAACGCCCTGGGCGCGCAACTCCCGGAGGCACGTCTGCATGAGGCGGGTGCCCGTGCCCTGCCCCCGGCGAGCGGGCGCCACGCCGACTCCGGCGATACCCACCAGGGGCACGCTCCGCCCGCCGAACCACTGGCCCATGGAGAAATGGGCGACCGTGGCGGCCACGGAACCGCCCTCGCGCAGCACCCGGAGCTGGGCACCGCCGGCTTCAATCCGCTTCCTCCAGGCGGGACCCTCCTCCGGGGGCATGGCGAAGGCCTGGCAAACGATGTCCTCCGCCGCGGCGAGCTCCTGCTCCCCCTGTGGCGGGCCGAACTGCGGTGCTGTCGTCGCGTCCAAGATGTCCTCCCGAGTCACGGGAGGCGCAGCCTAGGACAACCGGGCACCGGCGAGCAGCACGAGCCCCTGCCTGCCTGCTCCACGCCGGCCTTCCTGGCTGGAGCCCCGGCGGTATGGCGCGGACCCGTGGGGGGCGGCTGGACAGCGTGCGATTCATGGTTACAGGGAGGGGGTTCGCGTCCCCATGGGGGCGCCCGGAGGAACCATGTCCGTCGACACCCCGCGGGAAACCCACAAGTTCCAGGCGGAGATCAACCAGCTCCTGAACCTGGTCATCAACTCCCTCTATAGCCATAAGGAAATCTTCCTGCGCGAGCTCGTGTCGAACGCGTCCGACGCGCTCGACAAGCTGCGCTTCCGCGCCGTCACCGAGCCCGAGCTGCTCGAAGGCGGCGCCCCGCTCGAAATCCACCTGCTGCCGGATGAGGCGAAGGGCACGCTGACCCTTGAGGACAGCGGCATCGGCATGACGCATGACGAGCTGGTGAAGAACCTGGGCACCATCGCGCACT
This sequence comes from Archangium sp., assembly GCF_045802675.1. Lineage (GTDB taxonomy): Bacteria > Myxococcota > Myxococcia > Myxococcales > Myxococcaceae > Archangium. The sequence goes on along the minus strand of NZ_JBJMQO010000122.1, from coordinate 3,204 downwards.
CGGGCTCGCGCGAGTTCCTGGAGCTGGCGGCGCAGCGGGGCCAGAAGGACGTCAACCTGATTGGCCAGTTCGGCGTGGGCTTCTACAGCGCCTACCTGGTGGCGGACCGCGTCGAGGTGGTGAGCCGGGCGGCGGGCAAGGACGGCCAGGCCTGGAGGTGGAGCTCGGACGCCAAGGGCAGCTTCACGGTGGAGCCGGCCGAGCGCGCCACGCGCGGCACCTCCATCACCCTGCACCTGAAGGAGGACCAGAAGGAGTTCCTCGGCGAGTGGCGCCTGCGCGAGCTGGTGACGCAGTACTCGGACTACGTGAACCACCCCATCAAGCTCCAGGTGAAGAAGACCACGGGCGAGGGGGACGCGAAGAAGACCGAGACGCAGCTCGAGGTGGTGAACAAGGCGAGCGCGCTCTGGCAGCGCTCGAAGAGTGACATCACCGACGAGCAGTACCAGGAGTTCTACAAGCACCTGACGCACGACTGGGAGGCGCCGCTGGCATGGACGCACTTCCGGACCGAGGGCAACCAGGTCTTCACCGGCCTGCTCTTCCTGCCCAAGCACCCGCCCTTTGATTTGAACAGCCCGCAGCAGCGCGGGGTGCGGCTGTTCGTGAAGCGGGTGCTCATCATGGACCGGTGCGAGGAGATGCTGCCGCAGTGGCTGCGCTTCGTGCGGGGCGTGGTGGACTCGGACGACCTGCCGCTGAACGTGTCGCGCGAGCTGCTGCAGGACTCGTCGGTGGTGAAGGCCATCCACAAGCACGTGACGAAGAAGACGTTGGACATGCTGGAGAAGCTGGCCAAGGACAAGCCGGAGGACTACCGGACGTTCTGGCAGGGCTTCGGCACGGTGCTGAAGGAGGGGCTCGTCGCCGACACCGAGCACCGCGAGAAGCTGGGCGCGCTGGTGCGCTACGAGAGCTCGCGCGAGGAGGGCCTCACGTCACTGGCCGACTACGTGTCGAGGATGAAGGAGGGCCAGGAGGCCATCTATTACATCTTCGGCGAGACGCGGAAGGCGGTGGTGGACTCGCCGCACCTCGAGGCGCTGAAGAAGCGCGGGTACGAGGTGCTGTACATGACGGACCCGGTGGACGAGTGGGCGACGCAGGGGCTGCGCGAGTACCAGGGCAAGCCGCTGGTGTCGGCGATGCACGCGGACCTGAAGCTCAAGGAGACGGAGGAGGAGAAGCGCGAGAAGGAGCAGCGCGCCAAGGGGCTGGGACCGCTGGCCGAGCGGATGAAGGAAGTGCTCAAGGAGCAGGTGCGCGAGGTGCGGGTGTCGGACCGGCTGACGGACTCGCCGTGCTGCCTGGTGGTGCCCGAGGGCGGCTCGCACGCGTACGTGGAGCGGCTGCTGCGCGAGCGGGGCCGGAGCGTGCCGCACATGAAGCGGATTCTGGAGGTGAACCCCACGCACCCCATCATCGAGCACCTCAAGGCGGTGCAGGAGAAGGAGCCGGGCTCGGCGCAGGTGGCCGAGTGGGTGGAGCTGCTCTACGACCAGGCGCTGCTCACCGAGGGCAGCAGCGTGGAGGATCCCAACCGCTTCGCCCGGCGGATGACGGCGCTGATGACGCAGCTGGCGGGGCCGCCGAAGCACACGCCCGCGGGCGCGGTGGCCTCGGGGCCCGAGACGCCGACCTCGGAGGCGAAGCCCTCGGAGGGCGCCGCGGTGGCCGCCGGCCCCGAGACGCCCGTCCCGCACAACTGAGCAGCGCACTGAAATGAGAGGGGCTCCACCGGCGCTCGATTACGAGCACCGGGGAGCCCCTTCTTCATGAGGGACCGCGCTCCAGTGTGGAGAGCGCGGCCCCGAGCAACACGCCTACTTGCGGCGGCGGCGCGACACGAAGGCCGCGAGCCCCGCCAGCGCCATCAGCGCCGAGGCCGGGTCACCGGCGGGCGACGAGCAGCCGCAGCTCTCGGGCTCATCACCACCACCACCCGTGCCCGGAGACTTGACGTCGACCGTGAAGGTACGCTCACCTGACTCGGCACTGACGTTATTCGCCGCATCGGTGGCGGTGGCCTTGACGGTGTAGCTGCCATTGGCGAACGCGGTGGCCGGAGTGAAGCTCCAGTTGCCGGAGCCATCCGCCGTGACAGAACCCGCCTCGGTTCCCTTGATGAAGACCCGCACCTTGCTGCCCGCCTCGGCCGTGCCCGTGATGGACACGGTGCCGGACTCGAACGCCTGACCCTCGGTGGGAGCAGTGATCACCGGAGCCACGGGAGCGGTGACATCGACCGTCCACTCCCAGGTGGCGGGAGCCGTCGAGACATTGCCCACCACATCGCGCGCCTGCACCTTGAAGGAGTGCTTGCCTTCGGCGAGGCCCGTGAGGTCAACCGGGGAGGTGCACGACGAGAAGGCGGCACCATCGACGCTGCACTCGAAGCTCGACCCACGGTCGGTCGACCCGAAGACGAGCTTCGCGCTCGTCGCGTTCGTCACGCTGGCCGGCTTCTCGGTGATCGTCACATCCGGAGCACCCGTGTCGAGGGTCCAGGAGAACGAGGCCGGAGTGGCATCCACGTTGCCCGCCAGGTCCCGAGCACGAACCTGGAAGGTGTGCTGCCCGTCGGACAGGGTGAAGGTGGCCGGGCTCGTGCAGGCCGTGAAGGCCGCATCATCCACGCTGCACTCGAAGCCAGCACCTGTCTCGTTCGACGAGAAGGTGAAGGTGGTGCTGGAGCTCGTGCTTGGGTCCGAGGGAGTCTGACCGAGGGTTGTCTCCGGCACCGTTGCGTCCACCATGAAGCTGACGGTAGCGAGGTCACTGCCGTTGCTGGCGGCATCGGTGGCCCTGACCGACAAGATGTAGTCGAGCCCATCATCGAGGGCACTGGGCATGGTGAAGCTCCAGTGACCGGATGCATCGGTGGTGGCCGTGAAGTTCCCTCTCGTGGAGACGTTGAGGCTCAGCTTGCTGAGAGGCTCCGCGGTACCGGAGAAGGTGGGCGTCGTACTGGCGACCCACGAGTCTGGAGCGGGCACGAGGATGACCGGCGTCGGGGGAGCCACGGTATCCAGGGTGAAGTTCCTGGCGGCGGTCGTGGAGCTCCACGCACCCAGGTACTCGGCCGCGACCTCGATGCGGTGCGGGCCATCGGCGGGCTGCTTGGGAATGGTCGTCCCGAAGCGCCCCGTGGAACCGATCGAAGTCCCGCCCACCAGGGTCCCATCGATGAAGATGTAGGTG
>NZ_JBJMQO010000121.1:0-68321 GCF_045802675.1 Archangium sp. | reverse complement strand
TAGTGGACGCCGGGCACGGTGCGCAGCACGGAGCGATGCTCGATGCACACGCCCTTGGGCCGGCCGGTGGAGCCGGAGGTGAAGTCGATATACGCCAGGTGCTGGGGCAGCACACCGGAGTGCACGGGGGCGGTGGACTCGCCAGCCAGGGCCTCCTGCACTTCATCGAGGAGGAGGGAGTCGAGACCGTCAGCGGGCAGCGCGGAGAGAAGAGAGCGCGTCGTCACCAGGACGTGGGGCCTGGAGTCCTCGAGCATGAAGGAGAGGCGCTCGCGGGGATAGGAGGAGTCCAGAGGGACGTAGGCGCCACCGGCCTTGAGGATGGCCAGCAGGGAGACGATGAGCTCCAGCGAGCGCTCAACGCACAGAGCAACGCGGGAGTCGGGGCCGACGCCGCGGCGGCGCAGCAGGTGGGCGAGCTGATTGGCGCGTGCATCCAGCTCGCGGTACGTCAGGCGCTGGGAGCCGAACTCGACGGCGATGGCATCGGGCCGCAGAGCCACCTGGGCCTCGAACAGCTCGTGGATGCAGGAGTCCTTGGGGTACTCGGAGGCGGTGGCGTTCCACTCCACCAGCATCTTCTGGCGCTCCTCGGCCGTGAGCAGGGGCAGCTCGGAGAGGTGCTGGCCGGGGTCAACGACAATGGCCTGAAGCAGGGTGTGCAGGTGCCCGACGAGCCGGGTGATGGTGGAGGACTCGAAGAGGTCGGTGCTGTACTCCAACGAGCCGGAGAAGCCCTCGGCCGTCTCGGTGAGGGACAGGCCAAGGTCGAACTTCGAGGTGCGGCTCTCCAGCTCCAGGGCGCGCACGGACAGCCCGGGCAGCTTCAGCTCCGGAAGCGGCTCGGGCTGGAGGGCGAACATCACCTGGAACAGGGGCGAGCGGCTCAGGTCGCGCTCGGGCCTGAGCTCCTCGACGAGCTTCTCGAAGGGCAGGTCCTGGTGAGCCTGTGCTTCCAGCGTTGTCTCGCGCGTCTGTCCGAGCAGCTCGCGGAAGGTGAGGCCGCCCGAGAGACGCCCGCGAAGGACCAGCGTGTTGACGAAGAAGCCGATGAGGCCTTCCAGCTCGGCGCGGTTGCGGCCGGCGATGGGGCTACCGACGCTGAGGTCGTCCTGTCCCGAGTAGCGGTGCAGCAGCACCTGGAACGCCGCGAGCAGCGTCATGAAGGGCGTCACGCCCTCGCGCCGGCTGAGGGCGGTGAGCTGCTCGGAGAGGCTCTTCGAGAACCGCACCGGGTGGCTCTCGCCGCGCGAGCTCTGCACGGAGGGCCGGGGGTGATCCGTGGGCAGCTCCAGCGCCCGCGAGGCGCCGTCGAGCTGCTTCTTCCAGTACGAGAGCTGCGCCTCCAGCGCTTCACCCTGGAGCCAGCGCCGCTGCCAGGCCGCGTAGTCCGCGTACTGGATGGGCAGCTCGGACAGAGGCGAGGGCTGGCCCTTCGTGAAGGCCTCGTAGAGGGCGGACAGCTCGCGGATCAGCACGGCCACGGACCAGCCATCCGAGACGATGTGGTGCATCGTCAGGAGCAGCACGTGCGAGTGCTCGCTCAGCCGCACCAGCCCCACGCGGAGCAGCGGGCCCTGGGCGAGATCGAAGGGGCGCCGGGCCTCCTCTTCCACCAGCCGAGGCACCTCCACCTCGAGATCGGTCTCGGAGAGTCCGCACAGATCCGTCGTCGCGACGGACAGGACGGTCGAGGGCGAGATGACCTGGAGCACGCCATCCTGATCCGCCTGGAAGGTGGTGCGCAGGGACTCGTGGCGGCGGACGAGCTCGTTGAAGCTCCGCTCCAGGGCGGTCAGGTCGAGCGCCCCGTCCAGGCGGATGGCCGCGGGGATGTTGTACGTGGGGTTGTTGGGCTCGAGCTGGTCAAGGAAGAAGAGCCGTTGCTGAGCGAAGGACGGCGGCAGCCGCCCGGTGCGCGGCATGGGGGCGAGCGGTGGCGCGCCGGAGTCACTCCGCGACTGGAGGGCCGCGTGAATCCGAGGCGAGAGCGTCGCGATGGTGGGCGCGTCGAAGAGCTCTCGCAGGGGGAGGGCGATCTCGAAGGCGCTCCGGATGCGCGAGATGGCCTGGGTGGCGAGCAACGAGTGGCCACCCAGCTCGAAGAAGTTGTCGTGGATGCCCACGCGCTCGAGCCGGAGCACCTCGGCCCAGCTGGAGGCCAGCTTCTGCTCGACGTCGTTGCGAGGGGCGACGAAGGCCTGGGCCAACTCGGGACGGGAGTCCGGGACGGGCAGGGCCTTGCGGTCCACCTTGCCGTGGCTGGTGAGGGGCAGGGCCTCCAGGTGAACGAAGGCCGAGGGCACCATGTACTCGGGCAGGCGCTGCTTGAGGAAGGCGCGCAGGGCCTCGGTGCCCAGGGCCTGGGCGTCACCGGTGACGTAGGCCACCAGCCGCTTGAGCCCAGGGGAGTCCTCACGGGCCACCACCACGGCCTCGCGCACGGAGGCGTGGCTGAGGAGAGCGGACTCCACCTCGGCCAGCTCAATGCGGAAGCCACGCACCTTCACCTGGTTGTCGATGCGGCCGAGGAACTCGAGCACGCCGTCGTGGCGGTGACGGGCGAGGTCGCCGGTGCGGTACATGCGAGCACCGGAGGCGGAGCTGAAGGGATTGGGGAGGAAGCGCTCGGCGGTGAGGGAGGAGCTGCCCAGGTAGCCGCGGGCCAGACCGTCACCGGAGATGAAGAGCTCGCCAGGGACGCCCGCGGGCACCGGCTGCAGGTGCCTGTCGAGGAGGTACACCTGGGTGTTGGAGATGGGCCGGCCGATGGGGACGGAGGCGCCCACTTCGGAGGGCCGCGTCATGCGCAAGCAGCTGGCGAAGAGGGTGCTCTCGGTGGGGCCGTAGCAGGCGGTGACGGGCACCCCCAACACTTCCAGGACGCGCTGGACGTGAGGAGCGGAGACGACGTCGCCACCGGTGAGCAGCTGCTTCACCGGGCGCAGGCCCTCCAGGTGGGCATCCACCATCTGGGTGAAGAGGCCCGAGGTGAGGTGGAGCGTCGTCACCTGATGACGAGCCAGCACATCGGCCAACTCGTTCACGTCTCCCGGAGTGTGGGGAGGGAAGACGACGAGGCGGGCGCCGTTGAGCAGGGGGCCCCAGACTTCGAGCGTGGAGGCGTCGAAGGAGATGGGGGCGATGAGGAGGAAGGTTTCCTCGGGGCCGAGGTGGGCGTAGTGGACGCCGAGCACGGTGCGCAGCACGGAGCGGTGCTCGATGCACACGCCCTTGGGCCGGCCGGTGGAGCCGGAGGTGAAGTCGATATACGCCAGGTGCTGCGGTAGCACGCCGGAGCGAGGAGCGGACGTCGGCTCCTGGGCCAGCGCTTCCTGCACTTCATCGAGGAGGACGGAGTCGAGGCCGTCAGAGGGCAGCGCACCCAGCAGGGCGCGCGTCGTCACCAGGACGTGGGGCCTGGAGTCCTCGAGCATGAAGGAGAGGCGCTCGCGGGGGTAGGAGGAGTCCAGGGGGACGTAGGCGCCACCGGCCTTGAGGATGCCCAGCAGGGAGACGATGAGCTCCAGCGAGCGGTCGACGCACAGAGCAACGCGGGAGTCGGGGCCGACGCCGCGGCGGCGCAGCAGGTGGGCGAGCTGATTGGCGCGCTCGTCCAGCTGCCGGTACGTCAGGCGCTGGGAGCCGAACTCGACGGCGATGGCGTCGGGCCGGAGCGCGGCCTGCGCCTCGAACAACTCGTGGATGCAGGAGTCCTTGGGGTACTCGGAGGCGGTGGCGTTCCACTCCACCAGCACCTCCTGGCGCTCCTCGGCCGTGAGCAGTGGCAGCTCGGAGAGACGCTGGCCGGGGTCAACGACAATGGCCTGAAGCAGGGTGTGCAGGTGCCCGACGAGCCGGGTGATGGTGGAGGGCTCGAAGAGATCGGTGCTGTACTCCAACGAGCCGGCGAAGCCCTCGGCCGTCTCCGAGAGGGTCAGGCCGAGGTCGAACTTCGAGGTATGGCTCTCCAACTCCAGGGCGCGCGCGGACAGCCCGGGCAGCTTCAGCTCGGGGAGCGAATCGGGCTGGAGCGAGAACATCACCTGGAAGAGCGGGGTGCGGCTCAGGTCGCGCTCGGGCCTGAGCTCCTCGACGAGCTTCTCGAACGGCAGATCCTGATGGGCATAGGCGCCCAGCGCCGTCTCCTTCACGCGCCCGAGCAGCTCGCGGAAGGTGGGGTTGCCGGAGAGGCGGGTGCGGTGCACCAGCGTGTTGACGAAGAAGCCGATGAGGCCCTCCATCGCGGCGCGATCCCGGCCGGCGATGGGGCTACCGACGCAGAGGTCGTCCTGTCCCGAGTAACGGTGCAGCAGCGTCTGGAACGCCGCGAGCAGCGTCATGAAGGGCGTCACGCCCTCGTGCTGGCTCAGCGCCGCGAGCGACTGGGACAGCTCGCGCGGGAGCCGCACGGGAACGGTGGCGCCGCGGAAGGACTGCGTCGGGGGGCGCGGATGATCCGTGGGAAGCTCCAGCGCCCGCGAGGCGCCGTCGAGCTGCTTCTTCCAGTACGAGAGCTGTGCCTCCAGTGCCTCGCCCTGGAGCCAGCGCCGCTGCCAGGCCGCGTAGTCCGCGTACTGGATGGGCAGCTCGGGCAGGGCCGAGGGCTGGCCCTTCGTGAAGGCCTCGTAGAGCGCCGAGGCCTCGCGGATCATCACGCCCATCGACGAGCCGTCGAAGACGACGTGGTGCACCGCCACCACGAGCAGATGCGACTGGTCCTCCAGCTTCAGCAGCACCACGCGCAGGAGCGGGCCCCCAGCCAGGTCAAAGGGCTTCTGGGCTTCTTCCCGGGCTCGGCGGAGCGCCGCGCTCTCCCGCTCGGAGACAGGCAGCTCGCGCAGGTCCACCGGGGACAGCACGACGGGCGCGGCGGGGGAGATGACCTGGACGGGTCCCCCCTCCCCGGAGGCGATCGTGGTCCGGAGCACCTCGTGGCGGCGGAGGATCTCCCCGAAGCTCCGCTCGAGGGCCGAGACGTCGAGCGGCCCGTCGAGCCGGAGCGCCACGGCGAGGTTGTAGAGCGGGCTGCCCGGCTCGAGCTGATCCAGGAACCACAGCCGCTGCTGCGCGAAGGACAGGGGCACCGCTTCGCCGCGAGCCATCGGCTCGAGGGCCGGCACGCCGGAGTCACGCGCGGAGAGGAGTTGCTCCACGAGCTCGGCCAGGGACGGTCCCCGGATGAGCTGCGCGAGCGGGACCTGGGTCCCCAGGCCCCGTTCGATCTCATGGGCCAGCTCCGCGGCTCCAAGCGAGTCCAGGCCGAAGCGGGTGATGGGCTCGTCCCGATCGAGCTGCTCGGGGCGCAGGCCGGCGCGCGAGGCCAGCCGCGAGCGCAGCCAGTTCTCCACGTCGCCGCGGGCCTTTCGAGGCTGCTCCTCGGGAGCCGGAAGGGCTCGGGCTTCAGCGGCCGCCGTCCCGCGCCACGCCAGCACGGCCGGAAGCTCGCCCGCGAGGAACGCGTCCCGGCTGGCCCGCCGCTGGACCTTGCCGCTGGAGGTCTTCGGCAGCCCGCCCGGCTCGATCAGCGCCACGGCATGGAGCTGCACCTCGTGCTGCTCGGTGATGCGCTGGCGGAGCTCCGCGACCAGTGCCTCCGCGTCCGTCAGCTTGCGCGGGTCAACCTCCTGGACGACGACGAGCCGCTCCTCTCCTTCCACCTCGATGGAGAACGCCGCGCCGCAGCCGGGCCGCAGCGCCGGGTGGCTCTGCTCGACGGTGAGCTCGAGGTCCTGCGGGTAGTGGTTCCTGCCGCGCAGGATGATCAGATCCTTGCGCCGGCCGGTGACGAACAGCTCGCCGTCCACGAGCGCGCCCAGGTCTCCGGTGCGCAGGAACGTGCCCAGGCCACCGTCCGCCAGACGCGCCTGGAAGGTCTGCTCCGTCTCCTCGGGCTTCTGCCAGTAGCCCTGGGCGACGCTCGGGCCCGAGACCCAGATCTCCCCCACCGTGCCGGGCGGGCAGCGCACCCGCGACTCGGGGTCGACGATGAGGATCTGCTGCTCGGGCAGGGTGTAGCCGCAGCCGACCACGGGGCGCGCGCCGGGCTGTCCGGAGGTGTCCAGCTCACGGACGACGGGCGCGGCGGCCTTCTCTCCACCGGAGACGATCAGCGTGGCCTCGGCCAGTCCGTAGCACGGATAGAACGCCTCATGACGGAAGCCGCTGGGCCCGAAGGCCTCGGTGAAGCGGGCCAGCGTCTCGGCGCGGATGGGTTCGGCTCCGCAGAAGGCGAGCTCCCAGCGGCCGAGGTCCAGGCTGTGCCGCTCCTCGGGGGTGCTCTTGCGCACGCACAGATCGAAGGCGAAGTTGGGGCCGCCGCTGTGGGTGCCGCCGAAGCGCGAGATGGCCTCGAGCCAGCGCATCGGGCGCTTGAGGAACGACAGCGGCGACAGCAGCACCGTGTGCATGCCCTGGTAGAGCGGCTCGAGGATGCCGCCGATCAGCCCCATGTCGTGGTACGGGGGCAGCCAGATGACGCCCACGCTGTCGGGGCCGGTCTGGAAGGCGTGGCGGATCAGCTTCAGGTTGTGCAGCAGGTTGGCGTGGCTGAGCCTCACGCCCTTGGGCGTGCCCGTGGAGCCCGAGGTGTACTGGAGGAAGGCGAGCGTGCCGGCCTCGACCTCGGGCCGCTTCCATGACGCTTCCGCCTCGGCGGGCAGCTCGTCCGTGGCCACCCAGCGCAGCGCGCGCAGCTCGGGCGCCTGCTCGAAGAGGAACTCCCCCATGCCCGCGATGAACGCGGTGGTGAGCACCACCGTGGCCTGCGCGTCCTGGATGATGGCGCGCAGCCGGGGCAGGGTGCGCTCGAGCCGCGATGGATCCGGCGGATAGGCCGGCACCGCGACCAGGTTGGCGTAGAGGCAGCCGAAGAAGCCGGCGACGTACTCGAGGCCGGGCGGGTAGAGCAGGATGGCCCGCTCGCCGGGGCGCGAGAGCTGCTGCAGTGCGGCGCCGATCCTCCGCGCCAGTGCATCCAGCGCGTCATAGGTCAGCGGCGTCTCTTCTCCCTCGGACTCTCCCAGGAAGGTGTAGAGGCGCTGACCGGTTCGCGCGCCTGCGGCCTGACTCAGCAGATCGACGAGCGTGGAGCAGGAGGGGAGGGGGGTCGCGTTGGGACGGAGCATCGATGGGCTGGGAGCTGGATGGACCTCGAGGCGGAGCGCCGTGACTCGATGTCCAGGGGGGGCACACTCTACGATCGACCTGACAGGGCAAGACAGGGGGCAATGAGGGGAAGCTTCTAGGCCCCGGCTTGCATCCTTTTCAGGTTTTGATGGAGCATGTCTGGTTGATGATCGAGGGAACTCGGAAGGTCTTCTTGAAGCGGAACGTCGTGCTCGATCCGCTCTTCAACCACTGGTACGCCTGGACGCACCTCATCTCGCCGGCGACGGCGGCGTTGAACGTGGCGAACCACATCAAGATCATGAAGTCCTTCCTCGCGAACCCCGCGGTTCATGAGGCCGCGGTGAAGGACCCCGAGATGATGGGGGGTCCATTCGTTGATTGTCCCACGAGCCAGACGGAGCGGATCGCCACCCTGCTCGAGCGCACGCTCGTCACCCAGGCGCGCCCGCTCGAGCTGGTAGAGGCACTCAAGGGCTTGGACGCCATGCTGCTCAAGGAGACGGCCCAGGGCCTGTCCCTGGAGTCGCTCTACGCGAAGGTGCCGGCGCCGCTGCGGGGGTACGTGGAGCTCTTCTACGATCAGGAGAACCGCCCCACCTTCCGGCTGTTCGAGTCCTTGCTCTACCGCAGCCCCTATTACAACCGGGACTCCCAGGCGCTCGAGCTCTTCATGTCTGGAGCGGATGGGCGGCCCTTCATGCTGAGCACGCCCCGGCTGGAGGATCCCTCGCGCCTGCACGTGCGGGTGCCCCTGGACAGCCCGGTGATCGACGAGCTGGTCCGGGCCAAGTGGACGCCGACCACGGCCGGGCGGCTGCGCGAGTTGGTAGGCGTTGACGCGTCGCGTGAGTCATTGCTGGACTCGTTCATGACGGAGACGTGCGAGAGCCGGGTGTCGGAGCCCTATCGCGGCGACAAGATGCGGGTCCGCTATTTCGGCCATGCGTGCGTGCTGGTGGAGGGCGGGGGCGTCAGCCTGCTCACGGATCCCATCATCAGCTACGACGAGGAGGGGGGCATCGACCGGTACTCCTTCTCGGATCTCCCCGAGACGATCGACTACGTGCTCATCACGCACAACCACCAGGACCACGCGCAGATCGAAACGCTGCTGCACCTGCGCAACCGGGTGAAGACAGTCATCGTCCCGCGCAATGACAGTGGCAGCCTGTTGGATCCCTCGCTGAAGCTGACGCTCGAGCACCTGGGCTTCCGCGATGTCGTCGCGGTGGACGAGCTGCAGACGATCGACTTCCCCGGCGGCTCCATCCTGGCGCTGCCCTTCCTGGGCGAGCACGGGGATCTGCTCATCCGCACGAAGACGGGGTACGTGGTGCGCATCGGCGAGCGGAGCGTGCTGTTCGCGGCGGACTCGCGGAACATGGAGCCGGAGCTCTACGCGCACGTGCACCGGTGGATGGGCGACGTGGACATGATGTTCGTGGGCATGGAGTGCGCGGGGGCGCCGGGCAGCTGGGTGTACGGTCCGCTGATGCTCCGGCCGCTCACGCGCAAGCAGGATCAGGCGCGGCGGCTCAACGGCTCGGGCTTCGAGCAGGCCCGGGCGCTGGTGGAGCAGTTCCGTCCCAAATCCGTCTGGGTTTACGCGATGGCCCAGGAGCCGTGGCTGCGGCACGTGCTCGGCCTGGAGTACACGCCCGAGTCCATTCAAATCATCGAGTCCAACCGGCTGGTCGAGCACTACCGCGAGCGCGGGCTGCCCTGCGAGCGGCTGTTCGGCCGGAGCGAGCTGTTCCTGTAGCTCCTTCCGCGGAGGGACTCGGGAAGCGGGAGCCCGCCGCGTGCCGCTGGCGGCGGGCCCCGGTGGCGCCTCAGTTGGGGCGCGACTGCTCTTCCATCTTCTTGCGCAGGCTCAGCGGACGCATGTCCGTCCACACCTGCTTGATGTACTCCAGGCACTCGGCCTTGGGGCCCTGCTTGCCGGCGTCCTTCCAGCCCAGGGCGTTCTCCCGGTCCGCGGGCCAGATGGAGTACTGCTCTTCGTGGTTCATCACGACCTTGTACTGCTGCGTATCCTCGTGCTCGCTCATGGGTGTGTGCTCCTACGGGTGAAGGGGAAAGGGGTTCTCAGAGGAAGAGCTCCGCCTGGACGAAGGGCAGCGAAGCGGAGATGCCGTGCTCCTGGCACCAGGCGAGCAGCTTGCGGGCCTCGACGAGCTGCGGCGAGTTCTCGTGGTAGCCCATGGCCATCACATGGCCCATCCAGGGCTCGCGGCCCATGGCGTAGATGTGCACCTGCTTGGGATGGATGCGCCGGGCGATCTCAATGGCCCGCTCGGCGTTGGAGCCGTTGAGGCGCCGCGACTGGTCCATCTTGCGCGGCAGCGGCGTGGGCAACATGGGCCCGTACATCCAGCTCAGCGGCCCGCCCTCGGACTCCATGCCGAGGAAGAGCACGTCGATGTCTCCCACGGCCGCCTGGACGTGGTCGTACAGGCGCGGCTCGAGCGCGTTGGAGTCCGCGGCCATCAGCATCGAGCGGCCCTTGAGCTGCACCAGGTGGGCGATCTTCGCCTGGATGTTGAGGTCCGCGTGCTCGCCGATGAAGGGCAGGCCGGTGATGGCGCCGTCCGGCAGCTCGATGGACTCCAGCTCGGCGAGCGCCACCACGTTCTTGAAGCCGAGCGCCTTGAGCATCAGCTTGAGCGACGGGTCCGCCAGCGAGCCGCCGTTGCTGGCCGGGACGACGACGGTGCCCACCTTGTGGCGCAGCTGCAGCAGCGGCTCGAACATCAGGTGGTCGGCGTGGCCGTGGGTGATGACCACGTAGTCGATCTTCTCTGGCAGGTCCGCGTGCGTGTAGCGGGGCAGGTCCGTGGGGAAGTCGTAGCTGACGACGGGGTCGGTGAGGATGGACACGTCGCGCGTCTCGATGAGCACGCAGGCGTGGCCGAAGTAGCGCACGCGCACGCCGTCGCCCTCATAGCGCGGGGCGGGGCGCGGGGCCTGGTCGGTGAAGAAGGTGGAGAACAGCTCGGCGTCCTTGCCGTGCAGGCCGAGGGCCTCGCGGATGGGCTCCACCGGGCCGGGCGTGCGCCGCATGGCGTAGAGCCGGTCGATGGCCTCGTGACGGAAGGGCAGGCGCACGTGGAGCGTGTCGCTGTCCGAGTCCAGCCGCGGCGTGCTGAAGACGTACGGCCGGGCGTCTCCCTTCAGCAGGCGGAAGGACAGGCTCTGCGAGGACTCCTTGTAGTGGGGGCCGCGGTAGAGCAGCGACTCGAAGAAGCGCGGCGAGGCCCGGTTGTTCAGGTCGTACGTCAGCTCCACGTAGCCCTGCAGCAGGTCCGGCACCTTCTTGTACAGCTCCTCCAGGGAGAAGCCGTTGGCCGTGGCCAGCAGCTTGTCCAGCTCGGCCACCGCCTGGGCGAAGTGCAGCGAGGACACCTGCTCCTTGCGCGTGCGCTCCAGCAGCTCCTTCACCTCGGGCGCCCGCTCGACGCCGTAGTTGATGTACGGGCCTCCGGCCAGCGCCGGATTCTTCAGCGCGGCCATGTGGATGGCCGGGTTGGCCACGAACGACTCCATGATCTTCACGTGGTGGTTGGCCACGTAGAGCGGAGCGGTCGCGGGTGCCAGCAGGTACCACCAGGCGTACCACTGGTTGTAGAGCGGCTCGGCGGCGACGTTCTGCTTCAGGTACAGGGCGGGCGAGGACATGCGTACTCCTCGGGCTCCAGCGCGGGAGCCCGGATGCGATTAGAAGGCGGTTCCCACTTCCAGCAGGCCGAGCTGCAAGGCCATTCCCCGGCTGGGCAGGTCCGTGCCCACGCCCACGCCCAGCTCCAACAGGGACAGCTGCAGTCCCCCCTGGGTGAAGCGCAGCGGGGCCACGCTCAACCCGAGCGCCACCGCGGGGGTGCGCACCGGGGTGGGGTGCTCGGGCGTCAGGAAGGTGAGGCGGTCGCCCACCACCGTGCTCAGGGTGGCGAGCACGGCCGGCGTCCACGTGCCGCGGCGCTGCACCCCGGCGCCGAGCCGCAGCGCCGCCACGTTGCCAATCCCCATCAGGTAGTTCAGGTCGGCCTGGAGGATGAACCGCTCCTGGATGGTGTCACGCACGCCGAGGCCGCCCCCGAGGCCTCCGGTGGTCATCGCGTCCGAGAGGTAGAAGAGCGCTCCGCCGCGGCCATAGAGCGAGAGCTGGTGGGGCGCGGGCAATACGCCCGTTCGCGCCGGAGCCGTTTCCTGGGCGCGGGCGCTCCCGGCGGATAGCAGGACGAGCAGACAGCCCAGGAGCCATCCGGATTCGAAACGCTTCATGGCTGCGGGCCTCCGGCCCAGTACGCGACGGTGGCGGCGGAGATGCGCACGGCCTGCTGGTACGAGGTGAAATCCAACGTGTCCAGCGTGTCCGTGGCCTGGTGGTAGTTGGGGTTGCGGAAGTTGGCGGTGTCGGTGAGGAAGAGCGCCTCGTGGTCCTGCACCCAGAAGGAGGCGTGATCGCTGCGCATCAGGTTGCCCGTCAGGGGCCCGGTGCCGTCGCGCGGGGCGATCAGCGGGACGACCTTCATGAGCTTCAGCGCCTCGTTGAGCGCGTAGACCTCGGAGGCCCGCTGGCTGGAGGTGTCGTTGGCGATCACCGCGAGGAAGTCACCCGCCGGAGGCGTGGGCAGGCCCGGCAGCGAGGCCTGCGAGCCCGGCCGCGAGTCGTAGTAGCCGAGGCAGTCGAAGACCATGGTGGCCACGATGCGCTCGGGCAGGTTGCCCTCCGCCTGGACGTAGCGGGCGCTGCCGATCAGCCCGAACTCCTCATGATCGAAGCCGACGAAGCGCAGGGTGCGCTCGAACTTGTATTGGGAGAGGACCCGGGCCATCTCCACCAACGCCGCCACGCCCGTGGTGTTGTCGTCCGCGCCATCGTGGAAGGCGTCGTAGTGGGCGCCCACCAGGATGATCTCCTCGGGGTGCGTGCTGCCGGGGAGCTCCGCGACGATGTTGGAGGTGGAGAACGGCGTGCCAGCCGTCTCCTGGCGCCGCACGCGCAGGCCGAGCTGCTCCAGGCGCGTCTGCAGCAGCTCCCCGGACCTGTTCCGGCTGAGGGCGCAGTGTGCCCTGTCGTGGCGCTCCGCCTCGACCAGCTGCGGACAGTCGACGGTGTCCATGTGGTGCGCGTCCACGAGCTCCGTGACGAGCCCCTTGAGATTGTCCTGGTTCACCTGGGAGGCCACCTCCGCCAGTGCTTCCAGGCGGGCCCCCTCCAGCACGGGCTTGGAGCAGGACAGCAGCCCGAGCATCACGGCCCCGAGCACACAGCACTTCACGCCACGCAGGGTACTCATAGCTCCATCCCCAGCCGCAGCAGGCCGAGCTGCGTGCGGATCGTCGAACCGATCACCTTGGCGTTGGTGCCCACCTGCAGCTCCAGCGCGCTCACGACGACCCGCCCGAAGTGCAGCCGCACCGGCGCCAGGTTGAACGCCACGTAGGCCGGGCCGAACCGGCTGTCTTCCACGTCGCGCAGCTCCTTCGTGGGCTGGGTGGCGTTGGCGTCGAGCTTGGAGAAGCCGCTCATGCCCAGCTCGGGGCCCACCACCGCCTCCCAGAGGCCGATGCGCGCCGCGAGCTGCACCTGGACGAAGCCCTCCAGCGGGAAGTTGCTGCCCGCGGGCATTCCGGTCCGCAGCCCACCGCCCAGGCGCAGGGCACTCCAGGGGCCTTCGCCGGCCAGGCGCCGGTGGAACGCCGCCTCCACGGTCATGAACCCCGGAGTGGGCCGGTTGTACGAGAGGTAGGAGAACGTCGTGGCGCCCAGCGAGAGCTCGTTGCGGCTGGCGGACTGGGCCAACGCGGGCGGGGCGAGCAAGGCAAGGCCCACCACGAGTGCTGGGAGAAGACGAGGGGTCATGAAGAGGCCGAGGGGGTGGGCCCAACCGGGGCCCAGGTTTCAAGCTGCCGCGAATCTACCGCTCTTCATCATCTTTCGGATAGATGCCCGGAGCGTCCTTCCACTCCCGGTGCGGGCCAGCCGAGGGCGTGGGAGGGCCCCCGGTCCGGCGTGGCGCGTCATTGGTCCCCGGGCGGCGGATCGGCGAGCTGCTTGCGGATCTCCTCCTCGCCCAGTTGATCCAGCTGCGTCACCATCGACTCGAGCTCCCCCTCGTCCACCTGGTCCGAGCGCAGCTGCAGGAGGTTGAGGGCCAGCTCCGCCACCGTGGGCGCTTCGAAGAACTCGCTCCAGCAGCGTGGAGGAGGGGGAGACGGGCAGTGCGCCTGCCCCGATTTCGTGGACACACCCAATAAGTCGGCTACACGGGAGGTAGTGTCCATGGAGCGAAGAAAGAGGCGGAGTTTCACCCCGGAGTTCAAGGCCGAGGCAGTCCGGCTGGTGCGAGAGGGCAGCAAGAACCTGCCCCAGGTCGCCAAGGACTTGGACCTCACCGAGTCAGCTCTGCGCAACTGGGTGACCGAGGCCGAAGGTGGTGAGAGCAAGGGCTCAGCAGGTGTGCTCACCACGGCCGAGCGGGAGGAGCTGGTCCGGCTGCGCAAGGAGAACCGCCAGCTGCAGATGGAGCGAGACTTACTAAAAAAGCAGCGGCCTTCTTCGCCAAGGAGGGCTCGACGTGAAGTTCGAGTTCATCGAGGGGCAGAAGGCCCATTTCCCCGTGGACTTCATGTGCCAGCAGCTGGGCGTGTCCCGCCACGCTCAGCCTGGGCATGTGCTGCTACTCCACGGGGTGGGGACGTGGTACTGCGGGGGAGGCTGTGAGGGGTCTTGAAGTGGGTACTTCGGAGGGGTGCAGAAGTGGGTACCCAGCGCGGTTTCAAGGTGGGTACCGCGTGGGGTGGGTACCACGGGCGCTGCGGAAGCACAAAGCGGGGCGTAGGACAGTAAGCTGTTGAAATTGCTGACGCACGAGTGGCGGAACTGGCAGACGCAGCGGACTTAAAATCCGCTGGCCCGAAGGGGCCGTCCGGGTTCGATCCCCGGCTCGTGCATTCCTAAGTGGTTGAACTCACCGAGGATTCTCTCCCGTCCCGCGCCATGTGCCGTCAGTGTGCCCCTCGAGCGCGCGCACGGCGTTCTTTTTCACGTCCGGGCTCAGGTGCGCGTAGCGCATCGTCATCTTGGAGTTCAGCGGCCGGGTGAAGCTCACCGACTTCGGCGTGGCGTACTCGCGGATGGCCGGACGGGTGGAGACGCCCTCCAAGGTGCTGCGGGCGGACCTGGCCTATGCCGCCCCGGAGGGGATGTGAGCCTGCGCTCCTGGGCTAGGTTTGCGAACCGCTGGAAGCGTATTCCGGCCTGAGGGTGCTCCTCCTACCACCAGGGCACGCCTTGCTCTCGCCAGAGTGTGTCCAGGAGTTCTTCTGCCTCGGCGAGCGAGCCGAGCCAACTAAGGGCGAGCGGGTTGTCCGGGCGTTCGCGAAGGGCGGACAGGATCAGGTCCGTATCCTCGGGGCGGACGCTGACGAAGTCCTCGAAGCTGTTCGCGAAAGTATATCCCCAGGGCATGGCTTCGAGCATGACGCGGTGGGCGGATGCCTCATCCACGCGTCGCAGCATCCCTTCGAACACTTTTCGCGCGTCGTCATAACCATCATCCTCGTCAGCGGCGGGGTCCTTATTGCCCAGGTGGCCCGCGATGAAGAGCAGGTGTTCGGGTAGCCGTATGTGACGAGCCGCCACCCGCCACACATCACGGTCATGTGCCATGAGCCGGGCCAATCGTTTAGCCTGGGTTCCATTCCCGAAGCGGATGATGGCTTCGGCGACCATGAGCTTCCAGCCGACAAAGTGATGGATAAGGGGGAGGGCATCGAGAGCGGGAGGCGGTGACTCCAGCAGTTGCACGAGCTCTTCGAGCACGCTGTCGCCTCCTAGGTGAACCAGGGCCGCGGCCGCCTCGCTCCCGGCTTCGGGTGAGTGTGTGAGGAAGGTACGGAAGAAGGGGAGCTCTGACTTGGACGCGAAGCGCCTGTAGAGACGCAGGATGATTCCGAGGGTTCGTGGCGGGAGGTCGTGGTCGTCCAGAAGGGAGCGGCAACGGGCAGCATCTCCATCATCTCCCAGGACGGAGAGGAGCGAGAAGGCAATCTCCCTCACCTCTTCCTCCTGAGCACCTTCCGATGCACGTCGCGCCCAGTCCAGCACCTCGGGACGGTTCAGGGCCGCTCGGTGCCTCCACCGGCTATAGATGAATCCTTGGAGGTGCTCGATGGTCTGGCGCCGGAAGGTTTCTGGAGTGCCGGGCTCCAGCCACGGGAGCAGCGCGGCGACACCATCGAGCCGCTCCAACTGGGAGATCACCCGCCTTCGGACCTCCTTGGCGGCGTAGCCGGAGGCGATGGCGGACTCATGCACGTACTGGTACGGGTCTGGTTCCGGACGCAGCCTGTCGGCCAGGGCTTCCTCTCGAAGTCGTCTGGCGGCTTCGGATGCGTGAGGTGTTCCTCTCAAGAGTTCGACCGCGCTCTCCAACAGACGGCCTCCACGCACAATGAGCGCGAGCATATCGGACACCGGGAGGTGCTCTCGCAACAGGACCATCGCGAATGGCACCAGATCCACATCCGTGAGGCCGGTCAGTAGCAGGGATTGATGGTGGGGCCGGTAGAGCTGACGCAGGCGCTTGAGGAAGGGCTTGCGCTCGCGATCGGACACGGACTCGATCGGCTCTTCGAATTCATTGTCCTTGAGGGAAGTCTCGCGTGCCTTCTGCTCCCGGTGATAGGCGATCTGTTCTTCGATGGAGTGGGGCAGCCTGTGCGTGGACAGCGCTTTCCAGAGGGCCTCGAATGATTCGAGGTTCTCGAGCGCTCGCGACTTGAGTATGGGTCGATTCCAGCGATCCTCGGATGGCTGACGCTCGGCCTCGTGGCGAGCCTTGTACTCGGCCTGCCTTCGCTGCGTTTCCTGCTGTTCCTCCAGGGACTGACGGGCCAGCCGGGCAACCTCCGGATCGGCGTCCTCCACGTAGGGCGCGAGTATTTCCGCCTGGCGTTGAGAGTGAAGCCGTCTGGCGGCGAACCGACGCTGGCGAGGGCTCTTCGTCTCGAGCAACTCCAGGAAGAAGGAAGTGGGGGGATTTCCGTACCAGGAGGGGATGAGCTCTTCCACGACCTCACCGTGTGGACCATCCATCAGGTCGGCGAAGGCTCGATAGCCATACTCCTCGAGTCTGGAATGAACCGCTCTGATGAGCTTCCCGTGGGCGTTCTCTCCAAGCTTGCGTACGGCTTCCTCCCAGGGAGTCTCGATCGGCAGCCAGCGGGAGTTGGAGGAAGATTCCTCGGAGGGAGACGTTTTCTCGTGCGAGAGCACCGCCAGGAGCAATTCGAGAGGGGCCGTCTTGAACAGGCCTGTTGCCTCGAATGCAACCCAGCGTTCGTGTTCATCCAGCGAGACGAGTGAGAGCCAGGCCTCGGCCGGGTCGAAGGCGTGCCCTCCCTCCGAGAGCAGGGCGAGCGCCTGGATGCGCACAGGGCGGAATTCATCATGGAGCGCGGCGCGGAATCGCTCCGGGCAGGTGGAACTCTCGAGGTGCTGGAGTGCGACGAGCGCGCGCCAGCGGGCGGGGCCACAGGGATCCTCGATGAACTCCGCATACAAGGGGTCGAGGCACTGGGCGCGAGAGGACACTTCACCGACGAGGCCGCACCCCCAGAGCTGCTCCCACTGCCGCAACCACTGCTCGGACGAGAGCGCGGCGGTCTTCCTGGCGAAGGATGCCTTCACGACCCAGTCCCCTTCGTTGTCCCTCTCTCCCAGCTCCAGCGAGTTCAGCGCCGCACGCAGCAGGGCCTCGCGTTTCTGTTCCGGGCGACCGTTCTTCTCGACCGCAGCGAGGAGGGGGGCGAGGGTGCTGGGGGCGTGCCGCGACAGCGCGTCCAGGCGTTCGAGCAGTCGCTTCTCGTCAGCCCGCTGCGCCCAGACAGAGGCCGTGATGGGCTCGCTGCCTGGGTAGACCTCGTCACCAGCGTCCATCAGTGCTTCGAGTTCCGTGAGCCAGGGCCCCATGGGTCGGGACATCAGCACGGATGACCCTTTCTCCATTCGGGTGAAGACCACCAGAGGCACCTCCATGCCGAGCGTCAGGGCGAGGCGCTCCGCGAAGTCCATGGAGGGGCTCAATCGGCGGCCCACCTCGTACGGGGGCTCGAGTGGAGGGGGCGGCTCGCCGCGAAGGAAGCCGCGCATGGCGGGGGGGCAGGCCTCCACCAGCGTGTCGGCGTGCGGACGCAGTGCCTGGGCCCATCGCCCGAGCGCGAGCCACATCTCTCCATCGTCATCAAGTCCACCGGGCAGGGCGGGCCAGTGATGGTCGAAGTCGTGGCTTGCGAGGCGCACCCGCCGGACGAGCACTTCGAGGGCCACCTCGGTGTCCAGGCGCCCCGGCCCGTTCGCCACCAGCAGACGCGTGGCGAGTGCGAGTGACGACAGGGGCCGGTGCGGGTTGCTGGTGAGCTGCCGGATGAAGGCCGTCAGCCGCTCGGGGTCCTGGATCTGTGCGGCGAAGTGGCTGGCTACTGCCTCCGCGCCCGGTTCTCCTACCCGGGAGAGCAGTTCCGCTTCCGCCTCGGGTCTCTGGTGGAGGTGGATCGCTGCGCACAGCTCGGCGAGGCTCTTATGTGAGAACTGGTACAGCTCCGTGCCGACGCGCTGGACGAGGTCGCTGTTGTCGAGCACGTGGTAGACGGCGTCCACCACTTCAGAGGGCCCCTCCATCTTCGTGAGGTCCTCGAAAGTGAGCTCCGACTCGCCCCGGCGAATCATCGACCAGGCCGCCGCGCCCAGGATGCCCAATCCCTGGTGCACCACGCGCCAGCGTATCGGCTTGGAGATGCGTTCGGCTTCCTCCGCTCGCTCGAGCAGGGTACCGATGCTGCGCCGGAGTACTGTCGGCACATCGAGTTGCTCTCCGAGCTCGGCCTCGGGACGCATGGCCAGCAGCGAGACGCCCAGTGGGGTCGAGCACAGGTCGGCGAGCATCTCCTTTCGGCGATCACTCGGGCGGCGCGAGAGATGGTCATATGACTTCTCCGCTACCAGCTCCCAATGGCCTGGTTTGTTCTCCAGCTCGAACAGCCGCTGTTGCTGGGCCTCGGACAAGGAGGCAACCCGGACGTGCGGAGCACCGCGCACTTCGTTGGGAAGGGGGCGGGCTCCCGTGATGGAGGGGCCGGGCCAGCGCGCCACCAGCTCGCGGATCTTGCGGCGATTCTCTGCCTGGACCTCGTCGAGCCCGTCGACGAGCAACCAGACCCCGCCGTGGAGGCCAGGTGCTTGTGCCAGCTCCACGAGCTGGGTGCACGTATTGTCATCGAGAAGCGGGAGCCAGGATTCGCGCAGGGCCTGCGCGATGGAGAAGCCAGTCTGGACGAGGTGGCGCGCCTCCACCCGCAGGGCGGGGCCGAGCAGCGGGTTCTCCTTGAGCAGGTGCGCGCACAGACGGCGCAGCACGATGGATTTCCCGCTGCCTGGAGCACCCTCGATGCAGGCCGGGTACGCGCGCCCGGAATGCCAACCCCGGTGGACTTCGGCCAGAAACCCGGCTTCGTCCAAGGTGCTGTGCTCGGGTGCGCCATTCCCACTTGGAGCAACCCACTCGAGCCTGAGGTCCAGGGTCTGGGACACGTCGAGGATGGCCCCATTCCAACAGGGCACCTTCAGGGCCGCCTGTCGCAGCTTTTCGAAGAGTTGCGTTTCCTTGCGATGCGGTGTTGCGATTCCGAGCCGCACGAGCAGGTCGAGCGCTCCCCGAAATGGCTGGAGGAGCTCTTCTCGCCTGGGCTTGCTAAATCGGTAGGATTCTTTCTTCGGGGCAGGGAGTTTCTCAAAGATGAGGCGGGCCTGCCGCCACTGGGTGTCGGGAACGAAGAGACGGCCCTCGGGGTAGCACGAGAAGAATTGACGGATCTTCTCCTCGAGCTCTCCTACCGGGACGGCTAGGCCCTCCGTGTCGAGTTCCCCGGTGAATCCGAGCGCGGGAAATTCGTCCCGGTCGCGCCACCCCGGGACGAGGCGCATGGCCGCCTCCGGCCACTGCTCGAGCAGGGCTCGAACGAAGAGGGCCGCCATCATCGAGCGGCCCGAGGGGGGGCGCTTCAGGTCGAGGGCCCACCGGGGAGCCCCCACGCCCAGGAAGCGCTCAACGAGGAGGGCCGTGTCACGGGCGGGCTCGTCCTGGCTGGTGGGACCTGGCCAGGTCGTGTGGAACACCCGGGCAGGGGCTTCATTCGCCAGTGGAACCAACACTCTCGGCCGGGACAGCTTTCGTCGGAAGGAGGAGAGATTGATGTCTCGTGGGGGAAGCTGGGGGTGTCTGGAAGGCACCGTTTTTGGAGGCAGCTCGAGGCAGAGGAGCTCAGCTGCCTCCTGACACCCGGCTCCAAGCTGGGGGGTCCCGAACTCCTCCTGCTGAAGCTGATCGGGCGCGAGCGCCAGCCACAATTTGGTCAACCCCTGACGGGCGGATTCCAGGTCCGTTCCCTTCGTACAGCGGAGGGCCTCGGCGGCGAGCGGCAGGGCCTTCGCGAGTGCACGCCGATGCGGCGGCGGCCTGGGGAAGATGCTCTTGCCCTGGAGCACCTCGAGGGCGAGCGCCTGTGCTTCCTCCGGTTTCATTCGGAAACCTCCTTCATGCTCAGCACCACGACCAGTCGCGGTTCGTCCATAAGGCCCTCTCGGCGCAATCTCTCGCGCAGCTCCTCGATCGTTCCGAGACGGGCGATGACCGCCTGCTCCGAGGCACTTTGGATGGGAAGAGACCAGGTGGCGGTGCGTTCGCGAGTACCCAGGTGCAATTCCACGTTGCCTGCTGCTTTCCGACCGGGAGGAAGCGCTACCAGGAGGTGCAACACCTCGCCTTCGAAGTAGATGTCCACGGAGCGTCCCGCGAACAGCTCTTCCGAGGAGTCGCGTGCGCTGGAGGCCGCCACCTTCCTGAGCAGGAGGAGGGGAGGTGCCGCCGAGACATCCTCCTCGATACGGTCATTCCGCGTCCGTAACTTCTTGAGCAGTCGTTGCCGCGAGAGCGAATCAGGCGCGGGGACGGCGGGGGGCAGTGCTTCCACCACGGCCTGTCCGGCGGCCTCGGCAATCGTGTCCCAGAGCACCCGGATGCTCGCATCCCCAGGAAGGGCGGCGAGCCGGTTCTCGGCCAGCTCTCCCAGGGCCCCGACGCGCTCGGGAGCGAGTGAGACGTAGGCATCCGCCATCCGCACCAGTTCGTGGGCGGCATCGACACGTCCCTCCGCGTCATCCACCGTCGCCGCATCATCCACCGCGAGCAGCACGCCGAGCAGCTCGCCGAAGGGATCGTCGTCACCCGCCAGCAGCTCTTCCAACTGGAACAGCAGTTGCCGTGACTCGGGGCGGGCCGCCACGGGAGCGCACCGGGCCGCCAGCTCTTCTAGCCTTGGCGGCAGCTCCACCGTCAACCCGGTTGCTCGTGCCTGATCAAGACGGGCACACAACACGAGGAACCGGTAGGCGCTCTCCGGGTCGAGCTCGTGTTCCGCGTGCTCCTGCTCGAGTTCGAGCAGTTCCTCCTGGGCGGAGGCCAGCCATGGAAGCGGTGTGCTCATGGGGATTCCGAGTCCTTTTCGTCCTGTTCACTGCCGGCCCGCGGCGCCTTCTTGGCCAGGGAGGTCATGTCCCGCCAAAGGCGAACGGTCTCGCGGACGAATTCCACGGGTCGCCGCTGCCCTGGGTTGGACAGTTTCTGCCGGTAGGCGGAGACGACCCTGGGAGGACGGCCGTCACTTCCGTCGGTCGAGATGACAAGGACACCGTTGTCTCCGACATGGGCCCGCCGATCACTCGTCTCCCCGAGCGTGCCGACACGCCCCAGGAGGGAGGCGGTTCGCACTGAGTGCATGTAGGCAGGGCGGTAGTAGGCGTCGTGGTCGGACCGGAGGAGCTTCTGACACTCCAGTCCGACACGTTCGTATTGCGTGGAGCCAGCCTGTACACGGTCGATGAGCTCACACCCCGCTTGGAGGGCACGCTCGCGCAAGCGAGGCGGGAGGCCTGGCACGATGAGGTCCCAGCGCTGGGCCCAGCGGTACAGGTGCTTGAGCACATGCCTTTCCTGGGGCCACCCTCGTCGCATGGGCAGGATTTCCTGGGGGGGGACCTGATCTGGAGCCGTCATGTCTCCTCCGGTGACTCGGCGGGTATGCCGAGCGCACGTCGCAGCTTGGGGTAGGCCCGGTCAATGAGCTTGTTGGTGCGGTCGTACGCGGCCTTTTCAGAAGGGAAGACCAGCCGTGCGATCGCCTTTCGCTCGAGGATGTCGGTGGGCCGGGTCGGTGGGGGAGGCGGGTGGCGTCGGGCCAGAGCCTCCCAGTCCTCATGGGAGAGCCGATCGGGCGCATGCAGGAGCAGCAGTGCCGCTCTTTCTTCGAGCCGGAGCCCGCGCAGGACGTCCAAGATCCGTTGGAGCTGCTGGGCCTCGTCCAGTTGGGCATCAAGGTCGGGACTGGGGTGGGCGTGGGTTCGCTCGGCGAGGGTAGTGGCGATCTCCGGTCGACGGGTGACTGACCGTTGCTTGAGACGGCGCAGCGCGTCCCACAGGCGGCTCTTGAAGGTCACGCGGGCGAAGGCGCGAGGTTGCCGGGCTCGCAGCAGCGGCGGTGGCTCACCGATGAGGAGGTATTCGAGAACCTCCACTCGGATGTTTTCGACCTCGGCATGTCCGAGGGCCCGGACGACCCCCTGGGGAATGGGCAGCCAGCGCTCAAGCCAGCCAAGGCATTCGCTGAGCGCCTGCTCGTCTCCCGTCAGGTGCCAGTGCTCGATGGCTCGAAGGATGGCCTGGTCATCCATTCATGTGCCCCACTTTCCGCCGCAGTCGGAAATTCGTGCTTGGGCCTCCCATATACCAAGGAGACGCGGCAGCACGTCGGGCGCGGACACCCCCTGAGGCGAATGAGCCGCGTCAGCAGGTGCTGTCCCCGGGGCGCACGTTCCGGGGGGCGCTTGGTTGCATCCCGGCCGAGGCATCGTTGAGCAGCCCGGTGAGACACCGGCGCCGAACCTCCTCGTCAATCGACAGTCTCGCCAGATGCTGAAGCAGGGTCCTGCGGGTGAGGGGTGCCCAGCCGGTGGTCTTGTCGAGCATCTCCTTCAACCAGGTCCCCACGGCCAAGAGGGGGAGCTCCGGGATTTCCTCCGCGCTTCGCTCCACCTGCCAAGCCCCCTCCCAGAAGCGCGCGGAGGGCACATACGCGCGCTCGCTGGCTCGAATCAACAGGGGGCGCAGCAGTTCCGGGCGGAGCTCGCGTTCACGCAGGGCCTGGAGATCCAATCGCAGGAGTGCATCCACCAATCCCAGCCCCGTATCCCTCAGTCCGAGCTGATCCACGGCGGCGAGGACCCTGCCGCTTCCGTGCCTGCGTGCCAGCACCATCCAGAAGGCGGCGGTGTCGTCCTTGCCCATCAGCCCGAGCAGCTCCGGGCAAAGCGCGCGGTCCAGGAGCGCGTTGGCTCGCAAAGGGTGGTGCTCACTGAGCCGCAGCAGCGCGTAGCCGAGCCACCGCGCCGCCATGGTGGTGTGATGGTGGGAGGCCCGTGGTGCTTGTTCGAAGAGGAGTTGCAATGGAGCCGCGACATCGACTCCCTGTGCCGCGGCACAGGCGATGACGAAGGCTTTGGCTGGCAGCCCGGGCCAAGCTCGGGCCCACGGATCTCGTAGCCCGTCGCCCTCGGCGGATGGCTCCGAAAGCATGCGTCGCTCGAAGCAGGCCAGCAGCCGTTGGGCTTCGGTTCCGTGATTGACGGGCAGCGACACGAGATCGGACAGGCTCCCTCCCTCCAGGTGCGGTCTCCAGAGCTCGAACACGAGTCGGAGCCAGACTTGGAGCTCTCCATCTGGGATGAGGGGGTCCTCGAAGAAGTGAATGTCTCCCAGGCGGGCGTTCCGCTCGACGCGGGCATACAGCGCCTCGCGGCCCGCGGGCCGCGAGAAAACCAGTCCCCAGAGCTTCATGCTGAGCGGTTGGGTGATGCCCAGCAGCTTGCTCATGGGAGGATCGAAACGGGGTTGTTCCGAGGATGAATCCAGGCACGCATCCGCCAACACGGAGAGGGCACTGGCGTCACCTTCGGCAAGGAGCCATTTCAAGGCTTCGGGTGCCTGCTGGAAGGCCAGTTGCCAGGGGCCCGTGCTGAGCGCCTGCGCGTTCACGGCGAAGACGCCCACTGGCTCATGCCGGTAGGGCTCGGGTGCCTGCTCGCGCTCACGGAACTTCCGGACGCACCAGCGTGCGATGGGGGCATGAGGGGCTCCGGCGGCAATCAGCGTGCGCCACCCCAGAGCGGGTTTGTCCATCCACGCTTCGATGCGCTCCGTCCATTCCGAGGCCGTCAATCCGAGGAGCCGCAGGATGGCGACATTCGTCCGGAACGGCTCTCCTTTTTCGTCGCCTTCGGTTCGGGGCCAGACGGGAAGGTATGCCTCGCGTAGCGCATGCAGTGCTCGCGGTTTCATGCCGAGCACTTCCAGCCGTTTCAGGCACTCCACCAGCAGTAGGTCGCGGAGTGCCTCGGTTGCATCGTCGAGGCCGGCGAGACGCAAGACGGCTTCCACCCAGGCCCGGCAAGATGCTTCCAACTCCACGGAGGTGAGCTGTATCCAGGCTTGGAACCATTCCTGGAGCAGACCGGTCCGGTTGAGAAGATAGCCTGCGGGGTGTCCTCCCTCAGGGAGAGCCAGCATGCGCACCGACGCCGTGCTTCCCCCGCGCCGGAGGGCCGGGATGCCATGATTCCGCATCCAGTTCTCCAGGAACGGCTCCGCCACGAGCGCTCCCACGCGACTGCGAGGTGAGAACACAGCGGTGAAGAACGTCGCATCCAGCAGGCCCCGCCGGGCCGCTGGAAGTGGCGCGCACAAGGCGGCGATGACGGATGCCTCTTCTGGAGAGAGCCGGGACGGGAACTCCAGTGCGGAGAGCAGCGCCGCTAGTGGGCTCGGCGCCCGAGGATGCATGTCACGCTCGAAGCGCAGAGCCAGTCCCGCGTCGAGAATCCACGAGGCCTGAGCGAGGTCCAGAACACAGCGGAGCCAGCGCTCTCTGGGCAAGAACCAGGGGGAGTCTGGCTCGCTCTCTCCAATGTCGTTCGTGTGCCGTGGCGCGAAGGTGGCGAGTGCCGACACACAGAGGGCGTAGGCTCGTGCCATCTCCTCCGACGCAGCCGTGCGAGGGGGCGTCGCACCGAAGGCGGCACATGTGACCACCACCCGCTCGATCAGCCGGAGTGGATCCTGCTCCGTCAGCACATGGTTCGCCCAGGAGGCGAGATCATCCCCGGCGGAGATCGCCATCCAGGCGGCCTCGGCCCAGGAGTGGTCCCGCCCCACGCGTTCGCTGAGCCGGTCCGCCTCAACGGCATGATGAGCGAGGTGTCGGCCCACCAGCATCGCGGGGAGGTGGGCATCGGCGAAGCTGGGTCCCTCATCGGTCTTCCTCAGCCAGCCCGCCTCGATGCACAGGGCAGGGTACCGGTTGAGCAGCGGCACCAGACGGCGGAGCCGCTCCGTATCCGCCTGCGACACGCCAGTGTCGAGGCTGCGCAGCAGGATCTCCCTGACCTCCTCCTCCATGCCCTCGGACCGGTGCTCCAGTGGGCCCGATGTGCCCCGGCCCGCATCGAGCAACGCGAGCGCGTGCCGGGTCAGGAACTCCAATGCTTCGGCTTCGAGTGAGGCGATGGTTGCGTCGTAACGCTGTGCCCGTCCGTGGCGAAGCTTCTCGATTCCTTCCTGGAGGACTCGCGTGATCCATGCCTCTCCTTCTTGGCGGTGCGCCGGCTGGAACTCGGAGCTTCGCTCCGCCTCGGAGGTGGATGACTCCACGTCGCGCGGTTCCATCGCGAGCGAAGACAGCTGCTCCTCCAGGACCGGCAGGTGACCGGTGAGAAATTGGCGGATGGCACGAAATGCATTTTGCAATTCGCGGTGTGGAGCGAGCGCGGCTTCATGGGTGATGCGGTTACGCCACTTTCGGCACGTGTGAAGGTCCCGGGCTCTTGCCCGATCAAAGCGGGGGCGCGCGTGCTGTGCGATCCTGCGCAGCAACTTCTCGAAGGTGTCCTGGTCCACCTTCGTCAGAGCCTCCGGCGTCATGCGCTCCGCGCAAAACCGTTCCAGGCAATACTTGACGGCCCACTCCAACGCCCCCACGACCTCGACCCAGGCCGTGCGGCTCTCGGCCTCGTAGCCCTGGAAGTTCTGGGCCCGGACAGCCGCCAGGGCGCGCTCGAACGTGGCGCACCCCTGGTTGAAGCGCGTGATGGCTTCCTCGATATCCGGAACGTTCTCCATGGGCTCAGTGCTCCAGCAGGGAAGGGGACGCCGAGCACAGCACCTCTGGTGGCGGGTGGAAAAGTGAGGGGCACCTCATAAGCTGGGCTGATGTGCGGCCCCCTTGTGTTGCTTGAGGGGGTAGATACCGAGTCCCTGCACGAGAGGGCCAACAAGGACCGGAACTCGTGCGGAACCTTGTTGGAGGGCAGCCAGCACTCAGGCGGTGATGGAGCACCATTTCATGTGCCGCCAATGTGCCCCTCCAGCGCGGATTTCGGGGGGGCCAGGGGGGACAGCACGGCACGAGACGGGATGACGACCCGAGGAAAATCAAGGCGATAGCGGGTAAAGGCGCGTCCTGCTTGAGGTTTCCTACCGCCTTGCCGAGGGTTCGATCCCCGGCTCGTGCAACACGCCCGTCCGGCGAGGCATCAGGCAGGTATCCAACACTGCGGCCTCCATTTGGGGAAGGAGGTCCAGGCTGGGCGTTGTAGGAAGAAAGCGTGCTTGCTTCGGCGGAGGAAGTCGGTTACTTACCCACCCGCTGGCGCTGTCTGCGCGATTAGCTCAGCTGGATAGAGCGTTGGCCTCCGGAGCCAAAGGCCACAGGTTCGAATCCTGTATCGCGCGCACGGGCAAGGGCCTGGAATCCTTGGGGGAAACCCCGATGGTTCCAGGCCCTTTGTCTTGGGTGGCCAGGACCCGGCGAGGTACGTCGAGCCCCTTTCTCCAGGAGCTCCGTGGCTCGCGGTATCCGATACTCCGGGTTTAATCTGTTTAGCCAGGAAATCGAGTATAATGGAAATCTACTAGTCTCCTGGTGTACTCTTCTTTCCAGAGAGGGAGAGAGTACATGGTTTTCCAGGACCTGGATCATGTCGAGCTGTACGTGGAAGACCTGGAGCGTGCGGCGCTCTTCTACATCTCCACGTTCGGGTTCCGGGTCGTGGCCGAGGCGGGTCCGGAGACGGGCTTGTCCGGCCGGCGCGCGCTGCTGCTGCAGCAGGGCCGGGCGCGGGTACTGCTCACCTCGGCGCTGAGCGCGGACGACTTCGTGGCCGGCTTCGTGCGCGAGCACGGGGACGCGGTGCGGGACGTCGCGCTGCGCACGCCGGACGCGGCGGAGGCCTTCTGGGAGGCGGTACGGCGGGGCGCCCGGCCGGTGCGCGAGCCCGAGGTCTTCTCGCACGGCGACAGCCGGGTGGTGCGCGCCACGGTGGCGTCGGTGGGGGACCTCGTTCACTCCTTCATCCAGCGCGAGGGGCCGGACGCGGGCCTGTTCCCGGGTCTCTTCCAGCCGACGGATCGCTTCCCCCTGCCGGTGGTGGAGCCTTTCACCGCCGTGGATCACGTGGCCATCTGCCTGGCTCCGGGCACGTTGGAGAGCACGGTGCGCTTCTACGAGCAGGTGCTCGGCTTCCGCCAGTCGCACGTGGAGGACATCCGCACGGAGTACAGCGGGATGAACTCGCGGGTGGTGCAGGCCGCGGGCGGGCGCGTGGTCTTCCCGATGATGGAGCCCATCTCCGGCGTGCGGCGCGGGCAGATTGACGACTTCCTGGAGAACCACAGGGGCCCGGGCGTGCAGCACCTGGCCATGCTCACCGAGGACATGCCCACCGCGCTGCGTGCGCTGAAGGCCCGGAACGTGGAGGTGCTCAGCGTCCCCGCGGCCTATTACGAGGCGCTGGAGGGGCGGTTGGGGCGGTTGGATCTGGACCTCCCCACGCTGCGCTCGCTCAACGTGCTGGTGGATCGCGACGACAGCGGCGTGCTGCTGCAGGCCTTCACCCGCTCCCTGCACCCGCGGCGGACGCTCTTCTTCGAGGTCATCGAGCGGCAGCAGGCCAGCGGCTTCGGGGGAGCCAACATCCGCGCCCTCTTCGAGGCCGTGGAGCGCGAGCAGGCGAGGCGCTGAGGCCTCGGGCTATGATGACTCCCATGGAACTACCCCTCGCTTCCTGGGCCCGGCAGCTGCAGCCGTCGGCCATTCAGGACATGCTGCAGAACATCACGAAGCCCGGCATCCTCTCGCTGGCGTTGGGACTTCCGGCGGCCGAGCTGTTCCCCACCCAGGGAATGGCGGAGGCCGCGGCCCGCGTGCTGGCGGATCAGGCCTCGGCGCTCCAGTACGGCGCCTCGCTCCTGCCGCTGCGCGAGCAGGTGGTGGCGTTGATGGCCCGCCGGGGCGTGCGCTGTGAGCCGGATCAGATCTTCCTCACCACCGGTGGACAGCAGGGCATGAGCCTGCTGGCGCGGCTGATGTTGGAGCCCGGCCAGCCGGTGATGATGGAGGATCGCATCTACTCGGGTTTCCAGCAGGTGTTGGAGCCCTTCCAGCCGCGGCGGGTGGTGGTGCGCACGGATCCGCGCACGGGCATCGACGTGGACGCGGTGGAGGAGCGGCTGCGCGCGGGTGAGAAGCCGGCCTTCCTCTACGCGATGAGCGATGCGCACAACCCGCTCGGGGTGAGCCTGGCCCAGCGGCAGCGCGAGCGGCTGGCGGCGCTGGCGCGCGAGTACCGCATGCCCATCATCGAGGACGACGCCTACGGCTTCCTCCAGTACGAGGAGCAGTCGCTCGCTCCCATCCGGGGCCATGAGGACCGGTGGGTGTTCTACGTGGGCTCCTTCTCGAAGATCCTCGCCCCGGCGCTGCGGGTGGGGTGGCTGGTGGTGCCGAGGGAGATGATTCCGCGGCTGGCCACGATGAAGGAGTCGAGCGACATCGACACCACCACCTTCACCATGCGGATGATCAACGCCTTCCTGGCGTCCGGTCAGTTCGAGACGCACCTGGAGCGGCTGCGGGGCGCGTACCGCGAGCGCCGGGACGCGATGCTGCGCGCGCTCGAGGCCCACATGCCTCGCGGGACGGTGTGGGCGCGGCCCTCGGCGGGCATGTTCGTCTGGGTGGAGCTGCCCGAGGGCGCGGACACCCTGAAGCTGCTGGCGAAGTCGCTGGAGCTGGAGAAGGTGGCCTACCTGCCCGGCCAGGCCTTCTCGGTGCCCGGTGGGCGCTCGGCGGCGAACGGCATGCGGCTCAACTTCTCCAACTGCGAGCCGGCCCGCATCGAAGAGGGCGTGGCACGGTTGGGCCGGGTCCTGCAGCGCGGCTGAGCCATCCTCCGCCGTCTCAGCGCTCCGTGGCTTTTCCCTGCTGCGGCAGGTGGATGCGCACGGAGCGCACCCGGCGAGGGCTCGCGTCCAGCACCTCCAGCACCGTGCCGTCCTCCAGGGTGAGCTTCGTGCCCTTCTGGGGGATGGAGCCGGCCTTCACCGCGCACAGGCCGCCCATTGTGGACCAGCCCTGGCCTTCCTCCAGCTCCAGGCCCAGCGCGCGGTTCACGTCGCGGATGGCCGCCGTGCCCTGCACCACCGCCGTGGTGGGGCCCTCGCGCCGGATGAGCTCCTCGGTCTTCTCGAGCTCGCTGGCGATGTCCCCCACCAGCTCCTCGACCAGGTCCTCCACCGTCACCAGCCCCGCCACGCCTCCGCGCTCGTCCACGACGATGGCCAGCTGCATGCGCCGCCGCTGCAGCTCCTTCATCGCGTCGATGGCCCGCATGGACTCGAAGGCGAACCAGGCCGGCCGCATCACGTCCTCCAGCACGATGAGCGCGCCCTCCCAGGCCACCCCCAGCAAGTCCTTCGCGATGATGTAGCCGGCGATGTTGTCGATCGTCCCCTCGTACACCGGCATCCGCGAGTGCCCGTGCTCCAGCAGCACCTGTTTGATTTCCTCGGCGCTCGCGTGCCGGCGCAGCGCCACCATGCGGCTGCGCGGCACCATCACCGCGGACAGGGGGAGGTTGGCCATCTCGAAGGCCCGCGAGGCGATCTCCCCGGCCCTCGGATCCAACGTGCCCGCCTTCGCCGCCTCCTCCACCAGCTGCTGCAGCTCGTCCGGGGACAGACGCGACTCGGTGAAGGTGGTCCGGTCCCCGAAGAAGCGCAGCAGGACGTTGGAGCTGGCGGTGAGGAACCAGACCAGCGGCTGTATCAGCCAGGCAATGCCTTTCAGGGGACGGGCGATGAAGAGCGCATAGCCCTCGGAGTAGCGCAGGGCGAGCGACTTGGGCACCAGCTCGCCCAGCACGAGGGAGAGATAGGACACGAGCCCCACCACGCCCGCGAAGGCGAGCTGCTGGGCGAGCACGGCCTCCAGGCCCAGCCGGGTGAGGGGCCCCACGAGCCGCTGGGCGATGGAGGCGCCGCCGAAGGCCGCCGCGGTGGCGCCCACCACGGTGATGCCGATCTGCACGGTGGCGAGGAAGCGCTCGGGGTCGTCGCGCAGTGCCTGCACGGCGCGGGCGGAGCGGTTGCCCTCCTCGAGCAACTCCCGCAGGCGCGTCTTGCGCACCGACAGCAGCGCGAGCTCGGCCCCGGAGAAGACTCCGTTGGCCAGGATCAACAGCAGGATGATGACGAATTCCGTCGCGATGGCCGCTCTCCTCCGGTCATCGTCTTAGCAACGCGGGCGCCTCATGTGTGCAGGGATTGGAGCAGGAGCGAGAGCTGATCCCTGCTGGCGCCCTTGGGCAGGTAGTAGTGGGGACCGGTGCGCAGCGCGCCGCCCACGTCCTGGGCCGCCGCGGCGGTGAGGAACACCACGCGGGGAGGCGTCCCGTTGCGAGGCATCCGCTCGAGCACCTCGAAGCCACTCATGCCCGGCATGTTCAGGTCCAGGAGCATCACGCCGTAATTCCGCTGCGCCAGCGAGTCGAGGGCCTCCTGGCCATTGGCGGCCTCGATGGCCTCGTAGCCCAGGTCCTCCAGACACAGCTTGAGGAATTCCCTCCAATCCGCGTCGTCGTCGACGACCAGCACCTTGCGTCCGTCTTCGTCGGATGCCCTTCGCCCCAAGAGTCCTCCTTGTACGAGAGGACAACCCACCGTGAGCGGCGCGGCATTCACCCGGGGAACAAGGCCGGCTGGAGGGCGGGGGAGGGGGCGGCCCGCTCAGAAGAGCGACATGGCCAGCTGGCTGGCGAGGTACTGGAGGGCGGGCATGACGTTGGGGGCGGAGCGCTTGGGGGCCGGGGGCAGGGCCGTCTGCTGCCACTCTGGCTCACCCACCAGGCGTCCCGCGGCGTGCTGGAAGAGGCGGAAGCCGCCGAGCTCGATGGAGCTGCCCGAGTTGTAGATGCGCAGCCCGCGGCCCTGGAAGGAGCCCAGGTTGAATTCGCGCGGCATGTGGCGGTGGCCGTGGAGGATGAGATCGCACCGCCCCTGGACGCGGCGCACCAGCTCGGCGCCCAGCGCGAGCTCCGAGGCGTGCGGCCAGCCCATGCGCGTGGCGAAGCGCTCGGGGAAACTTTCCTCGGGCAGGGGCAGCACGTGGTGGTGCACCAGCACCGCGGTGAGCGCGCCCGTCGGAGCGGCGCTCAGGGCCGCGTCCACCTCGTCCACCACCGCCTGGCTCAGCTCGCCGTGGCAGGCGAAGTAGTTGCGGTTGTGCGGGCCCGTGGAGTCCACGCACACCAGGTAGAGGCCCTCGTGGTGCTCCACCCGCACCTTGCGGCCCTCCATCCACTGGCTGCCGGCGTCCTCGCCGGTGCGGTCATGGTTGCCGGGGATGAAGGTGAGCCGTCCGGCATCCAACAGGGGCGCGAAGAGCTGACGGAAGTGTTGGTACTCGAGCTGACTGCCCTGGTGCGTCAAATCTCCCGTCACCACCACGTGGTCCACGCGCTCGGCGAGGAGGGTCTGCACGAGAGCGGTGGCCGTGGCGTCGCTCTCGCGGGTGAGGTCCAGATGCAGGTCCGACAGGTGCGCCAGCTTTCGGATGAGCATGGTGCACTTCAAGTACTCACTCACCGAAACGCGGCCATGACCTCCGGGTAATTCCTGTGAAAGAGCCCGGTGACATGCCGGTGAACGGTCAGCCAGCGAGCAGCTCTTCTGTGCGCTCGGGCTCGCTCGTGGACATTCCCGCGGGCGGAGAGGACGGGGTGGCCGGCACGAGCCGGGAGCCGGGCAGGACGCGCAGCGTGGTGCCGCGCCAGTCCAGCGTGCGGGCGAAGAGTCCATTCGTCCACGCCACGAAGAGCAGCGCGTCCTTGAGCAGCACCGCGGGCAGCACCGTCCACGGCGTGGGCTGTCCGGGCCGGGACAGGTGGAACACCGTCACGTCGTGAACGAGCTTCACCAGCGCCACCCCGCCCACGACGCACAGCGCCAGGACGGAGGGAGACAGCAGCGCGCCGAGCAGCGCCCACGGCAGCGGGTTGAGCAGCGACTGCGCCAGGTACACCGGCGTGGGGATGCAGGTGTGGTGGATGATGCTCCAGCGCACGTAGCGCTTGAAGAAGGCGGAGACGCTCTTCTGACGCGACACGTTGTAGACGGGCGAGCGCGCCACCACGGCCCGCTTGCCGAGCCGCCGCGTCACCCACCGGCCGATGACGTAGTCCTCCGCGAGCACGTTGCGCACCGAGTAGAAGCCGCCCAGCGACTCCAGGTCCTCGCGGCGCAGCGCCATGGACTTGCCCACGACGATGTCCTGATCCGCGGCCTGCTTGGCGGCGATCTGCCCCGCGCCCGCCGAGGTGCTCTGGTACAGGTTGTCCATCAACGAGCCCAGCGTGCGCTCACCGATGCCGGCGATGGGGTGCGAGATGCAGCCCACCGTGGGGTCCTCGAAGGTGCGGGCGAGCTCCTCCAGGTAGTCCGCCCCGGCGCGCGTGTTGGAGTCGCTGATGAGCAGCAGCTCGTAGCGGGCCGCGCCGGCCAGGGTGATGAGCTGGTTCACCTTGGGGTTGAGGCCGGGCTCGCCGTTCTGCAGCACCAGCCGCATGACGTGCGGCCAGCGCGCCACCGCCGCCACCGCCACCGCGTAGGCCGGGTCCTGCGTCTCCTTCACCCCGAGCACCACCTCGTAACGCGGGTAGTCGAGCGTGGCGAACCACTCCAGGTTGGCCTCGAGCTCGTCATCCACGCCGCACAGGGGCTTGAGGATGGAGATGCCCGGGGTGGGCTGGGAGCCGGCGCCGCTCGCCCGGATTCCGGAGGTGCTCCAACGGTAGCGCAGCACGAAGAAGAGCTGCAGGCCCAGGGCGAAGACTCCAACGACGGCGGCGGCGAACAGGGTGAGGCTGAGCGCGTGGGTGGTGGGCATGGGCACCGGCGGTCTCCCGGACAGAGAGGCGCGTTCATCGCGCGTCCTGTCCGAAACCTTACGAGGCTCATGTTACGAGAATCTGAAGGCCCTGTGTCGCAGGGGAAAACTCGAGGCGGCGGTTCGGGGCAGCCAACCTGCCTGGTTGCTCAGGATGCGCTCGGCAGGTTGCGGCTGCGCGGGTGGCGGATGTCGGTGCCGCGCACCATGTAGATGACCATCTCCGCCACGTTGGTGGCGTGGTCGCCAATGCGCTCGAGGTGCTTGGCGATGAACATCAACGCCGTGGCGCGGCGGATGTTCTTCGAGTCCTCCATCATGTAGCCGAGCAGCTCGTTGAAAATCTTCAGGTAGAGGGAGTCCAGGTGCTCATCCGCCTTGAGCACCTCGTCGGCCTTCGCCGCGTCCGAGGAGACGAAGGCATCCAGCGCCTTCTTCACCTGCAACTGGGCCAGCTCGGCCAGCCGCGGCGTGTCCACGTAGGGCTTGAGGGGAGGAGCCTCGTTGAGGTCCTTCACGCGCTCGGCGATGTTCACCGCCAGGTCGCCGATGCGCTCCAGGTCGGTGACGATCTTCAGCGCTGTGGTGATGAGGCGCAAGTCGCTGGCGGCCGGCTGGCGCAGCGCGAGGATGCGGCGGCACGTCTCGTCGATCTGCACCTCGAGGCGGTTGACCTCCTGGTCCGCCTGGACGACGCGGTTGGCGAGCGCGGAGTCCCGCTCGGTGAGGGCGCGCACGCTGTCGGCGATGTGGGCCTCCACCTTGGCGCCCATGGCCAGCAGCTTCTCGCGCAAACCTCTCAGGTCCTGTTCGAAAGCCTTGTCCGTATGTGTCGACGGCATGTGCCCGCTCTCCCTCGCGCCTACCCGAACTTCCCGGTGACGTAGTCTTCGGTCCGCCGCTCGCGCGGGTTGGTGAAGATCTGCTCGGTGGGACCGCATTCCACCAATTCGCCCATGTAGAAGAAAGCCGTCCGGTCGCTCACCCGGGCCGCCTGCTGCATGTTGTGGGTGACGATGGCGATGGTGTAGCGCACCTTGAGCTCGTGGATGAGCTCCTCGATCTTCGCGGTGGCGATGGGATCCAGCGCGCTGGCGGGCTCGTCCATGAGGAGCACCTCGGGCTCCACGGCGAGGGCGCGCGCGATGCACAGGCGCTGCTGCTGGCCGCCGGACAGGCTCAGGGCGCTGTCGTTGAGCCTGTCCTTCACCTCGTCCCAGAGGGCCGCGTCCCGCAGCGATTTCTCCACGCGCGAGGCCAGCTCCGTCTTGTCCTTCAGCCCGCCCACGCGCAGGCCGTAGGCCACGTTCTCGAAGATGGACTTGGGGAAGGGGTTGGACTTCTGGAAGACCATGCCCACGCGGCGGCGCAGGTCCACCACGTCCAGGCCCCGGTCATGGATGCTCACGCCGTCCAGCAGCACGGTGCCCTGGTGGCTGGCGCCCGGGATGAGATCGTTCATCCGGTTGAGCGAGCGCAGGAAGGTGGACTTGCCGCAGCCGGAGGGGCCGATGAGGGCCGTCACCTGGTGCTCGGGCAGGGCGAGGCTCACCGCCTTCACGGCCGTCTTGGCGCCGTAGAGGAGGGAGAGCTCGCGCGCCTCCATCTTGATGCGCGAGGTAGCAGCGGGGGAGAGGGACATGGCTCGGTGTCAGTGGGCCGCGGAGGCGCGCCTGCGGGTGCGGGCGCGGATGAGCACCGCGACGAGGTTGAGGGCGAAGGTGAGCGCGAGCAGGACGAGCACCGTGGCGTACAACAGGGGCCGGGTGGCCTCCACATCCGGGGACTGCGTGGCGAGCACGTAGGTGTGGTAGCCCAGGTGCATGAACTGGGAGTTGAGCGTGTGGGGCAGGTCGGGGAGGAAGTAGGCCGCGCCGGTGAAGAGGATGGGGGCCACCTCGCCCGCGCCGCGGGAGATGGCGAGCACGGCGCCGGTGAGGATGCCCGGCAGGGCGCCCGGCAGCACCACCCGCGCCAGCGTCTGGGATTTGGTGGCGCCCAGCGCGAGGCTCGCCGTGCGGTGGTCCAGGGGCACCGCGCGCAGCGCCTCCTCGGTGGCGACGATGACGACGGGCAGGGTGAGCACCGCCAGGGTGAGCGAGGCCCAGAGGATGCCCGGCTGGGCCCAGTGCAGCTCCTGGTAGCCCATCAGCCGGTCCATGCTCCCGCCCACGAAGTGGATGAAGAAGCCCAGGCCGAAGAGCCCGAAGACGATGGAGGGCACGCCCGCCAGGTTGATCACGGCCACGCGCACCGCGCGCGCCAGCAGCGAGCCCGGGGGGGCGTACTCGTGCAGGTACACCGCCGTGAGCACGCCCACTGGCATCACCGCCAGCGTCATCAGCAGGGTGAGCGCCGCGGTGCCGTAGAGCGCGGGGAAGATGCCGCCGCCCATCATGCCGTCCGAGGGCGGCTGGGAGAGGAAGGTCCAGGTGACGTGCCCGGCCCCGCCCTTCAGGGCATCGAAGAGGATGATGGCCAGGAGCGCCACGATGAGCAGCGCTGCGAGCCCGGTGAGGGACGTGAGCGCTCCGCCCACGGCCCGGCGCAGGGTGTGCTTCATGCTCCGGCTCCCGACAACCGCTGGAGGACCTTCTTCGTCCACACGTTGGCCAGCATGTTGAGGACGAAGGTGAAGAGGAACAGCTCCACGCCGATGAAGAAGAGCAGCGAGTAGTGCGGGCTGCCCACCACCACCTCGCCCATCTCCGCGGCGATGGTGGCGGACATGGAGCGCACCGAGTCCGTCAGGCTCGCGGACGTGATGGCCGCGTTGCCCGAGGCCATCAGGACGATCATCGTCTCGCCGATGGCGCGGCCGAAGCCCAGCACGCACGCGGCGAGGATTCCGGGGGCGGCCGCCGGGAGCACCACCTTCCAGGCCGTCTCCCAGGGCGTGGCGCCCAGGGCCAGCGAGGCCTCGCGGTAGCTGCGCGGCACCGCGGTGAGCGCGTCTTCGGCCACGGTGAAGATGACGGGGACGATGGCCAGCGCCAGGCCCAGGCCCGCGACAATCGCGTTGAGCCGCGAGCCCAGCCCGAACGTGTCCTGCATGAAGCTGGCGAGCACCATCAGCGCGAAGAAGCCCAGCACCACCGAGGGAATACCGGCCAGCAGCTCGATGGTGGGCTTGAGGATTTCGCGCAGCCGCCGCGGGGCGAACTCGGCGGCGAAGAGCGCGCCGGCCACCCCCACCGGCACCGCCACCACCATGGACACCAGCGTCGTCTTCAGCGTGCCGATGAAGAGCGGAATCATGCTCACCTTCGGCACCGACGACACCGGCTGCCACACGAAGGCCGGCGGCCGGTTGGCGCGCACCACCTGCGGCAGGAACATCTTGGAGAGGCTCGCCTCCTGCCGCGCCTGGGCGTCCAGGAAGAGCTGCAGCGCCTCCTTCGCGACGAAGACGAGGATGAGGACCAGTGCGGCGATCCCCGTGAAGGCCACCGCAGTGATGAAGCCCGCGATGACCTTCTCGCGGAGCTGCCTGCGCCGGGCGGCGGAAGACAGGCGCGGCGCCACTGTCGTTGTCATTTCCACGAGCCCCTGACCCTGCATGCTGGTCTGTGTATCCATCTTGTGTCCGGGGCTGGGTGACAATCTGGTGACGCTCGCGCCTGGGGAATCCCTTACTTGACCGGGAAGTAGCCGACCTTGGTGACCAGGGCCTGGCCCTCGGGGGACAGGGCGAAGTCGATGAAGGCCTTGGCGTCGCCGGTGGGCTTGTTGCGCAGGTAGAAGTACAGGTCGCGCGAGAGCGGATACTTGCCGCTCTTGATGTTCTCCGCGCTGGGGGCGAGCGCCTCGTTGCCCTTCTTGAGCTTCAGCTCCTTGACGCCCTTGGCGTAGGCGGCGCCGCCGTAGCCGATGCCGTGCTTCTCCTTGGCCACCGCGTTCACCACCGCGGCGGTGCCGGGCAGCGTCTGGGCGGTGGAGGTGTAGTCGTCGCCGTTGAGCAGGTTGTCCTTCACGAACACGTAGGTGCCCGAGGAGTTCTCACGCGAGTAGACGACGATGGGCGCGTCCGGGCCGCCCACCTGCTTCCAGTTGGTGATGTCGCCCAGGTAGATGCCCTTGAGCTGGTCCATCGTCAGGGCGTCCACGGGGTTGCTCTCGTTGACGTAGAAGGTGACGCCGTCCTTGGCCACGGAGATCTCCGTGCCGGTGGTGTTGAAGCGGGTGCGCAGCTTCTCGCCCTCGGAGTCCTTCATGGGGCGGCTGGACATGGCGATGTCCGTGGTGCCGTTGATGAGCGCGGAGAGGCCGACGCCCGAGCCGCCGCCCGTCACCTGCAGCTTGATGGAGGGGTTCTTCTTCATGAGCTCCTCGGCCCAGCGCTGGCCGAGGATGACCATGGTGTCCGAGCCCTTGACGGTGACGGTGCCCGCGTGGGCGGCCACCGGGAGGACGAGCAGCAGCACCGCGGCGAGGGAAGCGATGAGGTTCTTCATGATGGTTCTCCTTGAGGAAAGAGTAGGGACGAGGCCTAGAAGCGGGCCTGCATCTGGACGGTGAGCAGGTTGTCGTGCGGGTCCTTGGCGAAGCCCTCGGCGGTGCCCGTCATGGGCAGCTCGTAGGTGAGCGAGACCTTCAGGTTCTCGCCGAAGTAGTGGATGGCCGTGGCGCCGAGGGTGCCGATGCCATTGGTGCCAGCCGGGCGATCCGAGCTGGGGGCCGCCACGCCATCCGGGATGCCGTTGGCCGGGTCGAAGTAGTCGTAGCGGATGGCCACGGCGTTCTCGAGGCCGAGGTTCTGCACCAGCAGCGCGTACCAGCCGCTGGCCACGCGATCCACCAGCTCGGTGGTGCCGCTCACGTACGTCTTGCCGCGGATGTACTCACCCTTGAGGGCGGTGGCGCCGAAGGGCAGCACGTCCAGGTACACCTGCAGGTCCGCGCCGAGGCGGCTGCGCTCGTGGGCCATGCGGAAGGCGTCGGAGGCGCCCTTGACGAGGGTGTGGCCGTACCAGCCGGAGATGCCGCCGGAGAGCCACTTCAGGTCGAAGCCCGCGCGGCCGACGAAGTCCTTCTCCTTGTCGTTGTCCACGCCGGTGAAGCCCGGGTAGCTGGTGCCCGTACCGTCGTAGAGGCCGGCGTTGAGGCGGAAGACGCTGTAGCTGCCGCTGTACTTCACGCCGCGGTCACGCTCGCCCGGGAGGAAGGCCCGGACGACGCGGGTACGCTCGGGGAACTCGCGGTCGCTCGAGGACTGCGGCACCTCGTAACCGAAGGGCCACTTCATCTGGCCCACCGTCAGCGCCATGTGCTGCCTGGTGCCGGGGATGAAGAGCGTGGCCTCGGCGTCCTTGAGCGTCACGCCGGTGGGCACCGCGTCGAGCTGCAACACGAACTGGGCGATGTCTCCCGTGTAGGTGGCCTTGAGGCGGCCACGGCGCACGGTGAAGCGGCTGAAGCCGCCCGTGCCATCCTCGCGCGCCTCCTCCCACTCGTACCGGCCCTGGATGTAGCCGGAGAACTTCAGCTTCGTGAGCGGGGAGAGCGCGCTCTTGAGCTCGGCGAGCTGCTCCTCGATGGAGGCGACCTTGCCCTCGGTGTTCGTCACCCGCTCGTCGGTGCTCCCCGTGGTGGTGGCGGTCTCGGGGGCGGCGGGAGGGGTCTCCTGGGCCAGGACTGCGCCAGAAGCGAAGGTGAGGACCGCGGCGATCAGGTTGCGCATGACGTAGAGGGGCTCCGGTGTTTTTCGCCCGCTGTCGGACAGCGGCGGAACACCCTCTACGGACCGTCTGTGGCTGTTTCAGGGAAGCCACGTGACAACCAGGCAAAAGACGCTCAGGCCGAGCCCGGCTCGACGATGCGGTAGCCCACGCCGCGCACCGTCTCGAGGTAGGCGCGCGCGGGCCCGAGCTTGTCGCGCAGGCGCATGACGTGGGTGTCGATGGTGCGCGTCTCCAGGTTGCTGGACAGGCCCCACACCTGCTCGAGGAGCTGCTCGCGCGACTGCACGCGGCCCACGCGGGCCAGGAGGTGCTCGAGCAGGCGGAACTCGAGCGTGGTGAGCGTCACCTCCTTGCCCTCCACGTAGAAGCGGTGGGCGGAGACGTCGAGCGTGAGCGGGCCGAGCTTGAGCGGGGCGGCGCTGTCCTGGCCCTGGCCGCTGCGGCGGAGGATGGCCTTGAGGCGCAGGACGAGCTCGCGCACGCTGAAGGGCTTGGTGACGTAGTCGTCGGCGCCCACCTCGAAGCCGCGCACGCGGTCGGCCTCCTCGCCCCGGGCGGTGAGCATGACGATGAGCACGTCACGGGTGTCGGTGGTGGCGCGCAGCTGCCGGCAGACCTCCACGCCGGGCATGTCCGGCAACATCAGGTCCAGCAGGACGACATCCGTGCGCTGCTCGCGAGCCGCGGAGATCGCCGACTCACCGGTGGGTGCCACGCGGGTGGAGAACCCGGCGGCGCGGAGATTGAAGTCGATGAGCTGGGCGAGATCGGGCTCGTCATCGACAATGAGGACGTGGGCCATGGCGGCCGCGCACTCTGGGGCCGACCGTTCGCGCCGTGGTGACCTATTTGCGACAACTGTGTGACTTTTGCTAATCGGACTGCAAATTCTCGGGGCGTAAGAGGGGGCGGCCCGGCGCGGCCATCCACGCGAAGGAGAAGTGTTTGCCCTCGGGGTGGAGGGCGAGCGCGGTGCCCTTGCGCAGCTTGCCGGGCAGGGTGTCCAGCTCGAGCGCGAGCTCGCCGGCGCGGGAGAGGGAGGGGTTGTGGCCCACCAGCATCCAGCCCGCGCCCAGCTCGCGCGCCAGGCGGAGGATGTGCTTGTGGGCGTGGGGGCCGGGCAGCAGGGCGGGGTGGACCTCCACGCGGCCCAGACCGAAGGCCTCGGCGAGGAGCTCCGCGGTCTGCACCGCGCGCAGCAGGGGACTGGTGACGATGCCCGCCATGGGCGTGAGACGCGCCAGCTTGCGCGCGTGGGTGCGGAAGGCGGCGCGGCCCTCGACGGTGAGGGCGCGGGCCTCGTCTCCGAGGGGGTGGACGTCCTCGGCCACGGCGTGGCGGACGAGCAGCAGGGGCATCTGGTGAGGCGACATTTCGGGCCGCGTCCCTAGGCTTCTGGCGCAGGAGAGGCAAGCAACGTCCCCGCGTCGTGCGTATCCTGCCGCCTTTCATCGCGGAGACGACAGATGGATACGACGAAGCGGCCCTATGTGATCTGCCACATGGTTCCCTCGGTCGACGGACGCATCGTGACCTCGGGCTGGGACATTCCTCGCACCTTGCTGACCGAGTACGAACGCACGGCCGCGACTTTCGACGCCGAGGCGTGGATCATCGGCCGGGTCTCCATGGAGCCCTATGCCGGCAAGTCCAAGGTTCCAGCGCGCAAGAAGGGGGAGCCGATCGCGCGCACGGACTTCATCGCGAGGCGCGACGCCGGGTCCTACGCGATCGCGCTCGACCCGTCCGGCAAGCTCACGTGGAAATCGAGCTCCATCGACGAGGAGCACGTCATCACGGTGCTGACCGAGCAGGTCTCGGATGACTACCTGGCCTTCCTCCGGGACCGGGGTGTCTCGTATCTCTTCGGCGGCAAGAAGGACCTGAACCTGAAGCGGGTGCTCCAGAAGCTCCGGAAGGAGTTCGGAATCAAGACGCTGCTGCTCGAGGGGGGCGGGAAGATCAACGGCTCCTTCCTGGCCACGGACCTCATCGACGAGCTGAGCGTGCTGATCGCGCCGGTGGCGGATGGTGCCATCGGCACTCCCTCGCTCTTCGATGCGAAGGAGGGCAGGGGGCCCGCGCGCACGCTCAAGCTGCTCTCCGTGGAGAAGCGCAAGGGCGACCTGCTCTGGCTGCGTTACAAGGTGAAGCGCTGAGTCGCCGGCTCAGTCGTCCATGTCCTGAACGGAGGACAGCGGGGGCGGCATGTCCTCGGTGGGCTCGTGGTGGCCCTCGTCGCCCACGGCCTGCTTGAGGAACGGAGGCACCACCACCGGCAGCTCCAGCGGCGTCGGCGTGTGGGGGATGTTGGCCCCCGGAGGCGGGCGCAGCACCGGGCCCGGAGGCGGCAGGCCCGAGTGGCGCCGCGCGGCCTCCATCAACGCCTTGTGGTGGCGGTAGCGCGCCTCGACGAGCTTGTGGATGAGCAGCGGCCCGCCGGGCACTCGCCGCGCGGTGAGCGCCTGGGTCGCCTTGCGCACCGGGTAGCGCACGCGGCGGATCTGCACCCGCCAGCCCTTGGGCGTGAAGGTGAAGACGCCGTAGGCGGGGCGCAGGTCTCCGTCGCGGGGAATGCCGGCGCTCGCCACGTCGGCGATCAGCAGCCGGCCCACGCGGCGCCGGTAGGGGAAGTGCAGGTGGCCGAAC
This sequence comes from Archangium sp., assembly GCF_045802675.1. Taxonomy (GTDB): domain Bacteria; phylum Myxococcota; class Myxococcia; order Myxococcales; family Myxococcaceae; genus Archangium. The sequence goes on along the minus strand of NZ_JBJMQO010000121.1, from coordinate 27,468 downwards.
GCACACGCGGCCGCATCCAGGTTCTGGAAGTAGCGGCGCACCGTGTTCTCGTCCAGCGTCGGGTCCAGCGAGTCCTCGAGGTTGCGCGGGTTGGCGTGGCAGACGAACAGGTCCTGCCCCCGCCGCGGCGAGTAGCGCTGGGAGAAGGGCAGCGCCCCCAGCTTCTTGAGCCACGGCTCACCGAGCTGATCCCTCGTCCACTGGAGCAGCTCCGTCTTCCAGTGGTCCCGCTCGCGGTAGGCCCCGCCCAGGTAGTGGCCCGCCAGGTAGCAGTCGGTGTTGCCCATGAGGATCGCATCGCAGCGATCGAAGAGCAGCTCCACCGTCTCGCGCGGGTGCGCGCCCCGCAGCGCCAGGTCTCCCGCGGCCACGATGTAGTCGGGCGCGACGCGGGCGATGTCCTCGAGGACGGCCTCGCAGGCGGGGAGGTTCCCGTGAATGTCGGCGAGGATGGCAACCCGCATGGATGGCCCATCCTAACCCGCCGCCGCCTCCGAGGGCACCGCCGCTGGAAGGAAAATCGTGAAGGTGGAGCCCTCGTTCGGCTGGCTATCGACCCGGACCTCGCCGCCCATGGCGCTCATCAGGTGCTTGACGATGGACAGTCCCAGGCCCGTGCCCCCCATGTCCCGGCTCCGTCCCTTGTCCACCCGGTAGAAGCGCTCGAAGATGCGGGCCAGGTGCTTGGGCTCGATGCCCACCCCGGTGTCCTTCACGTGCACCACGCACCGCCCGTCCTCCTGCACGCCCGTCACCGTCACCCGGCCCCCCTCGGGCGTGTACTTCACCGCGTTGTCCAGCAGGTTGAGCAGCACCTGCTCCAGCCCCCGCTCGTCTCCCCGCCCCACCAGCCCCGTGGGCACGTGCAGCTCGACCGTAATGTTCTTGCGCCCGGCCTTGTGCCGCACCACCTCGGCGGCCCGGGCCGCGGCCACCGCCAGCGGCACGTCCGTCACCTGCAACTTCACTTCGCGTGACTCCAACCGCGACAGCTCGAGCAGATCCTCCACCAGCTCCGAGAGGCGCTCGGACTGGCGGTGGATGATGTCCACCATCTTGGGCGCCATGACGGTGTCCTGGAGGGCGCCGCCCTGGAGCGTCTCGGCGTAGCCGCGGATGGCGGTGATGGGGGTGCGCAGCTCGTGGGAGACGTTGGCGACGAAGTCCTTGCGCACCTTCTCCAGGTGGCGCAGCTCGGTGACGTCGTGGAAGACGGCGGCGCTGCCGGGGATGTCCCGGCCCACCGGCGTCACCCGGATGGCGAGCGTGCGAGGGAACAGGCCCTCCAGGGTCAGCTCGAGGCGGGTGGAGGCAGCCTCGCGGCAGGCGCGGGTGACGGCCTCGTTGAGCGCGTCGTTGCGCAGGAGGGCCAGGGGCCGCTGGCCGATGATGGGCCCCGTCGTCCGCAGCATGTCGCGCAGGGCGTCGTTGTGGTGCACCACGGTGCCCTCGGCGTCCGTCACCCAGAGGCCCTCGGCCATGCCGTCCAGCACGGCGGTGAGGGTGCGCGCCTCCTGGTTGAGGCCGGCGTTGCGCGCGGAGAGCTGCTGGTGCAGCGAGTCGATGGCGCCCTGGAGGTTGGCCACCTCCTCGAGCCGGTCCTTCTCGTCCTCCCGGGTGCCCGGGGCATTGCCCTCGGCGCGGGTGCGCACCTGACGGGCGAGCGTGAGCAGCTGCCGCTTGAGCGCATCCCGGGCCGCCAGCTGCGTCAGCGCGGAGCCGGTGAGGGTGGCGAGCGACACGAAGACGGCGTCCATCCTCCAGCCCAGCAGCAGGAAGAGGACGAGCGCCGCGAGCGCGGGGGCGAGCAGCGGAACCAGGAAGAGGCGCAGGGGCAGCGGCATGGAAGGGGAGGCTGGGGGTTACGCGGGGCTGAGCTTGTAGCCCACGCCGCGCACCGTCTCGATGATGTCGCCCGCGGGGCCGAGCTTCTCGCGCAGGCGCTTGATGTGCGTGTCCACCGTGCGGGTGTGGATTTCCGCCTGGATGCCCCAGACGTCGGAGAGGAGCACCTCGCGCGTCTGCACGCGATCCGAGCGCTCCAGCAGCGTGCGCAGCAGGCGGAACTCCAGCGCGGTGAGCACCACCTCCTGGCCCTTCACCCGCACCTGGTGGCGCGAGGTGTCGAGCTGGATGTCCCCGGAGGCCAGCACGGCCGCCGGGCCCTCCTCCGCGTCCGAGCGCCGCAGCACCGCCTTGACCCGCAGCAGCAGCTCGCGCACCGAGAAGGGCTTCACCACGTAGTCGTCCGCGCCCAGCTCCAGGCCCTGGATGCGGTCCGACTCCTGGCCCTTGGCGCTCACGATGATGACGGGCACCTTGCGCAGCTCGGTGTCGCTCTTGAGCATGCGCAACACCTCGCTGCCCGCCAGGTCCGGCAGCATCAGGTCCAACAGGATGAGGTCCGGCACCTGGGCGCGCGCCCGGGCCAGCCCGCTCGCGCCCGTGCCCGCGGCCTCCGCCTCGAATCCCGCCGCCCGGAGGTTGTACTCCACCAGTCCGGACAGGTCCTGCTCGTCCTCGATGATCAGGATGCGTGCCATCAGTCCTCCGCGCCCCCCGGTTTCACACCGCTGGCGTAGCAGATCGCCCATGGCGGCTGAATGACGAGCACGTGACGCCTGGGTGACAAGGCCCGCCCGGCCGCCCTGCGTTCAGGGGGCGAACGTCGGATCGCACTCGCCACCCGTGAGGGTGATGGGGGCGGCGATGAGCGCGTCGTTGCGGCTGGCGCTGACGGACTCGAGGTAGTTGCAGGAGCTGCCCAGGAAGCGCGGCGGGCTGGAGCGCGAGAGCGCCTCGATGATGACGACGTAGTCGCGGCCCACCGGGATGTCCACGGCCAGCTCCTGCGAGCCACCCGCCCCACCCGACAGCCCCGCCTCGAAGCGCAGCGCGCGCGCCTTCTTGCCGTCCGGGCCCTGGAGGAGGAGCGGCTCGTCCGCCTTCACCTGCTGGTTGAGGCAGGTGCGCTGTAGCTCGGCGCACACGCGCGACTGGCCCTCCGGCAGCACCACCACCTGGAAGGCGCCCAGCTCATCGGCCACGGCGCGATCGATGAGCACGTCCAGCCCGAGGCGGGTTCCGGACGAAGAGGGCTCGGCCCCGCAACCGGCGGCGAGGGTGGCGCCCAGCAGGACGAGGAGGGAAGTGCGCGGAGTCATGGATTGACGCGGATGGTGATGGGGACGCGGCCCCGCTCGTCGGAGGTGGCGTAGACGACGGCGCCCGCGGTGCCTCCCACGGCCACCGCGCCCACCGCCACCCAGAGCCACGGGCTCTTGTACCAGGGGCGCTCGCTGGACGTGGCCACCTCGCCCTTCTCGGGGGCCACCTGGAAGACGAGCGGCGTGAAGGCATCGCCCCGTCCGGCCAGCCGCCGCTGCGCCGCGTCCGTCACCTCGAAGTAGTACTCCACCTCGTAGGCCGAGGCGCCCGCGGGCAGCTCGTAGGCGGGGATGGTGGCGCTGTAGCGCTCCTTGTCCGTGCGCTCGCGCGCGAAGTCCACCGAGCTGTAGGCCTGGGCACCCGCGCGCCGGTAGAAGAGCCGCGCCCGCGCCCCGAGCGCCATGTCCCGGATGCGCGCTTCGGCCCTCGCCGGCTCGCCGCCCCGGGTGTCCGGCAGCGGCTCCACCTGGAGCGTCACGGGCCGCACGCGGCGGCTTTTGATGTCCTCCTTGATGCGCGCGTAGAGCTGGCGGATTTTCGGAGGCGCGGTGCGCGGCAGCTCGTAGTCGGGCCGGGCCTGCAGCAGCATCTCGTAGGCCTCGCGTGCCCGTGCCTCGTCGCCCAGGTACAGCGAGGTGAGCCCGAGCAGGCGGTAGAGCTCCACGAGCTGATCATCCGTGACGTCCGGCGCGTCGAGCCCGGCCTCCAACGTCTTCACGGCCTCCTCGAACTCGCCGTCCTCTATCTGCTGCTGCGCGCGGGCGATCTCCGGACGGGCCGGGGCCACCTGGAAGAGGAGGGGACGCGGGAAGAGGGGCCGGGCGAGCGAGGCGCCGGGGGACAGCAGGCTCGCCACCACGAGACTCGCCACCATGCGATGCGGCCGGACGGACATTGGCGGGCACCCTAGCAGACGGGCAGGCACCCCTCTAGCTCGTGGACGGCCGCGCAACGGCCACGGCCCGGTGACATCTATTGAGGTTCTGGCGCGTTGACTGCGGGGGGGACCCTCCCCATGATGCGCGCCCCTTTTTGGATAGGAAGTCAGTAGATGCTCGTAAAGATTGACCAAATTCGCGACGCGGGGCTCCACGTCGATGAGCAGATGAACCTGGAGCTGCTCGGAGCCACGCTCGAGGGCTCTGGCTTCCGGGCGACCGAGCCCCTGAAGGTCTCCGCGGACTTTCGCAAGGTGAGCGGCGGCGTGCTGCTCTCGGGCAAGTTCACCTCGCGCGTGGTGGCCGACTGCAAGCGCTGCCTCACCGAGGCGAAGCTGGAACTGCCCGTGTCCTTCACCATCAACCTCGTGCCCGAGTCGCTCGTCCGCGGCGAGGGCGTGCTCGACGAGGAGGAGCTGGAGGAGAAGGACCGGGGCCACGGCGAGAGCGGTGGCTCGTTCGCGATGGATGCCACGGACGAGGAGGTGTTCGACGGCAAGGTGATCGACCTCGAGCCGATCGTCCGGGAGCAGCTGCTGCTGGCCCTGCCGATGAGCGCCGTGTGCCGCGAGGACTGCGGCGGGCTGTGCACGAACTGCGGCCAGAACCTCAACGACAAGCAGTGCGGCTGCGAAACGAAGTTCGTGGACCCGCGCCTCGCGGCGCTCAAGAACATCAAGCTCCAGGGCTGACGCCGCTTCCTCCGCTCACTCGTAGTCGACTACGAGTGATGTGGGGCTGTGTGCTGCATCACTCGTAGTCGACTACGAGTGCTCAGCCCTGCTCGGGAAGGTGCCCGTACATCACGCACATGCCCCCGAGCAGCTGCAGCCCGGGCACCGAGAGGAGCGCCCGGTCGGTGCACCCGAGCACGTCCGCGACCAGCCGGCGCGGTTTCGAGGAGCGCTCGAAGTTGTTGTCGCGCAGGAAGAAGCGATCCATCCGGGACAGGAAGCTGAACCAGCGCAGCTCCAGCTGGGGCAGGTAACGCTGGATGAGGGCCAGCTCGGCCCGCTCGAGCGGCCGCTCGTTGGGCGTGGCATCCGTGTGGATGGGGAGGCGCTTGCGCAGCTTGCGCATCAACGGCGAGAGGCACACCGGCTCGGAGAACACGAAGAGGGCCCCGGGCCTGGCGCAGCTCACGAGCTTGCGCATCACCCCGTCCAGCTCGGGGATGAGGTGATGCAGCACGCCGTCTCCCCAGATGATGTCGAAGGAGCCCTCGAGCAGATCCGCCGTCTCCAGCGGGGAGCAGATGAAGCGGGTGGACTCCGCGACACCGTCGAGCTCCGCGCGGCGCTTGCACAGCTCGATGGAGCGGGGCGAGATGTCGAGGCCCGTCACCCGGGCGCCGAAGCGGGCCATCAGCATGGCGTTGCTGCCATCGCCGCAGCCCACGTCCAGCACGCGCTTGCCGCGCAAGTCGCCCATCACCCGGAAGCGGAACTCCTTGTTGAACCACGGCCGCCGCGTGGCCTGGTAGCGCTCGAGCGTGAGCGCATCCAACGGCAGGGCCGTCTGCTTCTCCGCCACCTGATCGAAGAAGTCCGACTCGGAGGCCCAGCGGGCCAGCGCCTCGGGAGGAAGCTCCGAGGAGAAGAGCTCCTCCTCGAATCCGGGCAGGGGCTCGTTCCGGGGCGCCCGGCGGCGCTCCACCGCCTCTGGGACCAAGGCCAGCACCGGGGGCGCTTCCTCCCTCTCCGCCTCGAACCGTCCGTCCAGGATTTCCTGCTCGTCCATGCCCGCTCTCCCCGGCGCCCTCGCGCCCCCAGATGACGCGGAGCGGAAACTAGGAATGCCGGGTAGGTGCGTGAAGCGCCGCAGCTCGGGCTTTCGCGACTTATTGTACGGAGCCCTCTCACCTGACGCCGCGAGTGCTCCGTATCCGACGGACGAGGGAGGCGTCAGGGCCGCCCGGTGTCCGAGGCCCGGTTGCGCGAGGGCCGGCGCCGGGCACGGGCCAGCGCTCCGCACAGGGTGAGCAGGCTCCCGGCGAGCACGAGCTGTCCGCCGCCCGCGTCACACGACAGCTCCCCGGGCCGGAGGAGGCCGGGCGCGGAGGTGCCGGTTTCCGGCCTCTCGAGGGGCGGAGGCATCGACGAGCCGGGGCCCTCCGAGGGCTCGTCGCCGAGGGGAGACTGGGAGTCGATGGGAGGCGGGGTTCCGGTGGAGTCCGGGGACTCGGTGCCGGTGGAGGGCGCGGGCACGTTGTCGGTGGTGCCCACCACGATGGCGTCGCCGTCGCGGTGGAAGGGGACGTCCACGCCGTTCCACACCACGCGGGTGGCGCGGGGCGCGTAGACGCGGGGCGAGCCGGTGACGTTTCCGGACAGCCGCAGCGTGTCGGAGGAGAGCCCGTCGGCCTCCAGGACTCGCGTGGGGTCCGCCTGGCTGATGAGCGTGCGCGAGGCATCGTCGAGGCTCGTGCCCCGGACGAGCAGGGCGCGGGTGGGCGAGGAGCCCTCGTAGCGGATGACGCCCGCGAGCCCCGCCAGCCGCAGGCCACTCGCGCTCCGGTTCTGCTCGGGCAGGTCGTTGAAGAGGGCGTAGACGGTGGAGGTGCCCTCGGTCAGCTTGAGCCCGGCGTCGGGCACGTTGGCATCGAGCGGCTTCACCACCGGACGCGAGGCCCACGTGGACTCCTGCGCCGGCACCAGGGCGGTGAGGAAGGTGACGTTGGCCGAGGCGCTGGTGGGCTTCACCTCGGCGTTGACGGCGAGGCCGGCGGCGTTGAGCTTCTGGATGTTGACGGGGCGCTGCTCGGTGAAGGTGGCGTCGAAGGACGGGGGGGCCACCACGGCGACCCCGAGCGCCTGGCCGTTCTCGCCGCGCCCGTGGAGCCAGGAGCTCTCGCGGGTGGCGCCGTTCATGAAGTGGCAGGACCAGCGGTAGACGTGGGACTTCGAGGCCTGCACCACGTCGCGCAGCACCACCCACTTGCGGTCCAGGAAGAGGGCATGGCGGTCCCAGCGGCGCAGCCCGAGGGTGGAGGCGTAGAGCGAGGAGCCGTCGCCGAGGGCGTAGCCGAAATGGTCGCTGGAGCCGAAGAAGGGGATGCCGCCCTTGCGGCCGAGGTACCAGCTGTAATTGGCGGCGGAGTCGCTCTTGTCGCGCACGCCCTCGCCGAGCTGGCCCGTGCCGTCGATGGTCAGCGAGTTGTGGAAGACGGTCTGGTTGGCCGAGGGCCCCGGCGAGCCCGTGTGGCCGATGTAGTAACCGGCCGCCTCGGGCGCGAGCCACGAGCCATTGCCGTAGAGGTAGAAGCCGTTGTCGTCGGCGTGGTCGTGGGCGAAGTTGAGGGTGCCGCGCGGCTCCATGCCGCTCTTGAGCCACTGCCACCCGGCCATGCCGCCGTAGGGGCCATTCTTGAGCGCGAAGAGCAGCGAGCCCTTGTCCCAACCGCTGCGGAACACCGCCGCCTGCTGGCTGTCGCCGTACCAGTCCAGGGGCAGGGCGCGCACGTCCGCGGAGCCCAGGGTCTCGTCGTAGTAGAGGAACTCGAAGACGCGGTGGTTGAGCTCGGGGGCCCAGGTGTTGGAGGGCGTGCCGCGCATCCACGTGTCCGCCATGCCCTGGGCCACCGGGTCGCGGTAGCGCTTCGCCGCGTAGCGCAGGGGCATCAACCCCATGTCCGGGCTGAAGCCGTAGAAGTTGCCGTGCAGCAGCACGGAGTGGCTCGGCCGCTCGGGGAGGTAGGTGGCGGCGACGGCCCGGGGCATCGCCCGCACCAGGCCCAGGTCGCCCACGTCGGCGCCGGTGGTCCGCTCGAGCGCGCTGACGAAGGGCAGGTACCAGCTCAGCCCGTACAGCACGTAGGCGAAGCCCTCGTGCCAGAGGCCGTCCGTCTCCAGGCCCATCACCTGCTGCACCTTGAGCGCGTTGCGGGTGGCCAGGTCCAGCCAGGGCTGGGTGGTGCTGTCGGGCAGCTCGCCCCGGGTGGCCAGCGCCGCGAGCCCGATGGCGGCATGGTTCACCCAGTTGTGGTTCTGCAGGTACTCGTCGGCCCACCACTCGCCGCCCTTGGAGGTCTGCGTCAGGGCGTTGGCGTTCTGCTGGAGGACGGCGCGGACGCGCGAGGCCTCGGCGGCGGAGAGCTTCGGGGCCACCAGGTCGTAGGCCACCGCGGCACCGCCGAGCAGGTGCCCCTGGATGAGGTCATGCGTGCCGTCGAGGTCGAGGTCTCCCCACGAGCACACCGTCAGCAGCCAGCTCCGGGCCAGGTCGAGGTGGCGGGCGTCGGTGGACAGCTGCGCCACGAAGGAGAACAGCACCAGCAGGTTGCCCACCTCGCGGCGGTCCAGCTGCAGCGTCTTGCCCGTCGTCTTCCAGGTGACGAGGCCCGACGGGGCGATGGACGTGTCCAGGTAGCCCGTCGTGGCCTTCAGCAGGGGCTGGTAGATGGCCGCATGGGACGTCTGGGCCTTCTGGCGCAGGCCCTGGACCTCGCTGGCCGCGAAGAAGAGGCTGGGGTGGGACGCGGCCCGGGCTGGGAGGGAGCTCACCAGCACCAGACAGAGCCACAGGGTTCGCCCACGCGTGAGGGAGTGCTTCATGCGGGCGAATGCCACCCGTTATTCCGCTCACTTCACACATCGGGACGGAGGAGGGCCCGGCCGCCAGGCTGGGGGTTGTCCTCCTCTCCCGGACGTGCTCCCCCGGCGTGCTTCAGCCCGCCTTGGCGGCGAGGACCTGCTGGGCGGTCTGCATGGGAACCGTGTAGCCGGAGGCGAGGAGGATCTCCGCGGCGGCGAGGCCGACGGCGTCCTGGGTGGGCGTGGCCAGCTGGGGCTTGCAGTACACGCCCACCGCCAGCACGGGTCCGAGCACGGTGAACTCCGCCACGTCGACGGCGGGGGCGGGCGTGGCCAGGACGTTGGGCACCACCTTCATGCGCTCCTCGAGGGCGCGGATCATCGTGGGCACGTCCGTGCCGTGCAGCACGGGCACCTTGACGACGATCTTCCGGTGCGGGTGGTGGGTGAGGTTGACGATGTTGCCGCCAAAGAGCTGGTTGTTGCCCACGGAGATGCGCACGTTCTCCGGGGTGTCGATCGTGGTGGTGAACAGGCCGATCTCCTGCACGATGCCCGCGACACCGGCGGCGTTGACCTCATCGCCCACGCGGAAGGGGCGCAGCACGAGCAGGAAGACGCCCGCGGCGAAGTTGGCCAGCAGGCCGGACCAGGCCGCGCCGATGGCGATGCCCGCGGCGGCCAGCAGCGCGGCGAACGAGGTGGTCTCCACCCCCATCATTCCCAGGAGGGCCAGCAGCAGCAGGATGGTGAGGGAGCCGGTGAAGAGCGACTCGATGTAGCGGATGAGCGTGGCGTCGAGCTGGCGCTTCTGCAGCGCCATGTTGAGCACGCGCCGGAAGCCGTTGATGACGGTGCGCCCCACGAACCACAGCACCAGTGCTCCCACCGCCTTGAGGATGAAGGGGAGGGCTTCGGTGAGGGCCAACGACTTCAGTTGATTGATGATGGCTTCCATTGATCTTCCCGGTGAGGACGAGCTCCGTTCGCGCGTGGCCCATTTGCACGGGCCACGCCAGAACGGCACCGAGCGTAAGTCCCCGGAGGCACGGGCCGCGAGGGGGGCTCGTGGAGTCACGGAATCGTGACGGAGCCGCGGTTGACGCGTCAGCCCGGGCCCTTGACGCGTCAATGCGCGGAGGAGCCCGGGATTCACGGTTGATTCCCCGGGCCGGTGGAGCCCTCCTGGGACTCGGATGCCCGGCTGGTGGGGGCACGGCTTCACTCACCGTCCGCGAGGATTCCTACCCTTGGTGGAAGAACGAGGGCTCCACGCATGGACCTGTACAGCGCCGCCAAGAGGATGAATCGGCCGTTCCGGTTCTCGAATCCGGGCTCTCACCGGGAGCTCTCCCTGGCCAGCCGCGGGCTGATTGGCGATGGGATTACGTGTGCCCTGGTCCGCCCCGACGGCATCATCGACTGGTTGTGCTTCCCGCGCTTCGACAGCCCGAGCGTCTTCGCGGGCATCCTCGACGACGAGCGCGGCGGCTACACCGGCATCACTCCGGCCGTCTGGCCCTTCGAGAGCCTCCAGCGCTACGACCCGGACACCAACGTCCTGGAGACGCTCTTCCGGGTGGAGCGCCAGGGCGTGGTGCGGATCATCGACTACATGCCGTGGACGAATGATCCACGCGCCACCATCCACGAGGTGCACCGGCGCATCGAGTGCGTGGAGGGCTCGCTCGAGCTCGACGTCGTCTTCGATCCGCGCTTCAAGTACGGGGAGTCCGAGACGCGGGTGGAGCGCGAGGAGCACGGGTTGGTGGCGAAGGGCTCGCTGGGCGAGCGGATGGTCGCGGTGCTCGATGGGGACGTGCAGTGGGCGCCCCGGGACACCGGGGGCCTCCGGGCGCGCATCAAGCTGGGCACGGGGGAGCGGCGGTGGATGGTGCTGGCGTGGGACTCGGATCGCCCCGAGCCCGTCGCCGCGTACCGTCCCTTCGAGCTGCTCCGGGCCACGCGCCAGGCCTGGCGGGACTGGTCCCGGCAGCTCCAGTACGAGGGGCCGTGGCGCCACCATGTGCTGCGCTCGGCGCTGGTGCTGAAGCTGCTCATGTACGCGCCCACCGGGGCCATGGTGGCCGCGGCCACCACCTCGCTGCCCGAGTGGATTGGGGGCCCGCGCAACTGGGACTACCGCTATAGCTGGGTGCGTGACGCGGCCATGGCCGTGCGCGCCACCAACGTCATCGGCTACCCCAACGAGTCCCGCGACTTCTTCTACTTCGTGCGCGACACGCTGAAGCACGGCGAGACGCTCCAGGTGATGTACTCGCTGGACGGGGGCCCGGTGCCCGAGGAGCGGCTGTTGCCCCATCTGGCCGGCTTCCAGGGCTCGAGCCCGGTGCGCATCGGCAACGACGCGAGGGATCAGCTCCAGTTCGACACCGCGGGCGCGCTGCTCGACGCGGCGTACCTCTACGAGCGGTTCGGCGGCCGCCTGCCGCTGCGCACCTGGGAGCTGCTCAAGCGGGTGCTGCTGACCACCGCCCGCCGCTGGCGCGAGCCGGACCATGGCATCTGGGAGCCACGCCGGGAGATGCGCCACAACGTGCACTCCAAGCTCATGTGCTGGCTGGGGCTGCACCGGGGCCAGCACCTGGCGCGGCTCTTCGCCGAGCCGGAGCTCCAGGAGGCGTGCGCCCGGGAGGCGGAGCTCATCCGCCAGGACATCCTCCGCCACGGCGTGGACCCCACGGGCCGGCACTTCGTGGGCTTCTACGGGGGCAACGAGCCGGATGCCTCGCTGCTGCTGCTGCCCATCGCCGGGTGTTTCCGGGCCTGCGAGCCGCTCGTCCAGGGGACCATCGACTGGCTGCGCGCCGAGCTGGGCGCGGGCCGGTTCCTCAAGCGCTACCGCATGGATGACGGGGTGGCGGGGCCGGAGGGGGGCTTCCTCCTGTGCGGCTTCTGGCTCGTCGAGGCGCTGGCCCTCTCCAACCGGCTCGAGGAGGCGGAGAACGTCTTCATGACCCACGCCGAGGCGGCCAACCACCTCGGGCTGCTCGCCGAGGAGATCCACCCGCTCACCCGCCAGCAGCTGGGCAACTTCCCCCAGGCCTTCAGCCACCTGGGGCTCATCAACGCCGCGACGCGGATCGACCTGGCGCTGCGGATGCGGGACGAGGGGGAGATAGCGCCCCCGCACCTGCTCGAGTCCGAGCCGCCCCCCATCCCGGGGAGCGACTGCGAGGACACGCGGGCCGCCCGGTGAGGCGAGGGGAGAGGGGACGCTCCAAAGCAGAAAGGCCGCCCCTCGGGAGAGGGAGCGGCCTTCGTGCCTTCCAGCGCGGAGCTGGAGTCAGTGCCTCACGCCTGGGCGCCCGGCACCGTCTCGCGGCCCTTGTAGAAGCCGCAGGCGGCGCAAGCGCGGTGCGGGAGCACCGGCTCCTTGCAGTTGGCACACTGAATCACCTGCACGGCGCTGCGCAGGTTGTTGTTCGCCGCCCGGCGGCGGTCACGACGCATCTTGGACGTACGCTTCTTGGGAACACCCACGGCTCACCTCTATATCGTCACGGCCCTGGACCCCGGGGTTTCCCACCGGTCCCGACCGGCAAAAGCTCGGAAGGCGGCGGACCCTAGCCGCTCGGAGCGTGTGAGTCAACGCGCGTGTGCGGGGGTCCACCGTGCCCTGTCCAACTGGAGCCGGGCCGGCCCCATTCTTACGCTCGGCCGGCCCGAGGTGTCCACCCGCCCGCTCTCCGTGCTCCCAGGCTCGGGGCGTCCATGGAAGGATGCGCCCGCGATGAGGCTCGTCCTGGATGCGATGGGGGGTGACCATGCCCCCGAGGCCCCCGTGCAGGGGGCCCTCTTGTTCGCGCGCGAGCACCCGGAGCACGAGGTGGTGCTCGTGGGTGACCTGGCGCGTCTGAGCGAGCCCCTGGCCCGCGCGGGGGGGGCTCCGGCCAACGTGCGCCTCCATCCCGCCTCGGAGGTGGTGGAGATGGAGGATCACGCCCTCTCCGCCATCCGCCGCAAGAAGGACTCCTCCCTCCGGGTGGGTTTCGAGCTGGTGCGCCGGGGGGAGGCGGAGGCCCTGGTGTCGGCGGGCCACTCGGGGGCGGTGATGGCGGGGGCGCTGCTGGTGCTCGGGCGCATCCCCGGGGTGGAGCGTCCGGCGATCGCCACGCTGCTGCCCACGGTGGAGGGGGGAGGGCGCTGCCTGCTGCTGGACGCGGGGGCGAACGTCGAGTGCCGGCCGGTGCACCTGGCCCAGTGGGCGGTGCTGGGCGAGGCGTACGTGCGCGCCCGCCTGGGCATCCCCCGTCCGCGCGTGGCGGTGCTCTCCAATGGCGAGGAGCCCTCCAAGGGCACCTCCCTCACCCGCGAGGCCTCCGCGCTGCTGCGTGCCTCGACGCTGGACTTCATCGGCTACGTGGAGGGGAAGGATCTCTTCTCCGGGAACGTGGAGGTCGTCGTCACCGATGGCTTCACGGGCAACGTGGTGCTCAAGGCGTCCGAGGGAGTGGCGGCGGCCGTCACGGGGCTGCTGCGCTCGGCCATCGAGCGGCGCGGGGGCCTGCCGGAGAAGCTGGGCGCGCTGCTGCTCCAGCCCACCTTCGCGGGCCTGAAGAAGATGATGGACTACGCGGAGTACGGAGGCGCGCCGCTGCTCGGCATCGAGGGCGTGGGCATCGTGGCCCATGGCCGCAGCTCGCCCCGGGCGTTGCAGCAGGCGCTCGAGGCCGCGCTTCAAACAGCCCGCGCCGGATTACGCGCCGAGTTGGCGCGGTGCGTTGCGGACTCCACCGCCTGGCTCCCCGCTCGCCAACGGGGAAAGGGGGCGACAGAGGAGGTCTTTTCCGATTAGAGAGCCCGCGCGGAGCGTTCGTGTCCGGTACACCCACAGGGGGCACCTTGGCACGCACGCAGATCATCGGTACCGGCTCGTACGCACCGGAGAAGGTCCTGACCAACGCCGACCTCGAAAAGATCGTCGACACGACGGACGCGTGGATTACCGAGCGCACCGGTATCCGCAAGCGTCGCGTGGCGGCGCCCGGCGAGACGACCAGCGACATGGCCGTGCAGGCGGCCCGGCGAGCGCTGGAGATGGCGGGAGTCCGGCCGGAGGAGCTGGGGCTCATCGTGGTGGGCACCGTCACGCCGGACATGCCCATGCCCTCCTGTGCTGCGGTGGTGCAGGCCAAGCTGGGGGCGAAGAACGCCTTCGCCTTCGATGTGTCGGCGGCGTGCTCCGGCTCGCTCTACGCCCTCAACGTAGCGGACCAGTTCATCCGCACCGGCCAGGTGAAGCGCGCGCTCGTCATCGGCGCGGAGATGCTCAGCCGCACGGTGAACTGGGAGGACCGCAACACCTGCGTGCTCTTCGGGGACGCGGCGGGCGCCATGGTGATCGCCCCCACCGAGGACGCCGGGCGCGGGCTGCTCTCCACGCACCTGTACACGGACGGCTCCCTCGCGGACATCCTCTGCATCCCGGGCGGCGGCTCGAGCAAGCCCGCGTGCGAGGAGGTGCTGAAGGAGAAGCTGCACACGCTGCACATGAATGGGCGCGAGGTCTTCAAGTTCGCGGTGCGCGCGCTGGCGGACTCGACGCACACGGCCCTCAAGGCCAACGGGCTGACGGTGCGGGACGTGGATCACGTCATTTCACATCAGGCCAACCTCCGCATCCTCGAAGCCGTGCTACAGAGGCTGGAGCTGCCCATCGATAAGTGTTGGCTCAACCTGCACGAATACGGCAATACGTCCTCCGCGTCCCTGCCCATGACGCTGGACGAGGCGAACCGGGCCGGCCGGCTGAAGCAGGGCGACGTGGTGGCGATGATGGCCATCGGCGCGGGGATGACGTGGGGCAGCGCGGTGATGCGCTGGTAGCCACTGGGAGTCATTCAGGGAGGGAGTAGGAAGCATGTCGAAGATCGCGTTCGTCTTCCCCGGGCAGGGCAGCCAGGCTGTCGGCATGGGGAAGGACCTGTACGAGAAGTTCCCCGAGGCCCGGGCCATCTTCGAGGCGGCCGACGAGGCGCTGGGCGAGAAGTTCTCCCAGATGCTGTTCGAGGGCCCCGAGTCGGCGCTCAAGCTGACGGCCAACACGCAGCCGGCCATCCTCACGGTGTCGGTGGCGGCGCATGCCGTCTTCTCCAAGCAGGGACTGGCGCCGGCCTTCGTGGCGGGACACTCGCTGGGGGAGTACTCGGCGCTGGTGGCGGCGGGCTCGCTGTCGCTGGCGGACGCGGTCCGGGCGGTGCGGGCCCGCGGCACCTTCATGCAGGAGGCGGTACCCGAGGGCGTGGGCGCCATGGCCGCCATCCTCGGCCTGCTGCCGGACAAGGTGAAGGCCGCGTGCGACGAGGCGGCCCAGGGCCAGGTGGTGTCGCCGGCCAACTACAACTCGCCGGAGCAGACCGTCATCGCCGGCCACGCGCAGGCGGTGGAGCGCGCTGGAGCGAAGTGCAAGGAGCTGGGCGCCAAGCGCGTCATGCCCCTGCCCGTGTCCGCTCCCTTCCACTGCGCGCTGATGGACCCGGTGAAGCCCCGCCTGGCCGAGGTGTTGGGCAAGGTGAAGGTGTCCGCTCCCTCCGTCCCGGTGGTGACGAACGTGGAGGCGAAGCCCAACGCGGACGCCTCCCGCGTGGTGCGGCTGCTGCTCGAGCAGGTCAGCTCGCCCGTGCGCTGGATTGAGTGCGTGGAGGCGCTGAAGGCCGAGGGCGTGACGCGCATCATCGAGCTGGGTCCCGGCAAGGTGCTGAGTGGACTCACCAAGCGCATCACCAAGGACATCGAGTCGTTCAACGTGGAAGACTCCGCGAGCCTGGAGAAGACCCTCGCGGCACTGGGAGCCTGAGATGAGCGCGTTCAAGGACAAGGTGGTGCTGGTGACGGGCGGCTCGCGCGGTATCGGCCGCTCCATCGCGGTGGCCTTCGCCAGGCAGGGCGCCACGGTGGTCATCAGCTACGCGGGCAACGAGGCCGCCGCCCAGGAGACCCTGGGCCTGCTCCAGGCCGCTGGCGCCAAGGGCGAGACGGTGCGCTTCGACGTGGCCGACAGCGCCGCGTGCGCTGGCGCCATCGAGAACGTGGTGAAGACGCACGGCCGCCTGGACGTGCTCGTCAACAACGCCGGCGTGGCCGTGGACGGCCTGGTCATGCGCGTGAAGGACGAGGACTGGGACAAGCAGCTGGACACCAACCTCAAGGGCGCCTTCGCGCTCATCCGCGCGGCCAGCCGCCCGATGATGAAGCAGCGGGGCGGGGCCATCATCAACCTGACCTCCGTGGTCGGGGAGATGGGCAACGGCGGACAGGCTGCCTACTCGGCCTCCAAAGCGGGCCTCATCGGCCTGACCAAGTCCGTGGCCCGCGAGCTGGCCAGCCGCAACATCCGCGTCAACGCCGTCTCTCCGGGCTTCATCGGCACGGACATGACCTCCCATCTCGAAGGCGAGACGCGCGAGAAGATGCTCTCCGCCATTCCCCTGGGCCGTCTCGGCTCTCCGGAGGACGTCGCCAACGCCGTCCTCTTCCTCGCCAGCGATTCCGCCGCCTACATCACCGGAGAAGTCCTCAAGGTGAACGGCGGCATGTACATGTAGCCAACGGTTGGATTGGGGGCGGGCGTGGAGTATACCGCGCCCCCGTTTACCAGGTCCGGGGAGTAGGACGGACCGCCACGCGGTTTCTGGAGGGTTCAATACCTATGTCGACTTCTGCTATCGAGGCCAAGGTCAAGAACATCATCGCCGACCAGCTGGGCGTGGGGGAGGACGAGATCAAGCCGGAGTCCTCCTTCATCGAGGACCTGGGCGCGGACAGCCTCGACATCGTGGAGCTCGTGATGGCGATGGAGGAGGAGTTCGAGGTCGAGATCCCCGACGAGGAGGCCGAGAACATCAAGACCGTCGGCGACGCCATCAACTACATCAACACCCACAAGAAGTAGGCAGCACGTAGGGCCGGGGAGCGCTGGTCCCGCCCAGCGTTCCATGGCAGCCGCAGCGCGCTTTTGAGTGGAGAGTCACGTGTCAAACCGTCGAGTCGTCGTCACCGGGACCGGAATCATCACGGCACTGGGTACCGGGACCGAGAAGAACTGGCAGGCGATGCTCGCCGGCAAGTCGGGCATCGGTCCCATCACCCGCTTCGATACGAAGAAGATCGATACGAACTTCGCGGGCGAGGCGAAGGACTTCGAGCCGGAGCAGTTCATCGACAAGCGCGAAGTGCGCCGGATGGACCTGTTCTCGCAGTTCGCCCTCGCCGCGGCCGACATGGCCGTCAAGGAGAGCGGTCTGCCGGTCGGGCCGGATGTGCCCCACGGCTACGCGCCCGAGAAGGTGGGCGTCATCGTCGGCTCGGGAATCGGCGGCATCTCCTCGCTCGAGGAGCAGCACCGCAAGGGGCTGGAGAAGGGGTTCGACCGCCTGTCTCCCTTCTTCATCATCCAGATGATCATCAACATGGCGCCTGGCCTCATCTCCATGCGCTACAACTGCAAGGGGCCCAACTGGGCGCCGGTGTCCGCATGCGCCACGAGCGCCCACGCCATCGGTGAGGCCTGGAAGTCCATCCGCCTGGGCGAGACGGACGCCGTCATCGCCGGTGGCTCCGAGGCCGCCATCACCCCGCTGGGCATGGGTGGCTTCTCGGTGATGAAGGCGCTCTCCAGCCGCAACGACAACCCCTCCGCCGCCAGCCGGCCCTTCGACAAGGACCGCGACGGCTTCGTGATGGGCGAGGGCGCGGGCATCGTCGTGCTCGAGGAGCTGGAGCACGCGAAGAAGCGCGGCGCCAACATCCTGGCGGAGCTGGTGGGCTACGGGGCCAACTCGGACGCGCACCACGTGACGCAGCCGGCCCCCGAGGGCGAGGGCGCGGCGCGCTGCATGCGTCTGGCGCTGGCCTCCGCGGGGATGAACCCGTCGGACGTGGGCTACATCAACGCGCACGGCACCTCGACGCCGTTCAACGACGCCAACGAGACGAAGGCCATCAAGGCCGTCTTCGGCGACCACGCCCGCAAGCTGGCGGTGTCGTCCACCAAGTCCATGACCGGCCACATGCTGGGCGCGGCCGGTGGCGCCGAGGCCGTCATCAGCGTGATGACGCTCCAGCGCGGCGTGATTGCCCCGACCATCAACTACACCACGCCGGATCCGGACTGCGATCTGGACTACGTGCCGAACCAGGCGCGCGAGCAGCGCGTGGACGCGGTGATGAGCAACTCGTTCGGTTTCGGCGGCACCAACGCGGTGCTGCTGTTCAAGCGCTTCAAGTAGTCAACCCCTCCCTCTCCCGCCGGGAGGGGGTCGGGGTGAGGGTCGCGAGGACCGGGGGCCCACCCCCGTGTCCGCCCCGTGTCCGAGAGGAAGAGGGAGGGCTCACGTGAAGGTGATCATCGCGTCGGATCATGCGGGCCTGGAGCTGCGCCGGGAGCTCGTGAGCGTGCTGAAGGAACTGCGCGCCGAGGTCGACGACGTCGGCCCCACCACGAACGCCTCGGTGGACTATCCGGACTTCGCCCGGCAGGTGTGCCGGGGCGTGGCGGCGGGCGACTACACCTTGGGCGTGCTGGTGTGTGGCACCGGCATCGGCATGAGCATCACGGCCAACAAGTACCGCGGCATCCGCGCGGCCCTGTGCACGAGCGAGTTCGAGGCGCGCATGACGCGGGCCCACAACGACGCCAACGTGCTGTGTCTGGGGCAGCGGGTGGTGGGCGCGGGCCTGGCCCGGAGCATCCTGGAGGCCTTCCTGGCCACGCCTTTCGAGGGCGGCCGGCACCAGAAGCGCCTGGACAAGATTCGCGAGGCCGAGTCCGAGAGCGGACGCTGAAGCCCGCATTCCCCACCTGAGGAGAGCGTGTCCATGGAGAACACCCGTAGGTTGGCCGAGGTCGATCCGGAGATTGCCAGGGTCGTCCACGAGGAGACGCGGCGCCAGGAAGAAGGCCTGGAGCTCATCGCCTCGGAGAATTTCGTGAGCCCCGCCGTGCTGGAGGCGATGGGCTCGGTGCTGACGAACAAGTACGCCGAGGGCTACCCGGGCAAGCGCTACTATGGCGGTTGCGAGGTGGTGGACGTGGCGGAGAACCTCGCCATCAACCGCGCCAAGGAGCTGTTCAGCGCGGACTACGTCAACGTCCAGCCGCACTCGGGCAGCCAGGCCAACATGGGCGCCTACATGGCGCTGATGAAGACCGGCGACACCCTCCTCTCGCTGGATTTGAACTCGGGCGGCCACCTCACGCACGGCGCCGCGTTCAACTTCTCCGGCAAGCTCTACAAGGTCGTCCACTACGGGCTCACCCGGGACACCGAGACGCTGGACTACGCGCAGGCCGCGGCGCTGGCCAAGGAGCACAAGCCGAAGGTGGTGGTGGTGGGCGCCTCGGCGTACCCGCGCACCATCGACTTCGCGAAGTTCCGGGAGATCGCCGACAGCGTGGGCGCGGCGATGATGGTGGACATGGCGCACATCGCCGGCCTGGTGGCCGCGGGCGTGCACCCCTCGCCGGTGCCCATGGCGGACATCGTCACCTCCACCACGCACAAGACGCTGCGAGGCCCGCGTGGCGGCCTCGTGCTGGCGAAGGAGCAGTACGGCAAGACGCTCAACAGCCAGATCTTCCCGGGCATCCAGGGCGGCCCGCTGATGCACGTCATCGCCGCCAAGGCCGTGGCCTTCCGCGAGGCGCTCACCCCCGAGTTCAAGGCCTACCAGCGGCAGATCGTCGCCAACGCCCAGGCGCTCGCCGAGGCGCTCAAGCGCGGCGGGCTGCGGCTGTGCTCGGGCGGCACGGACAACCACCTGATGCTGGTGGACCTGCGCCCCAAGAACCTCGTCGGCAAGGTGGCCGAGGAGGTGCTGGGCAAGGCGGGCATCACGGTGAACAAGAACATGATTCCGTTCGACCCGGAGAAGCCCACGGTGACCTCGGGCGTGCGGATTGGCACGCCGGCCGTCACCTCGCGCGGGATGAAGGAGGCGGAGATGGCCACCATCGGCGCCTTCGTGGTGGAGGCGCTGGACCACGCCTCGGACGAGAAGCGGCTGGCCAACGTCCGCGCGCGCATCCAGGAGTTCACCCAGGGCTTCCCGCTCTACGCCTCGCGGCTGAAGTAACCCCGGGGCGGGGGTTCTTCCCTCGCTCCCGATTCCCGATTCCATGCGCTGCCCCTTCTGCCAGGACCCCGAGAACAAGGTCATCGACTCGCGCGAGTCGCACGAGGGCTCTGTCATCCGCCGGCGGCGCGAGTGCCTGCAGTGCAAGCGGCGCTTCACCACGTACGAGCGGGTGGAGGAGCTCTACCCGCTCATCGTGAAGAAGGATGGGCGGCGCGAGACGTTCGACCGGGACAAGCTGCTGGCGGGGCTGAAGAAGGCCTGCGAGAAGCGGCCGGTGTCGGCGGATCAGCTCGAGGAGACGGTGGTCGCCATCGAGCGGCTGCTGCAGGGGATGGGGGAGAAGGAGGTGCCCTCGTCGGTCATCGGCGAGGAGGTGATGCGCCGGCTGCATGCGCTGGACGAGGTGGCCTATGTCCGCTTCGCCTCGGTGTACCGGAGCTTCCGTGACATCTCCGAGTTCATGGAGGAGCTGAAGGACCTGCTGTCGGACCGGACGCGGGAGCGCAAGCCATCGCGGCCGGCGGGCAAGGATGGTTGACGGGCGATGCGGCTCTTGACGCGAGCGCGGTTGCAGGCACGGCGAGCCCCTCGGGCCAAGCGCGCGGCGGACTTCGACCGGGCGGTGGCGGAGTTCTTCATGCGCCTGGCGCTGGAGGAGGCCGCGAAGGGCCTGGGGCGCACCAGTCCCAATCCGGTGGTGGGCGCGGTGCTGGTGAAGGGCGGCCGCATCATCGCCCGGGGCTACCACCGGCGGGCCGGCACGGCGCACGCCGAGGTGGTGGCGCTGGAGACCGCGGGCATCAAGGCGCGTGGCGCGGACCTCTACACGACGCTCGAGCCGTGCGACCACTACGGGCGCACCCCTCCGTGCAGCCAGGCCATTCTCGATGCGGGCGTGCGCCGGGTGTTCACCGGCTCGTCGGACCCCAACCCGAAGGTGAATGGCAAGGGCGTGGCGCGGCTGCGGCGCGCGGGCGTGGAGGTGGTCACCGGCGTGTTGAAGGACGAGGCGGACCTGCTCAACCGGCCCTTCTTCAAGGCCATGAGCACCGGCCTGCCCTACGTCACGCTCAAGGCGGCGGTGACGCTGGATGGCAAGCTGGCCACCGCCACGGGGGACTCGCGCTGGGTGACGGGCGAGCAGGCCCGTGCGCGGGTGCACCAGCTGAGGGACCAGGTGGACGTCATCCTCGTGGGGGCCAACACCGTCCGGAAGGACAACCCCCAGCTCACCACGCGGCTGCCCGACGGCGGGGGGAAGGATCCGGTGCGCGTGGTGGTGGACTCGCACCTGGGCCTGTCCCCGAAGCTGACCGTCTTCACGCAGCGCTCCCCGGCGCGCACCGTGGTGGCCACGCTGGAGGACCCCGCGGGCCGCAAGGCGAAGCGCCTGCTCGCGGCCGGTGCCGAGGTCTGGCAGATGCCCGCGAAGGGCGAGCGGGTGGACCTCGCGGCGCTCATGCGCCGCATCGCGAAGGAAGGCCTCAACCACGTGCTGGTGGAGGGGGGGGCGGAGATGTACGGCTCGTTCCTGCGCGAGGAGCTCGCGGACGAGCTGCTGCTCTTCGTCGCCCCCAAGCTGATTGGCAGCGAGGGCCTGTCGTGGACGGGCTCGCTGGGCGTGAAGCAGATGGCCCGGGCGCTCACCGTGGGCAAGCTGTCCTACGAACAGGTGGGAGAAGATCTGCTCATCCGCGCCCGCCTCTCCGACTCGAAGTGAAGATGCGGTGTCCACCCGATGTGCGCCTGCTCGCCAGGCGGGGGAGGGCACGTCCACTTGCTGACGTTTCCTGTATTCCCGGAGCCTGTTACCCGGCCTTGGAGCTTGGGACTCCAGAGTGTAGGCTCCGGGGGCTCGCTCCAGAGGTTCAGACCCGCCTATGCGTCCTCTTTCGCCAGAAGCCGAAGACATTTTCAAACGGCTCTTCAAGACGATCCAGAACTACTCCACGCTGGGAACGCCCGTGCTGGTGTACCTGCTGGTGCTCATCTGTGGTCTCGACGCATCGCAGGGCAAGACGGTCGCGCTCTGGGTCGTGCCGGTGTTGATCCCCCTCACGGGCGTCATCCTGCCGCGCATGGTCATCAAGTATCTGGTCGGCCGGGCCATCGACGCGGGGCCCGAGGTGCCGCCAGAGCAACGGCTGCAGTGGCTGCTCCAGCTTCCCAGTCAGCTGGCGCTGTTCATGTTCATGACCTCGGTGGTCGGTGGCGTGAGCTTCGCCAGTGTCTCCGTGCTGCTCTACAGCAAGAGCCCGTGGATCATCCCCTGGGCGGTCACCGGGCTGGGTCTGTCGATGCTCATGGTGGTCATCCTGGAGCGGCTCGCCTTCGAGGACATCCTGCGTCCCTTCGCGGTGGCGTTCTTCCACCAGGCGCCCGACCGGATGCCGAAGGGACGGGGCATCTCCTGGGCGCGGCAGTCCTGGATGCTGCCCACCGCCTTCGCCATCTTCGTGCTCTCCACCCTGGTCACCACGCTCACCATCCTCGGCCGGCAGGGGTATGAGGCCTTCATCTCCCTGCGCACCCAGCTCGTCTCGATCACCTCGGGCGAGCAGGCCGCTCAGTTGCTGAGCGAGACCGTCGGCAAGATGGCTGGCTCCCTGTTGCTCCCCGTGACGCTGGTGGGCACCTACGTGCTCTCCATCGCCGCCTACACCGCCTGGCGCATGGCCCGTCACCAGACGG
Source organism: Archangium sp. (assembly GCF_045802675.1). Taxonomy (GTDB): domain Bacteria; phylum Myxococcota; class Myxococcia; order Myxococcales; family Myxococcaceae; genus Archangium. The sequence goes on along the minus strand of NZ_JBJMQO010000121.1, from coordinate 5,039 downwards.
AGGGCGCCCGGAGCATCGCCCAGTCGCTGGAGGGCCTGGCCCAGGGCAAGCCCTCGCTGCCCAAGTGGGTCTCCACGGATGAGATCGGCGACCTGGCCGCCGCCACCGCCGGCGTCTTCGAGCAGCTGCGCTCCTTCTCGTTGTCGCTCAAGGACTCCGCCCTCTCGCTGCAGGATTCGGCCAAGCAACTCGGCTCGTCCACCTTCAAGCAGACGGAGATGCTCTCCATCCAGGCCTCCGCCCTTCAGGAGACCCAGGTCACCGCGCAGGAGATCAAGACCACCTCGCTGGTGGCCTCGCAGAAGGCCGGCACCATCCTCACCCAGGCCGAGCGCGCCGATGAGATCAGCCGCACGGGCGAGCTCGCCCTGCAGCAGGGTCTGGCCGGCATCGAGGAGATTGGCTCCCAGGTGCGCGAGATGGCCATGAGCATCAAGTCCCTGGACGAGCGGGCGCGGCAGGTGGCGCGCATCACCTCCATCGTGAAGGACCTGGCCGACCAGTCGAACATGCTCGCCCTCAATGCCGCCATCGAGGCGGTGCGCTCGGGCGAGAGCGGCCTGGGGTTCGGCGTGGTGGCCAAGGAAATCCGCTCGCTGGCCGATCAGTCCATCCGCGCCACCGCCAACATCCGCAGCATCCTGCAGGACATCAGCAACGCCATCGCCACGGCCAACTCCCTCACGCTCAAGGGCAGCCAGCGCGTCGAGGCCAGCCTCCGGCAGATCCGTGAGTTCAGCGATCAGGCCCAGCAGGTGTCCGCCATCGTCCGGGACAACGCCTCCTCGGTGCGGCAGATCACCGCCGCCGTCACCCAGCAGGATGCTGGCATCGCGCAGATCACCCAGGCCGTGCAGCAGCTCACCACCGTGATGGAGCAGACGATGGCGCAGATGCACGCCTCGAACGAAGCCATCTCCGTGGTGCGCAACGTGGCCGAGCAGGTGTCCGACGTCGTCACCAGCTACGGCTGGTCGCAGAAGGCGGAGTCACAGGCCGCGAGCGTCCCCAACACACCCCGCGTCACGGGTTGAGCGCCTCCGGCGGGTGCCCACCCCTCCCGAGGGGATGGGCATCCCGCCGCATGCCGCTCCTCCAGGCGCGGCGCGACAGGGCGGGGTGGCCCCGTCGCCGCCGCCCCGCTCTCACTTCTGGCGGAAGAACGGATCCCGCTTGCTGTAGGTCTCGATGATCGCCGTGATGGCCTTGAGGAACGGCGCGGTGTCGATGCCCTGCACGCCGGTGAGCAGCTCCCGGCAGGTGTTGAGGTTCTCGAACGCCTTCTGCCGGGTCTTCTCGAAGAGCGGCTGCAGCGTGGGAAGCACGGCCTGGTACTGCGCCTCGCTCTCCAGCTTGCGCTCGACGCCGGGCATGCCGGACTCCATGGCGCGGATGCGGATGATGTTGAGGTTGTCCTCGTCCACCAGCTCCCGCTTGAGCGAGCCCATGTCCGAGGCGAACTTGATGGCCAGTCCGAGCTGCTCGTACCCCAGCCGCATGCGGCGGTAGGTGGCGGGCTCGAGCGTCTGGTCCGCGAAGAGGCAGTCCAGGTCGAAGAAGTGTTTGATGCCCGCGGTGACCGTCGAGTACTTGCTGTACTCCTCCGAGTTGGCCGCCCACCTCTCCTTGTTGATGCAGTACTCGAAACAGAAGCCCGTCATCAGCTCCCAGAAGTCGAAGTAGAAGAGCTCGCGCAGGGGCGCTTTGGCCGCGTCCTGGGGCAGCCGGGAGAGGATCGCATCGAGCGTGCTGGCTCCGGCGGTGGCCCCCGGGAGCGCTCCCGGCTCTCCGCGTGAGCGCCGCAGCAGCAGCTGGATGCTCGAGTCCAGGTGGTGCCGGGTGCCCTCCGCCCGGTCCATCTCGTCGTCCACGACGATGTTCCACAGGCTGTAGAAGCTCTTGAGCAACACCACGGTGCGCAGCCGCTCCGCGGGGACGAGCGGCAGCGTGAGGCTGGCGGAAACGTGGCTGATCTGCTCGAAGTACTGCCGCGGGTTGCCGCGCTCGAAGTGGATGCCGTGGGAGCGGATGAACTCCGCGATCTCGTCCCCAATGGACGAGGCGTCAGAAGGGCTGAGCATGGCGGGACCATACCACGCGGGCAGAGCCGGACGGCCCTGCCCGGTGGGGGTGCGCCGCTCACGCCGTGCGCTGCGTGGGCCCTTCCGAGAAGCCCTCCAGGCCGAGCGCCTTCGCGCAGAGGATCTGCGCGGTGAGCACCGAGGCGCGGATCACCAGCAGCGGGCGGTACAGCCCCTTGCCGATCCACAGGTGCGGATGGAGGTCATCGGACTCCGTGCCGTCGTACTGCTCGAGGAACGCGAGGCCGTCTTGGAGGACGGCCGGGTCCACCGGCAGCCCCTTGAGCTGGCAGATGGCCAGCGCGTAGAGGGCGTAGGCCGTCTCCTCCGCCGAGCTGCGATTGAACCAGCCCCACCCCCCATCGGGGCGCTGCGTCTCCTGCAGCCACCGCACGGAGGGCTGGACGCTCGCGGCATCCCAGCGCAGCAGGGGGATCACGGTATGGCTGGTGACGTAATACGGGGAGGCGTGCCACTTGTCCGTCCAGTAGGCCCCCTCGATGCGCCGCTCCAGCAGGAAGCGCGCGACCTTGTCCGTGGTGGCCGTGCCGCCCGGGTGGGGGCGGCCGACGATGGCCTCCAGCACGTGGGCGTTCGCGCTCACCGACAGGCCGCGCTCGGCCAGGAAGCCGACGAAGCCATGCGGCCGCTCGTACTGGTTGAGCAGCGACCAGTCCACGGAGTAGCCGGTGTCGTGCAGCAGCATCAGGCCCACCGCGGTGTCGTCCGAGTCACCGTAGAGCACCTCCGTGGACCACCCCAGGCCGTGCGGACCGACCTGTTTGGCGACGAAATCCAGGTGCGGCTTCAGCTCGGCGCGCAGCTCGGGGAAGAGCCCCGCCAGCTCGAAGTGGTACAGCAGCCAGATGGCGGTCCACAGCTGCGACGGCATGTTGCAGGGCGTGCGCTTGGGGCCCCACGTCTTCGCCATCTCCTGGCAGAAGCGGAACGCCGTCTCATTGCCCGCCTGCCGGGCGAAGTAGGCCGTGGAGGCCACGCTCCCGCTCATGGAGCCGTTGGGCGCCAGCAGCGCCACCGCCTTCTCCTTGTCCACGGTGTCGCCCATGAACTCGATCGTGTAGCCCAGGTTGAAGGTGGGCGCGTACTTGAGCTTCTCGGGCACCTTCGACAGCTTCTCGTCGCGCAGGGCCGAGGTCTCCGCGCGCTGCGCATTCAGCTCGAAGCCGCGCTTGCAGCACTCCTCGATGAGCGAGGCGGCCACCAGCTCGAAGCCAATGGTCAGATCCGGCTCCTGCTTGAGCCGGTGCCAGTTGTCGCGCACGAAGGCCGCGCCCCGCTCGGCCTTCCTCCGGGCCTCGGGGCCGTTGTCGAACTCGATGACCGCGAGGATGGAGGCGAGCGTGGCCAGGATGCGCGCCGACATGTAGTCCACCGTGGGCGCCCAGCCCCCGTCCTTCGGATCCTGGCCGCGGCGCACCTCCTTCACGAACTCCGGGAAGGCGGGCTCGCGGGTCCCGGGTTTCGGGACGCGTGCCATCCAGGCCGCGTCATATTCCGAGTGCCCCATGTCATCCCAGTTGCCATGGGTGAGGAGATCACGCGCACGAGCCAGGATCTGGGCTCGGGAGAGCGGACGGACAGCGGTCTTGGACATTCCGTGGACTCCTTGGACAGCCCGGTTCCGGGCCGCGGCAAGCAGGGGTTCTCATCCCAGCAGGGGATTGGGGGTGCCGAGCGGGACGCACGGGTGCGGCCCGGGAGCGGCGGTCGTTCCAAGGCTCATCGGCCTCTCGACAACCGCGGTCCCGCGTGCGCCCATGGCGCCCGCAAGTTGAACATGGCCTCTCGGATTGCACAAGCCGACCCACCCCGTGCTTCCGCGCCGTCCACGGACAGTGTTGGCGCCTGCCGCCGCGCGTGGAGGGAGGGGGCCGCGCCACCCGCGCGAGGCGGTGTCACCACCGCACGGGCAGGGAGTCGAAGCCCCGGGAGAGCAGTCCCTGCACCTTGCGCTTGGGCGGCTGCTCCTCGTCATGGCGCAGGCCGGGCAGACTCTGCAGCAGCATCTCGACGGCGACAGTCAGCTCGCGGCGCGCCAGACCCGCGCCCAGGCAGTGGTGGGGCCCGAAGGCGAAGCTCAGGTGCTTCTGCTGGTAGCTGTCGCGGGTGATGTCGAAGCGGTCCGGGTCGGGGAAGATGTCGGGATCGCGGTTGGCGGCCGCCAGCCCCATGTGCACGATCTGCCCCTTCTTGATGGTGCGCCCACGCAGCTGGAAATCCTCGATGGCCACGCGGTTCATGAAGGTGACCGCCGGAGTGTAGCGCAGCCCCTCTTCCAGGGCCGACTTCAACAGGCTCGGGTCCTCCCGCAGCTTGTGGAACTCCTGGGGGTGACTCAACAGATCGTGCACGAGGTTGCTGATCTGATCGGTGGTGGTCAGGTGCCCGGCGGTGACGAGCAGGATGGCGTTGGCCACCACCTCGTCCGTGCTCATCTTGCCCGCCTGCTCGACCTGGATCATGCCGCTGAGCATGTCGGCGCCCGGCTGGGTACGGCGCTCCTCGACGAGCCTGGCGAGGTACTCGCTCATGCCCACCAGGGCGTCGTTGGCCCGGCGGCCCACGGCGGCCAGCTCGGCGGCGGTGGTCGCCGTGCCGCTGGAGAAGTCGGCGATGGGCTGGCCCCAGGCCCGGAAGCGCTCGCGATCCTCGTCGGGAATGCCGAAGAGCTCGGTGATGACGGTGGGCGGCAGGTTGTAGGAGATGTGCCGGGCCACGTCCATCCGGCCCTCGTTGCGCACCTGATCCAGCAGCATCGAACTGCTGCGGCGGATGGCGGGCAGCCAGCTGTCGAGCGCCTGGGGCGAGAAGCTCGGGCTGGCCTGCCGGCGCAGGCGGACGTGGGCCGAGCCATCCTTCATGATCATCTGCCGCCGGGTGATCTGCACCAGATCCTTGATGATTTCCGGGCCGGCTTCCCGGAACTGGTACTCGAAG
>NZ_JBJMQO010000120.1:0-14401 GCF_045802675.1 Archangium sp. | reverse complement strand
GGCGGGCTGGGGCTTCTCTTCCCCACAGCTCACACCCAACACTCCCACGAGCAGGAGCACGGCGATGGACAGCAAGGGTCTACGGTTCACGGGGTTCTCCTCGGCGAATCGCCGCGGACCGTAGCCCACAAGGCCCTGACTTTCTCGAACCACTCGCACGAGACTGGCCGAGACCGAGACCTGACCCCTGGAGTCCAGGCCCGAAAACACCAAGGCCGGAAACCGCTGATTGCTCAGTGGCTTCCGGCCTCGGCTTGTGTGTCCCCGACGGGATTCGAACCCATCGGGGCGTCTCTCCGCCCGTGACGGCTAGGCCGGCGCGAAGATGCCGATCACGTGGTGGTTGCCCTTGGGGAAGTTCTGCGAGCCGCCGTAGCCCATCTCGCCGCCGTTGTAGAAGTGGCCGTTGCGGCCCACGACGACGATGTCACCCGCGGTGGGGTGGTGGGTGCCCGGCGTGCCGGCGCGCACCACGACGATGGAGCCCGGAGGCGCCTTGTAGGGGTTGTCGAGGTTGAGCTTCTTCAGCCCCTTCTCCTTGTAGTGCGCGTTGAGCCAGTTGCCGAAGTCCTTCGCCATGGGCAGCCGCGGCGCCGCGCCGTGGCCGATCTTCCCGTACGAGGTCCGGTCCAGGAAGTCACCCACGTGCTTGAGGCACAGGCCGTCCGGCCGCCGGCCCGCGCTGCCCTGCTGGGCGACGTGCAGCAGCGCCTCCATCTGCTTGCGGCCCTGGGCGGAGATGCTGCCCGCCCCCTCGGCGCGGAAGGCCTTCTCCATGGCCGCCAGCGTCTTCGGCCCCACCGAGCCCAGCGAGTCGTGCGACACCAGGTGGTGCTCGCGCTGGAAGTCCGCCACGGCCTTCTTGGTGCCCGGGCCGAACTTGCCGTCCGTCTCGACGCCCAGCAGCTTCTGCATGTGGCGCACCGAGCCGCCCTCCATGCCCTGGTGCAGGTGCTCCTTGCCGGACTTCACGTCCGCCAGCGCCGGAGCCGGCTTCCACTTGTCCTTGCCGTGCTCGAAGCCGTCCCCGTGCGTGGGCTTGGGATGCGACAGGTGCTCCAGCGCCTTCTCGATCGCCGCGTGCGTCTTCGACCCGGCGACGCCATCGGCCTCGAGGTGGTGCTTGGTCTGGAAGCTCTTCACGGCGTGCTCGGTCTTGGGGCCGAAGTCGCCGTCCACCTTGCCCACGTCGAAGCCGAGCTTCTCCAGCTGCTTCTGCAGCTTCGTCACCGCGGGGCCGTGGCTGCCCTCCTTGAGGGTCCCGGTGGAGTGCGAGCCGCCCGTGTGGCCCGTGCCCTGCGTGCCGCCGGTCTCGCCGGTGCCGCCGGCCTTGCCGCCGAAGTGGGGCGCCAGCGCCTGGGCCCGCGCCCACACGTCGTTGGAGTAGTCATTGCCCGTGGTGCCCACGTCCATGTTCTTGATGGTCTGGACGTTGCCCACGCCCGAGTTGTACGCGGCCACCGCGCCGCGCAGCTGCTGCTCGGGGGGCCAGCTCGGGTGATTGGACTTCACCTGGTTGAGGTAGGACTTGAGGATGCCGGCCGCCTGGTCCACGTGCGCGGCGCTGAACGGGCCGCCCTTCAGGGTGTGGAAGCGCTTGTCGACCTGCATCAGCCCGAAGCCGTTGCCGTGGTCGCCGAAGCCGCGGCTGTCGAGCGCCGAGCCACCACGCGACTCGCGGCTGGCGATGGCGGCCAGCAGCGCCGGGGGCAGGTTGTACTTCTTGCCCGCGGCGGCGAACTCGTCCGCGTACTTCTTCATCTTGGGCAGGTCCGTCATCGCCATCTTGTGCGAGGCGGCGACTCCGCCCTGCAGGCCGTCCTGGCGGGCCGTGGCCGCCGAGGCGCCCGTGGAGTGGTACTTCGAGAGGATGGCGTTCGGGTTCGAGGCGGCGTGAGCCACCGCGGGGGCGTGCGCCGCCTGCGTGCGCTGGGCGCTGGTTGCGGAAGTCGTCGTCACGGGCAGATCCCTTCGGCGGGCCCCACAGTCCGCAGGAGAGGGGGGCACGAAAACGGTTTTCCTGATTATCGAGAGCCGAAGGGGAAAGTTGCTAGCGCCCGGGCTGGTGCTCCAAGTGCTTGGAATCACGAGGGTTCGAGCCCCCACCGGGCAGGAGCTGAGGTACTTGGCTTCGTCCCACTTGGTTGCTCAGCTCATGGAGTGTCATGACCTTCCCCCGCCGGACGCTCGGATGTGCGCTGTGGCTCGTCTCCGCCGGCTGTGCCCCGGCCTCTCGTCTCCGTGGCCCGGACGGAGTGGCGGAGGTCCGGCCCGGCACACAGAGTGCGCAGCGGCTGGAGCGGCGGGTCGTGCGCACGCTCAAGGCCCGGTACCTGCTCCATCTCCCGAAGGACTATGGGGTGGAGCCGGGCAAGCGCTGGCCGCTCATCCTCTACCTGCACGGGGGCTCGCTGCGGGGAGAGGACGTGGAGCGCGTGCGCGTGTGGGGCGTGCCCCAGCTCGCGGAGAAGGATCCCGCCTTTCCCTTCATCGTCGTCGCCCCGCAGGCGCCCGCCGGCACGCTGTGGACGGACACCGAGCTGCTCGTCTCCCTGCTCGACGAGGTGAGCCGCCGCTACGCCGTGGACCCGAGCGCGTGTATCTCACCGGCCACAGCATGGGCGGGAACGGCACGTGGTTCCTCGCGTACATGCACCCGGAGCGGTTTGCCGCCATCATCCCCATGAGCGCCCCGGCCAATCCGTGGTGGGCCACGCGGCTCGCCACGGTGCCGACGCTCGTGTTCCACGGCACGGAGGACGCCGAGGTCCCGCTGCGCGACTCGCAGGAGATGGTCGAGGCGCTGAAGGCCCGGGGTGGAGACGTCACCTTCCGCCGCCCCGTGCCGGGGAGCCGCGGGCAGTAAGTGGTCTCCGAAAGTAGCCGTGGGAGATGTCCACCAGCCTCGCTGCTCGGTCGTGCAGATGGTGGCGCGGACTTGTGGAGTCGCGCAATCATGTAGCCATGAGCCAGAAGCCTACTGACTGGATGTGGATGCGCCGGGCAGTCGACCTCGCAAAGAACTGCACTGCGGAACCCAACCGCACCACGTCGGCGCCAAGCGTGGGTGCGGTCCTTGTCAAGGACGGGACCATATTGGCGGAAGCGTACCGGGGCCAGGCTCGCCCTGGTGAGCACGCGGAGTTTTGCCTGCTGAAGTCCCTGCCCGAAGATCTCGATTTGAGTGGTGCCTCGCTCTACACGACGCTTGAGCCGTGTACTCAACGGAACCATCCGAAGATCCCGTGTGCGCAGCGTTTGGCGGAGCGGCGAGTCGGCGAAGTCGTCATTGGCATCTATGACCCCAACCCGAAAATCTACCGGGAAGGATGGCGGATTTTGCGTGACGCCGGTGTGCGACTCCGCGACTTCACCGCCGACCTGCGGGAGGAAATCCGGGCAGACAACGAGGCGTTCCTTGCTCAATTCATTCGAGCAAGTGCCAATACCGGAGGCATGGCGTTTAATTACACGCAAAACAACGGCAGATTCGTGGTCGGTCCCCCAGGGTCCGAAGTGACGACTCGATGGAGCAGCGCTGGCCACGACGTAATCCATCCCATCGATTACGATAACCACGTCGCATTGGCACGCCATGCTCATGAGTTTGGGGAGATCGATCAGCCCGATGCCTTGGATTTCTCTAGTTATACCCTGACTGCGAGGGCGGGTGAGATTGTCGTGTTCCGCAACGCATCGGGCGACCACGCACTTGTAAAAATTGTCAGCGTGCTCAACCGGAGCTACGGCGACAACCGGGACGAGATAGTAATCGAGTATCAAATCCGTCCACGTTGACCGTGGCGCTCGGAAATGGGCTTCTGCTTTGAACGAGGACTCCGTCACACTCCAGAAGTAGGGCTTCGCCGTCTCATGTCTCCGCCCACTTCCGTCATGCCGCTCCTCCTGGGATGCTGCTCACGGTCATCTGATGGTTGGAGGTGAAGGATGAACTCGTTCGATGGATTCGCGATCCTGGCTCCTGTCCCCGAGGAGCACCTTATAGATGGTGAGGAGGTTTGCGCACGAGAAGGCAGGGTCGCATTTGGGAGCCGGGCATGGGAACGCTTTCGCGAGGTGGATACCGGCCGAAACGGAATGAGCGTGGAGGTCCTCATCTACGAGTCGGGAGGTCTCTCGAAGCCGGAAGCCCGGTGGCGAGCAACCTATGTCGGACACGTTGAAAGTCACAACGGGGCGCATCCAGATGGAATGCGGTATCGGCCTCCATCGACTGCCAAGTACGAGATGGACAACAAAGGATACTGGGCGATCTTCTGGGAGGTCTCTGGGCTCCAGCGAATTCCGAAGGGAGAGGAAGTAAAAATCCGGAATCTGCGCGGGTTGGGGAAGAAGACTTATTACTCCCCGACCTTCATCCCGGAGGGTCCGCTGTTGATCGAGTACCCGTTTTGATCGATGTGTGGCGACAGGTGGCTCCGGACCGTGTCCCGCCGAGAGGCGGGATGAGTTACCGCCCCTGGCGCCTCACCGGAAGTAGCTCTTGGAGATGTCCACCGAGTAGCCCAGCTCCAGCGTGGGCGCGGAGGCGGCCACGAGGTACTGGCGGAAGTGCAGCACCTTGCCCGGCAGCGGCGTCTGGGGGCGCAGCGCGTCAGCGGTCTCGTCGCTCTCGAACTGCTCCATGCTGCCGCCCTCGCGCCGGTAGTTGAAGACGGCCGGGAAGTGCGCCCGGGCCTGGAGCGTGGCCACCGGCCAGGACACCCGGGGCAGGGCCAGCTTCAACCGGCCCGACAGGTGGAACACCCCCAGCTCCCGCGCCAGCACCACCTCCAGCGAGGCCTCCGTCTCCCCGAAGCGCGCCGGCGCCACCTTCAGCACCAGCCGGCCCTCCTTCTCCGTGGGCACGAGCGGCACCGAGTCCAGCAGCACCCGCTCCAGGCGGTGCCCCTCGGGCAGCTCCAGCTCGAGCTCCTGCTCGCGATCCAACCGCAGCGCGTAGCGCACCCGCAGGCTCGCCTTGCCCTCCAGCGTGGACACCCAGGAGGCCTGGGCCTCGGGGATGCTCGGCTCCATCGGCGGGCGCACCACCTGCCGCGCCACCCTCGGCGCCACGGCCGTTCGCCAGCCCACCCGCAGCGCGCCCTGCTTCGGGTACACCTCGGTGTCCTCGCCCCCGGAGGCAGGGGGCTCGGTCAGGGTGAAGGACGCCGCGTCCGCCACCAGCCGCAGCGGCACCGGCGTGACGTGCGAGCCGAAGCGCAGCTGCACCTGGCGCTCGGGGTCGCTCACCGCGGGCCGCAGGGCGAGGCTCACGTCGAAGGCGTAGCGGCCGGGCTCGCGCGTCACCAGGCTCAACTGTCCCTCCAACGCGCCCACCGTGGCGTTCTCCAGCGAGGGGAGCTCCGTGAGGTACGTGCCCGCGTCGAGCTGTAGCAGCCGCACCTGCGTCCAGCGCCCGCTGGCGAGCACTTCCACCTCGAAGTGCGCCTCCACCAGCAGCGCCTCCGCGGTGAGGCGTCCCTTGAGCTGGCTCTTCACCACCAGCGCGTCCGTGGGCGGCGCGGGAGGCGGCTGCTCGGTGCGCCGCGCGTTCGCGTACAGCGGCAGCAATTCCTGCAAGGGCACCGTCGCCGAGCCCGAGGGCGCCTCCGGCGGCGTGGCCGTTCCCGCCGAAGCGGTCAACAGCAGTCCGAGCACGAGAGAAGAGGTCCACATGGTTCACCGCGCTTCCTGGGTGGAGGGGGCGAGAGGAGGCTCGCCGCCGGGGGGGAGATCCGAGAGCAGCGCCCGCACGTTCGCGCGGGTGGAGAGGGCCATCAGGCCGAGCAGCGCCGCCAGGATTTCCAGCGTGTAGATGAGGCCGGTGTAGCCCTGGAGGATGACGGCGGCGGTGGGCACCACGAGCGTGGCACCCCAGACTCCGGCCAGCCGGGAGACGCGCTCGTCGGGGAAGAGGCGCCGGGTGAAGACGACCACGGCGGCACCGAGGCCGAGCGTGGCCAGCACATAGGCCACGTAGAAGTTCATGAAGGCCGCGAGGTAGGCGAGCAGCACGAAGAAGAAGCCGTAGGCGGCGGCCAGCAGGTAGGACTCGTAGAAGGCGAGCGGCCTGCGGTGGCGGAGGCTGAAGGCGGCCACCAGCGCCAGCAGGCCCAGGAAGGGCACCCAGGCCCGGCCCGCCATGGTGGAGATGATGCTGTCGTACGCCTCCACCGAGGGAAGGATGACGCCGAGGTTCACCCCGGACTCGAGCGACTGGAAGGCCCAGTCGAGCGCCACCGTGTCGCGCCCCGCCTCCACCGTGCTCGCCGCGAGCACCTGGGGCGGATAGTCGTAGTTCTCACCGCCCTCGACGGCCAGGTGCAGCCGCACGTCCCGGGCCGGCAGCGCGGGATCCAGCTTGTAGAGGAACGAGTCGAGCCCCCGGGCGCGGTAGCGGATGGAGAAGTTGCTCGTGGCCCCCTGGGGGATGCGGCCCGTCCAGACGAGCCGGTTGCCGGACTCGCCCAGGTCCAGGTCCGCCTCGGCGCCGTTGACGAGGAATTGCAGCTCCGAGAGGAGCACCTGGGACTTGTCCACCTCGATGGGGAAGATGAAGGCCACGTCGATGTCATGGCCCTCGCGGTTGACGACGGCGTAGTCGGCGGAGAGGGTGAAGTCGAAGCCGGAGAAGTAGCGCAGGCCGCGCTTGCGGTAGCTCATCCGCGCCTGCACCTGCACGTGCTGCTTGTCGAAGGGCAGGGGCTTGAGCTCGGTGAAGATGGTGCCGCTCTGCACGTAGCGCAGCGAGGGCGCCGGCTGCACGACGGGGGCACCCCAGCGCTCCTCGACGTCCTGGGCGAGCTCCGAGTTGGCGAAGTCCGTCCGGTCCGTCACCTGGCTGGCGATGACGGCGGTGGCGAAGACGACGATGAAGAGGCTGCCGAAGACGTGGTGGCGGACGAGCCACCCGAGGGCCCGCCGCACGGACGAGCCGGGCAGGCGCGAGGGCGTGGGCGTGGAGGGAAGGGTGTCTGGGCTCATGGGGCCCAGAGTGGGGCAGGGCGGTGCAACGCGAATGGACGCGCCGTGCACCTGCCGAGGAATGTTCGTGCAGAATTCGTGGAGGCCCTGGAGGTAGGCTGCGCGCGGACTTCCAACCCGGGGCATGTCATGCGCGCGGTGGTGATGCAGCACGAGGAACACGAGGGGCCGGGGCTGCTCGGGCCGGCCCTGGAGGCGGCGGGGTTCACGCTGGTGAAGCGCTTCCGCGGCGTGAAGCGCGAGGACGTGGACGCGGAGCTGGTGGTGGTGCTCGGCGGCCCCATGGGCGTCTACGAGGCGGAGCGCCATCCCTTCCTCGGCGAGGAGCTGGCTCTGCTCACCGAGCGGCTCGCCTTCCAGCGGCCCGTGTTCGGCATCTGCCTGGGCGCGCAATTGCTGGCCTCCGCGGCCGGTGCCGAGGTCTTCGTGGGGAAGAACGGCCTCGAGGTGGGCGTGGCCCCCGTGCGCTGGACGAAGGAGGGCCTGGCCGATCCGGTGCTCGCCGGCGTACGCCCCCGCTCGACCGTGGCGCACTGGCACCAGGACACCTTCAAGTCCGTACCCGGCGCGACGCTCCTGGCCTCCACGGATCGCTACTCGCAGCAGGCCTTCCGGCTCGGCGACTCGTATGGGCTCCAGTTCCACCTCGAGCTCACCGCGGACGAGCTGGACCGCTGGCTCACCCACGGCGCCGAGGAGCTCGTCGAGCTGTACGGCAAGAACCTGGACGAGCTGCGCTCCCAGCTGCCCAAGCTGCACGCGGCCGAGGCGGAGAACCGCGAGCTCCTCGAGCGTTTCGCCCACCACTTCGCCCGGGTGGCCCGCGCCTCCCGGTGAACACCCCGCGGGCCCCAAGGGATGGGCGGTCCACACTGCGTCTCCGGGGTCATTGTCCGAGCGCTTCCCCGTTGCGATCTCGGCTCGCACGCCAGGGGAGGCACACATGGAGAAGCGGCGACTCGGCAATTCCGATCTGAACATCACGCCCATCGGCTTCGGGGCCTGGGCCATCGGCGGGACGGGCTGGAACTTCGCCTGGGGCTCCCAGGATGATGAGCAGTCCATCCGCGCCATCCAGCGCGCGCTCGACCGGGGCATCAACTGGATCGACACCGCCGCCGTGTACGGGCTCGGGCACTCGGAGGAGGTCGTCGCACGGGCGCTGAAGGGGCGCTCGAACCGGCCGTACCTCTTCACCAAGTGCGGCCTCGTCTGGGACGAGAACCGCCAGGAGCGCCGCGAGCTGAGCGCCGACTCCATCCGCCGCGAGTGCGAGGCGAGCCTGCGCCGGCTCCAGGTGGACACCATCGACCTCTACCAGATCCACTGGCCCCTGGAGGGCCACTCGGACAGGGGAATCGAGGAGGGGTGGAAGGCCATGGCCGAGCTGCGGCGCCAGGGCAAGGTGCGGTGGATCGGCGTCTCCAACTTCAACGTGCCGCAGTTGGAGCTCGCGCACCGCATCGCCCCCATCACCTCGTTGCAGCCGCCGTACTCGCTCATCCACCGCGACATCGAGCGGGAAATCCTGCCGTACTGCCAGCGCCAGGGCATCGGCGTCATCGCCTACTCGCCCATGGCCTCGGGCCTGCTGACGGGCGCGATGACGCGCGAGCGCGTGGCGAAGTTCCCGAAGGACGACTGGCGGCGGCGCAGCGCGGACTTCCAGGAGCCCCAGCTGTCGCGCAACCTGGCCCTCGTGGAGCGGCTGCGGGACATTGGCGCGAGGCATGGGCACTCGCCCGCCGAGGTCGCCATCGCGTGGACGCTGCGGCACCCGGCCGTCACCGGCGCCATCGTGGGCGCCCGCAGCGCCGAGCAGGTGGACGGCTTCATCGGCGCCATGAACTTCCGGCTCTCGCCCGCCGAGCAGCAGGAGCTCGAGGACTTCTTCCGCCAGTCTCAGGGCGCGGGCGGCGAGGCGCACGTCTGAGCCCCGCCCGGGCGGTGCCTACTCCACGCCAATCTTCGGGCAGAGATCGCCGAGGGGGCAGGCGTCGCACTTGGGCTTGCGCGCCGTGCAGGTGTAGCGGCCGTGCAGCACCACCGCGGGTCCGAAGAAGGTCCACTCGTCCTGGGGGATGAGCTTCATCAGGTCCTTCTCGATCTCCTCGGGCTTCTCCTTCTTGGAGAGGCCCAGGCGCTGGCTGACGCGCGCCACGTGCGTGTCCACGATGACGCCCGAGGGGATGTTGAACGCGGTGTTGAGCACCACGTTCGCCGTCTTGCGGGCCACGCCAGGCAGGGTGATGAGCTCATCGATCGTCTTGGGCACCTGGCCGCCGAACTTCGCGAGCAGCTCGCGGCTCATGGCCTGCACGGTTTTCGTCTTCTGCTTGAAGAAGCCCGTGGGCTTGAGGTCCTCCTCGAGCCCGGAGGTGTCGGCCTCGGCGAAGGCCTGGGGGCCCGGGTACTTCTTGAAGAGGGTGGCGGTCACCCGGTTGACGCGCTCGTCCGTGCACTGGGCGGCCAGGATGGTGGCGACGAGCAGCTCGAACGGGGTCGACCAGTTGAGCTCGTAGCGGGCACCCGGATGGGCCTCGTGCATGCGGGAGAGGACGGTCTTGGCGGTCTGGACGGCGGTCATGAGGAGAGGTCCGGAAGGGGAAGCGAAGAGAGGCAGTGTACCGGCCGAGACTGACAACGAAAGAGTCTCTTCCTCCGGACGGCGCGTCACAGCGAGTGCCCCGTTTGGACGTGGTTCACTTGCACCAAGAATTTCTTCCGTCGGACGGAGCTTCACGCGGAGGCGAGCAGTTGAGCCGTGGTGTCCCGCACCGCGCGCCGGGTGCGCTCGTCCTCGGCCACGGCGGGCCAGGGCTGCTCGTTCTCCTCGAGGAGCCAGCGGGCCTCACCCGGAGGTGACCAGCGCTCGCGGGCGAGGATTCGCGCGAGGCGTGCGGCGCAGTCCTCGGGCGCTTCCCAGCCGCGCTTCACGAGCGACAGGAGCCAGCCCATCGGGCCCGAGCGCGCTCCCAGGCCCGTGCGCACCACGCCGGGGTGGAGGATGACGACATCCAGCTCTGGATGGGCGGCGGCGACGTCTCGCATGGCCAGCGCGAAGCAGAGCTTGGTGTTGCAGTAGGTACGGATGCTGGAGAAGTCGCCGCCAGTGGGCGTGAGGGCCGCGTCGAAATGCCCCTTCACGATCAACCCGGCGCTCACCACCATGATGCGGCGCACGCGCCCAGCATCGATCAGGGCCCGCTGCATCACGAGCGGCGCCAGGTGGTTGACGACGAAGGCGGTCTCGAGGCCCTCGGGCGTGAGCGCGCGCTTGGACGGCCACAGGCCGGCGTTGTGGATGAGCGTCGCGCCCGGGGTGACGGTCTCGGAGAGGCGCTGCCCGAGCGCCCGGGCCTCGGCCAGCGACGAGAGATCTCCCGGCACCGCGATGGCGTGGCCGCCCTTCTGCTCGACGGCGGTGACGAGGGCGTCGAGGCGGGCTTGGTCACGGGCGACGAGCACGAGGCGATCCTCGCGCCGCTCGGCGAGGGCCAGGGCCAGGGCGTGGCCGATACCGCGAGAAGCTCCGGTGAGGATCAGGTCAGCCATGGCCCGAGCCTGACAGGCGGCCCTTCGGAGTGGAAGCTCAGCGGAATGTCAGGCGGAAATCCCCATATTCGTGTATATTGTACACCTAGCTCCCGGGAAGCCGTGGGGCGCATCTGGACAGAAGGGCTCGAAGCCATGTCGCTGAAGGGAATCGCGAGTGAGACGGTGCGGATCGCCGAGCAGGGCGAGTACCTCACGCCCTCGGGGCGGACGGTCTCCATCCGGGATGCGGTGGAGCGTTCGGTGCGGGGTACGGTGCTCTACCGGCCCTCGGACTTCGAGCGCTGGGAGAATCCTCCCGCGGGCGAAGGCACCCCGCGCATCGAGGTGACGCCAGAGAAGACCGGGGAGGCGTCGCGCCGGCTCGTCGAGACCGAACGGGCCCCGGGCGTCGTCGCGCTCAACTTCGCCTCCGCGCGCAACCCGGGAGGCGGCTTCCTCGGAGGGGCCAAGGCCCAGGAGGAGGATCTCGCGCGCTGCTCGGCGCTCTACGCGAGCCTCATCACCCAGCCCGACTACTACGCCATCAACCGCGAGGAGCCCTCGCTGCTCTACACGGACCACCTCATCTACTCGCCGGAGGTGCCCTTCTTCCGGAACGAACAGCTCGAGTTGCTCGAGCACCCCTTCCACGTGTCCATCATCACCGCGCCCGCGCCCAACGCGGGACAGGCGCTCCGGAAGGAGCCCTCGGCGGGGCCCCGCATCCGCGAGGTGCTCTTCGCCCGGGCCCTCGAGGTGCTGCGGGTCGCGGCGCGCCATGGCCACCGGACGCTCGTGCTCGGGGCGTGGGGCTGCGGCGTATTCCAGAACGACCCGCGAGATGCGGCCGAGGCCTTCGCGGCCGGGCTGAGCCAGCTGCCCGGAGCGTTCGACCGGGTGGTGTTCGCGGTGTACGAGCGCACCGGGGACGGGCCCAACCTGCGGGCCTTCCGGGAGCGCTTCGGCTCGTGACTACACCGGCAGGGGCTCCTCGGCGGGCGTGGCCTGCTGGGATGCCCCTCGCAGGAGCCCGTGACGGCGCGCGGCCACCTCGACGATGTACTGGATGAGCGCTGGATAGGACATGCCCTTCTCCCGGGCCCCGAGCGCCACCTCGCTCTTCGCCTCGAGGTACGGGTTGGGGTTCACCTCGAGGAGGTAGGGCTCATTGGTGGCGCTGGACACGCGGAAGTCGATGCGCGCGTAGTCGCGCAGCTTGAGCGCGCGGAAGGCCGTCACCGCGGCCCGCTCGATGCGGCCATGCAGCTCGTCCGACAAGTCCCGCGGCATCACGAGCTGGGGGCTCCCGGGCGTATCCGGCCCGAACTTCACCTCCCGGTTCGCGATCTTCATGCGCTTGCGGCTCCACTTCCTTCCGAAGTCGAGCTCCACCACGGGAAGCACCTCGGGCCGCGAGTGCTCACCGAGCACGCCCACGTACAGCTCCCGCCCCTCGATGAACTCCTCCGCGAGCGCCTCGTCGCCATATTGCTCGCGGATCATCCGCACGCGGCGCGCCAGCCCTTCCATGTTCTTCTCCACGCCCAGCCCCATGGAGGCGTCCGAGCGCGCGGGCTTGACGATGAGCGGGAAGGAGAGGTCTCCACTCGTCTGGAACGAGGTGCCGTCGAAGGAGGCGAAGCGCGGGGTGAGCACCCCGTGGAACTGCAGCAGTTGCTTGGCGAGGATTTTATCCTGTGCGAGCAGCAGGCCCGCCGTCCCCGAGCCCGTGAAGGGCACGCGCGCGAGCTCCAGCACCGCGGCGACGTTCACCTCGAACCGGTAGTCCTCGGCGAAGGTCTCGCAGAGGTTGAAGACGAGGTCGGCGCCGGACCTCGCCACCTGCCGCACCAGGTCCGAGAGGCTCTCGTCCACGCGCAGCGGCACCGGGGTGTGTCCGGCCTCCTGGAGCGCGGCGCACACCTGCTCCATCACCGGATCCGGCGGGTCATTCTTGGCCTGGTAGTGAAGGACCGCGATGCGAAGGGGCGGCAGTGCCATGGCTCATTCCTCGAAGAAGCGGTCGGTGTAGAGGTAATTCATGCTCAGCACGGTCACGAGCGAGGCGAGCCTCATGACCGCTTCCCGGCTGTCATCCGGATGGAGGGTGAGGTTCATCGCGGCGGTGCGCTCGGCCAGGTGGTCGAGCAGCGCGCGCACCACGCCCCGGCTCACGCCCGAGTAGTGGCTCACCAGGGAGAGCAGGCGCTGGCGCTCGGCCTGCACGAGCGTCTCCGCGCGCACCGGGGCTTCTCCGGGGCCCTCGAAGATCTCCTCCAGGGACTGGTCGAAGGCGTTGCGCAGCTCCAGGTCCACCTTCTCGTCGAGCTCGCGCTGACGGTAGTGGTCGAGGACGGTGCCCTCCATCTCCTCGGTGGTGAAGTCCGGCTCGGCGAGCTGGACGACGGGAGGTGCGCGGCCGAGCCGCTGGACGATGTCCTCCACGTACTGGAGCTTCTTCAGGGCGCCCCAGCCGTGGTAGCGCTTGCGCCAGTCACTGCCGGGGGTGAGCCACACGGCGAAGGTCTCGGCGAAGTCCTCGTCCGGGTGCTTCTGCGCATACCAGCCGGAGATGTGCAGCACGTAGCGCCGCGAGAAGGGCTGGGGCTTGTAGTCGTCGCGGTAGGGCCGCGAGTAGTCGCCGAACACGCGCAGCCACTCGTCCGTTTCGTAGAGACGGTAGGCGTAGTTGAAGGCGTGGCCCGCCTCGTGGCGGAGGTACATGAGGATCTCCGTCTCGCTCTCCGCGCCGCCGCCCAGGTCCGCCTCGATGGAGAGCAGCGCCGGATCGGCCAGGTAGAAGGGCAGGCCGATGACGGGCACCCCCGAGGGACACCCCCACTCGTCGGACAGGTAGCACCGGGGCTTGAAGGAGATTCCCTTCGCTTCCAGCTCCGCGTGCAGTTGGGCGATGTGGCGCTCGAGCGGCGTACCGGCCAGGCGCAGCGAGAGATCCTTGATGCGCGCCTGGAGCAGGGCCTCGCGTTGGGGAGACAGTCTTCCGCGACCCTCGCCGTGTTCGGTGGGATGCTTTTCCCGAAGGACCAGCGGGTCGGGCTGGGACGGTGGCATCATGCCCTTTGAGGTAAGGCGTACGTCCCCAGAAGGTCAGCCTCCACGGGCCGGAAAGCGGGCGGGGGGGCGAGCGCACGCCGCACTCTCATGGCCGCTGGAAGCCCAGTCATTTCAAACGCTTGGCGGCCCGGCAAAAAAAATCGCGCCCCGTGTCGATCTCGCAGACGCTCGTTCGACGTGTCAGTAGAGGCCGGGTTCACGTCCCATCACGGGACGGTCCGGCTCGTCACCCAGAAGGAGCGACGACATGCGTTTCATGATCCTGGTCAAGGCCACGAAGGACTCCGAGACGGGCAAGCTTCCGGACGAGAAGCTCCTGGTCGAAATGGGCAAGTTCAACGAGGAACTGGTGAAGGCCGGCGTGATGCTCGCGGGCGAGGGGCTCCACCCGAGCTCGAAGGGCGCGCGCGTGAAGTTCACCCACGGGAAGCGGACGGTGATCGACGGGCCCTTCACCGAGACGAAGGAGCTGATCGCCGGCTTCTGGCTGTGGGAGGTGAAGTCGAAGGAAGAGGCGATCGAATGGGTCAAGCGCTGCCCCCAGCCCATGGAAGGGGAGGCGGAGATCGAGATCCGCCAGGTGTACTCGGCGGAGGACTTCGCTCCCGTCGATCCCACGGGGGAGATCCGGGCGAAGGAGCAGCAGCTCCGGGAGCTCTCCGAGTCGAAGCGCCGTTAGCCGTGGGCGAGGGCCCGGCCTTGCCCGGGCGAGGGAGGATGCTCTAGACGGTGGCCGTGACGGCTACCGCTACGCATCGCGCGATCACCGCGGTCTGGAGGATCGAATCGGCCAGGCTCATCG
>NZ_JBJMQO010000004.1:0-31516 GCF_045802675.1 Archangium sp. | reverse complement strand
TCGGCGAGCAGATGGGTGAGCTCGGCGGCAAGCAGGGCGAGCTCGGCGGCAAGCAGGGCGAGTTCGGCGCGAAGATGGGGGAGCTGGGCGAGAAGCTGGGAACGCTGGGACGCAAGCAGGGAAAGATCGCCCACCATCTGGCCCTCCTGGAGCTGGACGACGCCATCCGCAAGGGGCTGGCCGAGCCCGTGAAGCGCTAGTCCCTCCCACGCGGTTCCCACCCGCGCGCGAGTGCGCCAGAGTGCAGCGCCACCGACCCCGTCCTCCGGGGCAGTTCGAAAGGTGAGCGATGCACGGAATGAAGTCCCTCCTTGGCGCGGTGTTGCTCGTCGCGTGCGCGGCCGGTTGTGCCCGGCATTCGCCGGAAGCGCGGCAGGCCAATTCCTCTTCCTCCACCACCGTGTATGTCGCGCGGCGCGTGCGGACGCTCGATGCGGAGCGGCCGATCGCCGAAGCGCTCTCCGTGCGCGCGGGGAAGGTGCTGGCGGTGGGCACCCGTGCCGAGGTGCTCGCCGCGGCGGGAGAGGGCGCGCGGGTGGTGGAGCTGGGAGAGGTGACGGTGGTGCCCGGGCTCACGGATGCGCACGGGCACCTGTCGGGCCTCGGCCACAGCCTGGCCGGGGTGCGGCTGGAGGGCACGGCCTCGCGGGACGAGGTGCTCGCGCGCGTGGCCACCGCGCCCGCCACGGCGTGGCAGGGGGACTGGCTGATCGGCCGGGGGTGGGATCAGAACGACTGGCCGGAGAAGAGCTTCCCCGGCCGCGCGGAGCTGGACGCGCAGCAGCCGAAGACGCCCGTGTTGCTCGAGCGCGTGGACGGCCATGCGCTGTGGGTGAATGGCGAGGCGCTGCGGCGCGCGAAGATTTCGAAGGACACGCCGGACCCGGCGGGAGGCCGCATCCTGCGCGGTGCGGACGGAGAGCCCACGGGCGTGCTGGTGGACAACGCGATGGACCTGGTGCTCGCGGTGGTGCCGCCGGCCACGGACGCGCAGGTGGAGGCGCAGCTCTCGGCGGCGCTCGCGCGTTGCGCGGAGGTGGGGCTGACGGGGGTGCACGACGCGGGCATGGACCTGCGCACCTACCGGCTGCTGCAGCGCTGGGACAATGAGGGCAGGCTGCCGCTGCGCGTCTACGCGATGGCGGACGGCCAGGGCGCCGAGCGCGAGACGTACCTGCGCGAGGGCCCGTACCAGGGCCGGATGCTGACGATGCGCTCGGTGAAGCTGCTGATGGACGGGGCGCTGGGGAGCCGGGGCGCGGCGCTGCACGCGCCGTACAGCGACGAGCCGGGGCACCGCGGGCTGCTGCTGCTCTCGCCCGAGGAGTACGAGGCGCGGGTGAAGGCCTTCATGTCGCGCGGCTTCCAGGTGGCCACGCATGCGATTGGAGACCGGGCGAACACGCTGGTGCTGGAGACGCTGCTGCGCGAGTCCGAGGCGACGGGGGCGGGCAACCTGCGGCACCGGGTGGAGCACGCGCAGGTGATGAGGCTGGAGGACATCCAGAAGCTGGGGCGGAGCGGCTTCGTGGCGAGCATGCAGCCCACGCACGCGACGAGCGACATGCCGTGGGCGGAGAAGCGCGTGGGCCCCGAGCGCATCCAGGGCGCGTACGCATGGAGGAAGCTGAAGGAGGCGGGGGCGACGCTGGCGTTCGGCAGTGACTTCCCGGTGGAGCGGCCGGACGTGCTGCTGGGACTCTACGCGGCGCGCACGCGGCAGGACGCCGAGGGCCAGCCCGCGAGCGGCTGGTACCCCGCGCAGCGGCTGAGCGGCGAGGAGGCGCTGGAGGGCTTCACGGTGGGCGCGGCCTACGCGGCCTTCGCGGAGAACGAGCGCGGGCGGCTCAAGCCCGGCATGGACGCGGACTTCGTGGTGCTCTCGGTGGACCCGGTGGAGGCGCCGGCGAAGGAGCTGCTCGGCGCCCAGGTGAGGCTCACGGTGGTGGCGGGCGCCGAGGTGTACCGGGCTCCGTAGCGCGCGGTGACGGGCTCACCCCCTGCCCTTGGGAGCGGGGGGCGTGCCCAGGTCCGCGGTGAAGGAGAGCGCCTGGAGCTTGCGGTTGACCTCGTCCTGGGCCTCGCGCTTCTCGCGCACCACCCGCTCCAGCTCGCGGGCAATGGCCTCCAGCCGGTCCTCCTGCTCGTTGAGCTTCGTCACGAAGCGCTCGGCCAGCTCGCGCTGCGAGGCACCGCTCTTGAGGGTCTCGATGTTGGCCCGGATGCGCTCCTGGTCCTTGAAGAGCTTCTCGCGCTCCTGCTCGAGCCGCCGCTCGTCCTCGTCGAGCCGCGACACCCGCTCGCGCACGGCGATGACCTCGCGGAGGCCCTGGGCCACGCGCTCGTCGATGAAGCGCGAGCTCAGGAAGAAGCTCACCTCGTCCAGCCCGGTGTCGGACAGGTAGTACGTGCGGTAGCCGCCCGAGTACTCGGTGACGGAGAAATCCTCGCTCGCGCCGGCGGCGAGCTCCCGCTTGAAGCGCCAGAAGTTGTCCGTCGTCTCGTCGGGCTCCTGCCCGTCCTCGAGCTGCCAGCCCGTGCGCGGGTGCTCCAGGTACAGCGTCTGCGCGCGCTTCGCCTTGTTGCGCACCGTGTAGTGGGTGCGCCGGAAATTGTAGAACTCGACCGTGAGCACGCCGCGGTTCACCACCGCCTTGCGCACCGGGCCCTCGTCCGTCCGGTCATCCACCGACACCACGCACCCGAGCTCCACCGCGAACGGCACGAAGCGCTTGTCGTCCGGCTTCATCGTGTCGAGCATCGCCTCGCCCACGTACGTGTCCGCCTCCGTCACCGTCACCGGCCCGCCTTCCAGCGTGAGCCCCGTGGTGTTCTTCAGCTCGATGCACGCCATGGGGTTCTTCTCGCGCGTGGCGCGGTTGTAGAGCAGCACCCGCCGCCCCTCGAAGGGACGGTGGAGGATGGGCACCAGCGCGCTCTGGTTGCGGTGCACCGTCACCGGATGGTCCACCCGGTACTCGAAGAGGTCCCCCACCTCCTTCGTCAGCGTCTTCACGCCCGCGCTGCGCTCCCTGGCCTCGCGCATGCCCCCCGGTCCGCCGCCTCCCCTCGCGGCCCCGAAGGTCTTCATCATCGGCGCGGGCGCGGAGGCGGCGGGCGCGATCCTCGCCATATCCATCATCGGTTCCTCGGCCACCTCCTCTTCCGCCGCGAAGCCCTCCTCGGGGATGACGGGCGCGGCGGCCGCTTCCGTGCGCACCTCCACCACCGGCCGCTTCATGTAGCGCGGGTTGTAGAGGTCGTGCACGAAGGACACCGGCAGCCCGGCGATGAGCGCCAGGTCCACGTCCTCCCAGTCCTCGTCCCCCGTGTTGTCCACCACCGCCCAGCCCTGCAACAGCGGCTTCTGCTCCTCGTCCAGGAGGATGCGGTAGCTCGTCTTCCACACCGGCGCTTCCAGCACGTACGAGACGAACAGCTCCCGCTCGCCCTCGCCCGCGGTGAGCACGGAGAGCCGCTTGGTGTCCTTCTTGTACGAGGAGAGCACCGTGGCCAGATAGAACTCGAGGTCCTTGCGCACGGTGTCGTCCAGGAAGGTCAGCTCCGCCACGTCCAGCAGGTCGAAGGTGCGCAGCGACGCGCCCACCAGCAGCGTGAGGAAGGGCCGGTGCACCGCCGTCTCGCCCTGCGCCACCGGCAGGGACTCGAGCCCCACGATGACGCCCTCCACCTGCTGCTCCCGGCCCACCCGCACACGCACCCGCGCGCCCTTGATTTGACCCAGCAGCGCCGTGAGGCTCCCCGAGTCGGGGATGCGGATGGTGGCCTCCTCCAGCAACTGCTCCAGCGGCTTGGTGGAGTCGTAGCTCACCGCCGACACCGAGCCGCCCGACAAATCCAACACCGTCATCGACTTCAGGACGTCATTCATGTCCCGAGCCTTGAAGTCGAAGTGGAGCGTATCGCTCCCCGTCACCCGGCCACGCCGCTCGAAGTAGCCGACTCCGTGTTTGTAGAGAACGACGCGGCGGATGGGCAGGGACGGGGGCATGCACGCGGCTCCGGCGAAAGATGGGAGTGACAGAACCGTTGATGTATCAAGTCTCCCATGCAAATGCGCCACTCCACCCTTCCCATCGCCGTACTGCTGGGCGCGGCCCTGTCCCTCCTCCCGGGCTGCGAGAGCACGAAGTCGAGCGGCCCCGCCCCTTCCGACACGCAGGCCCAGCAGCCCACTCCGGTGCAGGCCGCGAATGCGTGGCAGCGCGCCCGCGTGGGAGACCGCGTCACCTACGCCTTCTCGGTGAACCAGGGCCCCGGACCGAGGGGCGGCACCAGCACCGCGCGCTCTCTCGAAGGTCTGGTGACGCTCGAGGTCGTGGCCGTGCAGCAGCCCTGGGTGTGGCTGCGCCTGTCCTTCACCGACGCGTCCGGCAGGCCCCTGGCGCAGACGCGGCTCGCGCAGGACCAGTTGATTCCGGTGCGCGCGGATACGACGCGCCCGCTCGACGTGCCCCACTCGGGCCAGGCCACCTCCGAGCGCCCCTCCAGCGCGGGCCGCACCTGGGAGGCGACGCGCTACGTCGAGGACAACCGGCCGGCGGACGGCCCGCTGCAGACGCTCGTGTACGCCAACGAGCCCGGCCCGCTCTACCTCACCCACGGCCTGCTCGAGGCGAGCACCGAGGCCTCGGGCTTCGGCGCCACGGGCGGCACCAAGCTGACGCTGCGCGAGTTCCGCGAGGGCTCGGGCAGCACCAACGCTCCAGTGCCCGCGCTGGACCGGCCGCTGGGCCCGGGCGCGTACTATGACCGGCGCGTGGAGGTGGGCCCCTCGCCCAGCGTGCAGCGCGTGTGCTTCGGCGCCGAGCGCGGCTTCTTCCTGCGCACCGAGGGCCCCATCGACACCAACGCCGCGCCCTGCTCGGACTTCTCGCAGGCCGAGCCGGTGCCGCTCGAGGAGCTTCTGATGGGCCTGCCCGGGGAGGCGCTGGCGTCCGGGGAGTGGCCTCCCGCGTCCGCGGCCTCCGGCACCCGGGGCACCTTCACCGCGGAGGAGAAGAGCGTGCCCTCCGTCACCGTGCAGCGCACCGAGACCGCGGAGGGCGCCCAGCGCGTCACCTCGGAGACCTACGCCACCGAGCCGTGGGCACAGAGCCTCTCGGGGCTGCCCTACGAGGCGCGCTTCCAGACGCTCTCCGAGGGCACCGAGCGCGTGCTCTCCGGTGGCAAGCGCGAGCCCGAGGGCAGCACGCGGCTGGTGCGGTGGGGCCTCTGGTTGGGGGCGCAGAAGTGACGCCCGCCCTCTACGTCGTCTCGCTCGAGGTCGCGCCCGAGGTGGAGAGCGCGTGGCTCGCGTGGATGCGGGAATTGCACATCCCCGAGTTGCTCCGCGAGCCTGGCTTCCAGCGCTGCCGCCTGTGGAAGGACAGCGCGCGGGCGCAGGACGGATGGGCGCGCTACGTGGCGCAGTACGAGCTCACCAGCCCCGAGGCGGTGGAGCGCTACCTCAACGGCGAGACGGTGAAGCGGCTGCGCGCGGATGGCGTCGCACGGTTCGGCTCGACGATGCGCGCCACCCGCGCCACCCTCACCGAGGTCGCCAGCTTCGGGTGAGGTGATGGGCCGGGGAAACCTCCGAGAAAACACCCCTCCGCCAGCCTGCGCGGAGGGATGGGTGAGGTGGAGAGAGGTCACTCCCGACCAGCGATTACTTCCCCAGGTTGGCCTTGAAGCCGATGGGGCCCTCGCCCGTGTAGGTCATGGTGCCAGCCAGGGTATTACCCTTGTCCGGCGAGGAGACATCGAGCGCCACCACGGCCTGGTTGTTGCGCCCCCCGATGACCCAGGTGCCACCCGGGTGCCAGGGCGCCTTGTCCCCGCCCCACTGGTTCTCCACGTTGTAGGAGCTGTTGCCCGTGGCGGTGGCCTTGAAGCCGATGGGGCCCTCGCCCGCGTAGGTCATGGTGCCGGTCAGGGTCTTGCCCTGGTCGGCAGAGGTAGCCTTGACAGCCACCACGGCCTGGTTGGAGCGCGCACCGATGACCCAGATGCCGCCCGGGTGCCAGGGCGCATTGTTCCCGCCCCACTGGTTCTCCACCCGGTACCGGCCGCTGGCGAAGACAGCCGCACTGCCAGCATTGATGTCATTGGCCGAGGCCGCGAACGGCGCCACCGTGGCGAAAGTAAGGGCCGAAATCACAAACAGATTCTTCATGCTCACGAGATTCTCCTTGGGTTCGTATGTACTGGGCAGACATCGCTGCCTGCTCAATCGGAGCCAGCCTTTCGCCGGCTTCGATGTACGCAACATGACGCACCCGCCGCGCGATGACTGTGACGGGACCCACACGGAAAGAGCGAGGCGAATCACAGCCCACGCATGACACAGGGGAGAGGGCGTTTTGGCGGCTACAGCGCCGCCTGGCGACTCCGCGCGCCTGCTTCGCTCACGCGGGCCTGCCCCTGCACTGGTGCGCAATGCGCCCAGGCTTCACACAAACCGCGGGAGAGCCACGGAATCGGGGCAGGCTCAGGGAGACTGCATTCGTGAGTCCTCGGGTGAAAAGAGGCCGGGGCGCCCCGCGTACACGTCGCCGAGCAGCATGGGGTTGAAGACGTTCCAGCTCAGATGGAAGAGCGCGCACGGCCACACCGAGCGGCTCGCCAGGTACAGCGCGGCATGAACCACAGGCTGTCCTTACGGCCGTTCATGGCGAAGCGGGTCTCCCGGGAGGCGGACCGGGGCGGAACCTACCCCGGAGGGACGTGAGCCTGCCCGGCCGCCCTCCCCACCCCCGGGGTTTTCCGGTCCACCGGGTTCCGCTGGTATCCTCCCGCGCGACGCGGACGCCATCCCCCGCGCCGACTCTCCGGGAGCCGCCCTTCATGCTCATCAACATCGAGGACCTTCGACAGCGCGCCCGCCGCCGGCTCCCCAAGGCCGTCTTCGAGTACGTGGAGAGCGGCGCCGAGGACGGGTTCACCCTCAACGCCAACCGGCGCGGCTTCGAGCGCTACCTCTTCCGCGCGCGCTCGCTCGTCGACGTGAGCACGAGAGATCAGTCCACCACGGTGCTCGGCCAGAAGCTGTCCACGCCCCTCATCCTCGGGCCCACGGGGCTCGCGGGGCTGCTGGCGCCCTGGGGTGAGGTGCTCGCCGCGAAGGCCGCCGCCAGCCGGGGCAGCCTCTTCACGCTGAGCACCATGTCCATCTGCACCATCGAGGAGGTGGCCGCCGCGGCGCCCCCGCCCCTCTGGTTCCAGCTCTACGTGTGGAAGGACCGGGGCGTCACGCGCTCGCTCGTCGAGCGGGCCCGGGCCGCCGGCTACACCGCGCTCTGCCTCACCGTGGACGTGCCGGAGATGGGCAACCGCGAGCTCGACCGGCGCAACGGCTTCTCCGTGCCGCCCCGCATCACGCTCACCAACGTCCTGGACGTCTTCCGGCACCTCGGCTGGGTGCTGCGCATGTCGTCGAGCCCCCGCGCCACCTTCGGCAACTTCATCGACACCGGGGCCCTCGCGAAGAAGGACGCCGTCTCCGTGGCGGGCTTCACCAACAGGCAGTTCGACCCGTCCATCTCCTGGAAGGACCTGGACTGGCTGCGCTCCATCTGGCCGGGGCCGGTGGTGCTCAAGGGGATTTCGTGCGCCGAGGACGCGCGCCTGGCGGTGGAGCACGGCGTCGAGGCCATCATCGTGTCCAACCATGGCGGCCGGCAGCTCGACTTCCTGCCCGGGGCCATCGACGTGCTGCCGGAGGTCGTCGACGCGGTGCAGGGCCGCGCCGAGGTCATCCTCGACGGTGGCATCCGCCGCGGCTCCGACGTGGTGAAGGCCATCGCCCTGGGCGCGCGGGCCTGCATGATTGGCCGGCCCTTCCTCTACGGGCTGGCCGCGAATGGACAGGCCGGCGTGGAGCTCTCCCTGGACATCCTCTCCAAGGAGATCGACCGGACGCTCGCGCTCATTGGCCGGCCCCGGCTGTCCGAGCTCGACCGCTCCGCGCTCCGGATGGAGCTGCTGCCTTCCGCCACCGAACCCCGCCCCGCCCTGCGCGTCCTCGACGGAGCGGCCTGAGCACGCGATTCCCAGCGGGAAGAGGCCTCATGGCTGGTATCGAGCAGCCCCTGGAGTTCTGGCTTCAGGACCTGGAGCGGCGCAATAACCTCGTGAAGCCGGAGCACACCATGCGTGGCTTCTTCTTCAAGGGCGTGCTGGAGAACCTGCGCACGCTGGGGGACGAAGCGCTGGTGAAGCGCTGCGTGGAGGCGAGTGGACAGGAGCACTTCGTGGACTTCTTCAGCTACCCGGTCCACCTCATGTTCCCCATCCTCAGCACCGCGCTGCCCTCGCTCGCCACGCGGTATGGCGGCGCGGAGACCGCGCTGCGGCAACTGGGGCGGCGGGCCAGCACCGACTTCCTGGAGTCCGTGGCTGGCAAGGCGCTGCTGCTGCTGGCCCAGGGGCGGCCCAAGACGTTGATCAACAGCCTGCCCGGGGCCTTCACCGTGGCGATGAGTCATGGACGCGGCACGGTGCAATGGACGGGGCCGCAACAGGGGCGGCTCCGTGCGACGGTCAGCTCCGTGCCCCCTCCGTTCCACGAGGGCATGGTGCAGCAGGTGCTCGAGGCGGTGCGGGCCCGGGACATCCAGGTCGCCGGGCACGACGCCGGAGGCCTCGACGTGGAGTGTGACTTCTCCTGGAAGTGAGCGTCAGACCGCCTCGGCCGAGAGCTTCACCTCGATGTTGCCCTGGGTGGCCAGCGAGTACGGGCACACCTTGTGCGCGGCGTGCATCAGCTCATCGGCCTCGGCCTGCGACACGCCCTCGAGCTTGCCATGGAGCGCCACCGCCAGGCCAAAGCCGCCCGCCTCGGTCTTCCCGATGGTCGCCTTGGCCGTGATGTGGGCGTCCTTGATCTGCTTCTTCATCTTCCCGGCCACCAGGCGCAGCGCACCCTCGAAGCACGCCGAATAGCCCGCGGCGAAGAGCTGCTCGGGGTTGGTGGAGCCCGCGGTCTCCGGACCGCCCAGGGCCTTGGGCATGGTGAGCGCCATGTCGATCGTCCCGTTGTCGGTGCGGACGCGGCCGTTGCGGCCTCCGTGCGAGGTGGCGGTGGCGGTGTAGAGCGGCTGGATGGCGACAGGAGCCATGGCGGGATTCCTCCGGGGTCGGACTGCGAAGTGAGCGCCCCTTCTAACCGCCTCGCGCTCCGCGTGCATGGCCATTGTGGCGGTGGGTACACTGCCCATCAGAATGAAACCCACCTTCTTCGCGACCCCCGCTGAATGGCGCTCCTGGCTCGAGAAGCATCACGCCAAACAATCGGAGCTGCTGGTCGGGTTCTATAAAAAGGACTCGGGCCACCCCAGCATCACGTGGCCCGAGTCGGTGGACCAGGCCCTCTGCTTTGGATGGATCGACGGCGTGCGCAAGCGCGTCGATGACGTCAGCTACACCATCCGCTTCACGCCTCGGAAGGCCAGCAGCATCTGGAGCGCCGTCAATATCAAACGCGTGCAGGAGCTCACCGAGCAGGGATTGATGAAGCCCGCGGGCCTGAAGGCCTTCGATGCCCGCTCGGGAGCGAGGTCCGTCATCTACGCGTACGAGCAGAAGGACGCGCCGCCCACGCTCTCGGCCGAATACGAGAAGACGCTGAAGGCGAACAAGAAGGCGTGGGCCTTCTTCCAGGCGCAGGCGCCCTGGTACCAGCGCACGGCCATCCACTGGGTGATGAGCGCGAAGAAGGAAGAGACGCGGCTCAAACGGCTGGCCACGCTGGTGGAGGACTCGGAGAACGGCCGGACCCTCAAGCAGCTGACGCGCAATCCCCCCGCGGCGAAGCCGTCGAAATGAAGAAGGCTCCTCCGGAAACGGGCCACGCGCGGTGGCGCCTCCGGAGGAGCCCTGGCTCCTCAACGCGGCAGGTGACTCACTTCCAGGCGGCGGCGTGCTGCCTGGCGAACTGGGCGAAGCTCACCGGCGCGCGGCCGGTCACCTTCTGCACCGTGTCCGTCACCTGGCCGGCGTAGCCCGCCTTGTCGATGCCGTGCAGCTCCATCATCGCGTCCACCATCCAGCCGGGCATGCCCATGTCGCTCATGGCCTTGTGCGCGGCGGCCTCGGGCACGTCCACGTAGTTCACCTTGCGGCCGGACACCTCGCCGATCGCGGCGGCGGCCTGGCCGATGGTGAAGGCCTCGGGGCCGGTCAGCTCATAGGCCTTGTTCTCGTGGCCGCTCGAGGTGAGCGCGGCGGCGGCCACCGCGGCGATATCCGAGCCCGCGATGAAGCTGCACGCCCCCTGGCCCCAGGGCAGGTAGATGTTGCCGTCCTTGCCCGGCGGGTAGTAGCCGATGAAGTTCTCCATGAAGTTGTTGGGCCGCAGGAAGGTGTACTTCAGCCCCGAGCCCAGGATGTAGCGCTCGATGGTGCGGTGCCACCGGCCGAGCTGGATGCCGGGCTCCATGTCACAGCCCAGGGCCGACAGCTTCACGATGTGCTTCACGCCCGCGACCTTGGCGGCGTCGATGAGCCGGGCGCCCAGGTCCACCTGGTCCTGCGCGAAGGGCGTCACGAGGAAGAGCTTGTCCACGCCCGCCACGGCCTTCTGGAGGAGCTCGGGCTTGTTGTACTCGAAGTCGACGGGCGTCACGTTGCCGCCCTTGAGGGACTCGGCCTTGGCCGCGCTGCGCACCGCCGCGCGCACCGTCACGTCGTTGCGCCCCTTGAGCGCGGAAACCACCTGCGAACCAATGGTGCCCGTGGCACCCGTCACCAGAATCGTCGTCGCCATCTCTGCTCCCCTATGTTGAGTGAAGGCAGAGATGACGTTACCCCGAAAACGTTTCGCGGCTTAAGTGGGGGGCTACCGGCGCCCGCGCACCACGCGTCCCTTCGTCAGGTGCCCCACCGCGTCCCCCAGTCCCTCCAGCGTCAGCGGGAACATGTCGAAGACGTTCTTCACCGCCTGGATGGTGTTGCCCCGCCACGTCTGCGGTGGCTCCGGGTTGAGCCAGGCGCTGCGCTCGAAGTACCGGGCCAGCTCCATCAACCACACCAGCCCTTCCTTGCCATCCACGGGATCGTAGCGGCCCTCGGCGTTGGTCCGCATCGCCAGCTCGTACGGAGCCATCAACGCGTCGCCCACCACCACCAGCTTGTGGTGCCGCCCCACCTGCGCGAGCAGGTCCGGCACCCCGATGCCGCCAATCAGGTACGGCGAGTCGAACACGCGCCCGTACACGCAATTGTGGAAGTAGTAGGTGCGCAGCTCCTTGAAGTGCGTGGCCTGCTTCGCCACCGAGAAGAGCCGGCTCACCAGGTGCGCGTAGGGGTCCATCGACCCGCCCACGTCCATCATCAGCACCACGCGCGTGTTGGGCCGGCGCGGCGGACGCGTCACCACCTCGAGCTCGCCCGCGTTCTTCGCCGTGGCGGCGATGGTGCCGTCCACGTCCAGCTCGTCCGGAGCGCCCTCGCGCGCGAAGGCCCGCAGCTTGCGCAGCGCCACCGCCATCTGCCGCGTGTCCAGCACCACGTCGCCCCGGTAGCCCTGGTACCGGCGCGCGCCCGCGAGCTTCATCGCCATGCGGCCGCCACCGCCCTCGGCGCCCTCGCCTCCCACCCGGAAGCCCTCGCGCGGATTCCCCGAGTGCCCGAAGGGCGAGGCGCCCCCCGTCCCAATCCACTTCGTCCCGCCGTCGTGCCGCTCGCGCTGCTCCTCCAACCGCTGCTGGAAGAGCTTCTCCAGCTCCTCCACGTCGAAGCGCTCCAGCAGCTCGCGCTCCTCCGGGGTGAGGTCGCGCCGCTCGCGCGCTTCCTTCAACCACTCGAGCAGCTCCTGGGTGAGCTGCTGCCCCGCGCCCTCCATGCCCTTGAAGTGCGCCAGGAAGGCCTGGTCGAAGGCATCCAGGTGCGCCTCCGCGTGCACCAGCAGCGCCCGCGCCACGTGGTAGAAGCCGTCCAGCGAGCTGTCGTGCAGCCCCGCCTTCAGCGCCGCCGCCAGCGACAGCGCCTCCTGCGCGCCCACCGGCACCCCGCGCCGCCGCAGCTCGTAGAGGAAGGGCAGGTACATGGCTCGCTCCCGCTAGGCCTTGTTCCGGCGGCCGCGCCCGAAGGCCTCCGCCACCGCCATCAAGTCCTGCTCGCGCTTGAGCAGCGCTCCCAGGAAGGGCAGGTTGTCGTCCAGCTTCACGTCCGTCACGCCGTTGGCCTTGAGCACCGCGATCCAGTCGACGAGCTCGCTCGTGGAGGGCCGCTTGCGCAGACGCGTGAAGTTGCGCAGCTCGTAGAAGACCTTGAGCGCCTGCTCCGTCAGCGACACGTCCAGCCCGGGGTGGTGCACGTCGACAATCCGGCGCATCAGCTCCTGGTCCGGGAAGTCGATGAAGTGGAAGACGCACCGGCGCAGGAAGGCGTCCGGCAGCTCCTTCTCGTTGTTGCTGGTGATGATGACGACGGGGCGCTGCGTGGCCGCCACGTCCTCGTTCGTCTCCGAGATGCGGAAGCGCATCCGGTCCAGCTCGTGGAGCAAGTCATTGGGGAACTCCACGTCCGCCTTGTCCACCTCGTCGATGAGCAGCACCACGCGCTCCTTCGCGGCGAAGGACTCGCCGAGCGGCCCCATGCGGATGTAGCGGCGGATGTCGCGCACGTCCCCGTCGCCGAAGCGCGAGTCGTACAGGCGCTGCACGGTGTCGTAGACGTACAGGCCGTCCTGGGCGCGCGTGGTGCTCTTCACGTGCCAGGTGAGCAGGCGCAGGCCCAGGCTCTCGGCGACGGCCTCGGCCAACAGCGTCTTGCCCGTGCCGGGCTCGCCTCGCACCAGCAGCGGACGCTGGAGCGTCAGCGCGCAGTTGACGGCGGCCTGGAGGCCCTCGCTGGAGAGGTAGGAATCGGTTCCGCGGAAACGAGGAGGAAGGGACGTCATGGCGTGCCCCTTCCTTAACACCGGACGGGCTTCTCCGCCCGCCCGCTGTCCGTCCCCGCCCTCCCGCTGGCTAGCCGGCGGTGTTGCTCACCACGATCATCGAGTCCGCGTCCACCTGGCGGCCCACGAAGTGCAGCGAGGCGTCACAATTGGGCGCGCACCCCGTGGTGCCCGTGCAGGAGTAGCTCAGCGAGAGCGTGCCCTCGAGGGTCCCCATCGACTCCTTGTCCAGGGTGTAGGTGACGCGGGTGGTGCGGGCCGGGTCGGTCTGCGTGCGCTCGACGGTGAACGTCGTCTTCTTGTCCACCTCGCTGCTCACGATGGCGTCGCCCGTGGTGATGCGGACCGAGGCATCGCCCAGGCTGTAGTTGATGTCGCCCACCTGCAGGTACTGCCGGTCCTCCACCCCGTCCCAGAGGACCCACTGGGCGACATCGACCACGTTGTTCGTCTTCTCGGTGGGGGGCGTGCCCGAGCGGTAGCAGCTGGCGGGCAGGTTGTCCAAGGGCGCCCGGTCAATGGCCACCCGGTAGTACTTCGGCTGCTCTCCACACCCCATCGTGCCGCCCACCATCACGGCGGCCACTGCCCACAGCGTCGAACGCAGGTTCATCGTTGTTCCTCTTTCAGGGGCCCACTGCCGGCCAGCGGGCCGTTCGCATGCTTCCGGGGGTAGCAGGCAACCCCGGTGGCGGCGCAGTATCCGAGCCCTGGGGTGGTGCGCAAGCTCCGGGACGCTCCCCGACGGGCGGAAGCGGCAATACCTTCCCCCTACTTCCCCGCCTCCACGCGGCGCCCAGCGAGTATGGCCGACACGCCTTTACGCATCGTCAGCTACAACGTCCGCTACTTCGGACATGCCCTGCGCGGGCTCGCCAGCACGCTGGGGCCCAAGCGCCGGGTCTCCGCGGCGCTCGCCGCGTTGGAGCCGTTGCCGGACATCATCTGCCTGCAGGAGGTGGAGACGCAGTCGTTCCGCAGCAACGTCGCCCACCGGCGCGCCCGCCCCGACGAGACGCAGCTGGAGGCCTTCATGGGCCGCATGGAGGAGACGTTCGCCCACCTGCTCCGGCCCATGCCCTACGAGGCCTTCTACTTCCGCGCCCACCACTACAAGCTGGGCGACTTCTCGCTCTACACCACCGGGCTGGCCATCATCGTCAACACCCAGCGCCTCGTGGTGGACACGCACAACGTGGACGCGCCGCACCCGATTACCCACCACCACGTGCGCATGCTGCGCGAGCGCAAGCAGAGCCGCATCTGCGCGTACATGCGCCTGCTGCGCAAGGAGGACGGCCTCCCGCTCCACGTCTTCAACACCCACCTGAGCCTGCCCACGCCCTTCTCCCGCGCCTTCTGGGCCACCCGGGACAAGATGGGCAACGGCATCAACCAGCTCCACGAGGCCCGCGCCCTCGCGCAGCTGGTGCGGGCCCGCTCCGCCGACGAGCCCTTCCTCATCTGCGGCGACTTCAACTCGCCCCCCGCCTCGCCCGTCTTCCACTACCTGTGCGACGAGGCCCACTTCACCAGCGCCCAGACGGCGGTGGGGCAGATCGACCCGCACGTCTCGCGGGCCTTTCCCACCGCGGGCTTCATGCACATGCGCATGCACCTGGACCACATCTTCTCCGGGGGGGGCGTGCGCTGGTTGGATGCCGACGAGACGCGCCCCTTCGGCGACCCGCGCAGCCGCTTCCACGGGCTGTCGGACCACATGCCCCTCATCGCCCGCTTCCAGCTCGAGCCCCCCGCCGCGCGCGCCGAGCCCCCTCGGGCCTCCTCCCTCGAGCCGTCCGCTCCCGCGGGAGCGTGAGGACAGCCGCTCCCCTGCCCGCCCACTGAGCGGTCAGGGTCTGCCTCGTGGCCGCTCCCCTGCTCCGCGAGCCGGAATCCGGCCTTCTGGCTTCCGCTCCGTGAGGACTCACGGGCCGGGCACGCCGTATCCAACCTGTAGGCTCTAGGAGGTTTCCTCCATTGGAGGGGGGAGGTATGGCCGGCGATGAGCTCAGGGAGTTGATCGACGCGATGGCGGATCCCCTCGTGGCCTGCGACGGCGACGAGCGCGTCCTCTACCTGAATCCCGCCGCCGAACGCCTGCTCGCCTGGAAGCGCGAGGAGCTGACGGGACAGCCCTTCGAGGTCCTCGTCCCCCCGCGGCTGCGGGCCTTCGATGGGCAGTCCTTCCTGCGCTACCTCCTGGGGCGGCGGCGCGCGCTGGGCGGCCGTCCCGTCCGGGTCCTCCTGCAGCGCCGCCAGGGCTCCGAGCTGGAAGTGGAGATGACGGTGGGGGCCACCGGCAACCACGGCGGGGAGCGCATCAGCGTGGTGCTGCGGCGCACGCCCGAGCTCCCCGACTACACCGACGAGCCCCTGGAGCGGCTGTCCTCCGCGGCGAGCAGGCGCGCCACCCACCCGGGCCCCCTGGGGGAGCGCGTCTACCAGCTCGTCTTCGAGACGGCCCCGTTGGGCCTCATCCACTTCGACACCACCCCCACGCTCCTGGCCTGCAACGACTACTTCGTGCGCATCCTCGGCTCCGCCAAACGCCTGCTCATCGGGCTGAACCTGTTGTCCATCGAGGACCAGGCCATCGTGTCCTGCGTGCGCGACGTGCTCGCCGGGCGTCACGCGTACTACGAGGGGGACTACCATGCCGTCAGCTCGGACAAGGTGGTGCCGGTGCGCGCCCACTTCGCGCCCTGCCTCAACGGGGACGGCGAGGTGGAGGGGGGCGTGGGCATCATCGAGGACATCACCGCGCAGCGCAGCGCCGAGGCCGAGCGCACCCGCCTGCTGCGCGAGGCCCAGGACGCCATCCGCGTGCGCGACGACTTCCTCACCATCGCCTCGCACGAGCTGAAGACGCCCCTCACCCCGCTCGCGCTGCGGCTGGCCAGCCTGGAGCGCCGCCTGGAGCGCCGCGAGCAGGTGGACCCCGCCCTGCTGCGCCACGCCCGTCAGCACCTGGTGCGGCTGGCGGCGCTCATCAACGATTTGCTGGATGCCTCGCGGATCGAAGCCGGCCGGCTCGCGCTGCACCTGGAGCCCACCGGGCTGGACACCCTCGTGGAGCGCGCGCTGACGAGCATGGACGCCGAGCGAGGCCAGCACCGCATCGAATACTCGCACCCGGCGGAGCCCGTGCGCATCCGCGGAGATGCGTACCGGCTCGAGCAGGTCATCGCCAACCTGCTGGAGAACGCCCTCAAGTACAGCCCCGGGGACAGCACCGTGCGCGTGACACTGGAGGTGCGTGGGGACTTCGTGCTGCTCGCCGTGGCGGACGAGGGCATCGGCATTCCGCGCGACCAGCAGGAGCAGCTCTTCGAGCGCTAC
Organism: Archangium sp.; assembly: GCF_045802675.1. Taxonomy (GTDB): domain Bacteria; phylum Myxococcota; class Myxococcia; order Myxococcales; family Myxococcaceae; genus Archangium. The sequence continues at coordinate 15,270 of NZ_JBJMQO010000004.1, read as the reverse complement.
TTCCGCGCGCGCAACGTCTCCGTCACCTCCTACGGCGGGCTGGGGCTGGGCCTCTACATCAGCCGTGACATCGTCGAGCGCCACGGCGGCCGTATCTGGGTGGAGAGCGAGGTGGGCCGGGGCGCCACCTTCTACGTGGCCCTCCCAATGCTGTCCGCCGCCAATCCCACGCCGCCCGGCCCCCACCCGCCCACCGACGCGCCCCCACAGGTGCACTGAGGCATGAAAAAGGGCCGGGCCCCACCTCCCGCGAGGGAAGAGAGCCCGGCCCGGACCTCAGGACGGCGAAGGCCGCGTTACCGGCGCCGGCGGCGGGCCAGCGCGAGGAACGTGCCCAGGCCCATCAGCACCAGCGACGAGTCACCGCCCGTGGCCGAGCAGCCGATGCCATCACCCAGGAAGGCGATGTCTCCGCCGCCCGTATTGCCCGCGGACACGGTCCAGGTGCGGGTGTCCGGCGTGGCGTCCACGTTGCCCGCCGCGTCCCGCGCGCGCACCTGGAAGGTGTGCTCGCCGTCGGCCAGGTTGGTGAAGCTCACCGGCGAGGTGCACGGGGTGTAGGCGGCACCGTCCAGGCTGCACTCGTACGTCACGCCCGGCTCGTCCGAGCCGAACTCGAACGTCGCGCCGTGCTCCGGGGTGGTGCCCGACGGACCGGAGGTGATGGTGGTCTCCGGCGCCTGCGTGTCCTGGACGACGGTGAAGGGGTGGCTCGAGGACGAGCCGCTCGTGTTGCCGGCCTCATCCGTGGCGCTCGCCACCACCTCGTGCGGCCCCACCGACAGCGGCGTGGTGGGCGTGTAGCTCCAGTTGCCCGAGCCATCCGCCGTTACCGTGCCCACTACCTTGCCGTCGATGATGACGGTGACGGTGCTGCCCGGCTCGGCGGTGCCGCTGATGACCGGTGTGAGGGTGTCCACCGTCGCCGCCGGACCCGTCACCACCGGCGTCGCGGGCGCGTGGGTGTCCACCGTCCAGCCGTAGGTGGCCGGCGTGGGGTCCACGTTGCCCGCCGCATCCTTCGCGCGAACCTGGAGCGTGTGCGACCCATCCGCCAGGCCCGTGAAGGTCACCGGGTCCGTGCACGGGGTGAAGGCGGCACCGTCCAGGCTGCACTCGTACGTCACGCCCGTCTCGTCCGAGCTGAAGTCGAACGTGGCGCTCGCCGAGTTGCTGGAGGACGGCGGACCCGAGACGATGGAGGTGCCCGGCGCCTTCGTGTCCACCGTCCAGCTGTAGACCGCGGGGGTCGGGTCCATGTTGCCGGCCGCGTCCACGGCGCTCACCTCGAGACTGTGCGAGCCATCGCCCAGGCCCGTGAAAGTTTCCGGGTCCGTGCACGGGGTGAAGGCCATCGCGGCATCCAGCCGGCACACGTACGTCACAGCCGTCTCGTTCGAGCTGAAGTCGAACGTGGCGCTCGCCGAGCTGCTGGCCATCGGCGGCATGGCGGCGAACGAGGTCTCCGGCGCGAGCGTGTCCACCGTCCAGGTGTAGCTGGCCGGCGTGGCGTCCACGTTGCCCGCCGCGTCCCGCGCGCGCACCTCGAGCGTGTGCGACCCATCGCCCAGGCCCGTGAAGGTTTCCGGGTCCGTGCACGGGCCGAAGGGGCCGGCCGTGGTCCCATCCAGGCGGCACTCGTACGTCACGCCCGTCTCGTCCGAGTCGAAGTCGAACGTCGCGCTCGTCGAGCCGCTGGCGAGCGGCGGCGTGGAGGCGAAGGAGGTCTCCGGCGCCTTCGTGTCCACCGTCCAGGTGTAGCTGGCCGGCGTGGCGTCCACGTTGCCCGCCACGTCCCGCGCGCGCACCTCGAGCTTGTGCGACCCATCGCCCAGGCCCGTGAAGGTTTCCGGGTCCGTGCACGGGCCGAAGGGGCCGGCCGCGGTCCCATCCAGGCGGCACTCGTACGTCACGCCCGTCTCATCCGAGTCGAAGTCGAACGTCGCGCTCGTGGCGCTGGTGACGAGCGGCGGCATGGAGGCGAAGGAGGTCTCCGGCGCCTTCGTGTCCACGGTCCACGAGTAGCTGGCGGGCGTGGAGTCCACGTTGCCCGCCGCGTCGATGGCCCGCACCTCGAGCGTGTGCGAGCCCTCCGCCAGGCCCGTGAAGGTCTGCGGGTCCGAGCAGGGGGTGAAGGTCGCGGCCCCATCCAGGCGGCACTCGTACGTCACGGTTCCCACTTCCGGCACCGCCACGTCGAAGTCGAACGTGGCGCTCGCCGAGTTGCTGATGCTCGGCGGCTTGGAGGCGATGACGGTGTCCGGCGCCGTCGTGTCCACGCGCCAGGAGTAGCTGGCCGGCGTGAGGTCCACGTTGCCCGCGGAGTCCACCGCGCGCACCTGGAGCGTGTGATTCCCATCTGTCAGGCCCGTGAAGGTCTGTGGGTCCGTGCACGAGGTGAAGGTCGCGGCCCCATCCAGGCGGCACTCGTACGTCACGCCCGCCTCCGCCACCGCCACGTCGAAGTCGAACGTCGCGCTCGTGGAGTTGGTGACGCTCGGCGGCCCCGAGACGATGACGGTGTCCGGCGGCGTGAGGTCCACCGTCCACGTGTAGGTGGCCGGCGTGAGGTCCACGTTGCCCGCCGCGTCGCGCGCGCGCACCTCGAGCGTGTGCGACTTCTCCGCCAGGCCCGTGAAGGTCACCGGGTCCGTGCAGGGGATGAAAGCCGACGCGGAGGTGCCATCCAGGCGGCACTCATAGGTGACGCCCGTCTCGTTCGAATTGAAGTCGAACGTCGCGCTCGTGGAGCTCGTGATGCTCGGCGGCTTCGAGACGATGGTGGTGTCCGGCGACGTGAGGTCCACCGTGAAGGTGTTCGCCGTGCTCTTGGGGCTCTGCACCGCGTCCACTTCCGCGGCCGCCTGCACCGTGTGGTTGCCCTCGGAGAGATCCGTGGTCGGGGTCACGGAGTAGTTGCCGGCGGCGTCGGACGTGGCGCGGCCCACTTCGTTCCCATCGACGTAGATGATCACCAGGGTGTTGGGCTGGGCCTTGCCCGAAATGACGGGCCGACGGTTGCTGGTGACGGTGCCATTGGCGGGAGTGACCACCGTGGGCACCAACGGCACGATGAAGCCGTACGTCAGCGCGACGGGGATGCCGTTATTGCCCGCCTTGGCGCCATAGGCGGATCCATCGGTCGCCGAGGGATCCTGCTGGTTACCGAATGTGGCACCGATGAGGTTGATGTTGCAGGTGCCGCCCGTCGCGGCCTGGAACAACGCCCGTCCACCGCCACCGCCACCGCCGGGGCCCACCTGTCCTGAGTTCACGGTGCCACCGACGCCGCCATTGGCCAGGACCGAGTTGCACGCAGCCGTGCCGACGAAGCGCAGATAGAGGGAGCCACCCGCGCCACCGCCGCTGCCACCGTCCGTGGACGAGGAACCGCCTCCGCCACCCGAGGCCTGGATGGTGCCCGTGCCCGTGAGCTGGTTGGCCCGGATGAAGATGGCGCCGCCGCCACGCCCGCCCGGCACACCTGTACCGTCGGAGCCATGGCCGGCGCCGCCGCCGCCGCCCAGCGAGAGGTGATTGAGCAGGGAATAGACGAGCGCCGAGCCCCCCAACCCGCCCACGGGCCGGGCTCCGTCGATGCTGCCATCCGAGCGCCCGCCCATGCCTCCCGCCCCGTAATTGCCACCGCCTCCGCCGCCCGCGTTGAAGCACACGCCGCCACCGGCTCCGTTGGCCACGTTGCCGCGCCCGGTCTGCGAGGCGCCGTAACGCACATTGGCGATGCCCTCGCCCTTCTGGGCGCCCAGTGCGGCGGCCTCATCCAGGCCCGTGCAGCCCAGCGAGCTGGTGGTGTCGTCGATGTACTGGCCCCCGCGGAAGCCCAAGGCATTGGCGTTGATCTGCCCGGCGTTGCTCACCGTCCCCGTGGCCAGCAAGGCGATGACACCGCCCGCGCCACCGTTCCAGGGCAACGCGGTGATGCGCCCCGCGCTGGTGAGGGAGACGGTGGTGTACTCGGGGACGCGGATGACCTGGGTCACGTTCGCCGCGTAGGAGTAGAGGAGCGGCGCGCTCAGCGTCAGCGTCGTCCCCGTGGCCGCCGACAGCCGCGCGAACTCCCAGCGGCCCACCGGGTCATTGGTGAGGTCGAGGGTGGTCGCCGAGCCGGAGGCGGGCGTGGGGACGATGCCGGTCGTCTGGAGCACCATCACCAGGTCTCCCGCCGAGAAGCAGGCGGCCGCGCCCACGCACGTGCCCACCGGCACCTGGGTGTCCCCCGGCGCCAGCGGGGCCGCCACCTGGGCATAGCTGTTGATGATGTTGCCGGCGGTCGTCACCGTGAGCGCGCCATTGCGCCCGGTGCCCAGGCCGAACGAGTCCGGCTCGGCCAGCGCCGCCGTCGAGCCGAGGGCGAGCACGCACAGCGCCGCCGCGAGCCACTTCTTGAAGAGTCCGTTCTTCATATGCATCGGTTTCCTTCGACTACTTCAGCTCGCGCTCGGCGGTGATGATGATGAACTCCACGCGGCGGTTGGCCGCGCGGCCCTTTTCCGTCTTGTTCGGGGCGATGGGCCGGTCCGGACCGTAACCCTTCGCCTCCAGGCGCTTGGGCTCCACGCCCTTGCTCACCAGGTAGCCCTTCACCGCCTCGGCCCGCGCCAGCGACAGCTTGCGGTTGGCCTCCGCGTTGCCGCGGTCGTCGGTGTGGCCCTCGATGATGACCTGCTCGACCTCGGGGTGCTGGCGCAGCACCTGCGCCACCTGGTCCAGCATCTTGAAGGAGCGCGGCTGGATGACGGCCCGGCCGGTGGCGAAGAACACCGACTCCTTGATCTCCAGCTTGCCCTTCTGGATGGCCACGAGCTGCTTCTGCTCCGCCGGGCAGCCCGCGTTGGTGGCCACGCCCTTGTCCGCGGGGCAGTTGTCCAGGTGGTCCGCCACGCCATCGCCGTCCGAGTCCTTCGCCGGGCAGCCCTTGAGCTCCACCAGGCCCGCCTCGGTGGGGCACGCGTCGCGCTCGTCCACCACGCCGTCGTTGTCCGTGTCCTTCACCGGGCAGCCCTGACGCTCGGCCGGGCCCATCTCCATGGGGCACTTGTCCGCGGCGTCCTCGATACCGTCCCTGTCCGTGTCCTTCACCGGGCAGCCCTGACGCTCGGCCGGGCCCGCCTCCGTGGGACACGTGTCCGCGGCGTTCGCCACGCCGTCGCCATCCGTGTCACCCGAGACCTCCGCCACCACCTGCACCGCCGGCTTCACGGGTTGCGCCGGGCAGCCCTTCAGCTCGGCCGGGCCCGCCTGCGTGGGGCACGTGTCGTCGGCGTTGCGCACGCCATCGCCATCGTCGTCGCGCTGCCGCGAGGCCGCTACCCGCTCGCCACCACCCACGGCCACGCCCAGCAGCACGCGGAAGGTCGGCGTGCCCGGGGCGTCACCGAAGCCGGGGCCCCCCAGCGCGTAGGCCTCGACGGACTCGCCCACCGGCAGCCGCAGGCCCGCGAGCACCTCCAGCGAATTCGATTGGCGCGAGAGCGACACCGTGCCGCGCACGTTGAGCTCGCCGCGCAGCCCCTCGCCCGTGGTGGCCAGCACCGCGCCCAGGCGCACCTCGTTGCCCAGCTCGTCCTGCACCGTGCCCACGTCTCCGAGCACCACCTCGGGCCGCACCAGCACCCCCGCCTCCACGCCCGCGCGCAGCGCGCCGAAGCCGCGGCCCACCATCACCCGCGGCGTGAGGCGCACGAGGCCGTCGCGCGAGAGCGTGTCCACGCTGCCCACCGGCAACCCCACGCCCAACTCCAGCGCCAGGTCCACCGGCGCGTCCCGCCGCTGCGCGAGCAGTCCCAGCCGCACGTGCGCCGAAGGGGTGGACAAACCCGTACGGCCCGGCGTCCCCACGCCCTGCGCGGAGAGGTCCTCCCCCTGCTGCCAGGCCACCAACGGCAGCTGCACGCCCAGCTCCAGCCAGTGCATCGGCGCCCACGCCGCCAGCAGGTGCGCCGTCACCCGGTCGCTCACCACCGAGCCCACCCGGTTGCCATCCCGGTACATCACCAGCGGGTCATTCTCGTACTGCCCGGCGAGCGACACGCGGAAGGCGCCCTTGGGGAGCAGCTCGCCGGTGCCCATGAGCAGCGAGCCCCGGCCGTTGGGGTTGAGCTCCAGCCGCTCCAGCTCGAAGCCGGGCAGGCCCGCGGGCTGCGCGAGCGCGCTCGAGGCGCACAGGAGGGTGGCGGCAGCGGACAGACGGATGAATCGCGTCCCCCGGTGGAGGGACCGCATGGTGTGACGCATGAGCTCTCGTTCTCCATGTCGGGGCCCCTACGAGTCCCACTCGGGACCGCCCCGGAGCGCCGCGTCCGGGAGGAGCAGGAGGAAGAACACTCCCCGTGCGAGGCCGGAACGACGCTGCGGGCATACAGACCCGAGCCGAGACCCTCTGTCCAGGATTCGTTCAGGGTGTGCCCATGCCTGCTCGTCCTTCGAGGCGCCCCGAATCCCGGCTTCCAGTGGCGTTGCAGAAGTCGCGTGCCTGGCTGCTCTGTCTCTCAATCAACCGGCAACGCCCACTGTCTCGGTGGCCGAAGGGCGAGGAAACGTTGCCGGGACGGCAGCAGGTGCGCACCGTGGGTCCGGATGAGCACCGGGCGGCGCATGGCGTGGGGCCTGGGTCTGGGGGTGGTCGGGTTCCTGCTGAACCTGGCCGCCCTCGAGGTCCTGCCCGGGGTGCACCTGCTGCTCGGGCCGCTGCTGGTGCTCACCGCCGCGGTGCTCTTCGGGCCCATGGCGGGCGGGCTGGCGGGGGCCGTGTCCGGCGCGAGGACGCTCTGGTTGTGGGGCCACCCGTGGGGCTGGCTCAACCTCGTGCTCGAGGGCGTCGTCGTGGGCACGCTGCGCCGGCGCCTCACCCCGGTGATGGCGGACGCCGTCTACTGGCTGCTCAGCCCGCTGTACTTCCTCCTCACCTACCGGCTGCTGGAGCACATCCCCCTGTCGCCCACGGTGGTGGCGGGGGCGAAGCAGGCGGTCAACGGTCTGCTGTCGGCGCTGCTGGTGCAGGTGGTGCTGCTCATCCCCCACGTGCGCGGGCGCCTGCGCGCGCGGCTGCCGCTGCCCCTGGCGGACGTGTCCATCGGCCGGGCGTTCGGCACGGCGCTCACGCTGGGCGCCATCATCCCCCTGCTGGTGATGGGCGGCGCCGAGGGCCGCCAGCGCTACGCCTCCGAGGTGCGGCAGGTGGACGAGGAGAACCTGCACGCGGCCCGGGTGGTGGTGGGTGAAATCGAGGGCAGCCTGGCGCACGCGCGCCATGGCGTGTCGCGGCTGTCGCGCTCACTCGCGGCGAGCCTCTCCTCGGAGGGGCAACTGCCGGGCCGCCACTACCTCGAGGGCGAGCTGGACGCGCTCGTCACGTACTCGCCCGAGGTGCTCAACGCCTACGTGGGCAGCCCCGAGGGGCTGGCGCTCGCCTTCTCTCCGCGCACCGACGCGGCGGGCCGGGCGCTGGCGGGCACGGACTTCTCGGACCGGGCCTACGTGCGCGAGGTGCGGGGGGCGCGCGAGCCCTTGGTGAGCGACGTCTTCCTCGGGCGCGGCGGAGCGCGGGGGCCGCTGGTGGTGACGCTGGCGCCCATCCGCCACGAGGAGCACTACGCGGGCTACGTGCTGGCGGCGCTGGACCTGCCCCGGCTGCGGCGGCATGCGCGCGCGCAGGTGGGGGACACGCAGCGGCGCATCCTCGTCACCGACGCGCGGGGCGGCGTCGTCTTCGACTCGGCCGAGGAGGGCCCCCAGCAGGTGCACAGCATCCTCGGCACGTCACTGGAGCGGGCGATGGAGCACGTGCCCAGCGGCGGCACGGGCGCCTACGCGGCCGAGCAGGACGCGGTGACGCTGGTGCGCGTGGGCACGCTGCACCACTTCGGCATGGTGGAGGTGCCGGAGCTGGGCTGGCGGGTGGTGGTGGAGCAACCGGGCACCCGGCTGCAGCGCGACGTGGAGCACGCCTACTTCAGCCTGCTGGGCACCCTGGGGCTGGCCACGGTGGCGGCGGTGCTGCTGGCGCTGGCCTTCTCGCGCACCATCGTCGCGCCGGTGCAGGGCGTGTCGCGCGCGGCGGCCCGGCTGGCCGCGGGCGAGCGCACGGCGCGGGCCTCCGAGGCGGCCGGGGACGCGCCCCGCGAGCTGAACCAACTGGCGGAGACGTTCGACCGGATGGCCTGGCAGCTCTCCCGGCACATGGAGGCCATCGAGCGCACCAGCCGGGAGAAGGACGCGTTCCTCTCCATCGCCTCGCACGAGCTGAAGACGCCGCTCACCGCGCTCAAGGCGCAGGTGCAGATACTGAAGCGAAAGGTGGACGGCGAGCACGGGGAGCGGCTGGACAAGGTGAGCCGCCAGGTGGACCGGGTGACGCGGCTGGTGGATCAACTGCTGGACGCCTCGCAGCTCGGCCAGGAGCAGCTGCCCCTGCAGCGCACGCGGGTGGACCTGAGCGAGGTGGTGCGCCGGGTGGCGGAGGTGCTGGTGAGCGCCTCGCCGCCGCACTCGCTGGAGCTCGCCACGCGCCCGGTGGTGGGCGACTTCGACGAGCAGCGCCTGGAGCAGGTGGTGCACAACCTGGTGTCCAACGCCATCAAGTACAGCCCCACGGGGGGCGTCATCGAGGTGTGGACGCGGGTGCTGCCGGACGGCGAGGCGGAGCTGGTGGTGGCGGACCGGGGCATCGGCCTGCGCGTGGAGGACGAGGAGCAGCTCTTCGGGCGCTTCGAGCGCGGGGACCGGCGCGAGCTGACGAGCATCTCGGGCATCGGCGTGGGGCTGTACGTGTCACGGGAAATCGTCCGCCGCCACGGGGGCCGCATCTCGCTGCGCTCGCGCGAGGGAGGCGGAGCGGTGGCCACGGTGTGGCTGCCGCTCGGCCCGGCGCCGCGGCATGACGGATATGCTCCACCCGCCCCGAGCTGATGCGCCCCGAAGCGGGCTCCTTCAGGGACCTTCCGGATGGGTGGAAGCTGGCCCGGAGTTCCCCGGTGCCGCGGAAGTGGCGGGTGGCGATGCGGGGGGATGCGTGACCGGAGGAGCGATCGGAAGAGCGGGGGCTGGCGACGGTGCTGGAGCGGGTGCGCCGGCTTCCGGTTGCGAACGTGGAGGAGCTGGGGCTCGTGGTGCCGTCGGCACGGTCGTACCCGCATCGGTTGCCGGAGGCGGAGCGGTAGGTGGCGGTGTTTGCGTGGGTGGAGCAGGTTTCGGCGAGGGCGGGGGGGGCGCCGCCAAATCCATGGCCGGTGCCTTGCCCAGCACCTCGCCTCGAGCCGTCACCGCGTACTCGTACCACGCATCGAGCGTACGCACGTACCCCGGCCCTCCGCACCGATCAAAACGTTCGTTCAAGACCACGTAGTACAGGCCCGTCTTCGGATCCTTGAAGATGGCGACGTCCAGTCCTTGCTCGGGGCTGGAACATCCTCGGAAGAGTCGTGGGCTTTTATTCTCTTTCACCATCTCACGGACGGCGGCCGCCGCGGCAAGCACAGCCCCCGCTTCCATGGGCGCGCCAACGAGCGGGGTCGAGTCCGGGTCCGGCCATTCGACGGCCGCCTTCCTGGTTGCCCAGGGGAAGGCACATCCCCCCTGCACCATCGCGAGCAGCATGAGCACCCCCATGAAACGGCGGTGCGGCCGGGAGCGCTGGAGAAGGGCCAGGAGGTCACGTCCAAGGGCGTGCTGGAGCTGGTTTGCGTTGTCCACTGCATGTCTCCGCACCGGGAAGGCCCAGCACATTCACGCCGGGCAGGCCCGGCAGTGGAACGAGGCGGGAAGACCCACCCTGAATACATTCTACTCGCGCAGCAACTGAAGAGGTTCATCAGGACTGCATTGGAGCGTCTTGGAGCGGCTGGTTCCTCGTGGAGAACACATGCCGAGGGTGACCCAGCCGGCCTTCACGTTGCTCCACTGTTGGACTTCGCCCGTGGGAAAGTAGCGCAGGAAGACGCGCGTGCCGTCCTGAAGCTCCGCCACCACCGCCGAGGCCATTTCGATGGCCGTGTTCTCGTGAACTGCTGGAGCCTTCTCGCCCGAAGCCGTCAGGTTGCCCGCGAACAGCCGGAATTCCGCCATGGCAATATAAGGGTTGAATGCATCCGTGGGCCAATTCCTGAGGTCTTTCGAGGAGGGAGGTGTCCCACATGGATGGTTGTGGACGTACCCCACGACCCAAACTTGCGAAGCAGGGTAGTCGGCATCCTCCACCACATAGAACGGCTCGCAACTCTCATGGTTTCCCCCGACGGGCTCAGTCACCCGCCATGAGAGGGAGTGACGGTTCCCCGCGACATAGACTGTCGAGCAATACTCCCTGGACATGCCCACGATGGGCCGTTGATTCAACGAATCACACACCCTGGCGCCAGGGCGCTCGAGGAGCGCACCCGCCACGTCCCGGAGCAATGCAATGGGGATGGAGGTGTCGCCCGTGGGCATTTCGACGGCTGGCACCTCCGGCCAGGGGCCCCTGGCCGCATCGGTAACCTGCGTGGCAGTGTGAGGCGAAGTAGCGCAGCCCACGGCGCACATCAAAAAGGGAAAGACATACTTCATGGGCGTTGTCTTTCTCGAGCAATTCACTGCTCACCCCAGCACGCCCAGCGCGTGCGCCAGCCGCCAGGCCACCACCCGCAGGTGCGCGTCCTGCACCGAGTCCAGCTCGGCGATGAGCACCTCCAGCGGCACCCAGTGCAGGCGCGAGTCGCACGCCGCATCGGCCTCGAGCTCCACGGCGAAGGGCCATACCAGCTCGGGCGTCACCCCGGGCGTCGCATGGTACGAGCCGCCGAGCTCCCAGGCCTGGCGCACCGTGACGGAGAACTCCTCGCGCAGGCGCTCGGAGATGAAGGCGGGCACCTGGCCCAGGTGGGTGAGCGTCCGGGGCAGGCGCCAGGCGGGCGTCACCGCGAGGCGGGCGCTGCCCGTGAAGTGCTGCACCACCGGCAGCTCCCGGTGCTCGAGGCCCACCCGGTAGCCCTCGCGCACGCGCACCACCGGGAGCGCCACGGCGGTGTTGCGGCTGGCCTCGCGGGGCACGAGGTACTCGCGCGGCACGCTCGCCAGCACGCGCCCCTCCGCGTCGCGCTCGGAGAAGGTGCCGGTGCACAAATCCAGGTAGCCGCTCGTCCCGTCCTCGTGGAGGGAGAAGGGCGCGCGGCGCTCGGGCGTGAGCGCGTCCGGGGCCCACTTCGGCCCGCCGGACTGCTCGGTGAGCTGGAGGGGGGCGCCAATCCACGGCCCGGGCGAGGTGCCCAGGTGACGCAGCAGCCGGTGGATGTTGAGCTCCAGCCGCGCGTCCACCATGCCGCCCACGTGGCAGGCGCGGAGCACCTGGCGCGCATCGAGCTCGCGCACCGAGCCGGCGCCGGTGAACGGTCCGTAATCGGGCGTGGGCAGCCCGGAGGAGGGCGCCACCTCCACGAGGTAGGCGGACACGCGCTCGCTCACCCCACCGGGCGAGGTGAAGTAGCGCGCCGGCTCACCCAGGGCGCGGATGCTGTCGGCCGGCAGCCCGGCCCGCTCCCGCAGGATGCGCGCGATGGCCTTGTCCGGGGCCTCTCCGGCGTGGGTGATGGCGGCGAGGGGCTCGGTGATGTAGCCGGAGAGCGCCGCGCCCCCGAGGTTGGGGTGGTCCGCGCACGCATTCACGATGGGCCGCGGGAAGCCCTTCTTGGCGAGCACGAACACCTGGCCGTCCTGGCGGAACCAGGGCAGTACGTCGAGCGTGCGCCCGGGGCGCTCCACCAGCTCCCAGACGCGGCCGTCCTCGTGGCGCCAGGCGCTGAGGGACAGGAAGCGGGGCGTGGCGAGCGGCTCGCGCTGCTCCTCGCGCAGCTCGACCCCCGCGCCCGGCGGCACCTTCTCGCCGACGATGAGGTAGTTGGTGGGCGGGAAGGGCAGCGGCCGGCCCTCGGTGTCACCCAGGTGGAAGCGGCCCTCGTAGCGGTTGGCGATGATCCACGGGTTGCGGATGGGCATCGAGCTGAGGATGCGCAGCCCGCGGCGGCGGAAGGCGGACTCGAACTGGGCCTGGGAGAAGTAGGAGTACTCCTCGAGCAGCTCCACGTCCCAGTCGGTGCGGTAGTCCTTGCGGAGGATGAACTCGTTGGCGGCGCGCAGGGCGAGCCGGTAGCGCGCATGCCCCGCGTGAGGCGAGTCGAGCCGCGCGTACGGCACGGGCCCGTCGCGGTTGACACTGCAGCGGAAGTCGCGGGCGAAGCGCTCGAAGAGGGCGGCGGTGGACAGGCCCGGCACGGGGCCGTCGGACAGCCCATCCGTCCAGGGCAAATCCAGGAACACCTCCGCGGGCCCCTCGGGGACGAGGAAGTCGCGGATGATGATGACGCCGCCGGTGCGCAGCGCGCGCACCTGGTTGTCCAGACACGTCTCCAGGCGGGCGAGCGAGAAGTCATTGAAGCTGGTGACGTGGTGGAGCACCGACGAGTCGAGCACCCCGTCGAGCGAACCGGGAGGGAAGACGGGGTCGGCGATGTCGCCCACGACGAAGCGCAGGTTGGGGCGCTGCCAGGTGGCGGAGGCCATGTCGACGGAGACGGGGTTGATGTCCACGCCCACCAGCTCCAGGCCGCTGTAGAGCTGGGCCAGGTCATGGGTGCCGCGGCCCGAGCCGCTGCCCATGTCGGCCAGGCGGCCGCGGGTGGGAAAGTGCGCGGTGGTGAGGGCCACCTTCTGCTGCATGGAGGCGTCCATGCCGGCGAAGTAGGTGGCGTAGTGGTCCGCGTCGCCGCGGTGCTGGGCGGCATAGGAGTCGGCGGTGCTCGTCGGTTTCCCCATGGCCGGCCAGTCTACCAGCGGAACGAAAACCTCCGTGTTAGCGTCCAAGTGCCATGCGCCCGCGTCCCCTGCCCGAGCCACCGCCGATGTCCACCCGCGCCCTGCTGGCGTGCCTGGTGCTGGCCGCCGCGGCCAGCCTCTTCCTCTGGCAGACGGTGTATCTGTACCCCTTCCGGCTGCTGGTGACGCTCATGCACGAGAGCGGACACGCCTTCACGGCCTGGGCCCTGGGCGCGCACGTGAGCAGCGTCACCATCAGCCCGGCGACGGGCGGGCTCACCTACCACTCCCTTACCGGCTCGCTCTGGAAGGAGCTGCTCATCGCCTCGGGGGGGTACGTGGGCTCCTCGGTGGCGGGGGCGGTGCTGTTGGTGGCGGCCGGCCGCATGCGCAACGGGCGGGCGCTGCTGTGGACCCTGGTGGTGTGGATGGTGGGGGTGGCCGTGCTCTGGGTGCCCCTGCTCGCGCCGGACCCGGGGGCGGCCCATGCGCTGGCCACCGGCTCGTCGCGCTCGGACGGACTCTTCACGCTCGGCTTCATCGCCGGCATGGGGGCCTTCCTGGGACTGGTGGCGTGGAAGGGCCCGGTATGGCTGCGGCGCGGGCTCGTGGTGTGGATCGCCGCGTTGTCGTGCCTGCTGGCACTGCAGGACATCAAGGGCCTGTTCGGCTACGGCATGGAGGTGGGCGTCTCGGATGCCCAGTCCATGGCGCAGCTCACGTACCTGCCCGCGCCCTTCTGGGCGGCGGTGTGGATGGCGGTGTCGCTCGGGGCCATGGGGGTGGGGCTGCGCTCCATCGTCCGGCGCCGGCGGCTGGTGACCTCCCGGAGCCCCATGGCCGGGCTGTCCATGCGGTAGGCGAGGGACGGCTCAGAGGGACAGGGAAGCCCGCCCCTCACGGTGGGCCCGGAAGAACTCCCGCACCTGCTGCACGGCGGGGTGATCGGCCAGGGGGCTCACGTCCGCCGTCTCCAGACGTCTGCACAGCTCCTCATCGAGCTTCCGTCGCTCGAGCCCGAGCTGCTCCTCCAGGACGCGCCGGGACTCGGTCCGGCCGCGCACCATTTCTTCTTCCGTCGGCTCCCGCCCGAGCGCCAGGCGTACCAGCCCCCGGTCCAGGAAGAGCAGCGTCTCCGTCTGCGGCACGATCATGGAAATCTTCCACAGGTCGGCGCATTCCACGTTGATCAGCAGGAACACGAGATGGCGATGCATCATCCGGAGCTCTTCCTGCGTCGCCTCGCCCACCACCGCCACGATGGCCTTGCGGTTGCTGAGGATGGACCGCGCCAGGGACGCAGCCTCCCCCATGTGGTCCACATCGAGCACACGCAGCTCGCGTCCGAACTCCGGCTCGAGCAGCTTCTTGAAGACCAGGGCCATCGCCCTACCTCGCACGACCAGTGCCGGAATCATCGGAAGTCCTCTCCCTTGAGCTCGTAATCCATCTCGGCCTTCTCCACGGCCTTGCGCCATTTGACCCGCAGCGAGGCACGCATGCCCCACCTCAAGACGAGGTCCACGTCAGACCTCTCCCACAGCAGCACGTTGCGGATGGGCTGCACGTGCGCCTCGTGCAACGCGGGCGCGGTGAACCCACTCACGCTGAACAGCAGACCGACCGTGGCCGGAGGTCGCCGATCGACCCGGGCCTTGAATCTCGCGATCGGGGCGTAGTCCAGGGGCTCCTTCCAATGCTTGCATTCAATGAGGCACGAGAGCCCATCGGCGTACACCGCTCCATCCACCTGTTCCCACCAACCCCGGTAGGGCCAGACGACCTGAGCGCCTTCGAGCTCGAACGCTCTCAGGATGAGGTACTCGAAGGCCTTGCCGGGTGGCCATGACGCAAGCTCCTGCCCTTCACGCACCCGCGCCCACAGATCGTTCAACGCGGCCCATCCCATGGACCGCACCCATCCCTCGAACTGCTCTTCCCCTTCCCCCACGCCCCACCTCCCGGTACCGCCCCAAGCTTCCGGAAGGCTAACCAATCCCTCTGACACGCATCACGACACGCATTGCACCGGGCCCTCCGCAATTCATTGCCCACGACCCCGCCCGGTGCATGCGTGCCGTTCTGAGTATCTGTCTTGTGAACCCATCACGTCAAGTGCCAGGGTCTACCTCCGCCGTCATGTGCTCGCACGGCCGCGAGCCTTCTCGCCCGGCGTTCACCCAGGCGTCGCGGGTATGCTGCCCGGCGCGGAGGAGGGTCGATGACCAATGGGGTGACATGATGGGCCGGGTCACCACAACCCTGGGCGGGCGCACAGGGGTGTGGGCCATCTCGGAGCGCTGCGCGGGGAGTGGGTGACGGTGTCCCACTGTCCGGTGTCGGAAGAGGCGGCCCGGGCGCTCGAGGAGGCCCGGCCCGCGCTCGCCCTCTGGCGCTGACGCCCGCGTCAGAGCTTCTCCACCGCCACCGTGTTGTCGTCCGGCTTGCGGTCGATGAGTTTGTGGA
>NZ_JBJMQO010000119.1:0-71727 GCF_045802675.1 Archangium sp. | reverse complement strand
CTGCTCGCCATCCTCAAGGCCGGCGGCGCCTATGTGCCGCTGGATGCCTCCTACCCCGAGCAGCGGCTGGCCTTCATGCTCGAGGACTCCCGCCCTCGCGTCCTGCTCACCACCCGCGCCCTGGCCCCGAGGCTCTCCGCCGCCTCGCACCTGCCCCGCGTCTTCGTGGAGGAGGTGGACCTCGACGGCCTGCCCGCGGCTCCGCCCGACTCGGGCGTCTGTGCCCGCAACCTCGCCTATGTCGTCTTCACCTCGGGCAGCACCGGCCGGCCCAAGGGCGTCGCCGTGGAGCACCGCAGCCTCATGCGCCTGCTGCACGCGCCGCGCTACGCCCACCTCGGCCCCGAGGAGACCTTCCTGCTCATCGCCCCCATCTCCTTCGATGCCTCCGTGCTCGAGGTGTGGGGCGCGCTCGCCTGGGGCGCCCGCCTCGTCGTCTTCCCGCCCGAGTCCCCGGGAGACCTCGAGCTGCTCTCGCGCGTCGTCACCGGCTCGGGCGTGACGACGCTCCACCTCACGGCGGGCCTCTTCTCGCGCGTGGTGGACTGGAAGCTCGAGTCCCTGCGCGGCCTGCGCCAGCTGCTCACCGGCGGTGATGTCGTCTCCGCGCCCCACGTGCGCAAGGCGCTCGAGGAGCTGCGCATCCCCGTCACCGCCTGCTACGGGCCCACCGAGGCCACGCTCTTCACCTCGTGCTTCCGGATGACCGAGCCCCACCAGCCCGGCACCGTGGTGCCCATCGGCCGGCCGCTGGCCAATACCGAGGTGTACGTGCTGGACGCGCGGGGGCAGCCCGTCCCCGTGGGCGTGCCGGGAGAGCTGTTCGTCGGAGGCCCGGGACTCGCCCGCGGCTACCTGGGACAGCCGGAGCTCACCGCCGAGCGCTTCGTTCCCCATCCCTTCTCCCCCACGCCCGGCGAGCGGCTCTACCGCACGGGAGACCTGGCGCGCTGGCGCGAGGACGGGGTGCTCGAGTTCCTCGGCCGGGCGGACACCCAGGTGAAGGTGCGCGGCTTCCGGATTGAATTGGCCGAGGTGGAGGCCGCGTTGCTGGCCCACCCCACCGTGCGCGAGGCCGTGGCCGTGGTGCGCGAGGACGTGCCCGGCGACAAGCGGCTCGTGGCCTACGTCGTGCCCCGCGCTGAGCCTCCGGTCGACACGGTGGAGCTCCGTGGCTTCCTGCAACAGCGGCTGCCCGAGTACATGCGGCCCTCGGCCCTGGTGGCCCTGCCCGCGCTGCCCCTCACCGCCAACGCCAAGGTGGATCGCAAGGCCCTGCCGCCTCCGCCACTCTCGCGCCCGGCGCTCGCGACGGCCTACGTGCCCCCCAGCGGGCCGCACCAGGAGCTGCTCGCGCGCCTCTGGTCCCAGGTGCTCGGCATCGAGGGCCCGGGCGCCGCGGATGACTTCTTCGCACTGGGCGGCTCCTCGCTCGCCGCCATCCAGCTGCTCGCGCACGTGCGCCAGACGTTCGGCGTGGAGGTGCCCCTGCGTCGCTTCTTCGAGGCGCCCACCCTCGCCGGCCAGGCCGCGTGCCTCGCCCAGCTGCTCGCGGGCGGCCACACCGCGCTGCCCCCCGTCGAGCCCACCGCCCGCACCGCGCCCATTCCCCTGTCCTTCTCCCAGGAGCGCGTCTGGTTCATCCGCCAGCTCTCGCCGGAGAACTCCGCCTACAACACCTCCTTCCACGTCCGCTTCGAGGGCCCGCTCGACGCGGCCGTGCTGGAGCGGGCCTTCACCGAAATCGTCCGCCGCCACGAGAGCCTGCGCAGCACCTTCGAGGCCCGTGAGGACGGCCCCGCCCAGGTCGTCCACCCGCCCTACGCCGTCCACCTCCCCCTCGTGCCCCTGGAGCACCTGACGGCCGGGGAGCGCGAGCAGGAGATTGCCCGCCGCCGCTCGGCGCTGATGCACCACGTCTTCGACTTCTCCCAGCTGCCCCTCTTCCGCTACGAGCTGTTGCGGCTCGCCCCGGACGACCACCTGCTGCTGGGCGTGGAGCAGCACCTCATCCACGACGGGCGCTCGCTCGCGGTGCTGATGCACGAGCTCAAGGCGCTCTACGCGGCCTTCGCCGAGGGCCACCCCTCGCCCCTGCCCGAGCCCACCCTCCAGCTCGCGGACCTCACCTCCTGGCAGCGCCGCACGCTCAAGGGCGAGCGGCTCGAGTCGCTCACCCGCTATTGGAAGCAGGCGCTCGCCGACGCCCCCATGGCCCTCGAGCTGCCCCTGGACCGGCCCCGGCCCGCCTTCCACCGCTTCCAGGGCCGCGAGCTGCGCCTGCGCATCCCCGAGAGCCTGTGGCGCCGGCTGCGCGCCTTCAGCCGCGAGGAGGGCAGCACCCTCTACATGACCATGCTCTCCGCCTTCTACGCCCTGCTGCACCGCTACTCGGGCGCCGAGGACGTGGTGGTGGGCTCGGCATTCGCCTGCCGCGAGCGCCCCGAGATGGAGGGCCTCATCGGCATGCTCGTCAACTCGGCGGCCCTGCGCGCCAACCTCTCCGGCCAGCCCACCTTCCGCGAGCTGCTGCGCCGCGTGCGCGACGTGGCGCTCGGGGCCTACGAGCACCAGGGCCTGCCCTTCGACCGCGTCGTCGAGGCCGTCAACCCCAAGCGCGTGCCCGGCCTGCACCCGCTCTTCCAGGTGGACTTCAGCTTCCACGACTCGCCCATGCCGGTGTTCGAGCTGCCCGGCGGCGTGCGCGGCCGGCTCGGCTACTCCCAGTTCGAGTCCGCCAAGTTCGACCTCACCCTCACCGTCATCCCCCTGCAGGAGGGCGCCGAGCCCGCGTACGACTCGGCCATCGAGTCGGGCTTCATGAACTGGGAGTTCAACACCGACATCTTCGACGCGGCCACCATCGAGCGGCTCAGCCGGCACTACTTCACGTTGCTGGAGTCGGCGCTCGCCCATCCCGAGCGGCGCCTGCGCGAGCTCTCGCTGCTGTCGGAGCCGGAGCGCCAGCAGTTGCTGCGCGAGGGGAATGACACCGCGCGCCCGCTGCCCGAGGCCACGGTGGTGGAGCTCTTCGAGGCCCAGGTGGACCGCGCCCCCGACGCCCTGGCGCTCACCAGCGAGGCCGGGTCGCTCAGCTACCGCGAGCTGGACGCGCGCGCCAACCGGCTCGCCCACCGGCTGCGCTCACTGGGCGTGGGCCCCGAGTCGCGCGTGGCCCTGTGCCTGGAGCGCTCGGTGGACCTGGTGGTGGGGTTGCTCGGCATCCTCAAGAGTGGCGCGGCCTGCGTGCCGATGGATCCGCTCTGGCCCACCGAGCGCCTGCGCCTGCTGCTCGAGGACAGCGGGGCCCGCCTCGCCGTGGCCCGGCCCGCCTTGATGGAGCGCCTGGGACAGGACGGCTTGAAGGTGCTCGAGCCCGATGCCCCGGGAGAGCCGGCGCACGCTCCGGAGCGGCGGCTGCACGCCGGGAGCCTCGCCTGTGTGCTGTACACCTCCGGCTCCACCGGGCGGCCCAAGGGCGTCATGCTCACCCACGGCTCGCTCACCCACCACCACCTCTGGCACGCGCGCTACTGCGGCCTGCACGCCGGAGACCGCGTCCTCCAGTTCCACTCCATCAGCTTCGACGCCGCCTTGGAGGAGCTCTTCCCCACCTGGCTCAGCGGCGCCACCGTGGTGCTGCGCCCCGCGGAGCTGTTTGCCTCGGCCGCGGAGTTGTTCTCCTGGGCCGCGCGCGAGCGGCTCACCGTGTTGGACTTCCCCACCGCCTACTGGCACCAGCTGGTGCAGGAGATGGAGGGCTCGGGCGCGCGGCCTCCGGACTCGGTGCGCCTGCTGCTGGTGGCCGGCGAGCGGGCACTGCCCGAGGCGCTCGCGGCCTGGCGCCGGCTCGGAGGCGAGGCGTCCCGGTGGGCCAACCTCTACGGCCCCACCGAAACCACCCTCATCTCCACCGCGTACGAGCTGCCCGCCCACGCCGCGCTCCCCGAGGGCCGCGCCGAGCTGCCCATCGGCTCCCCCATCGACAACACGCAGGCGTACGTGCTCGACGCGCGCCTGGAGCCCGTGCCCCCGGGCGCTCCCGGCGAGCTGTACATCGGCGGGCTCGGCGTGGCCCGGGGCTACCTCGGACGCCCCGAGCTGACGGCGGAGCGCTTCATTCCGGATGCCTTCTCGGCGGTGCCCGGGGCGCGCCTGTACCGCACGGGGGACAAGGTGCGGCGCCGGGCGGACGGCGCGCTCGAGTTCCTCGGCCGGTTGGACCGGCAGCTCAAGCTGCGCGGCTTCCGGATTGAATTGGGCGAGGTGGAGGCGGCGCTGGGCCGGCACCCCGAGGTGCGCGAGGCGCTCGCGGTGGCGAGGCCCGGGCGCTCGGGCGAGCAGGAGCTGGTGGGCTACGTGGTGGCGGCGGGGCGCGTGCCCACGGTGGCCGAGCTGCGGCGGCACCTGCAGGGCAGCCTTCCGGGGTACATGGTGCCCGCGCGGTTGGTGGTGGTGGAGGCCTTTCCGCTCACGCCCAATGGCAAGGTGGACGTAGCCGCGCTCCCGGTGCCGGAGGAAGGGGAGGAGGGGCGCGAGCAGAGCGGACCGCCGCCGAGCACCCCCACGGAGGAGGCCGTGGCCGCCATCTGGCGGGAGGTGCTGGGGTTGGGCTCGGTGGGCCGCCACGACAACTTCTTCGACCTGGGAGGCCACTCGCTGCTCGCGCTGCGCGTGGTGTCGCGCATCCGCAAGGCCCTGGGGGCGGAGGTGCCCCTGGCACAGGTGTTCGAGAAGCCGACGCTCGCCGAGCTCGCGCTCGGGGTGGAACAGGGCCAGAAGCAGCAGCAGCCGGCGCGCCCGGCACTCGTCCCGCGGGCAAGGCGGGCACGGGGCGCCGGAAGCGATTCGCCCTGAGAGGGTTTCATGCGCCCGCCGCACCGGAGGGGTGTCCGGTACAGCGGGTGGGCAGGGTTTTCCGACAGATGCAATGCCAGACGTGCCGAGGGGAAATGCCCGCTCTTTCGGGCTGTCCAAGGTGTCTGTCCAAGGTGTCAGACGACTCGTAAAGGGCGAGATGCCGGAACGAGTCGTTTGACCCCGTCCAGGGGGCGTCTCGGCGGGAGGATGGTCGGGGGCAGACGCGGACGTCCATGGCTCGCGGGCTCACTGCACGGTGCTCCTGGCCCGCACCGTGCTTGGGGCGCCGTGCTCCATGCCCGGTCCTCATGACCTCTTCGCCCGCTATACCTTTGGTCACCCCGAGCGGGCGGAGGCCGAGTTGCGTGCCGTCCTGCCTCCGCATGTTGTCTCCGAGGTGGACTGGTCATCCCTGCGGCGGGAGTCCGGCTCCGTCGTGGACCCGGAGCTGCGCGAGACGGAGAGCGATCTGCTCTTCACCGCGCGCCTGCGCACGGGCCGCTCGCTGCTGCTCTATGTGCTGCTCGAACATCAGTCCACGGTGGACAGGTGGATGGCGCTGCGCATGCTGCGCTACGTGGTGCGCCAGGTGGAGCACTGGCGCCAGGCGCACCCGGAGAGCTCGCTGCTGCCGGTCATCATCCCGCTCGTCATGTACCACGGGCCAGAGGGGGCCTGGACGGCGCCACGGCGAGTGGAGGACCTCTTCGAGCTGCCAGGGGAGACAGAGGAGGCGCGGAAGAACTGGCGAGCGTTGGTGCCGCGCTTCGAGTACCTGCTCGACGACTTGACGGCCGAGCGAGAAGAAGCGCTGAGAAGCCGGCCCGGTCCGCCGCTGGCACGGCTGGCGTGGTTGGTGCTGCGCTACGGGCGTACCGAGGAACTGGCCCGAAAGCTGCCGGAGTGGGTGGCCCTCTTCGCGCAAGTCCAGTCGGCTCCCGAGGGGAGCGAACACCTGGTGGTGGTCATCCGTTACCTGCTGTGGACTGGGGATAAGGCGGTCCAGCAAGCGACAGGGCAGGTGCTACATTCAGTCCTGGATGAGCAACGAGCGGAGGAGTTGATGCGGAGCTACGGCGAGGAACTCATCGAGCGGGGACGCCAACAGGGCCTGACTCAGGGCCTGACTCAGGGCCTGACCCAGGGCCTGGCGCGAGGCCGGGAAGAGGGACTGGCTCAGGGAGTGAGCCGAGGACGTGCCGAGGACATCCTGCGGATTCTCGCCGTGCGGGGGATTCACGTGGACGAAGGCACCCGGCAGCGCATCCTCGACTGCACGGAAGTGGAGACGCTCGACCGCTGGTTCGACCGGGCCCTGCAGGCCACGACCCTCTCCGAGGTGCTGGACGGCGGGGCACACGCTTCTGGGCGGAAGGACTCGTAGAAGTCGGCGTCCCCGCCGCTCTCCCTTACGGGGCCCGACGGGATTCGAACCCGTCGGGGGGCCGCATGGGGTGTCAGACGTCTCGTAAGGGGCGAGATGTTGGAACGAGTCCTGCTCGAACAACCTCTGCCAGGGCCCTGACTGCCAGTGAGCCGGCCCAGGGGGCTCATTTCACCGGCCCTGGCCCAGGCTCCTCCGTCAGCGGCAGCTCCAGGGTGAAGGTGGCGCCCTGGCCGGGGCCGGGGCTGTCGCAGGTGAGCCGCCCGTGCAACTCCTCGGCGGCCAGGGCGCTGATGTGCAGGCCGAAGCCATGGCCTGTCCTCTTGGTGGTGAAGCCCTGCGTGAACAGGCGCGGCAGGTTCTCCGGGGCGATGCCCACGCCGTTGTCCTTCACCTCGATGCGCACCCGCTCTCCGTCAGGCGCCGGCTGGATGCCGATGCTCAGCCGCTTGTCCTTCCGCGGGCTGTCCATCAACGCATGGCGCGCGTTGCTCAGCAGGTTGACGAGGATCTGCAGCAGCTTGTGCCGATCCACGGAGAGCAGCGGCACCGGGGCGTAGTCGCGCTCGACGCGGATGCCGAGCTGCTCGAAGGACGCCGCGTGCAGGCGCAGCGCCTCGTCGATGAGGACGGGCATGGCCACCTGCTCCCTCACGCCCGCGGAGCTCGCATGCCGCTGCTGCATGCTGACAATGGACTTGATGTGCTCCACCCCCTCGCTCAGGGAGCGCATCTCCTGGAGCAGGGTGTTGCGCTCCTCCTGCAACTGCTCGGACAGGGCCACGAGGAAGGCCGGGAACTGCAGGCCCCGCGGATCCTGGGTGAGGAAGGTGGGCAGGTCCACGGTGTGCTCGCGCAGGAGCTGGGCGGCCCGGGTCAGGCTGGAGACACGCGACTGGCGCAGCCGGTCCATCACGAGACTGGTGGAGACGTTCACGCTGTTGAGGGTGTTGCCCACATTGTGGAGCACGCCGGTGGCGATCTCCGCCATGCCCGCCTGCCGGGACACATCCAGCAGCGTCCGGTGCAGCTCTCCCAGCCGGGCCTCGGCCTGCCTGCGGGGGGTGATGTCCCGCGCGAAGAGCGTCAGCCCCACCATCTTTCCGTCCCCATCCCGCAGGGGGCTGAGGCTGATGTCCATGAGGCGGCGTGAGCCCTGCACCTCGAACTCGTCCTCGAACCGCTCGCGCTGGCCGGCGTGCACCCTGGCCACGTGCGGGGCCCAGCGCTGGCGGCGCTCCGGCTCCACCCAGAAGGGCTGGCCCACCACGGGCTCATGGCCGAAGCGCTGGAGGTGCAGCTGCCTCGCCGCGGAGTTGGCGGTCAGCAGCAGGCCCTTCTTGTCCAGGGAGAGCACCGGATCATCCGTGCTCTCCAGGAGGTTGCTGAGCTTGTTCTCACTCAGCTGGAGCGCCTTCAGCGCCCGCTCGAGCGAGCCCTGGGCGGAGTCCCGCGCGGCGTTGTGCAGCGAGCCCACGCCCCAGGCTCCCACCAGGGCCAGGGCGGCGAAGAGGTGCCCGAACCACATCAAGTAGGGGGTGGGAGGCGCCATGGCGGGTTGGGCGAAGGTGACGTAGAGCGGGTAGCCCAGGCAGAGGGTCAGGATCAGGAGCAGGGTGATGAACAGCCCCACGCGAGCGCCGGACAGGTACACGGCGATGACGGGGATCAGGGTGCAGATGGCGTGGGTGCTGACAAAGGGGGCATGGCCCTCCAAGGCGGCGGCGACGAGCACGAGCGACAAGGCCGTCAACAGCAGAGCCGTGGGCGGCTCGATGGTGGCCGAGCGGCGCGAGAGCAGCAGGACGCTGGCGTAGACCAGGCTGGCGGCGAGGCTGGGGTAGGGATGCTGGCCCGACAAGACGGCCGCCACCGTGTAGAGGAGGTTGAACACGACGAAGAAGCAGGCGGTGCCCACCACGAGCCGGTAGCGGACGAGATCCGTGGGCGACCCCTGGCGCAGGGGCTCCGAGAGCAGGGCGTCCAGCCGCTCCAGGAGCCAGGAGCGAGAGGCGGGGGGCGGGGGAGAAGGAAGGGTTTCCATGGCCGGGCACGCGAGCGGGGGGCCGACATCCGCCGCGTGCCCGGAGGAGTATAGGAAGGATGGAAGGCCCGTTGAGGGGGGCGGGCAGGGGGCCGCGAAGAGCACCATCCAGATCGCACGCTCGCACCGCGACCAGCTCCTGCGGGGCGTCGGCTTTCGCCATTCTCAGGTAAAGGGCACGACATGAAGAACCTCGAGGTCCGGGCCCTGGGCCCTGGAGACGAAGCGGCACTGGAGCGGTTTCTCGCGGTGCATCCGCACAGCTCGCTCTTCCTGCTGTCCAATGCCCGCGCCTCGGGACTGCGGGACGGGGACGCGCCCTACCAGGGGGCCTACGTCGGGGCCTTCGAGCAGGGGACGTTGCGTGCCGTGGCGGCCCACTACTGGAACGGCAACCTCGTGCTCCAGGCCCCCGAGCACCTCGAGCCCCTTCTCGAAGGGCTCGCCGGGCGGACGACGCGGCCGGTGCGGGGGCTCGTCGGCCCGTGGGCACAGGCCGAGCAGGCCCGGCGCGTGCTGGGGTTGGAAGAGGCCCGGACCACCCTGGACAGCAAGGAGGTGCTCTTCGCCCTTCCGCTGGCGCGGCTGCGGATTCCCCCGGCGTTGGACTCGGGAGAGGTCCGCTCACGCCGGGCCCGTGAGGAGGAGGTGGAGCTGCTCGTGCGCTGGCGCCACGACTACCTCGTCGAGGTGATGGGCAAGCACCCGGGCGAGGCGCTGATGACCGAGGCCCGAGACGTCATCTCGCGCGCGATGGGCGAGGGAAGTTTGTTCGTGCTCACGCACGGACAGGAGTGTGTGGCCCTCACCGCGTTCAACGCCCGCCTGCGGGAGGTCGTCCAGGTGGGGGGCGTCTTCACCCCTCCTGTCCTGCGAGGCAGGGGATATGCCCGTGCGGCGGTGGCGGGCTCCCTGCGCACGGCACTCGCCGAGGGCTGCCAGTCGGCGGTGCTCTTCACCCCGGTGGAGAACCTGCCGGCACAGCGGGCCTACCGCGCCATCGGCTTCGAGGAGGTGGGGGACTACGGGCTCATCATGCTGGAGCAGGAGCACCGGCTCCAGGTGTCAGACGACTCGTAACGGGCGGGATGCCGGAAACGAATCGTCTGACACCTTCCCCCGGAACGAGTCGTTTGACACCTTCCCCGGCGGCGGGATGGTCGGGGGTAGACGTGGGCGTCCATGGCCCGCGGGCTCGCTGCACGGTGCGACTGGCCCGCCCCGTGCTTGGGCGCCGTGCACCATGCCCGGTCCTCATGACCTCTTCGCTCGCTATACCTTTGGCCACCCCGAGCGGGCCGAGGCCGAGCTGCGTGCCGTCCTGCCCTCGCATGTCGTCTCCGAGGTGGACTGGTCATCCCTGCGGCGGGAGTCCGGCAGTGTGGTGGACCCGGAGCTGCGGGAGACGGAGAGCGATCTGCTCTTCACCGCGCGCCTGCGCACGGGCCGCTCGCTGCTGCTGTACGTGCTGCTCGAGCACCAGTCGTCGGTGGATCGGTGGATGGCATTGCGGATGCTGCGCTACGTGGTGCGCCAGATGGAGCACTGGCGCCAGCAGCACCCGGAGAGCACGGTGCTCCCGGTCATCATCCCGCTCGTCATGTTCCACGGGCCCGAGGGGGCCTGGACAGCGCCGCGGCGAGTGGAGGAGCTCTTCGAGCTGCCGGGAGAGACAGAGGAGGCGCGGCAGTCCTGGCGAGCCCTGGTGCCACGCTTCGAGTACCTGCTCGATGACCTGACGGCCGAGCGAGAAGAGGCGCTGAAGGTGAGGCCCGGCCCGCCGCTGGCACGGTTGGCATGGCTCGTCCTGCGCTACGGGCGCACCGGGGAACTGGCCCACCGTCTACCGGAGTGGACGGCTTTGTTCGCGCAAGTGCAGGCCACCCCCGAGGGCTCCGAGCATCTGGTGGTGGTCATCCGTTACCTCCTCTGGATTGGGGACAAGAGCACCCGCGGAGCAGCGAAGCAGGTGCTACATTCGGTGATGGATTCACAGCAAGTGGAGGCGCTGATGTGGGAATGGGGCGAGGAGATGATCGAGCGGGGCCGCCAGCAGGGCTTGACGCGAGGCCGGGAAGAGGGGCTGGCGCGTGGTAGGGAAGAAGGGGTGAGCCGAGGGCGTGCCGAGGACATCCTGCGGATTCTCGCTGTCCGGAGGGTGCACGTGGACGAAGCCTCCCGGCAGCGCATCCTCGACTGCACCGAGGTGGAAACCCTCGACCGCTGGTTCGACCGGGCCCTCCAAGCCACGACCCTCTCCGAAGTGCTGGGCAGGGTGTCAGACGACTCGTAACGGGCGGGATGCCGGAAACGAATCGTCTGACACCTTGCCCGTTGCCTCCGCCGGGGCCAGGGACAGCCAGGCGAGCCCTCGCCTGCTCCCCCTCTCTCTCCCGAGCAGTCTGGGGGGGCAGTGGTTATCTGTGGTTCTTGACGACTCCTGGCACAGCCGAATCTCCGCTCTCGACCCTCTGCCGCGGCTGCGGCCTGTGCTGCGATGGCAGCCTCTTCACCCATGTGGGGCTCGAGGCGGACGAACTGGAGCGTCTGCGCGCCCTCGGCATTCCCACGCAGCAGCGGCGGAGCGGTACGGAGGTGCTTCCTCAACGGTGCGCGGCGCTCAAGGGCCGGGACTGCCAGATCTACAAAGACCGTCCGTCGAGCTGCGCCTCGTACCAGTGCCTGCTCGCGGACTCCCTCGTCGAGGGGCGGGTCACCCTGGAGGAGGCGCAGGCGGTGGTGCGCAAGGCGCAGCGGCTGATTGCCGACGGCCACGCCCGGCGCTTCCTTCGACAACGCTTCCGCGGACGCAAGGGCCTCGATTGAGCCGAGAGGGCCGCGCGTCGCCGGCTGACGCAGCCGCGTCCAGGGCCCGGGGCAGGGTGTCAGACGACTCGTAACGGGCGGGATGCCGGAAACGAATCGTCTGACACCTCGAGTGCGACACCTCGAGTGCGCGGTGCCGGAGCCGCTACCGCTCGGCCGCGGCTTCCTGTTGGTGCTGGACGACCACCTTGTCGGCCTGTTTGCCGACCAGCTCCGCGTAGTGGTCCTGCCGCATCACGAAGCTACCCAGGCCCGCCGAGGCCGAGCGCAGCTCCACGATGAAGCCCTGCATCTCGGCCTGGGGCACGTAGGCGGTGAGCACCTCCCAGCCTGGAATGTCCGGGTTGGTGTCCATGCCGAGAATCTGTCCCCGGTGGCTGGTGACGAGCCGCTGGGCGCGCGGAATGGCCTCGTTCGGCACGTGGATGTCCACGTGGAGGATGGGCTCGAGCAGCACCGGCTCCAGCTTGGGCAGTATCTCCACCATGGCCAGGCGCCCCGTGGTGCGGAAGGCCTGATCCGAGCTGTCCACCGAGTGGTACGTGCCTCCCGTCAGCGTGACGGTCACGTCCACCACCGGGAAGCCGAGCGGTCCGCGCTTCAGGCCCTCCTTCACGCCTTCCTCCACCGCGGGGACGTACTGCTTGGGCACCGCCCCGCCCACCACCGCCGAGGTGAAGCGGAAGCCCTCGCCCCGGGGCAGCGGCGCCACGTCCACCACCACGTCGCCGAACTGTCCGTGCCCACCCGACTGCCGCTTGAAGCGCGCATGGTGCGAGCCATTGCGGCGGATCGTCTCCCGGTAGGGAATGGGCAGCGGGCGCGTCGTCACCGGGACACGCATGCGCGTGCGCAGGTGCTCGAGGGCCTCGCGCAGGTGCAGCTCGCCCTGTCCGCCGAGCAGCAGCATCTGCGAGTCCGCCTCCTGGTCCACCGACAGCGAGGGATCCTCCTCCACCAGCCGGGACAGGGCGCTCGTCAGCTTCACGTCATCCGTGCGCTTCTCCGCGACGATGGCCACCTGGTGCACCGGTGGATGCGCCAGCGGCCAGTCCTTCGGTGTCTGCACGCCGCCCGTGTCCGCCATATCTCCCGTGCGCATCGCGTCCACGCGCCCGAGCGACACCACCTCGCCGAGACGGGCCACGTTCATGGCCGTCTGCTTCGTCCCGTGCAGCCGCTGCACGCTGCCCACCCGCGTGTCCGCGAGCGTGCCTCCGTCATGCACCTCGCCGCGCCAGACGCGCACCATCGACAGCTTGCCCACGTGCGGCAGGTGCTGCGTCTTGAAGGACTGCACCAGCGGCGTGACGCCCTCGGCGATGCCCAGGCGCGTGCGCGTCTCCTCCACCGAGGGCACCTCGTGCCGCAGGCCCTTGAGCAGCCGCTCCAGGCCCAGGCCCCGCTCCGCCGAGCCGAGGAACACCGGCACCAACCGGTCCTCGCGCAGCGCCTTCTCCAGCTGCCCGTAGAGGGCTTCCGGCGGGGGCACCACGTCCTCCAGCAGTTGCTCGAGGAGCTTGTCGTCCAGGTCCGCCAGCCGCTCGATGAGCTCGCGCCGCGCCGTCTCCTCCCGGGGCCGCTCCGTGTCCGGCATCGAGATGAGCGCGGGCGCACCTTCCGTCTGCTGGCCCCAGGCGCGCTCGCTCACCAGGTCCACCACGCCCACCAGCTTGCCGCCCTCGCGCAGCGGTATCTCCCGCAGCACCAGCGGCCGGGAGGACACGGCCTGGAGCGACTCGAGCGTCTCGCGCACCGAGGCGCCTTCCTCCTCCATCACGTTGAGGAAGAGCAGGTGGGGGATGCGGCGCGCATCCAGGAAGGCGAGCAGCGGGGCCAGGGCCGCGGCGCGCTCGGGCGAGGCGTCGCACACCACCAGGGCCGCGTCGCTCACCATGAGGGCGTGGCGCGCCTCCTGGGAGAACTCGGTGGCTCCCGGCGTGTCGATGAATGTCCAGTCCTCTCCGAGGAACCGCGCGTGGGCCACGGACAGCTCGAGCGTCATGCTCCGTCCGGTGGCCGCTGCGCTCGTTCCGGAAACTCGAATCTCCTCTGCCCCCGTGGACCGCAGCAACGACTCGAACAGGGTCGTCTTCCCCACGCCCTGGGGTCCAACGAGGGTGACCACTCTCGGCGACGCGGGATGTTTCATCACCTCGCCCTCCTGACAGGCGGACCTTCGCTCCAGGGAAGGTGGGTCCGCCGTCCAGGTCCGGGAAGCGCCGATTCCCCACATGGCGAGGGCCCTTCCCCATGCCCGCCCGTGACGTCCGCCGCGCGACGGAGCCCCCGTCCTCGCGGGAGTGACGGGCGAGCGGGTGGGCCGGGCCCGCCTCAGCGCGTGAGGCGCGGGTCCACGCCGTTACCCTCGTCCGTGCGCAGCGGCAGCCACCAGTGCTCGCCCCCGGAGAGCCCCTCGCGCGGGCTGTAGAGCACCGCCACCACCCGGCCGAGCAGGTTCTCCCGCGGCAACAGTCCCCAGACGCGGCTGTCGGCCGAGTTCCCCCGGTGGTCCCCCAGCATCAGGTAATGCCTCGGGGGTATCTCCACCTCGTCCATGTCCGGCCCCTGGTCCGGCTCGGGGTCGAGGGGGTGGAGCGCGCCGGGCAGCCACTCCAGGCGTATGCCGTCCTCGGTGAGCCCCTGGGCCACGGGCTGTCCATTGATGCGCAGTGCTCCGCCCTCGAGGGCGATTCTGTCTCCCGGCAGCCCCACCAGCCGCTTCACCATCACCTTGCCGTCGATGGGCGAGTCGAAGACGACGACGTCCCCGCGCCGCGGCTCCGACTCGGTGAGCCAGAGGTGGGTGAGGGGCACGCGCAGCCCATAGGCCCGCTTGTCCACCGCGAGCTGATCCTTCACCCGCAGGGTGGGCTCCATGGAGCCGGAGGGCACGTGGTAGTGGTCCGCGAAGCTGGCGCGGCCCACCAGCAGCACCCCCAGCGCGGCCAGCTCCAGGAGGTGCTTCTTCCACTTCGGGCGGTTCTGTCTCGTGGGGTTGTGGGCGGGCAGGGCGGCCTCCTGGGTGAGTCTCCCCTCTACGCCGGGGAGGCCCGCCCATTGCACCCACCCCGCGAAGGCTGCGCGGCCCGGGGGCCTGTGGCATACAGGACAGGCCATGTCCGACTCCTTCCACGCGCGGCTCGCCCAGCTCCAGGCCCTCGGCCGCAGTCCCGAGGCGCTCGCCACCGCGGAGGCCCTCGCCGCGGAATTGGCCCGGCAGGGCCAACCGCTGCGCGCCATCACGGTGTGCCGGGTGCTGCAGCAGTTCGAGCCGGCCCACCTGAGCACCCCCCGGCTGCTGGCGGACCTCTACGCGAAGCCCGACGCCGCCGCGCCTGGCGCCCCGGCCCTGCCGCGCGTGCCGCTCTTCTCGCTGCTGCCGCGCGAGCCCTTCATGGCCCTGCTGGGCGTGCTCGAGCCGCGCTCCTACCAGCCCGGGCAGAGCCTCATCGTGGAAGGTGAGCCGGGCCGCTCCTCCTTCGTGCTCGTCGAGGGGCGCGTGGACGTGGTGCGCAAGCTGGATGGGGGCGAGACGCGCACCCTGTCCTCGCTGGGGGAGGGGGAGTTCTTCGGCGAAATCGCCCTCGTGTCCGAGAGCCCCCGGCTGGCCAGCGTGGTGGCCACCCAGCCGGTGGTGGCGCTCGAGCTGCACCGGACGAAGGTGGAGCGGGTGAGCTTCCGGCACTCGGTGGTGGGCGAGACGGTACAGGCCTTCTACCGGGAGCGGCTGCTGGCCAACGTGCTGCGCAGCCACCCCGTCTTCGCCTCGCTGGCGCCCGAGCAGCGCGAGGCCCTGGCCCCCATCTTCGAGCGGCGCACGGTGGAGGCCGGGCGCGTCATCATCGCCCAGGGCCAGAAGGGCGATGGCCTCTACCTGCTGCTGCAGGGCCAGTGCACGCCGGTGCTGCGCCGCCACGACGGGCAGGAGACGGCCTTCTCCCCGCTGCGGGAGGGGGATGTGTTCGGCGAAATCTCCCTGCTGCTCGGCCAGCCGGCGAGCGCCACGGTGCGCGCGGACACGCCGTGCCAGGTGCTGCGCATGGGACGCGAGCCCTTCGAGCAATACCTCGCCAGCCAGCCCAAGGTGCGCGCGGCGCTCATGCGCGTGGGCACGGAGCGGCTCCTCCAGCACTCCAAGGTGCTGGCCTCGGGCCGGGCCGTGCACGAGGGAGATCAGCGCGTCTGAGCCTGGCGCTCCAGCCACTGCTGGACGAGCGCGGGCACGCCCTCGCGCGGGGTGGGGTAGCGCAGTTGCAGTCCCGTGGCGCGCAGGCGTGCGTTGGACAGCCGAGCCTCCGCCGTCAGGGAGTCCGTCACCACCGGCCCGAGGGCCAGCCAGGCCAGCCAGTGCGGCAGGAAACGCTTGCGGTAGGTGACGCGCATGGCGTCGGCGGCGAGCTGGCTGAGCTCCGCGAAGGTGGCCGGCGCGTCATCCACCACGAAGTAGCGCTGGCCCACCGCGCCGTGCTCGAGCAGGTGCAGCAGCGAGCGCGCGCAGTCGTCCACGTGGATGAAGGACATCTGGTGCGTCTGCGTCTCCTTCAGGCCGTAGAGGGGCTTGCCCTTCTTCAGCGGCACCAGCGCGTACTCCTCGAACCACGAGCCCAGCCCGTACACCGAGCCGGGATAGGCCTCCACCAGGGGCAGCCCGCGCGCCAGGTACCCCGGCAGGGCCTCGATGGCGGGCGCGATGTACGGCCCCCAGCCCGAGGGCCTCGGCGTGGCCTCCTCCGTCACCAACGCGCGGCCCTGGTCTCCGTAGTAGCTGGTGCCCGCGACGTAGAGCACGCGCCGCACGCTGCCCGGCTTCAGCGACTCGAGCAGCAGCGAGTCCATGCGCAGGCGCTGCTGCTGGTAGGCCTCGGCGCGCTGGTGCGTCACGCGGGCCCCGAAGGTGAGCGGCTGGGCGAGATGCACCACCGCCTCGCTCGCCGCCGCCTCCTCCTGCCAGGGGCCCGGGGTGAGCAGATCTCCCTGGACGGGGACGGCGCCCGCGCTCCTCCAGCGCTCGACGGCCTGGACATTCCGGGTGAGCACCCGCACCGAATAGCCCGCCTCCAGCGCGAGGGGGACGAACCTCGCGCCGATGAACCCCGTGCCTCCCGTGACGAACAGACGCTTCACCGTGACTCCTCCGCTCCCGTGCCACCGGGCGGGGCACGCTTAGCGCACCGGCGCACGGCGAGGAAGCCCACAGGGCGTCACCGCGGCATGGGGGCGAGGAGCGCCTCAGTGCTCGTTCAGCACGAGCTTGCGCGCGGCCTGCACGATGGGCGCGCGGCCCTGGCCCTTGGCGATGACGCGCAGCTCCTGCATGGGCACGCGGGGCAGCAGCTTGAGCACGAGCGGCACCGGCGTGCGCGGGTTGCGGGCCAGGGCCGTGCAGATGGTGGTGTTGACGCCCCACTCGCGGTGCTCGGCGATGACCTTCAGCGCCTCGGGCGACAGCGAGGGCAGCTTGGCCGCGTAGATGACCTCGTCCAGCCCGAGCCGCGGGTTGCGCAGCACGTAGACGTGGAGGACCTTGTTGGTGTCCCGCAGCAGGTACGCCCGGGCCTCCCGGTCCCCGGAGAGCGCGAGCTGCATCTTCTCCGTGACGCTCAGGGCGGCCAGCCGCGCGGACATCAGCGGGTTGTGCGCGGGGGCGGGGGGCACGTCACCCTCCGGCTCGGGCCCGGCCCCAGACTCCTCTTCCACCTCGGAGGGCGCGGGTTGCGGGGCCGCGCGCAGCCGCTCCGCGAGCGCCAGGAGGGCTCCCGGAGGCGAGGGGAACATCACCGCCACCCCCACGCCCGGAATGGCCGCGGCGAGCTGCGCCGGCGCCTCCACCGGGGCCTGGCCGGCCACGGACACCACCACCACGCACGCGCCCAGCGCGGCTGCCGCCGGCAGCGAGGCACCGCGGATCAGCAGCCCGCCCTTGAGAATCTCCCGCTGATGAACGCCGAGGAAGTCCTCGGCGCTCGTGAACTCGGCCACCAACCGGGGTGCGCTCATGGCCCCACTCTAGCGCGGCTCGCGGCCCTCCACGTGCCACGACTCCCGCAGCGTGGCGGGGATGCGGAAGGGCGGACGCCCGGCGCCGCGGTTCATCCACATCATGCCTTCCACCAGCTTGCGGCCGAACACCTCCGCCAGCTTCGCCACCGCCCGCGAGCGGTCCCCCAGCTCGTCCGACGTCCTCCCCCACAGCGCCAGGGGGCCAATCAGATGCCGCGTCCAGTCCGCCGGGGGCACCTTCAGCATCTCGCAGACGTCGTCGCCGAGGATGTGGCGCATGAGCGAGGCGGCGAGCCCATCGAAGAGGTCTCCGGGAGTGACGTGCTCGGCCATCTGGATGAGCGCGCGCGTGTGCTCCTGTCCCTCGGGGCACGCGCGGAAGTGGCGCCGCTGGATGACGGCGGCGAGCGCCGCGCAGTCCGCCATGTCCTCCGGGAGCGCGGCCGGCTCCAACCCCATCACGTGCCCCACCACCCGCCAGCAGTGGAAATAGGCGTCCTGCTCGCGCTGGGACAACGTGCAGCCCAGCTTCTCCATCCCCACCACGACGGCGTACGAGAAGGCGGACAGCGTCCCCGCCAGGTCCTCCTGGTTGATGGGGTGGCCCCAGGCGGGGTTCCACTGCCCGCTCTCGAGAATCAGGTGGCGCACGGCCCCGTGCATCAGCCGCACCTTCTGGGCGCTGCGCACGCCGTTGCCGCCCGGCGCCAGCCCGCCCGGCGCCAGCACGTCCACCAGCATCTGCGCCGTCTCCATGATGCGGCGGTACGGGTCCGTCGCCAGCCGCGCGGTGAGGTGGAGGACCTGGACGCCCTGGGCCGCCGCGTAGCTCGCCGGCAGGGCCCCGCAGAAGAGCGAGACGACGGCCTGCGGCCCATACCGGCCGAACAGCGCCTCGCCCTGACGCATCCGCTCCGGGTCCGCCCAGGACGGCAGGGCCTCGGTGCGCACGAGGTACTCGCGCAGCAGTCCGGGCAGCGTCTCGGGGACGAGTTGATCATTGCGGATGAGCTGCTTGAGCAGCGCGTTGGCGGTCTCCACCTGCCCCTGGCGGAACAGGTTCTTCACGGTCTCGTCCGCGAGCGGATCTCCCCGCTGGCGCAGGCCGTCCAGGAGCTCATCGGTCCATCGGTTGTCACCCATTGCGGCGCCATTCTAGTCAGGCACCCGGGTTTGGCCCGAACGCCGCCGGAAGCGGGCAAAAGCAGCGGCCGGGCGGACGGGCGGCTGGCGTCTCATCCGGTGAGAAGCACTGCCGTTCCTTCCAGCGGAGCCCCAGCTTTCCCGCAGGCTCTCGCTGGAGGGGAGGTTGTCCGTGGAACCCGACAGGCCCGTGCGTCCGCCCGTCGAGCCCGTGAATGATCGCGAGCCGGTGCCGGTGCCCCGCTCGCAGGTGACGGTGAAGACGGTGCTCACCATCTGCGGCACCGTGGTGGGGGTGGCGGCGGCCATCTACCTGGTGATTCACGCCATCGTCACCCTCACGCTGGTGGTGATGGCGCTCCTCCTGGCGGTGGCGTTCAACCACGGCGTGGACTGGCTGCAGAGACGAGGGCTGGGACGGCCCGTGGCCATCGCGGTGGTGCTGGCCCTGCTGCTGGGAGCGCTCACCGGGGTGAGCTTCCTCATCATCCCGCCCACGGTGGCCCAGGTGCGCGACCTGGCCGACCGCCTGCCCGAGCTCAACGCGCGCCTCCACGAGACGCAGTTCTTCCGGTGGCTCGACACGCGGTTGCACATTGATCAGCGGCTGGGCGCGCTGGGGAAGGGCAGCAGCGGGTTGCTGCAATGGGCGGTGGACCCGGCCCTGCGCCTGCTGCGGGGCCTGCTGGCCGGAGCGGGCGCCGTCATCACCGTGCTCTTCCTCGTCATCTTCATGCTGGCCTACGGCGGCCGGGTGGTGCGGGGCGTGCTCGCCGAGTCCCTCCCGGTCCACCGCCAGCGCTACGAGCGGGTGATGGGCAAGGTGTACCACTCGGTGGGGGGCTACCTGAGCGGGCTGGCCTTCATCGCCGTGGTAAACGCCACCTGCGCCACGCTCTTCCTGGCCATCCTCGGCGTGCCCTACTTCCTGCCGCTCGGCATCCTCTCCGGCCTGGGCAGCCTCATCCCCCTGCTGGGCGCGACGCTGGCGGGGTGCGTGCTCATGCTGGTGGCGATCGCCTCGGGCGGGTGGGTGGAGGGCGTGGCGGTGTTCGCCTACGTCTGTGTCTACCAGCAGTTCGAGAACCACGTGCTGGCGCCCGTCGTCTACAAGCGCACCGTGGAGCTCAACCCGCTGGTGACGTTGCTCGGCATCATCCTCTTCGCGGACCTGGCCGGCGTGCTCGGCACCTTCCTCGCGGTGCCCATCGTGGGCGCCTGTCAGATCGTCATCCGCGAGCTGCTGCTGCTCCGGCGCGAGCGCCTCAACCTGCCCCTCGAGGGGGACGTGGCGGAGCAGCTCGGCAGGCGCGGCGGCTGGCATCCCTTCTGGCGCAGGCCGCGGCACTCGTGACGCATCCCCCTCGACGCCGCGCAAGGAGAACGACGGCATGCCTCGGGAAGTGAAGGACTCGGACGGAATCACCTGGTCCTGCATCCAGGCCTTCGCGGGGCTGGGCAAGGACTCGGAGAAGACGGAGGCGGCGCGCGTGGACGGCGCGCGCAACCACTTCCACGTCGTCTGCACGCCGAGCGGTGGCGCGAAGTCGGTGCGCGTCGAGCTGCCCGGAGACTGGGAGAAGGGCCTGCCCGACGAGGCGCTGCTGCGGGCCATCCACGAGGAGCTGGCCCGGCAGCAGTAGGGCTCAGGGCCGGTACATGGCGGCCGTGCGCTGGGCGAGGAAACCCCGCGGCAGCAGCCTCGCGGCCAGCGCGAGCGTCTGGTTGATGAGCCCGGGGACGGAGAGCTCCTTGCGGTGGACGAAGGCGCGCAGCGCGTGCGCGGCACACTCCTCGGCGCTCATCATCCCCAAGTCCCCCGCCTTGAAGCGGTTGGACATGCCGGACTTCTCCAGCAGCTCCGTGGCGATGCCGCCCGGGGCGAAGACGGTGACGGACACGCCCTGCGCCCGCACCTCCTGCGCCAGCGCCTGGCCGTAGCTGGTGATGAAGGCCTTGGTGCCGCTGTAGGCCGCCTGGTACGGCACGGGGATGAAGGCCGCCACGCTCGAGACGAGCAGCAGCCCGCCCTCGGTGCGCCGCTCCACGAAGTGGCGCGCGAAGAGCGTGGACAGGCGCACCATGCTGGTGACGTTGGTGTCCAGCATGGCCTGGAAGGCACTCCAGTCCAGCTTCAGCGCCTCGCCCCAGTACGTGACGCCCGCGTTGAGGATGACGGCGTGCACGTCCCGCCCCTGCGTGGCCTCGGTGTAGACGCGCTCCACGTCCTCGGGCCGCGACAGGTCCGCCACGATGCAGGCCGCCTGCACGCCGTGGCGCGAGCGCAGCTCCTCGGCGAGCGCCTCCAGCTTGTCGCGCCGCCGCGCCACCAACAGCACGTGGCCGCCCTGGTCCCTCGCGATGGACCGGGCCAGCTCCTGGCCCAGCCCGGAAGAGGCGCCGGTGACGAGGGTCCACCGCGCTCGAAGCTCCAGCATCCGATTCATGTCGTGCACCCTACCCGTGAAGCCCGGGGAAGTAGAG
Source organism: Archangium sp. (assembly GCF_045802675.1). GTDB lineage: Bacteria > Myxococcota > Myxococcia > Myxococcales > Myxococcaceae > Archangium. The sequence goes on along the minus strand of NZ_JBJMQO010000119.1, from coordinate 50,983 downwards.
GACTGCCTTTCTCGCCCGCCGGCTCAGGCCGCCAGCGGAGGGGCCCTGGAGGCCTGGGCCTCCCGCGAGCCGCCGGGCGAGCCGGCTCCGGCCTCCTCCACCGGGCGGCTCCCCAGCGAGGCGACGACGGCCGCGAGCACCGTGGCGCCCACCTGGTAGTAGTAGTTGCAGAAGGCCTGGCGGCCCAGGAAGAAGAAGACGCCGAAGACGAGCGCGCTGCCCAGCAGCATCCGCTCCGGGCTCCGGCGCCGCGCGAGCGTCAGCGCCCACAGGGCCAGCGCCCCCGCGAAGCCGAGCCAGCCGGGCAGGGCCCCGCCGTGGTGCTCCACCCACGCCGGCAGCGAGAGCGAGTCCGGACGGAAGGGGTTGGTGAGGTGGTGCACCACCAGGTCCTTCCACAGCCCCTCGGGCGTCCAGAGGAGGAAGGGGACGAAGGTGGCGGCCGCCGTCCCCACCGTGAGGGCCGCGGTGCGCCAGCGGGGCCCGGGCAGTAGCAGGGCCAGGGGCAGGTACAGGACGAAGTGCTGCTTCGTCGCGCACAGCAGGCCCAGGGCCACCGCGGCGGCCGTGCTCCGGCGCTCGCCGACGAAGTACACGAAGGCCCCGAGGAAGGGCAGCGCGAGCGGCTCGCCCCAGGCCTGCTCCAGCGTGAAGAGGGCGCGCGGGTGGAAGAGGAGACAGGCCACGAGCAGCTCGGGCAGGGGGTCCTCCGGCTCCAGGCGGCGCCGGGCCGCCCGCCAGAAGAAGAAGGCCCCCACCAACATGCACGCGAGCTGGGCGTGCCGCGTCTCCCCCGTGAGGGCAAACGCGGCGGTGGTGAGCAGCAGGTTGAGCGGCGGGTAGGCGTACGCGTCAATCGTCCGCGCGAAGGAGTACGAGTCCACGGCGTGCAGCGCCCCGCCATACACGGGCTGCCCGTGCAGCAGCGCCTGGGCTCCCTGCTGGTGCAATTCCCAGACGTCGATGAGGGGCGCGGGCGAAGCGGCGATGAGCTCGAGTCCGAGCGCCAACGGGAGGACGAAGAAGCCCACCGTGCGTGCCGCGCGCAGCCACCGGGCGAGGCGCGAGGACGGGCCCACGGGCATGGCGCAGCTGCCCACCAGCAGCACCGCGAGGCCTCCCAGCAGCGAGAAGGGCCGCAGGTCCACCTCCGGCTTCAGGTTGAGGCCCGGAGAGAGGACGAGGCCGTAGACGGTGAAGAAGGCGGCCACACCCCAGGCCCAGGCGCGCGTCCTGTCCCGCGCCACGCGGGCCGGCACCGGCCGGGACACCCCCAGCCCCACGAGCCAGAGCAGCAGGAGGGCCACGACGACGAAGATGAAGTCACCCCGGTAGTGCCCCCGCGTGCGCGCCAGCACGAAGCCCAGCAGCGCATGTCCGGCGAGCGCCAGCGGGGCGAGCCAGCCTTCCTGGGAGAGGGGCTCGGTGGGAGAGGGCGGGGGAGGGACGAGCGAGGGGGGCGGGGTCATCGGAGGGCGGCGGCTTCCGGCCGCACATGGGCGCGCACCCTAGCAGAGACTCCCGCACCGGCCCCCTCCGGCGAGGAGGGGGCAGGAGGACTCCAGGCGGGGACTCAGGCCCCCGCCCGGGTGACTGCTCCGACTACGGCGTGGTCGGGTTGTACGTGGACAGGCTCCAGCCCGCGCGCTCGTGGCCCGTCTTGTCCCACGACGTGTTCTTGCCGCCCACGACGGCCGTGTCGGCGAAGTCCGCCGTGCCCGAGCCCGAGCCCGTGCCGATGGTGCCCAGGTAGTAGGTCGGGTGGGTGTCGTCGGACTGGAGGTAGTCGACGCTGGTGCTCGCGTTGGCGAGGTGCGTGTTGGAGTCGCGCAGGAGGCCGGCGTACGTGCTGGTGATGCGCGTGACGTAGTCGGCCTCGGTCTCGCCCGAGCGGTAGCGGATGGAGTCGGCGTCGATCTGCCCGTCACCGTTGGAGTCGTAGTCGGCGGCCATGAACTCGGCGAAGGAGTCGGCGCACTTGAAGCCGTACTTCTCCGCCAGGTTGCAGGTGCGCCAGTTGCTCTTGGCCAGGTAGGGCAGGAACTTGGCGCGCTTGTTGATCTTCGTGCCGGTGGTGGAGTCCGTGCAGTTGGTGAGCACGTTGTCCGCGTTGTAGCCCGGGTAGTAGATGTTCATGACGACCTTGGCCTTGGCCGTCGTGGCGTACGTGTTGATGGCCTGCATGGCCTTCTCGGTGTACGAGGTGCAGTTGGCCAGGGCCGTGTCCATGCCGGCGTAGCTGCAGGTGCCCGTCTGGTCCGTGAAGGCGGAGCGCGCCTGGAGGTAGTCGTTGCCGCACATCTCGAACGACACCACGCGGGTGTTCGTCGCCTGCATGTACGAGCGCTCGGCGATGATCTTGTTGTTGTAGATGTCGTCGGCCTTCGCGCCGGACTTGGTGCGGCGGACGACCTCGACGTTGGCGTTGAGCGTCTTGCCCAGGTACTCGCCCTCGACGAGCGGCGCGGCGCGCTTGGCCACGCTGAAGAGCGAGCCGTTGTAGCCGGCGAAGATGGAGTCGCCGTAGGACACGACGCGGTACGTCCCGGTCGCGCCCGTGCGGTTGATGGTCCACGAGGTGTTCTGGTTGATGGTGCTCGCGACCGCGTCGCCGCCCACCATGCAGGTGGCCGCGAGCGTCACGGCAAGGGTCAGGCCCTGCCCGTTGAGACGAGAGAACATGGAAGACTCCTGGAATATTGGGATTACAAAGTGAAACAGGGGCTCGGCTGATTGGCCGGCTTCACGGATATAACAGAAATCCCGTCTAAGAAGAATACTGTGCAGACGCTGGCGGGCACGACGCGGTGCGCCGAGGGCTGTGTCGTGAGGTCAACACGCGCGTGGTTCCGCGGTCCCAGGGGGGGCTGAGTGAGGCGTTACAGCGGAGCCGGGCCCCGTTTACTCCCAGGAGACGTCGTACACCACGCGGCCCCTCTCCAGGTCGCGCTCGCGGATCTCCACCTGGCCCTTCTTGGAGACGCGCCGCAGGTACATGTCGAAGGTGCCCGCGAGCGACTCGGCGAAGGTGCCCGAGCGCAGCAGCGCGGCAGAGAAGTCCTCCAGCACCAGCTCCGCCCGGCCGTTGTTCACCGATTCGCGGTGCGGCACGTACACGAGCCTGCCGCAGTCCCGGAAGGACTGCTCCCAGGCGTAGGGGGACCACTTCAGCAGTGCCTGGGGCGTCAGCCCGAAGAGCCGCGCCGCCCCGTCGAAGAACGACTGCAGCAGCGGGTACGTCAGCATGCGCTCCGAGAGCGTCGTGAAGAAATGGCGGAAGCCCGGGTCTCCCAGCGTCTGGTGGACGGCGTCCGACAGCTTCATGCTCTGCTCGAGGGGTATCCAGCCCAGCCGGGGGGTGGACTCGATGAGGGCGAGCACCGGCTCCGGGGTGAGCGCGAAGACCCGCTGCTGCTTGTCGGCCGGGAGGCCCCTGGCCGCGTCGAGCATCATCCTGGACATGAAGCCGCGAATGCAGGGCTGGGCGGGCATGGCCCGCTCATTGTGTCACACGCGGGTGGCTCTAGCGCACGAGTCGTAGGGCGCGGTAGCCGGGGACCTCCGCCGCGCGCGCGCGGACCTCGAACCAGTTGTCGCGGTAGGGGTGGCCCCCGCGCGCGAGCTGCCAGAGCGAGGCAAGGACGTAGAGGGGAAGGAAGAAAGGCCCGAGGACGAGCGTCTGCAGGACGTGCGCGCGCTCGTGGCGTACCAGGCGGATCTGCCGCGGGCCGTCCGCTCCGAAATACGTCACCACGGCGCCCACGGTGAAGGCGGAGATGTGGAAGCGGCGCATGTACCAGGCCAGGGGCGTGCCGGGCTGGACGACGAAGTGGAGGATGCCCTCCTCGTCCACGGATTCGAGGTGGGCGAAGAGCATGGAGAGCATCAGTCCCAGCATCGTCACCGGGAGCGCCCAGACATAGCCGGCGAGCCAGAGCACCTTCCTCATGGGCTCATGATGCCAGCACGCCGCGGCGATCCAGCCCGGCGTGGGCGGCAGCTGGCGGCTTCCGGACAAGTCCCCCCGGGTCAGGTCGAACCGGACGGGCGCCATGTGTAAGACGGTGACCATGGCCGCTGGCGAAGACACCTCCTCCCCACAGCCGACCCTGGTCCGGACGATGGGCCTGGGAGCGCTGACGGTCTACGGCGTGGGGGACATGCTCGGGGCGGGAATCTACGGGCTGATTGGGAAGGCCGCGGGCCTCATGGGGAACGCCGTCTGGCTCGCGTTCGTCATGGCCATGGTTGTCGCCCTGTTGACGGGGCTGAGCTACGCGAACATCGGCTCGCGCTACCCCCGCGCGGCGGGCGCACCCTATGTCGTCCACCGCGCCTTCCGGGCTCCGTTCGTCTCGTTCCTCATCGGCCTGGGCGTGGCGGCCTCCGGCCTGACGTCGATGGCCACCGGCTCGCGCATCATCGCCGGGTACCTGCAGGCCCTGGGCGTGCGGCTGCCGACCGGGGCACTGGCCGCCGCGTTCCTCGTGCTGCTCTCGCTCGTCGTCTTCCGGGGCATGCGCGAGAGCACGTGGATGAACATGGTGTGCACCGCCGTGGAGCTCACCGGGCTGCTACTCGTCATCGGCGTGGGGATGAGCTCCTGGGGCTCGGTCGACTACCTCGAGATTCCGCCGGGGGAGGGGGGCACGGAGGCCCGCATCACCGTGGGCCTGCTGCTGCAGGGCGCGGTGCTGACGTTCTTCTCGTTCATCGGTTTCGAGGATCTCCTCAACGTCGCCGAGGAGGTGAAGCGGCCGCGCACCACCCTGCCGCTGGGGCTGCTGCTGGCGTTGCTGATCGCCACGGTGCTCTACGTGCTGGTGGCGATCACCGCCGTGTCGGTGCTGCCCTACCGCGAGCTGGGCCAGTCGAAGGCCGCGCTGGTGGACGTGGTGCGCAAGGCCGCTCCCGCCTTCCCGCCCGTGCTCTTCACGGCCATCAGCATCTTCTCCGTCGCCAATACGGCCCTGCTCAACTACGTCATGGGCTCGCGGCTGCTGTACGGCATGTCCCGCCAGGGGCTGCTCCCGGCGCGCCTGGGCCGCGTCCACCCGGGCCGCCGCACGCCGCACGTCGCCATCCTCGTGCTCCTGGTCATCGTCCTGGCGCTGGCGCTGTCGGGCGACATCCGCCAGCTCGCCGACGCCACGTCACTGCTGCTGCTGGGGGCCTTCGTGGTGGTGAATGGCTCGCTCCTCGTGCTGAAGCTCCGCCCGGGTGAGCCCCGGGGCGCTTTCGAGGTGCCGGTGGTCATCCCCGGGGCGGGCGTACTGGTTTGCCTGGTGATGATTGGCGGCCGCGTCTTCGGCCCCGGGTCGGAGGTCCGCGCGCCGCTCATCGCGGGGGGCCTCCTCGCGGGCATCGCCCTGCTGTACGTGCTGCGGCGGCCGGAGCGCGTGGTGCTGGAAGAGGAGGAGCCGGAGAACCCGTAGGCGGCTCGGACGCCCGGTCTCCAGGCCGGGGGACGGCGGGCGCGCGGAAGGCGCGTTATAGATTCCAGCCGAATGACCACCCCCCTGGAAACACCGTCCGTTGTCGATGCGACCGAGGGCGTGGACGCCCTGGCCGCGCTGTTTCGGGGCCGCCGGCTGGTGGTGCTCACGGGCGCCGGGTGCAGCACCGAGTCGGGCATCCCGGACTACCGGGGGCCCGGCACGCGCGCCCGCGCCCGCAATCCCATCCAGCACCGCGAGTTCCTCACCCGGCCCGAGGTGCGTGCGCGCTACTGGGCCCGGAGCCTGCTCGGCTGGCCCCGCTTCTCGTCGGCGCGTCCGAATGCGGCGCACCAGTCGCTCGCGGAGCTGGAGCGCGACGGGCACGTGCTCGGCCTCATCACCCAGAACGTGGACCGGCTGCACCACGCCGCCGGCAGCCAGCGCGTCATCGAGCTGCATGGGGCGCTGGCCCGGGTGCGGTGCCTGGACTGCGAGGCGCTCGAGCCGCGCACGGAGCTGCAGGAGCGCCTGCTGGCCCTCAACCCGGGCTTCGCGGAGCGGACGGCCGAGCCGCGGCCGGACGGGGACGCCGAGCTGCCCGTGGAGGCGGTGGCGGCCTTCCAGGTGGCCGCGTGTACCCGCTGCGGCGGGACGCTGAAGCCGGACGTCGTCTTCTTCGGCGACAACGTGCCCCCGCCCACCGTGGAGGCCGCGTTCTCGCTGCTCGAGGAGGGGGACGCGCTGCTGGTGGTGGGCTCGTCCCTGGCCATCTACTCGGGCTTCCGCTTCCTCCAGCGCGCCGCGGATCGCCACCTGCCCGTCGGGCTCGTCAACATGGGCGAGTGCCGCGGGGGCGAGCTGGTGGACGTGCGCGTGGAGGCGCGTGCCGGCGAGGTGCTCCCCCGGCTCGCGGCGGCGCTCCGCGCCGGCTGAGCACGAGTCCTGTTGTCTGGCACGGCGCTCCGGTCCAATCTCCCGGCGCTCCCCGCAACCGAGAGGACCCGATGCCCGCCGTCATCCGCCCCGCGACTCCGGAGGACCTGCCCGCGCTGGCCGCCGCGCTGGCACCGCTCCCGCTCTTCAAGGCCTATGGTCTGGAGGCCACGGCCCTGGCGGCGCGCTTCCGCGGCGCGCTCGAGCGCGGAGAGGGTCTGCTCCTGGCCTCGGACGAGAGCGGACCGGTGGGCGTGTGCTGGTTCCTCACCCGGGGCACCTTCGGCACCGGCGCCTACCTGCGGACGCTGGCCATCCGGGAGGATCGTCATGGCTCGGGGCTTGGCGCGCAGCTGCTGGCGGCCTACGAGGCCGGGTGCGGAGAGCCTCCCGGAGGCTGGTTCCTGCTCACCTCCGACTTCAACGAGGGGGCGCAGCGCTTCTACCAGCGCCACGGGTACCGTCAGGTCGGCGAGCTGCCGGGGTTCGCCGCCCCGGGCGTCAGCGAGCGCGTCTTCTGGAAGCCGCGCGTCAGGGGATGACGTCCGCCACCAGGGGCCGCGTGGGCTCCTCGGCGTGCGTGCACGTGGGCCAGGTGTCGTCCTCGAGCAGCGTGCCCACCGTGACGAGCTCGAAGCCCCGCTTGCGCAGCCCCTTGATGACGTCTGGCAGCGCCTCGGCGGTGGGGAAGCGCTTGTGGTTCATGTGCATCACCACGATGCCTCCGGGGCTCGCCTTGCGCAGCACCCAGTCCACCAGCCGCTTCGTGGTGACGGTCTCGTCCGGATCTCCCGAAGGCAGGTCGAAGTTGATGGTGGTGAGCGCCGCCTGGGAGGCGAGCCAGGCGACGCGTTTGTCCACCTCACCGAAGGGCGGGCGGAAGTACTTGGGGATGCGGCCCGTCAGGTCATAGACGGCCTGCTGGGTGTGCAGCAGCTCCTCCAGCACCTTCCGGTCCTCCTTCACCTCGGGCATGTGGGGATGGGAGAAGGTGTGGTTGCCGAACTCGAAGTCCGGGTACTGCGCGAGCTCCTGGACGGTGCGCGGGTTGGCCAGGGCCCAGCCGCCGCCGATGAAGAGGGTGGCCGGCGTGCCGGTCTCCAGCAGGGTGCGGATGACGCGCTCGTCGTACTCGTTCCTGTGCGTGGAGCAGGCGTCGAAGGTGAGCGCGAGCCGCATCCGGTGGCGGCTGCCGTTCGTCACGATGGGGGCCGTCAGGCAGGCCGTGGGCTCCGGGGGTGGAGGCGCCTTCGTCTCCGCCGCTGGAGGCGCTTCGGGCTCCGCGGGAGGAACCCACGCGCAAGCGCTCGCGGCGAGCGCCATCAGCGCCAGGAAGGGATGCACGGGAGACCGACGAGCCATGAGTGCGACGCGCTCCTGTCGTCCGCCGGGGGGAGCGGAGGGAACGGTGCAGGTATAGCGCGGAATGGCCCCGTACCGCTGGGGGTGCAACGAGCAGTGCACCCCCGTGACGGGCCGTGTGTCACTCCTGGCGGAGGTTTACGGAGTCCTCGAATTCGAGGACCCGTACCACACGCGGAGTAGGGCTTGACGCACGGCCCGGCGTCAGCCTCAGGCGAAGAGCGTCAGGCTGAGCGACAGATCCTGGTGCACGTTGCCCAGGCCGGGGATGTGGCCCTGCTCGCCAAAGGTGCACAGGCCGAGCACGGGCACACCGGGCAGCAGCCGCGCGAAGGTGCGCAGGCCCTCGTCGATACGAGGCCCCAGCGCTCCCGCGCACCCGGCGCAGAAGATGAGCGAGGCGCCCTTCACGTCCCGCACGGTGAGGCCGCCCTGTGCCAGCGACTTGTCGATGAGGTGGGCCACCTCGTTCACCAGACCCTCGGCGGTGCCGCTCATCAGGCACACCTCGTCCTCGGGCTCGATGCGGGCGAAGACGTCCACCGTGCCCTTGTCCGCGTGGACATGGGCCGGGTGCACGGTGACGTAGTGCTCTCCCTGGCCCACGCCGCGGCGCACGGCGATGGGCCGCAGCGCCGTCTGCGCCAGGATGTTGCCGCCCGAGCGCATCTGGTCGTCGATGGCGCCGTCCATCCACCGCGCCAGCACCCGCGCGGCCGGCTGGCCATCCAGCGTCAGCAGCGTGCGGCCCTGGGCTCCGGTGGCTCGGGCCCGCTCTCCCGTGGGGCTGTAGGGCGTGGACAGCGCCGTCCCCACCCGCACCTCGCCGAAGACGCCCAGCAGCGACACGCCCGCGGGTACTGGCCCCTCGTGGGTGAAGACGCTCCACTGTCCGGCGATGGCGTGGTCCGCGGCGCTGCCTCCCTGACACGGGACGTCCGGGCACACGCTCGCGATGCCCTCCAGCATCGCCTCCTCCTCGCCGGGCGAGGCGTTGAAGAGGATCATCCGCGGCATCCTTCCGCCCGCCCTGCGCACCAGCTCGCGCGCCGCGGCTTCGCCGGCCCGGCGCCCGTCCACCTCCGTGGAGGAGGCCACGAAGGCCGTCCCCGGCACTCCTCCGAGCAGCATCACCGCCACGGCGCCGTAGCCCTCGTTGCGCACGCCGGCCGGGGTGAGCACACCCAGCGACGTGGTCACCCCGTGCAGGGCCACTCCCGGAAGTGCTTCCCGGAAGGCGGCATGGACGCGCGCGGCGTCGTAGTCCACCGTCGCGGTGAGGTAGGCCGCCTGGGCGGGCAGGCCTCCGAGCTGCGTGCGGGCCTGCTCCACCGCGGCCCGCACGGCCTTCTCCGCATCCGCTGCAGCTCCGACTCCGACTCCGATTGAGACCGTCATCTTCATGCCTCCGAGAGAAGGTTCTGCAACTCCAGCAACTCCTGGGCCGACAACAGTTGGGGCAACGCCTGCTCCAGACGCCGGAGGGCGTCCGGGGGGTCCGGATCATTCGGGCCAAAGCTGCGGACGTTCACCCCGCTCATCATGATGAGACGCGCGACACCGAAGCCGAGCTTGTGCTTTTCGACGAAGGAGGTGATGCGGCTGATCCGATTGGCCATGGGGTCCTCTCGCTCACCGTGAGCGGATGGCGATGTCCGTGAGCTCCTCGTCCGTGAGGGGGAGGGGGTTGGCCTTCATGCTACTGGCTGCCTTCGCGCGGCTCACCAGCCGTGGCACCTCGGCTTCCGTCAATCCGTAACGCCCGAGCCCCGGCACGCCCAGCGCCTGACACAACTCCCGCACCCAGGAGATGGCGTCCTCGGCCCGGGCGTCCACACGCCCGGTGAGCAGCACGGCCACCTCCTGGAAGCGCGGAAGCGCCGGGTGCGAGGGAGCACGGGCCCGCAGCGCGCGCAGGTTCACCTCCAACGTGGCGGGAAGCAGCGCCGCGCACACCGCGCCGTGCGGCGCCTCGAACATGCCCCCCAGGGGGGCCGCGAAGCCGTGCACCGCCCCCAGGCCCGCGTTGGCCAGGCACAGGCCCCCGAAGAGACTCGCGAGCGCCAGGTCCTCTCGCGCCGCCGCGTCGGGGCCCTCCAGCACCGCGCGGCGCAGCGAGCGGGCCGAGCGGCCCATGCCCTCGCGGGCCAGCGCGTCGGTGAGCGGGTTGGCCCGGGCCGACAGGAAGGGCTCAATGAGTTGGGAGAGCGCGTCCAGCCCGCTGGAGGCCAGCACCTCGCGGGGCGCGCCCGCCAGCAGGTCCGGATCCACGAGGGCCAACCGGGGCAGCATGAAGGGGCTGCGGAGGCTCGCCTTCACCTGGGCCTCCTTCACCCCGAGCACCGCGTTGCGCGTCACCTCGGAGCCAGTCCCCGCCGTGGTGGGAATGGCCACCAGGGGCAGCGAGGGCTTCGTCAGCGCCTGCCCGCGGCCCACGACCTCCAGGTAGTCGAGCGGCTCTCCTCCATTGGCGGCGAGCGCGGCAATGGCCTTGCCCGCGTCCAGCGCACTGCCCCCGCCGAAGGCCACCACCGCGTCGCACCCCGCGCTCCGCGCGGTGGACGTCCCCTCCCGCGCCAGCTCCACGGTGGGCTCTCCCTCCACCGCGAAGGTGACGGTGGAGAGGCCGAGCCGCTCGAGCCCCTCGCGCAGCGGCCCGGCGCGCGTGGGGTTGCGGCCCGTGACCAGCAGCACCTTGTGCCCGCCCAGGGCCCGCACCGCCTCGGGCGCCTCCGCCAGCCGGCCGGCCCCGAAGAGGATGCGTGTAGCGGTGGCGAACTCGAAGCCCGTCACACCCATCTCACCACCCCGCGTCGTCAGGGAACCGGTTGACGTACTTCCGGGAGGTGCGTGGCTCGGCCATCATGGGCGCCACGGTGTCGCGCCACGTCAGGTAATGCGCCGTCTCCTTGTGCGAGGCGGGGGCCTGGGGCGTCTTGTAGACCTCGACGAGCACGAAGCGCGTTGGAGCCTCACTGTCCTGGATGACGTCGAAGCGGGCGATGCCCGGCTCCTTCACGCTCTCGCGCGCGTTGGCCAGGGTGGCGTCGCGGAAGGCGTCGACCCACTCGGGCTTGACATGGACGTGGACGTGGACGACCAGCAGGCTGTTGGGCATGTGCCCAGGATACTAGAGCGCCGCGCTCACGAGCCCGCTTCCGCCAGCAACGTGTCCAGCGGGATGCGTTCGCCCCGCCGGGCACCCCGAGCGTCCGCGTAGGCCGCGTCCAGCGCACCGAGCACCGTGGACAGGGTTGTCTGGTCGAGCACACAGTCCGGCGACACATCGGGCAGCCCGGCCCCGGCCTCGAAGTTCTTCTCGCACGCGGAGACGGACGCCTCGCCTCCCGGCTCCCGGTGACGGATGGGGACCCCGTGCGAGCGGCACACCAGGGGGCGCCAGGCGTAGAGGGCGCAGCGCCCATCCGCCTCGAGTGCCGGACAGGCTCCCCGCGCTCCCTGCTTCGCCTGGAGGGCCAGCCGTGCACGCTCCTCTTCCGGCAGCCCGGCGAGCCCCTCGCGGATGACACTGGCCTCGAGCGCGGTGACGGACAGCCGCACATGACAGCAGGCCGTGCACCCCGCCTTGCATTGCATGGCGCTCCCGTAGCGGCCCTGCACGCGGGTGAAGAAGGTGTCCACCTTGGCGGTCAGCTCCGCATAGCGCTCGCGTACGGCCCGGGCGGTGGCCTCGTCCTGCTCGCTCATGGTGGCCGACCGTCGCACATGGGGCCACCCCGGCCAAGGCTCCCCGACACGGGAGGACGGCCTTTCGCGTGAGGGCCCACCCGGAGCACGGCCGAGCGTTCGACCGGCACGTGGGGGCGCGCTTTGTTATGCACTGGCGCCCATGGGGAGACTCTTCTTCATCACGCTCGTCAACCTCGGCTCTTTCTTCGTGCTGCGCCAGCTGTGGCCCGAGCTCCGCGACGGGTGGCGCCGGCATACCTTCTTCGGGTTGTCGGCGCTGTCGGTCCTGGCGTTCGCCCTGCCGATAGTGCTGGGGCTCGGTGAGCATGGGGTATTGCCGGGGGTGGGCATGCCCTTGAAGCTCTTCAGCTCGGGGTGGATCGTCGCGGTGGGCCTGGTGCTGCTGCTGGGGTGGCCCCTCGCGCTCCTGCGTGGACGCCGCGCGCGCGCCCGCGCGAGCCTGGTTCCCGTATTGGAGACGGGCAGCGGGAGCCTCGTGGCGGCGCCCCCGGTCGAGGTCGAGGTCGAGGTCGACATGGAACGACGGAGTCTGCTCACCGGGGTGGGACGTGCGTTGCCGCTGCTGGCGGCGGGGACGAGCTCGGCGGGCCTCGTGGCCGGCTCCTCCGGCTTCGAGGTGCGCCAGGTGGAGGTGCGACTGCGGGGCCTGCCCCAGGCGCTCGACGGCTTCCGGATCGGCCAGATTACCGACATCCACGTCGGCGCGTTCATCGACGCCGAGTACGTGCGTGCCGCCGTGGAGGCGATGAATGAGGCGAAGGTCGACCTGCAGGTGATGACGGGAGACCTGATCGACGACCTGACACAGCTCGACGGGACGATGGCCGCGCTCGAGGCGTGCCGGGCGCCGCACGGGATGCTCGCCATCCTCGGCAACCACGAGCACTGGCGCGGCCTCCCTCCCATCCTCGAGGCCTACGCGGCGAGCGCGCGCCGTGGGAGCCCGGTCCGCCTGCTGGTGGACGAGGCGCAGGTGCTCGAGCATGCCGGGCAGCGGGTGCGCGTGGTGGGCGTGGACTACCCCATGGGGACCCGGCGCGCCATGCGCGCGAAGATGGAGCGCATGCGGCGCTCGGCGGAGGTGGCCTTCCAGGGCGCGTCGGCGGACGAGGTGGTGATCTGCCTGTCTCACCACCCGGACTTCTTCCCGTTCGCGCTGGAGCGGGGCGCGCGGCTCACGCTCGCCGGGCATACGCACGGCGGGCAGGTGGCTGTCTTTGGCATGCCCCTGTTCCGGTTCGCCTTCGACTACATGCTGGGCCGCTACCGGCGCGGTGACGGCCAGCTCTACGTGTCGGGCGGCACGGGCCACTGGCTGCCCTTCCGGCTCGGCGTGCCGGCCGAGGTGTCCATCTTCACGCTGCGCGCGGACACCTGACCGGACGCCGTCGCCGTGCTCTCGGCCGTGTGCTCAGCCCGCCGCGCGCACGGGCTGGGGCATGAAGCCATCCAGGAGCGCCTCCATGAGGCGATCCACCTGCTTGAAGGGCACGCCCTGGATGGTGAGGAAGGTCTCCCCGTCCTGGACGCTCGCCTTGATCTGGACCTGGGAGTTCTCGCCGAAGTGGCGGTCGATGCTGTCGCGCATGGACTCGACACGGGCCTCCTCTTCGGCGGGCATGGTCGCGCGGGACGGCTCCCGCTTGTGCTTCGACGCCAGCTTCAGATCGACCACGCTGCACTCGGAGAAGGGCTTCTGCTCGATGCCGCCGTCCTCCTGGGGCACGTCGATGGGCGTGGGGCCCGGATCGTCGCTCGCGATCTGGATGTTGGCCGTCTTCGCGTAGTTGCGCAGGGCGATCAGGTTGGTGACGCCGTACTTCCTGCACGCCTCCTCGGAGAACTTCTTGGCCACGGTGCCGTAGCGGGTCAGCATCGCCTGCGAGAGCGCCTTGAAGTGCTGGTTGAAGAAGGCCTCGGTGCTCTCGTAGCCATTCTTCTTCGCCAGATTGCGGACGACGATCTGATTGTAGATTCGGCCGATGTTGTACTGCCCGGCGTTGCCCTGCTCCAGGGCGCTGGCAATGGACGCCCGCGCCTGCTCGAGCGTCAGCTCGGACAGGCTGTTGCTGTCGTTCTTTTCTTTCATGTTTTTCTCCAGTCATTGCTGCGAATTGCAGCGGGGTCATGCCAGAGCAAGCCGAAGGCCAGTACCTGGGCTCGTGAATTCGCGCACTTGTGTATCGAATCCGCGCGAGGGAATCCCAGCCGCTGGAGGGACCGTCCACGTCAAGGGACGCCTGTACCTTCCTGCACACGAATTCCGGGTTTCACTGCGCATCGATGCGCAGTGAAAAGGGCAAATCCACTGCGCATCGATGCGCAGTGAAAAGGGCAAATCCACTGCGCATCGATGCGCAGTGAAAAGGGCAAATCCACGGGCCCGTCACTCCCGGGGGGCGGTGCGGACGGGCGTCTCCTCGTCGGAGGGCGGCTGCGAGCCGTGGTGGCCGGCGAAGACGAGCGGTGCGGCGAGGGCGTCCTGGTACTCCGCCAGGGTGATGTCGCCCCCCTCGTACAGCTCCGTCAGCAGGTTCTCCACGTTCTTCTTCCAGATATCGGAGAGCGCTCCCCGGCTGCAGTACACGTGGTAGCGCACCGGGTTGGGGATGATGGTGGCCAGGAAGGCCGACTCGCGGATGCTCAGCTCTCGCGCATCCTTCCCGAAGTAGTGCCGAGCCGCTTCGCCAATGCCATACAGCTCGGGTCCCCACTCGATGATATTGAAATACACCTCGAGCAGCCGCTCCTTGGGCACCGAGGCCTCCAGGCCCAGCGTGAGGAAGGCCTCCTTCACCTTGCGCGCGAACGTCTTCTCCCGGGACAGGAAGAGGTTCTTGGCGAGCTGCTGGGTGAGGGTGGAGCCACCGCGCACCTTGTCGTCCTCGGGCGTCAGGAGGATGCCCCGGATGGATTCGAAGTCGAAGCCCCGGTGGACCCAGAAGGCAGCGTCCTCGCTGAGCAGCACCGCGCGCACCAGCGGACGCGGGAGCTCGGCCAGCGGCACGTACGAGGGGTTGCCCGGGCCGATGTGCAACTCGCGCCCACGGCCCTCCGTCGTCAGCGGCCGGTAGGCGAAGGGCTCTCGCAGCCAGGCGAGCGGCCCCGCCCTGGCCGAGTGCTTCAGCTCCGACAGGTCCAGCGTCGCCTTCACCTCCCAATCCGGGCGCCGGAACACCGGACCGGAGAGCGACAGCGAGGCCTGGAAATGGCCCTCCAGCCGCGCCAGCTCGGTGCCGGGCACGAGGGCGGCGGGCAGCGCCGCCATGGCCTGCTCGAAGGAGAGCGGTTGCAGCTCCGCCCGCAGCGAGAAACGGGGCTCGTCGCTCCAGGAGGCCTCACCGTGGACCTCGACGCATGCCTCGCGGCGCTCGCCCACCCTCAGCCGCAGGGGCTCGAGCTGCGCGTGCCGGCGCTCCAGGTCCCAGTGCGCGCGGCCCTCGGCCCACAAGGCGAGAGGCCCCACCGGCTCGGGGGCGAGCTGGGCGCTGTTCACGGACAGTCCCGTCATCGCCACGGAGAAGGTGGCGCCCGAGGCGTCCACCCGCACCTCTCCCTCCAGCGTGCCCCCTTCCAGTCGCACGGGCGGCTCCGCGAGCGACAGCAGCGGGCCCGCCGGGATGCCCCGTCCCCGGAGTGTCCCCGACATGCCGGACGCCTCGCGCTGGAGGGACACCCCCGCGCTTCCTCCGCCGGGCAGCTCGGCCGTGGCCTCCATCCGAGGCGTCTCCGCCGTGCCCTCCAGCCGCACCCGGGCCGAGAGCGGGCCCCACTCCACCCGGCCCTGCCGCTCGAAGGCCAGGTACACGTCCTTCAGCACCAGCTCGGGCAGCTCGCGGGATGCGCCCCCGGACGAGGCCGGGGTGGGGGACGAGGGCCACTTCTCACGCGCCTCGCGCACCCGCTCGACGAGGGCCCGTACCTCCTGCCCCCGAGGTCCGGCGTCTACCCGCACGTCCGAGAGCACCACCTGGCTCGCCTCGACATGACCCGAGAGCAGTGCCAGCCGCCGCAGGTGGACGGTGACTCGCGAGATGCGCACCACCGGAGGACCCTCGGGCCGCATGCCCGGAAGCTCCACCGGCCCCAGCGTCACCGTGCCCGTCCACCCGACGTGGAAGTCGTCGCCGATGCGCACCGGGCCCAGGCGAGACTCCAGCGCGGGCTTCACACGCGCGAGCACCCGGGCGCGCGCCGCCTCTCCCTGGAGCCATGCACGCCCGGCCACTCCACTGGCGACGAGCAGGAGGGCGAGCAGCGGGAGGACGAAGAGCCCTCGCTTGAAGGGGCGGCGCGGCGGGGGCATGGGGCTCGCGCCTCCCTACCGGCAGGAGGCGCGAGGTTCAAGCGTGGAGGCTACCGGGTCGCGCAGAAGCCGAAGCTGGTGCTGCCACCCGGCTCCAACTGGGCGTTCCAGTCCTCGCCGACGAAGGCGGTCTGGCCTCCCGAGGAAGGCGTGGCGCTGGCGTTCCAGACGTGCGTGATGGTGCCGTCCACGCTCATGCTCACGCGCCAGGCGAGGGGGGACGAGCTCGGATTGGTCACCTTGACGTTGCTGCAGTAGCCGCTGCCCCAATCGTCCTGAGGAATCACGGTGATTTGTGCGTTGCCGGAGGCCGACGTTCCGCCACCGCCCGTGCCACCGCCACTTCCCGTGCCCGGGTCGACCGTGCCACTCACCTCTCCGAGGCGCATGGAGAAGCGGGGCAGCTGGGTCAGCGAGATGATCAGCTCCGGGATGCTCAGCGCCTGCTGGCGGAAGCGGTCCGTGAGCTGGCGGTTCACGCACGACTCGTCATCCCCGGAGACGCCATAGCCGAAGCGCAGCCACTGCATGGAGAAGCAGGTGTGCACGTCCTCGCTCTGCGCCAGCTTCTGCTGCAGCTCGTTGACGCCGTTGAAGGTGCCGTTGGTGGCGGACGACGACAGCACCTCGCCACTGGCGTCCACCGGCTGTCCGTTCGCCTGGGGCTGGTAGCGGCCCACGCTGTCGAACTGCTCGAAGCCGAAGCCGATGGGGTCCATCAGCTGGTGGCAGGACGCGCAGGCCGCGTTGCGCGAGTGCTCCTGGAAGCGCCCGCGGTTGGGCAGGTTCTCATCCACGGGGGACAGCTGCACGTTGAGGCCCGGAGGCGGAGGGGGGAGGG
This sequence comes from Archangium sp., assembly GCF_045802675.1. Classification (GTDB taxonomy): domain Bacteria; phylum Myxococcota; class Myxococcia; order Myxococcales; family Myxococcaceae; genus Archangium. The sequence continues at coordinate 34,392 of NZ_JBJMQO010000119.1, read as the reverse complement.
GCTGGCACAGCAGGCGCTCGCGGACGAGCTTGCCGCGGCGCACGGGCGAGGACGTCTGCGGCGTGGCCTGGGCCGCCAGGATGCTGCCCTGGGTGAGGATGCCGCCGCGCCCCGAGCCCGTCAGCTCCCACATCCGCAGGCCGGTGCTCGTCGTCGTCGCGGTGGCCACCTGACTGGACGGCAGCCGGTAGAAGGACGCCAGCGGATCCGAGGCGAACGTGTAATCGGCGGAGAAGAGCTCCGGCAGCTGGCCGCTGCTGTTGCGGACGATGTAGTCGAAGAACTCCTGCGTCTCGGACTTCATCGCCGAGCGGATGTTGGAGTCGAAGTCCGCGAAGGCGGTGGCGTCCTTCTGCGCCTGGGTGAGCTTCTCCAGGTCCAGCCACTGGCTCACGAAATGGTCGAGCATGGAGCGGCTGCGGGGCGAGGCCAGCATGCGGCGCGCCTCGGTGGAGATCTGCTCGGGCATGTGCAGGGCGCCCGCGCTCGCCTTGGCGAAGAGCGCCTCGTCCGGCATCGAGCCCCAGAAGAGGTAGGACAGCTCCGAGGCCACCTCGTAATCCGTCAGCGCGTACAGCCCGTCTCCCTGGTGCTGCCCCAGCTCCGTGCGGTAGAGGAAGTTGGGGGACTGGAGCATGGCGGCGATGATGGCCTTGATGCCCTCGGTGTACCCGTCCTCCAGCGCCACGCTCGTGTAGAGCGACTGGTAGCGCAGGCGCTCCGCGTCCGTCAGCGGGCGGCGGAAGGCGCGCAGGCCGAAGTCCTGGATGAACTTCAGGGCGCACTCATCCCCCGGCTCGCACGAGACGTGCTGGGACAGGTTCGCGATGGCGGCCTCGGCGGCCTGCTCGGCGGCGCTGAGCATCTTGTCCGTCAGCAGCTGGCCCACGGCGCGCGCGTCCGAGGTGTTGTCGAAGCCGTTCACCACCTCTTCGGCGGGCAGGGACTGGCCCCAGCTGGAGTCCAGGTAGAGCAGGTCGCGCAGGGTGTTGTCGTACTCGAAGCGCGTGAGCATGCGGATGCGCCGCTTCGCGCTTGGATCCAGGCTGTTCGGCGCGCACGTCCCCACGGCGGAGGCCTCGCAGGCTCCGGCAACGCCATTGATGCGGTCCGTGAAGCGCCGGAAGTTCTCGTAGCGCGAGCTGTCCTGGGCGATGAGCGTGCCACCGCCATGTCCCTCCGGGTGCATGCCCGAGGGCTTGAGCAGCAGCAGGGGCACGTCGTTGACCTTCTCGCGCGCCAGCGCCCGCACCGTCATGAAGTTGCGCTCCACCGCGCCCGGTGCGTCCGGGGGCAGGAGGACCAGGCGGGTTCCTTGCGCGACTCCATCCGCCTTGTGGCAGGCGATGCACTGCACGGACATCACCGGCTCCCACAGCCGGGTGCGGAAGTACTCCAGGTCATCGGGGCAGCCGTCCGGCTCCTTGCAGGCGGACAGCAGGGTGGCGGAGAGGATGATCGCGCCAAGGGCAGTGAGGTGCCGGGAGGTGAGCACGGGTCTGCCTCCTAATCTCGAGGTGGGATGAGCAGGGGGGAGAGGCGTCAGGCGAGCCCGTCGAGCGGACCGCTGGCCTTGGTGGCATCACCAAAGGTGTCGATGGAAACGCCCAGCGCGTGGCACACCGAGGTGAGCAGCTTCTGGTGCGGGGCGCCGCTGTAGCGCAGGTAGCGCCCGAAGCGGAAATAGCTGCTGCCGCCCCCGGCGAGGACGAAGGGCACCGAGCGGCAGGTGTGCAGGCGGCTGTCGCCGAGCTCCTTGGCCCAGACCACCAGGGTGGAGTCGAGCATCGTGCCGCCGCCCTCCAGGTCCGGGCGGGCCTTGAGGGCGTCGAGCAGGTAGGCGAACTGCTCGGCGAACCAGCGCTCGCAGGTGACGAAGTTGGCGAGCCCCGCGGCGTTGGAGTCGTCCTTGTGCGACAGCTCGTGGTGCGACTCGGCCTCGCCCGCCCAGCTGAAGACCTGGGGCGCCACGGTGTGCGCCCATTGCAGTGACGCCACGCGCGTCATGCCGCAGGTGAGCGCGCTCACCATCAGGTCCATCTGCGCGCGGCCCACGGCGGGGAAGTTGGCGTTGGCGTTGACGTCGATGGAGGCGGGCGCCGTGGCCGAGGGGCACCCGGGCAGCGCCACGGGCTCGGTCAGCCCCTTCTCCGTCTGGCGCAGCGCCTCCAGATGCTGCTCGAGCTTGCGCTTCTCCTCGGCGCCCACCCGCTGCGACAAGTCGTTGAGCTCGCCGCGCACCAGGTCCAGCATGCTCTTGCGGCGCCGCAGCAGCTTGTCCGCGGTGGTGCTGTCACCCCCGAGCGCGCCGAAGAGGCGCTGGAAGGCATTGCGCGGGTTGTCCTCGGGCGACACGAAGACGCCGGGGGCCGAGTACGACATGCGCGTGGAGCGCGCGGCGCCCCAGATGCTCGTCTGGACGCCGAACTCCAGCGACCGGAAGCGCGAGTCCTGGCCAATCTTGCTCGCGATGAACTGATCGACGGACAGGCCGCCGGAGGTGCTCTGCGCCGTGCCTCCGCCGGTGAGCATGTTGGCCATGCCCGCCTCGTGGTTGTCCACCTCCACGAAGTCGATGCCCTCGCACACCAGCACGTTGGACTGGTGGCGGCTGAGCGGCTCCAGGATGCTGCCCGCGGGGAACGAGAAGGCCGTCTCCGTCCCGCTCGGCCGCCAGTGGTTGTGCACCGTGCCGTTGGGCGTGAAGATGACGATGAGCCGCTTGGCCAGCGGCGTCGCCGCCTGGGCCTCCCCGCTGAGCATCCGCAGCAGCGGCGCCGCCAGCAGCGAGGCTCCCAGCCCGGCGGTGAACTGCCTTCGCCCGATCCGAATCATACGCGTCGACTCCGTTCCCGTGGTTCCGACTCGGCGGCCTGCGCAGGGCAGGTTGGTGGCAATCACTGTCTGTTACGTCAGGGCACCACTCTGCGTGAGATTGCTCCCCGCAGCCATGGAAAAGACTCGCGCGGCGCGTCTTCGAGCACAGAGCAAACACTGTCTTGTTTCGAAGCCGGCCGGGGCCAACCCCTGAGCCGTCCACGCCTACACGGCAATTCTCAATTACCAGGAGGACGCCGGAAATGTCGAGACTTTGTCGGGAGGCCGCGCGAATTCTTCACGGAAAGACTGGCAACGTGGCACCGGGGGGAAAGGGTTTGCGTGCGGGTTCTAAATTTCCGTCTGGCTTTAAAGCAAAGCCGTCGGTGGATGTGCCGTGGGCTCGGGAAGTGGGTGCGGTTTGTATGCCTTCAGCGCAGGTGTGCTCGGGGGTGCGTCGGGGTGCGTCCAGCGGGAGCCAGCGGCGTGCAGGCGGCCGTGGGATGCAACCAGCCCTCGCCTTGACATCTGTTGACGGTGCATGATTTGCGTGGATTTCGAACCCGAAGGGGGAGTCATGCCCAGGCAGGGGTCGCGCTGCTTCCTCGTGGTGAGGGCGCAGGAGTGGATGTGCGCGCTGCCGCTCGAGGAAGTAGAGGAGACGATGAGGCCGCTGCCGGTGACCCCGGTCTCCGCGGCCCCGGACTTCGTGCGGGGAGTGTGTCTGGTGAGAGGGGCGCCCGCGCCGGTGGTGAGCCTGGCGAGGCTGCTGGGCGGAGCCGCGGCCCAGGGGAGCGCCGGCCATCGCTTCGTCTCGCTGCGGGTGCCCGAGGGGCGTCTGGCACTCGAGGTGGAGGAGGTGCACGGCCTGCGGTGGCTGGAGGAGGAGACGGTCGACTCCGTGCCCGCCCTGCTGCGTGCCACCGCCAGCGGTCACCTCCAGCACCTGGGCTCGTTCGATGGCCGCCTGCTGGCCATGCTGGCCGCCTCCCGCCTTCTGCCCGAGGAGCTCTGGGGCCGGCTGCGGGCCGCCTCCGGTGAGGGGGGCGCGTGATTGCCGCGCCTTCCCGCACACCCGTGGGCCGTTTCGCCGCGCTCGTGGAGCAGCGTCTGGGCCTGCACTACGACCCGCCCCAATGGGGCGAGCTGGAGTCCCTGCTCACCGAGCGGGCCTCCGGGTCCGGGGTAGAGAAGTACCTGGAGCAGCTGGCCTCCACCCCCTCGCCCGCGGAGTGGAAGGCGCTCGCCGAGCGGCTCACCGTGGGGGAGACGTACTTCCTCCGCCACCCCACCCAGCTCGAGACGCTGGTGGACCAGGTCCTGCCCTCCTTCCTGCGTCAGACGCCTCATGTGCGCGTGCTGTGCGCCGGCTGCTCCACCGGAGAGGAGCCCTACTCCGTGGCCCTGCTCGCCCGCGAGCGCGGCCGCGTGGACGCCTCCCGGCTGCGCGTCATGGGCATCGACGTCAATCCCCGGGCCATCGCCCACGCCCGCCGGGCCTGCTACTCGCCCTGGTCGCTGCGCGCCGTGCCGCTCGCCATGCGCGAGCAGTGGTTCCAGCGCACGCCCGAGGGGTTCGCCCTCCGGCCCCAGCTTCGGGAGCAGGTCGTCTTCGAGGAGCGCAACCTCCTGGAGGAGTCCGCCGCCTTCTGGGCGCCCAACTCCTTCCACGCCATCTTCTTCCGCAATGTGGTGCTCTACTTCCCTCCCGAGGTGATTCGGAAAATCATCGCCCGCATGGCGCAGGCGCTGGTTCCCGGCGGCTACCTCTTCCTCGGGCCGAGCGAGACGCTGCGCGGCATCTCCGAGGACTTCGAGCTGCTGCGCGGCGGGGACGCCTTCTACTACCGCCTGCGGCCGCCGGCGCCTCCCGCCCCCCTGGCCGTGCCGCCGTCCGCCGCACCGCAGCGGGCGGCCTCGAGCGTGAGCGCGCCGGTATTCACGCCTCCCACGCCGCCCCCGCCCCTGGAGGGACTGGACGGGGTGCTGCAGCTGCTGGAGGCGGAGCGCTACGCGGAGGCCGGGACGCTGCTGGAGTCGCTGTCCCAGGCCACCCAGCCCATGGGCCTGCTGCTGCGCGCGGTGCTGCACCTGCACGCCGGGCGCCTGAGTCAGGCCGAGCAGCTGGGCCGGCAGCTCGCCACGGCGAGCGCCACCGAGGCTCCGGCCCACTACCTGCTGGGCCTGTGCCTGGAGCAGTTCGGGGACGAGCGGGGCGCCCGGGGCCGGTACGCCGCGGCCGTGCGCGCGGATCCCACCTTCGCCCTGGGCCAGCTGCGCGCGGGAACACTGGCGCGCCGGGCCGGGGACGTGGTTGAAGCCCGGGTGGGTCTGCGCATGGCCCTGTCGATGCTGCCCCAGGAGAAGCCCCTGTACCTGGCGCTCTTCGGGGGCGGCTTCGGGCGTCATGGATTGATGCAAGTGGTCCTGCAGGAGCTGCAGGCGTGTACGGAGAATTCATGAGTCTGCATCGCACCCGAGCGGCATTGCGGCTGGACGAGCTGCGCGACAGCTTCGATTCCTCCTTCTCCCGCCCGCCCCCGCCGCAGAAGGACCCGGGCGAGGCGCTGCTGCGGCTGCGCGTGGGCGGTGCCCCCCTGGCCGCGCCGTTGGGGCAGCTCTCCGGCCTCCACCTCATGCCCCGACTGGTGCGCCTGCCCGGGGCTCCGGCCTCGCTGCTGGGGCTGGCGGGGCTCCGGGGCCAGCTCATCGCCGTGCACGACCTGGCGGCGCTGCTGGGCCTGCCGTCCGGGGGCGAGCCTCCCCGCTGGCTCCTGCTGGCCGGCGGCGCCCGCCGCGTGGGGCTGGCCGCGGCCGGCTTCGAGGGGCAGCTGCGTGCGACCCGGGAGCAGCTCCGGCCCGGGGGTAGTTCCGCCACCCACCCCTTGTTGGGCTCCAGCATCCTGCTGCCGGACGTGCCTCCCTTGCCGGTACTCGATATCGACTCTCTCGTGCGAAAGTTGCTGGAGGAGGCTGCGGCCCCCCAGCAGGGGCGATGACGTCCACATGAGCCTGGACAGCGATCCGTACCGCTATTTCCGCATCGAGGCCCGGGAGCTGATTGAACAGCTCACGCAGGGCCTCTTCTCGCTGGCCGACGGCGAGGGAGGGGCGAAGGCCATTCCCGAGCTCTTCCGCTATGCGCACACCCTCAAGGGGGCGGCGCGCGTGGTGGGACAGACGCAGCTGGCGGAGATGGCGCACTCGGTGGAGGACGCGCTCCAGCCCTACCGCAACAGCGGCAGCGCCCTGCCCGTGGACAGCGTGCACGAGTTCCTGCGCCTGGTGGGGCAGATGGCGGAGGCGCTGGACGCGCTGGAGGCCCCGGCGCCGGCGCCCGCCCCCGAGGAGCCGGGCCAGCCCCAGGAGGGGGCTCCGGCGGTGGCGGCCCCCGAGGCCCCTTCCTCCGAGGTGGTGCGCGTGGAGCTGTCGCGCCTGGACACGCTGCTGGAGGGCCTGTCCGAGGCGGTGGTGCAGCTGGGCGGCCTGCGCGGGGGGGTGGAGTCGCTGGCACAGGCCCAGCACAGCGCGAGCACCCTCCTCGAGCAGCTCACCGCGCCGGTGGCCACCAGTGGCTCGCCCGCGGAGCGGGCCCGCTGGCAGTCGCGCGTCATGGCCGTGGCCGAGAGCCTGCGCTCCTCACTGGTGAAGACGGGGCGGCAGTTCGGCGGCGGGCTGGGCCAGGTGGAGTCGGAGCTGGCGCGCCTGCGGGACGGGGCGCATACGCTGCGGCTCGTTCCGGCGCAGACGCTCTTCGGCCCCATGGAGCTGGCCGCCCGGGACGTGGCCGTCTCACTGGGCCGCCAGGTGGAGGTGCACACCGAGGGCGGTGACATCCAGATTGATGGGCACGTGCTGTCGGCGGTGCGCCAGGCGCTGCTGCACGTGGTGCGCAACGCGGTGGACCACGGGTTGGAGACGCCCGAGGAGCGGCAGGCGGCGGGCAAGCCGCCCACGGGCCGTTTCTCGGTGAAGGTGCAGCGGCGCGGCGGACGCGTCTTCTTCGTGTGCGAGGACGACGGGCGCGGCGTGGACCTGGGGCGGGTGCGCCAGGTGGCGCTGGAGCGCGGCGTGGTCACCCCCGAGGAGGTGGCCGCCCTGGACGAGGACGGGCTGCTGCAGTTGCTCTTCCACTCCGGTTTCAGCACGGCCCGCGCCGTCACCGACGTATCCGGCCGCGGCGTGGGGCTGGACGTGGTGCGCGACACCGTCCGCCGGCTCAAGGGCGAGGTGTCCATGAGCACCCGGCCGGGCCAGGGCTCCTGCATCACCCTGGAGGTGCCCCTCACGCTGGCCTCGCTGGAGATGCTGGGCGTGGAGGCCGGCGGCCAGCGCCTGCTGGTTCCCCTGGACGCGCTCACCGGCGCCATCCACATGCCCGCCGAGGCCGTCACCTGGACGGGCGCGCGTGCGTGCATCTCCTACTCGGGCGAGGTGCTGCCCTTCCTGCCCCTGGTGGACGCGCTGGGGAGCGCGGGCACCACGCAGCGGCCCCGGACCTGGTCCGTGCTGGTGCTCAACGCGGGCGGGGCGGGCCAGGCCGCGGTGGGCGTGGACAGGCTGCTGGGCATCTCCCGCCGGGTGAGCCGGCCCCTGCCCGCCACCGTGCCCTCCCTGCCCCTGGTGGCCGGGGCCAGCTTCGACGAGCAGGGTGTACCCCTGCTGCTGCTGGACACCTCGGGCCTGGTGCGCCTGGTGCAGGCGGGCTCCTCGGGCGGGCCCCCCAAGGCGCGCGTCTCGCAGCGCCACCGCATCCTCGTGGTGGATGACTCCGTCACCACCCGCATGCTGGAGAAGAGCATCCTCGAGGCCGCCGGCTACGAGGTGGAGCTCGCCGCCTCCGGCGAGGAGGGGCTGGAGAAGATTCAGCGCGGCGGCCACGCCCTGCTCATCGTGGACGTGGAGATGCCGGGCATGACGGGCCTGGACGTCACCCGCCGCGTGCGCTCCATTCCCGCGCTCCAGTCGCTGCCCATCCTCATGGTGTCCTCGCTGGCCACGGACGAGGACAAGCAGCGCGGCAAGGACGCGGGCGTGTCGGCCTACATCGTCAAGGGGGAGTTCCAGCAGCACGGCTACCTGGACACCGTGGCCCGTCTGACGGCCGGGAGGAAGCCCGCGTGACGCGTCTGCGGGTCCTCATCGTCGACGACTCGCTCACGGTGCGCCGCCGGCTGGCGGATGCCCTGGCGTTCGACACCTCGTGCGAGGTGGTGGGCGAGGCCGCCGATGGGCAGCAGGCCTTCGAGCAGTGCCAGCGGCTGCGTCCGGACGTGGTGACGATGGACCTGGTGATGCCCAAGGTGGACGGGCTGCGGGCCACCGAGCTCATCATGGCCCACTGTCCCACGCCCATCGTCGTGCTCTCGGCGGCGGAGAACCGCACCGAGGGGCTGCGGACCATGGACGCGCTGGCCGCGGGGGCCGTGGATGCGGTGGACAAGCCCTCGGGCATCCTGGACGCCAAGTGGATGGGGATGCTGATGGCGCGGGTGCGGACGGCGGCGCGGGTGCGCGTCATCACCCACGTCCGGGCCCGGCTGGAGCCCCACGCGCCGCAGCCGCCGCGGGTGTCCGCCCTCCAGGTCCCCCCCCGGCTGCTGGTGATGGGGGCCTCCACGGGCGGGCCAGCGGCCGTGCGCCACATCCTCCGCTCGCTGCCCGGCGACTTTCCCCTGCCAGTGCTGCTGGTGCTGCACATCACCGAGCACTTCGACACCGCCATGGCCGAGTGGCTGGAGACGCAGAGCGGCCTGTCAGTGCGCAATGCGGTGGATGGGGAGTTGCTCTCCATGCCGGGCCGGTTGAATGTGCGGATGGCGCCGGGCAACCGGCACCTGGTGGTGCGGGCGGGCCGGTTGCGGCTGGTGGACGGGCCGGAGCGGCACTCGTGCCGGCCCTCGGTGGACGAGCTGTTCGAGTCCGTGGCCCGGGAGCTGGGGGCGGCCGCCATCGGCTGCCTGCTCACGGGCATGGGACGGGATGGGGCGGAGGGGTTGGCGGCGCTCAGACGCGCGGGGGCCTCCACGGTGGTGGAGGATGAATCGACCTGCGTGGTATTCGGCATGCCCCGGGAGGCCATCCGGCTGGGGGCTGCACAGCACGTGGTGGGGCTGACGGACATCCCACCCCTGCTGACGGCTCTCGCGCGAGCGGGCGCCAGGGAAGGAACGGCATGAAGGCACGTGTACTCATCGTGGACGACAGCGCGACGGTCCGGGCGGACATGCGCGGGGTATTGAGTGCCGCGGGTTTTGGCACCACGCTGTGCGAGAGCCTGGCGGTCGCCCGCAAGGCGTTGAGCGAGGGCGATTTCGACCTGGTCATCCTGGACATGATCCTCCCGGATGGGGAGGGCGTGGAGCTGCTCGAGGAGCTGCGCCGCTCGCCTCGCACCGCGCACCTGCCGGTGCTGATGCTCTCCACCGAGGCGGCGGTGAACGAGCGCCTCAAGGGCCTCTCGCACGGCGCCAATGACTACGTGGGCAAGCCCTACGACTCGGCGTACGTGGTGCGGCGCGCCCATGAGCTGACGCAGGTGCCCGAGGCGGATGGCACGCCGCGGCTGGTGTCGGCCGGCAGGCGCCGCCGGGTGATGGTGGTGGATGGCCGCATCGACTTCCGCCACCGCGCCGGGGACGCCCTGCGCAAGGACGGCCATGACGTCATCATCGCCGAGTCCGGCGAGGACGCCATGCGGCTGCTGGAGGCCCAGCCGGTGGACTGCATCCTGCTGGATTTGGAGATGCCGGGGCTGGAGGGTCCGGAGTGGGTGCGCGCGGTGCGAGCGCTGCCGGCCACGGCCCAGGTGGCCGTGGTGGGGCTGACGGCCGGCTTCGACGCGAAGCTCATCTCCGAGGCGCTGGCGGTGAAGGTGGACGCCTTCTGCTCCAAGACGGAAGACATCGAGGTGCTGCGCGCGCAGGTGCGCACCGAGCTGCGGCGCCGGGCCGAGTCCGAGCAGGCCGCTGCTCCGGCCGCGCACGCCGCGCATGCGTCCTCCACCTCGTCCCACCACCTGCCCCGCGCCACGGCCCCCGCCGCCCCGCTGGCCCATGTGGCCCCGGTGGCGCCGCCCGCCCACGCGCCGTCCGTGGGCTCGGTGCATGGCTCCCTCTTCGACGCGCTGGTGGCGCGCTGTGGCCTGTCGCCCGTCATCGCCCCCTCCACCATGACGCGCGCGTGCCGCAAGGCCGGGGTGGAGCCGCAGTTGCTCACCCCCACCTCGCTGGCCCGGGCGCTGCCCACCATCCGCGACATGCTGCACATCTTCCTGGATGCCCAGGAGGCGGAGCGGCGCGTCCAGTCCATCCAGGCCCTGGCCGAGTCCGCCGGTGGGCACCCGCTGGGCAAGTCCCGCGGCTCCTGAGCCGCGCCCCGGCGTCCGTCAGGCCCCGGGCTCGCGCTCCCCCGCGCGCAGCCCGGCCCGGGCGCGCAGCAGCCCCACGGCGTAGAGCACCGCGAGCGCGGCCAGGCACGCCAGGCCCAGGCCGTTGTAGCGGTGGATGAGCTCCAGCTCGCCCCAGTGGTGGACGTCCACGAGCTTGGAGGGATCGCTCAGCCCCACGTTCTCCATCTGCCCGAAGGGAATCCGCTCGAAGTCCGTCCGGGCGGCCCACCACTGCTCGAAGGCGTCCATGAAGGCCGCGGCGCCAATGGCCAGCAAGCCCCAGTGCAGCTGGCCCCGGCGCAGCGCGGAGTCCTGGCGCGCGTAGAGGCTCGTCATGAGGAGGCTGCCCAGCACCAGGCAGCCGCCATCGCCTCCGAAGGTGACGAGCATCTGCCCCTTCCAGGGGGAGAGCACCCGGGTGCCCACGAGCTGGAGGACGAGCCCCGTGGCGCCCGCCACCCTCAGCACCCGGCTGCGCGTGAGGTAGCCGCGGATGATGAGCCCGCCGAGCGCCGTGGCCAGCATCAGGAAGACGACGGTGGAGCGCTCCTCCCCGGTATGGGTGACCCAGGGCCCGGGCATGGAGGGGAAGCCGCAGAACCAGGCGGTGACGGCGTGGCCCAGCTCGTGAACCCACATGGAGAGGAAGATGCGCACCAGGCCGCCCCACAGGGGGCTCTTCACCAGCAGCCACGCCACGCCCAGCGCCGCGGGGAGGGCGACGAGGCGCATGCGCAGCTCGCGCCGAGCGTCCTCGAGCTCTCCGCCCCACGCGCTGCCCTCCAGCGAGGGGGACGGAGAGAATTCGGGCTCGGCGGGGGAGGGCGGTGGGGGCTCCTCGCGGGCGGGAGCCGGTGGTGCGGCCCGGGCGGCGAGCTGCGCGGCACGGGCCTCCGCCCGAGCGTAGAGGACGCCGCACCTCGGGCACTCCGGCGCGAGGATGCGAGGCTCTCCACAACGGGGGCAGGCCTTGGGCAGGGGGCTCTCCATCGGGTGTAGTGTACATGGCCCATGGGACGGAGCGTGGGCGTGAGGGACTCTGGAGCTCGGGTCGAGCGGTGGGCACCGGTGCTGGCCGTGCTGCTCGGGACGCTGCTGTGGCCCTCGGTGTGGTGGGGCGTGCCGCCGCACTCGGCCGACCACAACGTCCACCTCGCCAACGCGGTGGAGGCCGAGCGTCTGCTGCGCTCCGGGCGCCTGGTGGGCTGGAGCGACTTCCAGTTCGCGGGCCATCCCGCCAACGCCTTCTACCCGCCGCTCGCCAGCCTCACCCTCGCCGGCCTCCACCTGCTCACCGGGGGCGTGCTGGGGTGGGACGGCAGCTATGCCGTCGTCCTGGGCGCCTTCCTCGGGGGCTTCGCGCTGGCGCTCTTCGTGCTGTTGCGTCCGGTGCTCGGCCCGCTCTGGACGCTGGGAGTGCTGGCGCTGTGCCTCTTCGTGGACCGGGGCGGCACGTACGCGGGAGGCCGGCACTGGTACCTGGACATGGGCGTCTGGCCCTTTGGCGCGTCCGTGGCCCTGGTGCTGGCGGTGCTCGCGCGTCTGCCGCGCTACCTCGTGGAGGGCGGACGCCGCGAGGCCCTCGTCCCGGGTGTGTTGTGGGGGCTGGCGCTGCTGTTCCACCCCTTCGCGCTCGTCCTCTTCTTCCCGCTCGCCGCGCTCCAGGGGGCCTTCTTCTGGCGGGAGGCGGGCGGCTGGCGCCCCGTGCTTCTGCGGGGACTGGCCGTGTCCGCCGTGGGCTTGGGGCTCGCCGCGTGGTGGCTCATCCCCTTCCTCCTCCGGGCCCCGCAGGCCGAGCACGTGGGCGCGCCGCCACTGCCCCTGGCGAAGCTGGGCAGTGGGGTGTGGGGCGGGGAGCTCGTGCCAGGGCTGCCCGGCTGGGTGGGCCCGTTGGCGCTGCTGGGCTCGGCCGTGGCGTGGCGCAAGGGCGGCGCGTGGGGCCGCTGGCTGGTGCTCGCCACCTGGGGCGCGCTGGTGCTGACGACGGACGGACCCTACCGGCTGCTGGGGCTGGAGAAGAATCACACCCTGGAGGGGCTGCAGGTGATGCGCTTCCGGGCGGTGGGGCGGCTGCTGCTCGGGGGGCTCGCGGGGCTCGCGGGGCGCGAGTGCTTCCTCGCGTGGCGTGCCCGCCGCTGGTGGACGGTGGGGACGTTGGGGCTGCTGTCCGTCGCGGGCGTGGGGACGTGGCGGCTGCGCGGGGGAGATCCACCGGGCGGGACGTCGGAGCCCCCGAAGCAATTCCAGTGCTACACGGCCGGGGAGGAGGCCGGGCTCGCGCGGTTGCTGCACGACGTCCGCCCGCGCCTGGGCGAGGGGCGGTTGGCGCTCTACAGCCCCTCGCCCCACTCCCATTGCCTGGTGCTCGCGGTGCCGTGGCTGGAGCGCCCCTTCTTCAAAGTGGGCTACACTCCGGCCACCGTCTTCGGCGGCAAGTTCAGCACCACGAACCCGCTCATGCTGGGGCGTCTGGGGGTGACGGCGGTGCTGATGGATGCGTCGGCGAGCGGGCCCCTGGGCGGGTTGCCGGTGCTCGCGCGGCAGGGCCGCTTCGAGGTGCGCGAGGTACGGCCGCTCCCCCGGGTGGGCGCCGTGACGCCGGGCGCGCAGGCGCGGGTGCTGTCCTGGGAGGACGAGGCGGTGCGCCTGCGCCTCACCGGGCCCGAGCCCACCGAGATCCTACTGTGGATGGACTGGGCCCCCGAATGGCACGCCACGCGCGAGGGCCAGGAAGTGCCGCTCGAGCCGGCCCTCGTCGAGGGCGCGCGGTTGATGAAGCTGCGCGCGGGCCCGGGCGAGGTGGTGCTGCGCTTCGGGCCCTCGCGAGGAGCGCGTCCGGCGGCGCTCCTCTCGGTGCTCACCGTGCTGGCCATGGCGTGGGCGGCGCTGTCCCGCCCCCGCCGTCCAGGCGTCAGTGCAGCGTCTTCTTGAGGCGGCTCATCTGCGCGTGGGTGCGCTTCTGCGCGGGCAGCAGCTCCATCCGCACGAGGCGCCGGGCCTCGCCGTGCGCCTTGTCCATGCCGCTCTGGTAGTCCGCGAGGCCGCGATCCTCGCCCTCCTCGAGCGCCGCGATGGCCATCTTCTCCCCGAGGAGATCCGCGCCGCCCTGCACCAGCTTCGCGAAGGTGCCCCACGGGCCCGAGCCCTCGGACGGCATGCCCCCGAGCTTCTCGACGCGCTCGCGCAGCGTCTCCACGCGGTGCTCGTGGTCCTGCAGGCAGTCCTCCAACTGCGTGCGAATCCGGTCATCCGACACGTGGTCGATGGCCTGGCGGTAGGTCTCCACCGCGGAGATCTCCCCGCGGAGGAAGGAGTTGAGCGTCTCGACATCGGCCTGGGTGTTCGCCATGCGCTTGCCTCCAGCATGAGATGGCTCGCGCAAAGGTGATGCTCCCTCGCGCAGCGGCAATGAGCGCTCCCTCGTCTCACCCCGCTCCGGGAGGCCGGGGCGGGGGTTGCTCGCCTGCTGGCCGGAGACGCGGGGGCGGGGAGTCCGTCCGCTCCCGCACGCTTCCGCCGGCCCGGCTCAGCCCTGCTTGTTGCCCTGGGCCTGGGCCCAGAGCGAGAGCAATTGCGCCTCGCGCTCGGCGGGCAGTCCCGCGCGCAGCTGGTTGCGGCGCTCCTCGGGCAGGCTCTGGAACCAGGCCAGCGCATCCCGCGTGGTGACGACGGGCGAGCGGAAGCGCAGCCCCGCCTTCACCGCCCGGGCATTGCTGCGCCGGTGCATGCCCGCGTACGCCCCGAAGGCCGGCGCCCAGATGGGGAGGGCCCCCTCGCCGTCCTCGCCGTTCTTCAGGAGGAACTCCCCGGGCACCCACGTGAGCTTCGTGTCCTTGCCCGTCACCTCCTTGCACGCCGCGAACATCTCTCCCATCGTCCAGGGCTTCTCCGGCCCCACGGCGTTGAAGGTGCCCGTCGTGTTGCGCTCCACCAGCAGCACGAGCCACTCGGCCAGATCGCGCACGTCGATGATTTGGAGCGGATCCTCCGGGCTGCCCGGGGCGAGCATCTCGCCGCCCTTGTCGTAGCGCAGGGGGAAGTACACGTAGCGGTCCGTGCGGTCCTCGGGGCCGACGATGTAGCCGGGGCGCACGACGGTGGCGCGGCCTCCCAGGGCCTTCTCCGTGGCCTGCTCGCACGCGCGCTTGAGCCCGCCGTAGTTCTCGAAGTTCTTGCCCATCGTCTCAACGGTGGGATCGGCGAGCGTGGCCGTCTCCGCGTTCTCGTCGGCGTCGGGCGTGTCGTTCTTCGAGTAGGCGGACACGCTGGAGATGAAGATGTACTGCCCCACGTGGGGCGCGAGCAGCTCCGCCGAGGCGCGCACCATGCGCGGGTAGTAGCCCGAGGTGTCGAGCACCGCGTCGAACGAGCGGCCCTCGAGCGCCTTGAGGCCCTCGCCCTTGAGCGGGTCGCGGTCTCCGTGCAGCTTCTCCACGTCCGGGAAGAGCTCCGGCCGCGTCTTGCCGCGATTGAAGAGCGTCAGCGTGTGGCCGCGCGCCTGGGCGGCGGTGACGAACGCCGGGCCGAGGAAGCCCGTCCCGCCGAGGACGAGGATGTGCTTCTTGGAAGCGGGGGCGCCGCCTCCAGAGGTGGCCTTCATGCCCGTGCCGCACGCCGTCAAAGCGGCCGCGGCCAGGGAGAACTGGAGGAACTGCCTGCGGGAAGTGGTCATGGGTCGGGAGTCGAAGGGGGTGGAGCAGGGGTTGAAGCAGCCGAGCCACGGATGGCTCGGCCCCCTGGTGGCTCCCCAGGACACCCGGCGGGCTTTTCTATTCCTGGCCCGCGCGGCTCAGGCGGGGTGGGGGTGCTGGGGCGTGGGCAGCGAGGCCACCAGCACCTGGTTCAACCGGTTCACCTCCGCCTGCTGGAGGACGGACCGGGCCACCTCCTCGCCGTGGCGCATGCGCAGGCGGATCGTCTCCGGCGAGAAGTCCAGGGTGTCTCCCATGGCCTTCGTCGGTTCGATGATCGTGATGGGGCAGTAGAGGTAGGGCATGCCATCCGGCTTCTTGAGCGTCACCCCCGCGTCGTGCGCCTGCCGCACCAGGTCGTTGAGGCGGACGAACTCGTCCACGTCGTTGCGGAGAATCTCGTTGATGGTGATGTCGGTGAGGCTGCGCTTGGCCGCGTCCAGGATGGTGGCGGGCGGCTTCGCGGTGTCGATGCCGGCCGAGCTGCAGGGGATGACGACAATCTCGGTCGGCTTGAAGTTCAGCGCGTCGCCGAGCGGGGTGACGTTGCGCAGGCCGCCATCCACGTAGGCCTTGTCGCCAATGGCCTCCCAGATGACGGGCATGGTGGCGCTGTGCCACACCGCGTCCAGGAAGTCCGGCGCGTCGCTGGGAATCAGCTCGTACTCTCCGGACACGAGCGAGACGCGGCCCACGTGGGCGGGAACGCGGAAGGGCCGCCCCGAGGCGTGCTGCTGGATGAGCTTGCGCAGCGGCGTGTCATCGTAGAACCCGAGCTTGCGCTGCAGGGCGAGCCGGAAGGCCACGAGGGCCCAGGGGAACTTCTTGTAGATGTCCTCCTCGCGGATGTTCAGCCAGAGCTGCATCAGCCGCCCGTACTCCTGCTGGGCGAGGAGCGTGGCGTTGAGGGCCCCGACGGACACGCCGAAGATGCGCTCCCAGCGGAAGCCGAAGTCCTCGCGCAGCACGCGCTCGGCCCCCACCTGGAACGCACCCTTGGCACCACCGCCGGACAGCACGAGCGTGGCAGGTCTCTCCGTCATGGCAGTCTCCCCCCGGAGCGTGGTTCGGCGATGCGGACGAATCGTCGCCACGCGGATGCTGCGGTCATAACGGCGTGTCGCGGAGCGTGGAATCACCCCGGGGCACGAGGCCAGGGTGAGGCGCGAGACAACAGGGGCTCGCGTGGCTCACCGCCGGGAGCGGCGCTGTTTCGAGCGCGACGTGGAGCCGGCCTTCTTCGCCCGGGTGCCGCGCTTGCGCGCGGGTGGGGGCTCGGGCTGCGCCGGGGCGAGGCTCGCGGCGAGCCTGAGGGCGGGCCCTGCGGGGAAGCGGGGAATGGCCGCGTCCGTGAGCTCGCCCGAGGTGAGGGCCGCGCCCCGGGCCTCGCAGGCTTCCCACATGCGCAGGAAGGCCTCGGCCGAGGAGAAGAGGGGCTCGAGCTGCGTGTCCGTCAGGCCCACGTGGACGAGGTCGCGGATGAAGTCCGGCAGCAGGCCGACGTGGGCGAGCCCATCGGTGTTGAAGTCGAACTCGCGCGAGCCGGCGCGGGACTTCGTGAAGGGCACAGTCGTGCGGTACAGGGTGCCCGAGTAGGACAGGGGCGGGTGGTTGCGCTGCAGCATCTGCTGGACGGGCTGGCGTTTGAGGCGCAGGGCGTCGTCCTTCAACCCGTGGGCGGCCTGGGGCCCGTAGCGGGGGCCGGGCTGCGCGTTGAGGCCGTTGAAGTCGGTGCCCATGGCCACGCCCCCGGCGCCCACCTCGCGCAGCACGGCGAGCGCGTACTGGTAGGACTGGGCCCACGTCTTGCTCGTGCCCGCGCAGTCGTTCTCCACCGTACTGCCGGGGAGGTCCTTGAGCTCGTGCTGGTGGGTGATGGGGGCCAGCAGCCCGCCCAGCGAGAGGATGCGCCGCGCCTGCTCGTGCGTCTTCATGTACTCGTTGGCACGCTTGGCCTTGCGGCTCGTCTCCTGGGTGGAGAGGCCCTGCTCGCGGAAGGCGCAGTGCGAGGCGACGACGGGGTAGCCCGCCTGCTCGGCCAGGGCGAGCACGTCATCGGTGCAGCGCTCGGACATGTGCTCCACGTCGAGGAGGAAGCCCTGGTGCATGGCCTCGCGCAGGAAGGCCTCGCCGGTGGGCGTGAGGCCGCGCTGGTTGGCGTGGCCCTGGCCCGGCGCGTTGAGGGCATAGCCTTGCGGGTAGTGCGCGCGGCGCGTCAGCTCGTAGAAGGAGATGGCCAGCCTGGTCTGGGTGTCCAGGTCCTTTCCGCCGAGCCGGAAGGCCACGTCGGGCGCCCCCCGCACGTCGTAGAAGCGCCCGCGCAGGAAGTGGTTGAGCAGGTTGAATTTGTCGTCGTAGACGGCGGCGCCACCGAAGCTGTTATCGGCCAGGTGCAGCGGCGTCATCATCCGGAAGCCCAAATCCCGCAGCCACCGGAGGATGCGCGGGAGCTGCTCCAGGGAGAGGGGCTGCTGGTTGAGCGCCGTGCGGTCACCCAGGAGGCTGTCCAGCGAGTCCACCTCCACGCTGGCCACCACGGCGAGCTTGCCGGAGGCGACGAGCTGCCGGGCCCGCGAGGCGCTCAGGGCCAGGCCCATCCAGTCCGCGTGCCGCTCGGTGAAGCGGCGCAGCTCGCGCATCTGCTTCTCGATGGAGCTCTCGTCCTTGTCGGGGTGGCCACTCTGCTCGGCGAGCAGCTCGTTGTTGACGGCCGCGCTGCACAGCACGCGCAGCCCTCCGTCGTGGGCCCGCTTCAGCCAGTCCACGAACATCTGCTGGTGGATGAGCGTGGTGAAGCGGGGCCAGTCGGCGTAGGTGCCGTGGCCGCAGGGGCCGTGGCCCAGGCCTCCCTCCAAGAGGGCCACCAGCGGGGACCAGCCCTTGCCGATGTTGCCGCCGAGGCCCCCAGGCCCGTGCAGGTGGAGGTCACAGCGCGAGAGCGCCTGCTCGAGGTTCCCATCCGGGAAGCCGGCGAGCACATGTCCGCCGAAGCCCAGGTGCGCCATCAGGTGGCAGTGCAGATCCGCGAATCCGAACACGGGGGACGCCATGTGAACCTCCGGGGCCGGCCAGGAAAGGCGCCAGCATGCACCGGACGGCTCATGGCGTCCCGGCTTCGGGCCACTTCCGTTTCTTCACCAACTCTCGCGGCGTGGGCGGGCGCGGGTCCGGCGCGTCGAGCGGCTCGACGACGAGCTCGAACAGACCGTTGTCGAACGGTTGGCCGGGGGCGGGGGCCTTGGGCGTCACGCGCT
This sequence comes from Archangium sp., assembly GCF_045802675.1. Classification (GTDB taxonomy): domain Bacteria; phylum Myxococcota; class Myxococcia; order Myxococcales; family Myxococcaceae; genus Archangium. The sequence continues at coordinate 16,240 of NZ_JBJMQO010000119.1, read as the reverse complement.
CGCGCAGGCCCTGTCTGGCCAGCGTCCGAGCCCGGAAATGGCAGTAGGGGTTGTTGCCCGGCCTGCCGAAGAGGGAGTGGGCGGTGAAGCTGCACCCGGCCAGGCACGTGGCGGCGAAGGGGCAGGTGCGGCAGAAGCCCCAGAGGTCCTCCACGGTGCGCGTGCGCGTGAAGGCGAGCTGGGGCGAGCCCTCCCAGATCTCCCGCAGCGGCTGCTGGCGCAGGTTGCCGCCTACGTAGTGCGCCGTCTGCAGGGAGGGGCACCCCTTCACGGCCCCGTTGGACTCAATCCCCATCACGTACCGGCCCGCCATGCAGCCGCGCCAGTGGTCTCCGGCGTCGGGGCGGGGCGAGCGCAGCAGGCCCTCCTCGGGGCCGAAGTACCCCAGGTTGTTGCCGGGCATGAGGGTGATGCCGTCCTCGAAGGCACGCGTCTTGAGGGCCGCGATACGCGGGAGCACGTCGAGCAAATCCCACGGTTGGAGCAGCATGGCCGGGCGGTCCGCCGCGCGCCCGAGCGGGGCGGTGATTTGCAGCTGCCAGGCGAGGATGCCCAGGCCCTTCAGGTGCTCGTAGAGCGGCTCCAGGTCGGCCTGGTTGAGGCGGTTGATATTGGTATTGGCGGCCACGCGCACGCCGGCCCCCGCGAGGAAGCGCAGCGCCGCCGTGGCCGAGTCGAAGCTGCCCGGGGCCGCGCGCATCAAATCGTGCGTGGGCGCCAGGCCGTCGATGCTGACGGAGGCCGCGTACAGTCCGGCCTCGGCCACCTGCCGGGCGAGGGACTCGGTGATGCCTCGGCCGCCGGTGGTCATCCCCGGACGGATGCCCGCCTCCTTCAGGGCGCGGACGATGTCGAGGAAGCCCGGGTGCAGGTAGGCCTCGCCGCCGATGAGCACCACCTCGCGGGCGCGCAGCTCTCGCAACTGCCGGACCACGCCGAGGGCCTCCTCGGTGGACAGCTCGTCGGGGCGGTGGGTGCCCGCGCGCGAGCCGCAGTGGGTGCAGGGCTGATCGCAGCGCAGGGTCAGCTCCCAGACCACGTAGGCCGGGTGGTAGTCGGGGCGGGAGACGTCGAGTCGGCGCAACATGGACATGAGCGGGGCCGGAGCAAGAAGCGGGCGTGCCCCTCGCCCTGACGCGCGTGTCAGGGGCAGGGGAAAGGGCGAACCCAGTCATTCCAGCACATTGGCGCTCGGCACGCTCTTCGCTGTAGGCCCGCCCGTCCGGCTACCATGAGGGTAGCCCCTGGAACGAGGTATCCCGTGTCCGCTCTCTCCACCTGTCAGAAGTGTCGTGGTTTCGTCCCCCCCGCGAGCGCCGAGTGCGTGCACTGCGGTGCGCCGATGCTGGCGTCCGCGCCGGCGGGCGGCATGTTGCTCAAGGGCCTGTTCTGTCTGGCCGGCGCGAGCGTGGCGAGCCTCACGTTGATGGCCTGCTACGGCATGCCGCCCTGTGACGCCCCCGCGCCGGATGGCGGCGCCGACCGCTACTGGTGCTACGACACCGAGCCCCACTGCGCCTCGTCCGCGCAGGATGGCGGCACCGTGGCGGATGGCGGCGACCCGTACCCTTGCACGGACGCGGACGGCGGCACGCAGCCGGATGGCGGGACGCCGCCCGGTGGTGTGCCGACCGGTGACGCCGGAGTGGACGCGGGGCCCTGAACCCCGCGTGTCCGGAGGCCCGGGTCAGTGCGAGGCGGGGCCGATGAGCCAGCGCGCGCGGGCCCGGGCCACCACCTCGCCGGCCTCGTCGGTGAGGTCGGCCTGGACCTCGTACTCGCGCCGCTCGCCCGCGGCGGCGACGGGGGCCCGGCACTCGGCGGTGATGTGTCCGCGGGCCTTCTTCAGGTAGTCCATTTCGAGGTGGGTGATGATGCCGCGCAGGCCCTCGGGCAGGGCGGACATCATCGCCACGCCGGTGGACACCTCGCCCAGGTTCATCAGCGCGATGGCGTGCACCGAGCGCAGGTGGTTGCGCACGCTGCGCCGGTCGCGCATCCGCACCCGGGCGTAGCCCTCCTCGAGCGTGAGGACCTCCGGGTGGATGGTGCCGGTATAGGGCGCCAGGTTGCCGAGAATCTGTCCCATCAGCACGCCGCCGCCGGGCGCGTGGCGCAGCACGTTCCAGGTGCGGCGCAGCATCTCGGCGGAGGCGAGCTGGGACAGGGCGTTGGTCAGGCTGGAGAGGGGGGACATGGTGGGCTCCGGCTCACAGGATGTAGTTGGCGGTACCGCCGTCGACGCGCATCGCCGCGCCGGTGGTGGCCGAGGCGCGCGGGCTGCACAGGTACACGGCGAGGTTCGCCACTTCCTCGGGCGTGGCGAAGCGTTGCAGCAGCGAGGTGGGGCGCTCGTACTTGAAGAAGTCGGACTCGGTCTGCTGGAGGGTGCGCCCGCTGCCCGTGGCGAGGCTCTGCACGAAGTCCTGCACGCCCTCGGTCTTGGTGGGGCCGGGCAGCAGGGCGTTCACCGTGACGCCGGTGCCGGCCAGCTCGATGGCGAGTCCGCGCGACACGCTCAGTTGGGCCGTCTTGGTGGTGCCGTAGTGGATCATCTCCTTGGGGATGTTGAGGGCCGACTCGCTGGAGACGAAGAGGATGCGGCCCCAGCCGCGCTCGCGCATGCCGGGGGCGTAGTGCCGGGAGAAGCGCACGCCGCTGAGCACGTTGACCTCGAAGAAGCGCATCCACTCGGAGTCGGGAATCTCGAAGAAGGGCCGGGGCTCGAAGATGCCCAGGTTGTTCACGAGGATGTCCACCGAGGGGACGCGGGCGAACACGGCCTGGGCGCCCTCGGCGGTGCCGGAGTCGGCCACCACGCCCTCCACGTGGGCGCCGGGGACTTCCTTGCGGATGCGGGCGATGGCGTTGTCCACCGACTCGCTCTTGCGGCCGTTGACGATGACGTGGGCGCCCTCGGCGGCGAGCCCGCGCGCGATGGCGAAGCCGATGCCGAAGGTGGAGCCGGTGACGAGGGCACGACGGTTGCGAAGCTCGAGTTCCATGGGGCGCGGACTCTAGGGGGGCGGGGGGGCGTGCCCAAGCACGTTGTGGCGGGGGTGTTGCGTGGCGGGAAGGGGCCCTGCGGGAAGCCCGCATGCCTGCTGCGCGGACGTCTGGAGACGGACGGAGGGGACCCCTGGCCGCGCCGGGGAGGGTGCCTACTTTCGAGGGAGGGGACTGAACGCGGTTTCAGTGAGACGCGCTCCAGCCGATTCCACGAGAGGACACTTCAATCATGGCACGCACACGCAAGGAGCGCCGGAGCAGCAGCGGGCGGGAGGCGCTCCGGAAGAACGGGATGATGGCGCACCTGCTGGACTCGCTCGACGCGGGCCAGGACATCGGCCATTTCGGCCGGCTCGTCTTCGCGATGGTGGCGCGGTACTTCATGGACGACGAGGAGCTGCGCCAGACGCTGATGCAGGACCCGGCCTGCGACGAGCGGCAGGCGGTCTCGCTCGTCGAGCAGGTGAAGGGGCGGGACTACAGTCCGCCGAGGCGCGAGAAGGTGCTCCAGTTCCAGGCGCAGCAGGAGTTCCCCCTCTGCCCCAACGCGGAGGACCCGGACGCCTGCAACGTCTACAAGGATCTCCAGTTCCCGGAGAGCGTCTACGAGCACATCACCGACTACCGGGAGCAGAAGGCGCACGTGCACGAGGACGACACGCCATCGGCCGGGCATGCGTGAGGCCCGGCGGGCCGGGGCGGCGGAGACCGCTCAGGCCCGGGGCAGCGGGGGCAGGTGCGCGAGCAGGCGCGCGAGGTCCGGCTGGAGCTCGTCGGGGGTGGCGGTGGCGAGCAGGCCGGCGTCGTGGTTGCCCCAGGTGACGGCGTAGGTGCGCAGGCCCGCGGCGCGTCCGGCGAGGATGTCCGCGGTGGTGTCGCCCACCATCCACAGGCCCTCGGCGCCGAGCGCGGCCAGGGCGCGGTGGATGACGTCCGGGGCGGGCTTGTGGGGGAAGCCATCGGTGCCCTGCACGTAGTCCACGGCGGGCATCATCCCGAGCGCCTCGACGAAGCGCCGTGCCATGTCGGTGCGCTTGGTGGTGGCGATGGCCAGCTTGTAGCCGCGCTCGCGCAGGGTGCGCAGCAGCTCGGCGACGCCGGGGTAGGGGCGCGAGCGGTTGACGAAGTTGCGCGCGTAGTGCTCGCGGTAGACAGCGCACAGGTTCACCGCGTGCGCGGGCGCGAAGTGCATGTACATGGCCTCGAGCGGCTGGCCGATGAGCGTGCGCACCTCGGCGTCCGCGGGGGCCGGCAGTCCGAGGCTGGCGAAGCCGTATTGGAAGCTGGCGATGATGTCCGGCAGCGAATCTACCAGCGTGCCGTCGAGGTCGAAGACGATCGTCTTATGCGGGGGCGTCATGGGGAGGTGTTCCGGCCTCTACCACTCCAGGCGGGTGGGGAGGGAACCGTGTTATCAGCGGCGCCCATGCCGTCGAAACGCCTGCTGGCGCTCGCCACCCTGCTCCTCGCTCTCCTGGCGGCCACGTGGCAGCGCGCCCGGGCCGTCGAGCGCCTGCCTCCGGACTTCGACGAGCTCGTCTACCTGCCCGTGGCCTACCGGTACGCGGAGCTGCTGGAGGGCGGGCGGTGGGGCGAGGTGGCGAGCTACCGGGAGAACTTCGAGCACCCGCCGCTGGTGAAGCTGCTGTTCGCCTCGGAGCTGCTGGCCTCGGGCGCTCCCGAGCCCGCGTGGAAGACGGTGCGCGTGGGCCGCCCCATTCCGGCACCGGCCGCCCCGGCCTTCCGGCAGACGCGCTGGCTGTCCGCGGTGACGGGCATCCTCCAGGTGGGGCTCACGGGCCTGGTGCACCCGGTGGGCGCGCTGCTGCTCGCGTTCGACTCGTACCACGCGAAGTACACCTCCCAGGCCTACCTGGAGGGCGTCCCGGGGCTCTTCGCCATTCTGGCCGTGCTGGCCTTCGAGCGCGCCCGCCGCGAGGCCGTCGAGGCGGGGCAGGGGGCTTCCTTCCAGCTCGTGCCGCTCGCGCTCTCCGGGGCGCTGCTGGGGCTCGCGGCCGCGGGCAAGTACCCGTACGCCATGGTGGTGGGGCTGGCGTTGCTGCCGTTCCTGGTGGCCCACGGGCGCGCGCGGGGCCGGGTCTGGGCGGCCTTCGTGCTGCCCTGCGCGGCCATGTTCCTGGCAGCACACCCGGCACTCTGGACGGATCCGGTGGGGCACCTGTGGGAGTCGCTCACGTTCCACTGGAACTACTCGCACAGCGAGCACGTGGTGCGCTCGGCGCTGCCCTGGTACCAGCCGCTCTACCACCTGACGCACGCGACGCCCACCGAGTGGCACCGGGACGTCTTCGCCACCGGGGCCACCGTCTGGGTGCTGGTGCCGCTGGCGCTCCTCGGACTGCCGGCCACCTGGCGCGAGCGTCCCGTGTGGGCGGCCTGGGCGCTGGTGGGCGTGGTGTTCCTGGTGCTCTGGCCCACCAAGTGGGCGCAGTACCTGCTGCTCGTGCTGCCCCCGCTCTACGTCTGCGCGGGCCTGGGCGCGAGCACGGTGTACCGGCTCGCCATCTCCGCGTGGCGGCGGCGCACCGGCGTCTCCCAGCGGCCGCTCGAGGGCTGAGAGTCAATCGGCCGCGGGGGCTGGCGGGGAGTGACCACGGATGTACCCCTCGTGCGATCACCCCACAACAGAAGCGGGGGCCCGGCGGGGAGGTGGGAGACGGGGAGCGCGGACCCCGCCGGTACACTGTCCTCCTCACGGGGGGCGGTGCGTTGATTACATTCGATGATTCGCAGTGGCCGTTGCTGAGGGTGACGTTCTCGGGGACGAGCTCGTCCCAGGTTTTCGCCGCCTACCTGTCGAGGATGAGCGCGTACCTGAACCGGGGCGAGAAGTACCTGGCCATCCTCGACACCCGGGCGGAGACCACCGCGCCCACGATGGAGCAGCGCCAGCTCCAGGTGGAGTGGATTCAACGCCACGAAGTGGCGCTGCGGCAGCGCTCGCTCGGCACGGCCTTCATCATTACCTCGCCCTTCATCCGGCTGGCGCTGAACATCATCTACCAGCTCAAGCCGTTGCCCTGTCCGCACACCATCGTGAGCGACCTCCAGGCGGCGCGGGACTGGGCCGCGGGGCGCTTCCGGGCGGCGGGACTGGTGCTGCCCACCCCCCGGGTGGAGGCCCAGAGGCTCGGCAGGACGGGCGCCCAGGGGCCCGGCTAGCCGGGGGGCGGAGGGCTTTTCGGACAGCGGGCATTTGCGTCCGGCCGCCTTCAGCGGTTAGGGGAGGGATGGGTACCCCCATGGCCACGCAGATCCGCTTCCCGCATCCCTTCCTTCCCGTCACCCGCGCCGACATGCTGGCCCGGGGGTGGGAGCAACTCGACATCATCATCGTCTCCGGGGACGCATACGTGGATCATCCCGCGTTCGGCCCGGTGCTCATCGCCCGCTTCCTCGAGGGGCGTGGCTTCAAGGTGGGCATCATCTCCCAGCCGGACTGGCACTCGGCCGAGCCCTTCAAGGCGCTGGGCAAGCCCCGGCTCTTCTTCGGGGTGGCCGCGGGCAACCTGGACTCGATGCTCAACCGGCTCACCGCGCAGAAGAAGAACCGCTCCGAGGACCAGTACAGCCCGGGCGGGCGCACCAACTGCCGGCCGGACCGCGCCACCATCGTCTACGCCCAGCGCTGCCGCGAGGCGTACCCGGACGTGCCCATCGTCCTCGGGGGGATTGAAGCCTCGCTGCGCCGGATTGCGCACTACGACTACTGGAGCGACAAGGTGCGCCGCTCCATCCTCATGGACGCCAAGGCGGACCTGCTCGTCTTCGGCATGGGCGAGCGCCCCATCTGGGAGATCGCCGACCGCCTGCGCCGGGGCGAGAAGGTGGAGGAGCTCCGCGACGTGCGCGGCACCGCGTACATCATCAACGACGCGGAGATGAAGGCGCACGAGGCGGACCCGGCGAAGCGGGCGGCGGACCAGAAGGTGGTGGTGCTGCCCTCGTACGAGGAGGCGGTGGCGGACAAGGTGGCCTTCGCCCGCATGTCGCGCGACTTCCAGATGGAGACGAACCCCGGCAACGGGCGTCCCCTGGCGCAGCGGCACGGCAACCGGGCCGTCTACTTCAACCCTCCGGCGCGGCCGTTGGAGGACGGGGAGGGCAAGGGCGACGGCGCGTCGGTGGCCATGGACGAGCTGTATGACTTGAGCTTCAACCGCGTGCCGCACCCCATGTACCAGGAGCGGATTCCGGCCTACGAGACGGTGAAGCACTCCATCGTGCTGATGCGCGGGTGTTTCGGCGGGTGCACCTTCTGCTCCATCACCGAGCACGAGGGCCGGGTCATCCAGAGCCGCAGCGCGGAGAGCGTGCTGCGCGAGGTGCGGGCGCTGAGGCGGATGGGGGATTTCCGGGGGACGATTACCGACCTCGGGGGCCCCACGGCGAACATGTACAAGCTCAAGTGCAAGAGCGAGGACATCGAGCGCCGGTGCCGCAAGCTCTCGTGCGTGCACCCGGGCGTCTGCGAGAACCTGGGCACGGACCACGGGCCGCTCATCGACGTGATGCAACAGGTGCGCGAGGAGGAGGGCGTCAAGCACGTCTTCATCGCGAGCGGGGTGCGCTACGACCTGGCCGAGCGCTCGCCCGAGTACGTGAAGGAGCTGGCGGCGCACCACGTGGGAGGCCAGCTGTCGGTGGCGCCCGAGCACGTGTCGAAGCGGGTGCTGGAGAAGATGAAGAAGCCCGGCATTGAGAGCTTCGAGCGCTTCCAGCACATGTTCGCCTGTGCGAGCGAGGAGGCGGGGAAGGAGCAGTACGACATTCCCTACTTCATCAGCGGGCACCCGGGCTCGGCGCTGGAGGACATGGTGGAGCTGGCGCTGTGGCTGAAGAAGAACGGCAAGCGCCCGCGCCAGGTGCAGGACTTCATCCCCACGCCCATGTCGGTGGCCACGGCCATGTACTACACGGGCCTGGATCCCCTGAAGATGGAGCCCGTGTACACGGCGAAGGGCTTGCGCGAGAAGCGGCTGCAGAAGGCGCTGCTGCTCTTCTGGAACCCGGAGCACTGGCCGCTGGCGCGCGAGGCGCTGGAGCAGGCGGGCCGCGAGGATCTCATCGGCCGGGGGCCGAACGCGCTGGTGCCTCCAGAGACGGCGGCCGAGGCCTCACGGCGCAAGCAGGCCGAGGCCCGGGAGCGTCCGGAGCGGCGGGCGCGCTGAGGAGCGCCTGGTTGCTCGGGTGCCGGTTTCCGGGGCGGGTTGTCCTCGGGGACCACGCGCGGGCGCGCGGCCGTGCCCACCTTGGGCGGCATGACGGACCTGTTCCAACTCTTCGCCGTCTCCGCGGTGGTGATGGGCATCTCCCAGACGATCGCGAAGGAGCGCATCAGCGCCCCCATTCGCGAGCGGCTGGGCGGCATGGACACGTGGTTTGGCTACCTGATGTCCTGCCCCTACTGCGTCTCGCACTACGTGGCCTTCGCGCTGGTGCCGCTCACGGGCACCTATCCCATCCGGGTGGTGGTGGGGGGCTGGGTAGGCAGCGTGCTGAGCTGGTTCCTCTCGTCCATCCTCGTCACCGTGATCGCGGCCTTCTACCGGGTCCTCTTCTGGTTCGTGGACGAGTCGCAGGGCCTGGTGCGCCGGCGCCAGCGGACGGAGGAGGAGGAGATCGCCACCAAGCAACTGGTGCGCAAGAAGGTGGCGCAGGAACTGCCGCCCGAGCAACGGGACGAGCCTCCCGCGGCTGACACGCATTGAGGCGCTCGGGGCCGGGGGGCGTCAGTAGACGATGCAGTCGAACTGCTCGATGACGGCGCGAATCTCTTCCGGAGTGGTGCCCAATTGCTTTGCAAGGGAAGGGGCATGTTCAGTCAGTGCCTGGGTGCGAGCCGGTTGGGCGTGAAGGTCCTCCATGAGGACACGGCCAATACGACCGGGCCATTTGACACGGCACAGTTCAGGAGCCCGGCGGATGGGATCCAGGATGGTGAAGCAGGGCCACTTGGGAAAGCGAAGGGTGGCGGGGTCGCACCCCATGATGCGGCAGCCATCCATACGGGCCTCGGTGAAGTCGCAGTCCTCAATGGAACCGAACTGGAATCCCGGCAGGCTGCTGTATTCGGGCCAGTGCCCGAAGTCGCACCCCGACAACCGCCCTTTGAACCGGCAGCCTTTCAGGGAGGCGGCTACCCATTGCTGATGGTTCTTCAACTCCTGCTTCACCTCGAAGGTGCAGTCGATGAACAGGGGCCGGTCGAAGTACAAGCGACTGGCGGGCACCTTCAAGACGACGGTGCAGTGGCGCAGCGTCAGGTTGGGACCCAGGAAGTAATGAGCGCTCTTGTCCGTTAACTCGAACCGCTCGTTTGTAATCTCCCTGTCCTCGATGATGATGTTACCGGGCCCGTTCATGGCCGTTCCTTTTCAGAAGGTGAGCATCCGGAAGAGCTCGCCCGCCATACGTCTGCCATGACGCGCCAGGTTCGACTCGGTGCCGGAGAGGATCTCGTACTTGTAGCTGGTTGCTGGGTCAACCACGTCTACTCCCTGAGTATTGAACTGATAGAGCCGTTTGAACTGGGCTTTCACCGTCTCGTTTACGTAGCGCCCCCGGGCCTCGCGTTCCAACAGCCGCGCCAGCCAGTATTCTCCCTTTTCGAGGGCATCGTTGATGGCTTTGCGTTCTTTGATGCTGAGCCTGTGGGGTCCCCATTCCTGGGCGGCCCGCGTGACGGCCTCTTGGAGCATGTCGCCGACCTTGTCCTGGGCGGGAATGTCCGCGAGCGATTTGCCCCGTGACAAGTGCCAGCGCTGGCCATCGCTGAGCTCCACCTGCTGATTGCCGCCCCGATGGCGGATGACGGTCCGGGCCGAGCGGCCCCCCGGGGCCCTTTTCGCCGCACCACCCGTCTTCTTGAGCAGCACCACGGCCAGGGGGCCCTGGGGCGACGTGGCCACCGTCTCCGCCGCCGCCACCGCCCGGGCCAGCGCGCTCTCCTGCGCCAGGGCCGTCTCCTCCACCACCTCGGGCGCCAGCGCAGCGGCTCCTCCCTGCGCCTCCCACTGCATCTCGGCCAGGCGGAAGCCCGGCAGGGACTTCACCTTCGCCGCTACCTCGCCCAGCGTGCGCCCCGCGAGCGTGGACACCGCGAGAATCAGCGCCCGCGCCGTGTCCTCTCCCAGCACCCGGCCAAACTCCTCGCCCGCCGCGCGCAACTCCTCGAAGGTGCTGGCCTCGTGCGCCGCGTTGGCCATGCGGGCCCAGCCATCCATCAGCCCGTACACCGTCTCCAGCCCCAGCCACGCCATGAGAATCACGGTCAGGCTCGCGGCGAGGAATTTCGTGGTGGGTTCGGGCACCACCCACAGCATGCAGTACAAGGCCACCGTCCAGACGGCCATGGACACGAGCGCCTGTGCGTTGAGCTGGCGGCCCAGAGCTGCCTGCGTCTCCTCCAGCACGCGGCCAAAGGCCAGGGCCAGGGCGAACGTGCGCCGATCATCCGTGCGCAGGTACGGCCCATCGTCCAGCAAGCCCAGGCAATCGCCTCCGCCTTGGGGCTCGCACCAGTGCAGGTACTGCTGCTTGAGGGCTTCCTCCGCCTCGGGAGTGAGGGACACCGGGCCCTCCTGTTTCGCCGGCACCAGGGTGTAGCCCTGGCCGGCGTACGTCTCCAGGTTCCACTCTCCCGCGCTCTCCACCGTCTCCACCTCCTGCGCCTGCTGCTTGGACATGCGCAGCAACTCCAGGGCGGCCTGGCGTGGAGTACGACGCCCCAAACGCACATCCTCACTGAGGCGTTGGAAGGCCCGCTGGAACTCCGCCGTGCGGATGGGCACCGGGCGGGGGGCGACGGCACCGGGCTCCAGGAAGCCTACCTCGTACACGGTGGCCGCCCCGAGGTCGGGCTCCGTCGTGCGCTCCCTGGGTGCCGGTGGGGGAGTGGGCGACGAATAGCGGTAGCCCGGTGTGAGGCCTCCCCATGGGGCCCTCGTGGCGCAGGCGGCCTGAACGAAGAAGAAGAGGAGGAACCAGGCCCCCAGCGGAGGACGCCACTGCGCGCTGGGGAGGCGCGGGCGAGGAAGACGAGGGAACACAGCGCACCTCCTGCGGCCATCCAGTATGAAAATGGGATTCCAGGATTTAATGGAAACCATGCGCCTGTGTCAAAACGCGGGTAGGCCCATCAGCAGGAGACCCAAGGGGTGACACTCGAGTGCACTCGTGGGGTAGGACGTCACGAGAGGCACCGGGCGGCTCCTGGCACGAGGGCCCTGCACCATGCGAACAAGCGCACAAGGCCTCGGGTGCGCGGAGAGGCCTGGGAGAAGCCCGCATGGACGAGGAGAAGAAGTGGGAGGAGCGGACGCAGGTGGGGCCCTATCAGCTTGAGGAGCAGCTGCCCCAAGACCCTGGCAGTCCCGGGGAGCTCTACCTGGCCACGCACGAGGAGAGTGGCGCTACGGCCGTGGTGCTCAAGCCCGCGGCCGGGGAGGATGCGGCCCCCATTCCGGACTTCCGGGTGGAGCTCATCGCCTCGCAAGCGAAGGACTACCTCGCCCTGGAGGTGAAGGACTCGCGCCGGGCCCGGGCCCCTGACAAGCACTCGGCGGATGCACTGATGCCGCTGCTCGGCGATGTGCGTGAGGGAGTGGGGCGCATGACTCGCGCCCTCGACGGCCCCGAGGAGCCGCGCCCCCTGTGGCGTCTGGGATTGGCATGGGCGAGCGTTGCCGCGGTGGCTGCCCTGCTCTTCGCGCTGGTGCGTCTGGTCTCCGGGTCCCCACCACCGGGTGGCCCGGAGTCCCTGGCGAGCACCCCGCCCGCCGCCGAGAGCTATGACGTACAGGCGGATACAGCCGGGACGCCGGATGACCCGTTCGACGAGGGATGGCTCACGGACGCCCAGGATGCTGGGAATGAAATCCCCATCTCCCGGCCGCTGCCGAGCGAGCCCCTCAAGGGGCAGAAGCGCCCTCCCTGCGCCCGCTACGTCGAGGCCGAGTTGATCGGCGCCTGCTGGATCATTCTCAAACTCGAGGCCCCATGCCCGGAGAGCCCGCGCTACGTCTACGAGAACGAGGGCAAGTGCTACGCGCCCATCCTCAGTGCCAAACCCCCGCCCCAAGCACTCGAGCCGTGAGGGACAGGGGGCCCTCAATCCCTCTCATGCCGCGGCCCACGGGAGCGCCGAGGTACCCGGCGAGCCGCCGGCAGGGCGCTCGGGCCCTGGCCACCGCGAGAGGACATGGTTAGACAAACGCCATGTCCACGCGCCCCCGTTCTCCGGACACGCCGCTCGCCATCGAAGTGGAAATCCAATCCGAGAAGGCCTCCGCCATGCGGCGGGTGGCCTCGCGGTTGGAGGCCCTGCTCGTGGAGCTCCAGGAGACGGAGCAGGTGCTCCGGGAGACGAGCGGCCCGGCGAGGGCCCGCCTGGTGGCCCGGCACAAGGAGCTGCGCGCGGACGCGGACAAGCAGCGCTGGTACCTCATCGTCCAGCGCGAGGCGATGGGGCTGAGGCACCACGGGGACATCTACGAGATGTACCGCCTGCCGGCCCCCGTGGAGTAGGGGCCCGGTAGCGGGCCCCGGGGCGGCTCAGGCGCGGCGCCGGTAGAGGCGATCCTGGACGTCCACCTCGTCGTAGTCGTTCTCCAGCACGGTGTGGCGCAGCGTCTCGCCGCGGCCGAGCGCGAGGATGCCGAAGCGGCGCAGGGACTGGTGCAGCAGCCGGTGCACGCGCTCCTGCAGCTGCGGGCCGAAGTAGATGAGCACGTTGCGGCACAGCACCACGTTGAACTCGTTGAACGTCCCGTCGCTCACCAGGTTGTGCTGGGCGAAGACGATGTTCTTGCGCAGCGGGGCCTTGAAGATGGCGTGGTCGTAGTTGGCCGTGTAGTAGTCGCTGAAGACGGCCTGGCCGCCGGCCCGCAGGTAGTTGGCGGTGTACTCGCGCATGTGCTCGAGCGGGAAGATGCCCGACTTGGCCCGCTCCACCACGGCCGCGTTCATGTCCGTGGCGTAGATGCGGCTGCGCTCGTACAGGCCCGCCTCCATGAGGAGGATGGCCAGCGAGTACACCTCTTCTCCGGTGGAGCACCCCGCGTGCCAGATGCGCACGAAGGGCGAGGAGAAGAGGTGCGGCACCACCTTCTCGCGGAAGGCCACGAAGAAGCTCGGGTCGCGGAACATGGTGGTGGTGTTCACCGACAGGTGCTGGAGCAGCTCGTCCATCACCCGCGGCTCATGCAGCACCGCCGCCTGAAGCGCGGAAATGGTTCCGAGCTTCCGGGCGTGCACCATGTTCCACACCCGGCGCCGCAGGGACGCACGGGCGTAGCCACGGAAGTCCACTCCGTAGCGCCGCATCAGGCCCTCGAGGAGCAGATCCAGCTCGATGTCCTCGAGGGCGTCGGCGCTCTCCGCCACCTCCAACGCCAGGGCTTCCTTCGTCACGGGTTACCCTTTGATGAGGCGCTCCGCGGTGCGGAACAGCCACACGCGCAGCAGGCTGAGGAGCTGATCCGTCTCCACCGGCTTGGTGATGTAGTCGCTGGCGCCCGCTTCGATGCACTTCTCGCGGTCGCCCTTCATCGCCTTGGCCGTGAGCGCGATGATGGGGAGCGACTTGAGCTCGTTGACCTGGCGGATGGCGCGCATGGTCTCGTAGCCGTCCATCTCCGGCATCATCACGTCCATGAGGACCACGTTGAGGTCCGGCGTGCTGCGGATGATCTCGATGCCCTTGCGGCCGTTCTCCGCGTAGACCACCTGCATCTTGTGCTTCTCCAGCACGCTGGTGAGGGCGAAGATGTTGCGCACGTCGTCGTCCACCACCAGCACCTTCTTGCCGGCGAGCACCGGATCGCTCTGGTGCACCTGCTTGATCATCGCCCGCTTGTTCTCCGGGAGATTGGCCTCCACGCGGTGCAGGAAGAGGGCCGTCTCGTCCAGGAGCTGCTCGGGCGACTTGACGCTCTTGATGATGATGGCGTCGGTGACGCGCTTGAGGACCGTCTCCTCCTCCTCGGTGAGCTCCTTGCCCGTGTAGACGATGATGGGCGGGGTGTGGCCCGCGGCCTTCATCGCCTCGATGAGCTCCAGGCCCGTCATGTCCGGCAGGCCCAGGTCGAGCACCACGCAGTCGAAGTACTTCTCCTTCATGGCCAGCAGCGCCGCCTGGCCGCTGCCCACGGAGGTGGACTTCACGTCGCCGTTGCCAATGAGGCTGACGATGCTGTCGCGCTGCCGCTCGTCATCCTCCACCACGAGCAGGTTCTTCATGGGCCGCTCGATGAAGCCCTTGACGCGGCCCAGGGCCTCGACGAGCGCGTCGCGGCTGGCCGGCTTCTGGAGCACCGCGAGGGCGCCCAACCGCAGGCCGCGGCTGCGCTCCTCCTCGCTGGCGGAGATGATGTGCACCGGGATGTGGCGGGTGCGGCTGTCGTGCTTGAGCCTGTCGAGCAGGTTCCACCCGTCGATGACGGGCAGCCCGATGTCCAGGGTGATGGCGTCCGGGCGGTACTGGCGCGCCATGGCCAGGCCCGTGTCGCCGCGCAGCGCGACGAGTCCCTTGAAGCCCTTCTCGCGCGCCAGGCCGAGGATGATGCGGGCGAAGACGATGTCATCCTCGATGATGAGCAGCGTGCGGTCTCCCGGCTGGATGGTGCGCCGGTCGTCCTCGACCTCCTCCTCGCGGGCGAGCTCCGCGTCCTGCACCGCCGTCTCCACCTCGGCGCGCAGGGCGTTGAGCCGCTCCTCGGACGCGGCCCGGCTGCTGGGCGAGCCCAGGCCGATGGGACCGACATTGCCATTGCCCGTGGGCATCTGCGGCCGCACCAGGCTGGGCGCCGGCATGTACGTCTGCGGCACGAAGAGGGTGAAGGTGCTGCCCTTGCCCGGAGCGCTGACCACCTTGATTTCGCCACCGAGCAGCTTGGCGATCTCACGGCTGATGGACAGGCCCAGGCCGGTGCCGCCGTACTTGCGGCTGGTGGTGCCGTCCGCCTGCTGGAAGGCCTCGAAGATGATGCGCTGCTTGTTCTCGGGAATCCCGATGCCCGTGTCGATGACGGAGAAGGCGAGCACCGAGCCACCCTGGTTGAGGATGGGGTGATCCACGCTCCAGCCGCCGCGGGCCGGGCGCACGTCCAGGATGACCTGGCCTTCCTCGGTGAACTTGAAGGCGTTGGCCAGCAGGTTCTTGAGCACCTGCTGCAGCCGGCGCCCGTCGGTGAGCACGTGCGAGGGCAGGGCCTGGGCGAAGTCCAGCTTGAAGCCCAGCTTCTTGTCCACCGCCATCTGGCGGAAGGTGCGCTCGACGAAGTCCTTGAGGCTGTTGAGCGACACCTCGTCCACGTCCACGCTCATCGTCCCGGACTCGATCTTCGACAGGTCCAGGATGTCGTTGATGAGGCTGAGCAGATCGCTTCCCGCGCCGTGGATGGTCTGCGCGAACTCCACCTGACGGCCGCTGAGGTTGCCTTCCGAGTTCTCCGCCAGCAGCTTGGAGAGGATGAGGAGGCTGTTGAGCGGCGTGCGCAGCTCGTGGCTCATGTTGGCCAGGAACTCGCTCTTGTACTTGGAGGAGAGGGCGAGCTGCTGGGCGCGCTCTTCCAGGGCCACCTTGGCCTGTTCGATCTCGCGATTCTTCCGCTCGACCTCCATGTTCTGCACCTGGAGGAGGCGGCTGCGCTCCTCGAGCTCCTCGTTGGTCTGCTGCAGCTCTTCCTGCTGCTGCTTGAGGCGCTCCTCGGAGGCCTGGAGGCTCTTGGCCTGCTGCTCCAGGCGGCGGTTGGTCTCGGTGAGCTCCTGCTGCTGGCTGCGCAGCTCGTCGGCGAGGCTCTGCGACTGCTTGAGCAGCTCCTCCGTCCGCATGCCGGCGGCGATCGTGTTGAGCACGATGCCGATGGACTCGGTGAGCTGATCCAGGAAGGACAGGTGCGTCTCGCTGAACCGGTAGAAGCTGGCCAGCTCGACGACGGCCTTGACCTGGCCCTCGAAGATGACGGGGAGGACGACGATGTTGAGGGGCTTGGACTCACCCAGGCCGCTGTTGATGCGGATGTAGTCGTCCGGCACGTCGGTGAGGAGGATGCGCTCCTTCTCCAGCACGCACTGGCCGACCAGGCCCTCGCCGATCCGGAACTGGTTGGAGAGGTGCTTCCGCTCGCGGTAGGCGTAGCTGGAGAGCAGCTTCAGCATCGCGCCGTCCCCGTCGCCCTCGAGCAGGTAGAAGACGCCCTGCTGCGCG
>NZ_JBJMQO010000118.1:0-89188 GCF_045802675.1 Archangium sp. | reverse complement strand
GACGTGGAGTAGGTGCAGCAGGACGTCCGGGCGACGGAGATGTCGGTAGATCCACCGGCCACGCCCTCGAGGTCCGCGTCGGTCAGCTCCACCATACCGGCCGGGTTCATCGGGAGGCTGGCGCGCTCCGTCTCGCTCAGGCTCATGCGGTACTGCTCATCCTTCCAAGCGCGGACCACATCGATGTTGCTCATGGGGGGACTCCTCTCGGTTAAACGGTGAATGTGGGAACCGGCTGTTTTCGGGAACAAGCCGGAACCAACTGAAAACAGTTATACACCTTCTAATCGGACCGTCAAGCTACACCCGGGCGGTAGCGGCTCGGCCACACTTGCCGCGGTGAGCCATGGAGGGCGGAGCCCCAGGCTGCCTCACCGGTGCCACGCGGCCCGCGGCGTTCCCGTGAGGGGAGTGTGCTTGGATGCGGTGCCCCGGATCGGAGCCCGCCCCATGGAAAGCCCCCTGCGCATCGCACTGCCCTTCGAACCTCGCCAGCACCTGTCCTCCGAGAGCCAGTCTGGCTTTCACATCGTCAATGCCGAGTTCCTCCAGGCGCTCGCGCGCCATGGCCGCTCGGGGGAGCTGTTGCTGCTGGCGTCCCGGGCGCAGAACGCTCCCGCGCTCGGAGGGGAGAGCCCGGTCAAGCGCACGCGCCTGCTCGACATCCTCGACCTGGTGCGCCAGCCGGAGCGGCCCAGCTTCGATGTCCTTCACGATCTCTCGAGCCTGGTGGACCGGGCCCTCGCCGTGCGAGGCCATTGCCAGGGACCGGCGTTTCCCCTCACGTTCGTCAACCACGGGCTGGTGCTGCAACTGGCCATGCGCGCGTTGACGTTCCCGCTGCTGCTCGGAGGAATCCAGCCCTTCGATTCGCTGATCTGCATCTCCCACGGCATGAAGCGCTCATTCGAGCGGGTGCTCGAGGAGGCCTCCGAGGATGTGGCCCGGGCCGCGGGCCCGGGCGCGCCGAAGCTGCGCTACCGGGGCCGCCTGGATGTCATCCAGTGGGCCGTGGACTCGGAGCGCTTCGGCTCGGTGCCTCGGGAGGAGGCGCGCGCCGCCCTGGGCATTCCGCGAGACGCCTTCGTCCTGCTGAGCATCTGCCGCGTGTCCCCCTTCAGCAAGGGGGACCTGTTGCCGCTGCTCGGGGTGTTCCGTGAGCTGCGTGAGAGCAATCCCGGGCGTGAGCTGCGCCTCGTCATCGCGGGGCCCATCGATTCACAGCCCTACAACACGCTGCTGCAGGCGCATGCCAAGACGCTGGGGGTGGCCGAGCACATCCAGTGGTTGGGCGGCATCGAGCCGGCGCGGCGGCACCTGGTGCATGGGGCGGCGGACATCTTCGTCTCCATGAACGACTCGATCTCCGAGGGGTTCGGGCTCACGCCGCTGGAGGCGATGGCGAGCGGGGTACCCCAGGTGGTGTCGGACTGGGATGGGCTGCGGGACACGGTGGTGAATGGGCAGACGGGCTTCCTCGTGCCCACCTTGTGGGCGGACTGCGATGACGAGCTCATCCTGCATGGGCTGGTGGCGGGCTCGGCCCACCGCGACCTCTGGACGGCGCAGTCGATCGTCACGGACATGGCCGAGATGAGGCGGTCGCTCCAGGCGCTCATCGACAGCCCCGAGCTGCGCGCCCGCATGAGCGAGGCCTCCCGGCAGCGGGCCCGCCAGGAGTTCTCCTGGAAGGGCGTCATCCAGCGCTACGAGGCGCTCTGGCAGGAGCTCATCGACATGGCCCGTGCGGCGCCGCCGTCACGGATGCACGTGCTCTCGGAGAAGATCTACAGCGTGGTCGGCAACTACGCGGCCGAGCAGCTCGCGCCCTCCACGCGGCTGAAGCTCACGGCCGCGGGCGAGCGCCTGCTGACCCAGCACCAGTTCGTTCCCCTCTTCGGCCAGCCGCCGGCGGCCGACCCGGAGCACATCGTGACGCTGCTGAACGCGGTGCGTGCCCACGCCGGGGCCTCGGCGCCGGTCGCGGCGCTCGAGCAGGACACGCGCGCCAGCTGGGGGGCGAGCCGCACCCACTTCGTGCGTCATGTGCTGTGGCTGCTCAAGCACGGGCTCCTGGAGGTGGAGCGCGCTCCCCGCGCCCAGGTTTCGTGACTCTCATGGCTCAGGGCCTGGAGGGCGCGGCGGGGTAGAGGAAGCGCAGGACGTCGTCGAAGCGATCGGCCCAGGCGCCCTCGTTGTGCACGGCGCCGGGCACCTCCAGGTAGCGCAGGTCCTTGCCGGGCACCCAGCCCTTGGCCACCAGCGCGTCGCGCAGCAGCGCGGCGTCCTCCACGGTCTCCTGGCTGCCATGGGACTCGCCGGTGCCGATGTCCACCCAGATGCGCGAGGCGGGCTTCTTCTTCAGCGCCTTCACGCGGCTGACGATGTCCCGGTGGGCCCAGAAGACGGAGGGCGACATGACTCCCAGGCGCCGGAACGTGTCCGAGCGGGTGAGCCCCAGGTGCATCGTCACCAGGCCACCCAGCGACGAGCCCACGAGCCCGGTGCTCGGCGCATCGGTGCGGGTGCGGAACGTCTTGTCGACGAGCGGCTTGAGCTCCTCGACGAGGAAGCGCCCATAGGCGTCCGCGCTGCCGCCGCCGAGCTGCGCGTACTCGCCGTTGTCGCGCACGGGCGTGTACTCGGCGAAGCGGTCCTCGGTGTTGTAGACGCCGACGATGATGAGGGGCTCCACCTCGCCGGAGCGCACGAGCTGCGAGGCCGTCTCGTCCACGTGCCACTCGCCGGAGAACGAGGTGGCGGCGTCCATGAGGTTCTGCCCGTCGTGCATGTAGAGCACCGGGTAGCGGCGCTTCGCGTTGGCGTCGTAGTCGGGCGGCAGCCAGACGATGATGTCGCGCTTGCGGGGCAGGTAGCGCGAGGCCACGTCGCGCAGATAGCGGACGTTGCCGGTGACGGTGGAGGGCGCGGGAGGCGGAGGCGCCCCCGGCGAATCCGCCCAGCGGGCCACCGGGACGGAGATGCGCTCCGGCTTGCCGCCCACGCGCAGGGTGCGGTTGGGAAGCTCGCGGCCCTCGGCGTCCTTCTCCACGGTCCCCCAGGCACCGCGCGTCACCTTGTATTCGAGCGAGGTGCCCGCGGGCAGCGGGACGCTGGCGGTGTAGTGCCCCTCGGGTGAGCGCGTGAGCTTCACCCCCGCGCCGTTCCAGTTGCCCAGGGCGGCGTGGTTGCCGGAGAGCCAGAGCTCCGCGTCGGCGGGCGTCCCGGGAGGCACCGTCACCTCGAAGGTAACCTGGGTCGCCTGGGCCTGGGCCTGGGCATTGCCACAAATCCAGGCGCCCAACGAGAGCCAGAGGAGGAGGGCGAGACGCGAGTCGTGTCGCTGGTTCATCCCCCGAGGATAGCGCGGACAAAGTGTCTCCGGGCAGGTGCGCGTCCCGGACATTCCGGCGCGTCCGTGTGTTCTCCGCTCCACGCGAGCCCGGGGGGCGGAAGCGCGGCATGCCGGTTGCTCCGGTAGAAGCGAAGCAGGAGGGGACACGCGTGGGACTCGAAGCCTTCATCCGGCTCGCCCGAGAGCAGGGCGCGAGCGACATCCATCTCGAGGGAGACATGCCCCTGGCGCTCCGGATACGTGGCGCGCTGCGGCTCGTGGGCGAAGCCCTCCCCGCTCCGGCGCTCACCTCGATGGCGCGGGAGATCATCGGCGACGAGGGCTGGCCCGAGTTCCTCACGCGCTGCTCCTACGATCTCTCGCGCACGGTGGAGGGCCAGCGCTGCCGCATCAACATCCTGCGCAGCGCGCGCGGGGTGGGCTTCGCCATCCGCTTGCTGGCGTCCGCGCAGGCCACGCTCAAGAAGCTCAACCTCCACCCCGACCTGCGCCGTCTCATCGAGCCGGCCCACGGGCTCGTGCTGGTGAGTGGCCCCACCGGCATGGGCAAGACGTCCACGCTCGCGGCGCTGCTGCAGGAGATCAACCTCTCCGAGGCCCGCCACATCATCACGGTGGAGAGCCCCATCGAGTACGCGCTGGTGCCGCGCCAGTCCTTCATCCGCCAGCGCGAGGTGGGCCGGGACACGCCCTCGTTCTCGCAGGCGCTGGTGGACGCGCTGCGGGAGGATCCGGACGTGCTCATGGTGGGGGAGCTGCGCGAGCCGGAGGTGATGCGGCTGACGCTGAACGCGGCGGAGACGGGGCACCTGGTGTTCGCGACGGTGCACTCGTCGAGCACCGCCGAGGCGCTCCAGCGTGTGGTGTCCGCCTTTCCCCCGGAGATTCAGGGCGCGGTGAGCGCGCAGCTCGCGGACTGCCTCGTGGGGGTGGTGTGCCAGCGGTTGCGCTACCGGCAGGAGCTCGGCATCCGCGTGCCCGAGCTCGAGGTGCTCATGGCCAGCACCGGGGTGAAGAGCCTCATCCGCCAGGGGTTCTTCTACAAGCTGCCCTCGGCCATCGAGACGGGCGCGGCGGATGGCTCGTGGACGTTCACCCGCTATGCGGAGTGGCTGGCCCGGAAGACGGACTGGCACCTGCCTTCCACTCCGGAGGAGGCGCCCGCCGAGCTCCCGCCCGCGTCTGTTCCGAGGCTCCGTGCTGCTCCTCCAGCCAGGCCCGAGCCCCTTCCGAAACCGCCCCCGCCCAAGCCGGCGAAGCGCCTCGAGCCGGAGCCCGTGCCGGGTGCTCCTCCGCCGCCGGTAGAGGAGGGCGTCTTCGTCATCCAGGAGGAGCAGGACGACCTCTCGGACATCCTCCGTCAGCTCGAGCACGGGGGACCCAGGTCCAAGAAGGATTGAGCCAGTGCCCACGGGCTCTCCCTGGAGGACAGGGGCGCGTGCTCGGAGATTGACCCGGCCCCGTCCCGAGGCGAACGTTGCGGCATCAGCCCGAGTGGAGGGGTTCGTGGACAACGTGTTGCGCAAACTGGGGTGGGCACTGCTCGCCATTGTCGGGGCGTTCTGCCTGGGCACGGTGGCCCTGCACCGGGGCGAGACGATCAACGCCACCTGGCTGGTGGTGGCGTCCGTGTCCGTCTATCTCCTCGGTTACCGCTTCTACGGCCGGTTCATCGCCGAGCGGGCCTTGAGGCTCGACGCGACCCGCGCCACGCCCGCGCAGCTCCGCAACGACGGCCTGGACTACGTGCCCACGGACAAGTGGGTGCTGTTCGGCCACCACTTCGCGGCCATCGCGGGCGCGGGTCCCCTGGTGGGCCCGGTGCTCGCCGCGCAGATGGGCTACCTGCCGGGCACCATGTGGATTCTGTTCGGCGTGGTGCTCGGCGGCGCGGTGCAGGACTTCATCATCCTCTTCCTGTCCATCCGCCGCGACGGCAAGTCCCTGGGCGACATGGTGCGCATGGAGATGGGCTCGGCCGCGGGCGTGGTGGCGATGATCGGCGTGCTGATGATCATGATGATCATCCTCGCGGTGCTGGCGCTCGTGGTGGTCAAGGCGCTGACGGGCAGCCCCTGGGGCACCTTCACCGTGGCCATGACCATTCCCATCGCCCTGCTGATGGGCTTGTACCTGCGCTATGTCCGCCCGGGCCGGGTGCTCGAGGTGTCCGTCGTCGGCTTCGTGCTGCTCATGCTGTCCATCTGGCTGGGCGGCAAGGTCGCCGACATGCCCTCCCTGGCGCCGCTGTTCACCCATGACAGCAAGGCGCTGGCCTGGATGCTGATCGCCTATGGCTTCTGTGCCTCGGTGCTGCCCGTGTGGCTGCTGCTGGCGCCGCGCGACTACCTGTCCACCTTCTTGAAGATCGGCACCATCCTGGTGCTCGCGGTGGGCATCATCCTCGCCGCTCCCGAGCTGAAGATGCCGGCGGTAACCCGGTTCGTCGACGGCTCCGGCCCGGTGTTCTCCGGCAACCTCTTCCCGTTCCTGTTCATCACCATCGCGTGCGGAGCGGTGTCCGGTTGGCACTCGCTGATCTCCTCGGGCACCACCCCGAAGATGCTGGCCAACGAGCGCGAGGCGCTCATGGTGGGCTACGGCGCGATGCTCATGGAGTCCTTCGTCGCCATCATGGCGCTCATCGCGGCCACGGTGCTGCAGCCGGGCGTGTACTTCGCGATGAACTCGCCGCCGGGGCTCATCGGCACCACCGTCGAGCAGGCGGCGCAGACCATCAGCCAGTGGGGCTTCGTCGTCACCCCCGAGGTCCTCAGCCAGACGGCCCGGGAGATTGGCGAGGCGTCCATCCTGTCGCGAGCCGGTGGCGCGCCGACCCTGGCGGTGGGCATGGCGCAGATCCTCCACGGGCTCGTGGGAGGCGAGGGGATGATGGCCTTCTGGTACCACTACGCCATCCTCTTCGAGGCGCTGTTCATCCTCACCACGGTGGACGCGGGCACGCGCGTGGGCCGCTTCATGATTCAGGAGCTGGCGGGCCTGGTGTACGCGCCGCTGAAGAAGACCGAGTCCTGGGGCGCCAACCTCATCGCCACGGCCATCTGCGTGGCGGGCTGGGGCTACTTCCTCTACCAGGGCGTGGTGGATCCGCTGGGCGGCATCAACACGCTGTGGCCGCTGTTCGGCATCGCCAACCAGATGCTGGCGGCCATCGCGCTGACGCTGGCGTGCGTGGTGCTCGTGAAGATGAAGCGCGAGCGCTACCTGTGGATTCCGGCGATCCCCACGGTGTGGCTGGTGTGCTGCACGCTGACGGCGGGCTGGCAGAAGGCGTTCGGCGGGGACGTCAAGGTGAGCTTCCTCGCCCACGCGCGGAAGTTCTCCGAGGCCGCCGCCGAGGGCCGGGTGATGGCGCCCGCGAAGACCGTGGAGGACATGCAGCGGGTCGTCACCAATGACTACGTGGATGCCTCCCTCACCGTCCTCTTCATGCTGCTGGTGGTGACGACGGTGGCGTTCGGCATCCGGGCCGCGCTGGCGGCGCGCCGCTCGGCGGCCCCCACGGCACAGGAGACGCCCCATGTCCCCGTGGCCACCGCGAGCCCGTGACATGAGCGCCTCGGCCGACGCGCTGAAGCGGTTCTGGCGGCGGGCGGTGCAGACGGCCCGCCTGCTCATCGGCGTGCCCGACTACGACACCTACGTCGAGCACCTGCGCCGCCACCACCCGGAGCGGGCGGTGATGAGCTACGAGGACTTCTTCAACGAGCGCATGCGGGCGCGCTACCGCGGGGGCGGCGGTCGCTGCTGCTGAGCCTCCCGCTGCTCGAACCCCCGTGCACCATCGCTCGCCGTACGGTGGCGACGGTGCCCCGGGTGGGGACTCAGCCCCCCGTCTCGCTCTCGCTGCCGCCCTCGCTGTAGATGGGGTCCGTCACCGGCACGGTACCGTGGATGCGGTTCTGCGCCTGGCAGTCCTGCACGCACGCCGAGGCCCCGGCGGACAGCTCCACCGCGTCCTCACCGAGCACTCCGCCCATGCGGCCACCCGAGGCGACGCTCCACACCGTCTCGAACTCGCTCTGGAGGACGCGCGTGGCCACCTGCGGGCTGTCCTTGCCGCGGATGATGGACGAGTTCCCGAAGTTCACCTTCCCGGTGTACGGGTTGACGAAATAGTAGAGGTCCGGCGAGGCCACCGTGTGCGTGAAGACGATGGGCGAGCCGTCGTTGGTCTCCGGCTCCATCTGGAAGACGCCGCCCTGGGCGCAGTCCTTGGCCTGGATCTTCATCTTGAGCGAGGAGCCCTGGCGGCGGAGCTCCAGGGAGGGCGCGGAGAGCGACACCTCGAAGTCACCCGCGTCCACCGTCTTCCCATTCAGGCTCGGCTCCTTGCGCGTGAAGAGCACCGTGCGCACCCCGCCCGTCAGGTCCAGGGGGTTGGCCGCGCCCGTCAGCGTGTAGTTGTAGACCGCGAACGTGGACACGTTCAGGTCGAACTCGATGTAGCGGCCGCGCACCCGCACCAGGCTGTTGGTGGGCAGCACCGAGCGGGACACCTTGAAGCCGTTCTGTCCCGACAGCACCTGGCCGTTGGGCAGGATGACGGAGAACGCCCCATTGAGGCACGCCTCCGAGGTGGCGGCGTGAGCGGGCGTGGAGAGCGTGCAGAAGCCCAGCGCGAGCATCGCGCCGAGGACGGCGGAACGAAGCGAAGCGAAAGTCGACATGTCTGTGATGTTCCTGGAAATGTGCGGGAAAAACGGAAAACGTGTGTATAGGAGTCAACGCGCCCCGACAAGACACTCGCTGAAAAGTGTGTGAGACGGAAGGTAGGAGGGGCAGGGCGCTCGCTCCCATGGTGGGTGTGGAGCCGCGAGGGAGGCGTGCCGTGCGAGGGATTGCGTGGCTGTACCGGCTCAACGGGCACTTCGCCGGGAGACTGCTCACGACGGGGGTGGCCATCGCCGTCACGTTTCAACCGTACTTCTGGCTCAACGACACCCTGCCGCCGCGCTTCGACTTCCTCACGCCGCTGGACGTGGCCATTCCCTTCCTGCCGTGGACGTACGCCATCTATTCGAGCTTCTTCGCCCTGCTGCTCGGGGCCGCGTGGCTGCTGGATGCGAGGGAATACTTACGGATGCTCGCCGCGGTGCTGCTGGCCAACGCCGTCTGTTACCTGGGGTTCTTTCTATTCACCGCGCACTACCCGAGGCCCCCCCTGGAGAGCATTCCCCCGGGCTTCTGGCGCGAGCAGTTCCGCCAGATGCACGCCTCGGACAACGCGGGCAATACCTTTCCGAGCATCCACGTGGCCACCACCCTGCTCGGCGCGCTGCGCCTGCGGCACCACCGGGGCGGCGCGCTGTGGATGCTCTGGGCGGCGCTCATCTCGCTGTCCACACTGACGGTGAAGCAGCACTACCTCGTGGACGTACTCGGAGGCTTCGCCGTGGCCTGGGTCATCCATGCGTGGATGTTCCGCCGCACCGGGCAAGCCCTGGCACCCGTGGCCGCGGGGCCCTCGGTGGAGGAGGCGCGGCCGTGAGCGAGTCCTCTCCTCCGCCCCCGCCCGGGACGCTCAACGTGGCCCTCGCGCTGGGCCTCGTCTCCGGAGGCGTGGGCCTGCAATGGCTCGCATCCCGGGCCGAGGGCACGTGGACGCTGCTGGGGCTCGGGGTGGTGTTCTCGTTCCTCTTCCTGCCCCTGTACTCGCTGCTGCACGAGGCCGAGCACCGCGTCTTCCACGCCACGCCCTGGGTGAATGAGTCCTTCGGTGTGCTGCTGGCCGCCTTCTTCCCGGGGCCCTTCACCTTCCTGCGCGCGTGCCACCTCGGGCACCACCGGCGCAACCGCAGCGACGCGGAGATGTTCGACCTGTACTACCCCTCGGACAACCTCGCGTGGAAGCGGAGCTACTTCTACTTCCTCTACACGGGAGGCTTCTGGCTCGCCGTGCCCCTGGCGCTCGTGTCCATGCTCGTGTGGCCCCGCCTGCTGCGCGCGCAGGTGCTGAAGGACCCCTCCATGGTGGCGATGGTGAACGGGATTCCCGAGGGCTTCTTCGGCCGCATCCGGCTCGAGGGCGTGGGCGTGCTGCTGCTGCACGGGGCGCTGGTGGCGGGGCTGGGGCTGTCGCCCGGGCGCTACCTGCTGCTCTACGCGCTCTTCGGGTTGAACTGGTCCGCGCAGCAGTACGTCACCCACGCGGCGAGTCCCCGGCACGTGTTGGACGGGGCGCACAACCTGAGGGCCGCCCGCGCGTACGAGGTGCTCCTGCTGCACTTCAACTGGCACCTGGCGCACCACCAGCACCCGCGCGTGCCGTGGCTGTACCTGCCTCGCTACAACGACCCCACGCGCGAGCGCCCGGGCTACCTGACGGCGTTCCTCCGCTTCTGGCGCGGCCCGCGGCCCACCGAGCCCCTCGCGCCCGAGCCCGTCCCTCTCCTCACCGCGAACCGGGACGGCTGAGCGGAGGTGCGCGCCTGCCGGAGGGCGTGGGGAGCCGGAGGAAGTGCATCGTGTCCGTGTAGCCGTCGTAGCCGCGCTTCTGGCGCACGTTGCGCCCGTCCGGCGACACGGTGATGACGGCGGGGAAGCCGAGGACCTTGTACTTCTCGATGAGTGCCTTCACGGCGGGGACGTTCTCGCCGTCCTCGTTGGTGCGATCCGTCACGCGCACGGGGATGTAGCTCGCGTTGATGTAGCGGGCCGCCTTGTCCTCGTTGAACACGTCTCGGTCCAGCATCTGGCAGGGCATGCACCAGTCGGCGGAGAAGTCGTAGAGGATGGGGAGGTTGCGCTCGCGGGAGAGCGCCTCGGCCTGCTCCAGGGGAACCCAGGCCACGAGGCCCGAGGGGATGGAGGGGTGGGCCTTCTCGTAGAAGCCGCTGGCCACGCGGGCGCCGAGCAGCAGCGGCACGGCCACCACCAACCAGCGGGGCAGCGCGCGGGTGGAGCCGGACTCAGCGGGACGCATAGGACACCTCGCGCCGGTTGAAGACGTGGATGGCCAGCAGCAGGAGCAGCGAGAGGTTGGAGACGTAGGTGAAGAGCCGGAACCAGGAGATGGGCGTGGCGGCGAACGTCCTGCGCATATCCAGCTCGGGCATGAGCAGGCCGGTGAGGTACTGGCGCACCGTGAAGGTGAACTGGCGGATGGCGTCGTCCTGGCCGAGCCCGGGGAGCACCCGGTCCGCCAGCCAATACAGCACGCCCCAGAGGACGACGTTGCCGTAGGCGGGCAGCCGCGCGGCGAAGCACACCAGCGCGGCGGCCATGCCGAAGCACAACGACACCCGGCCGAGCGCGTTGTCCATGAGCTCGAAGACCCCCGGCGGCTGGCGCGAGGACATCTGCACCAGCACCCACTGTGCCAGCAGGTGGAGCAGACTCCAGAAGGAGGCCACGCTGCCCAGGGCCGCCCAATGGCTGAGCACGTAGGTGGAGCGGCGGATGGGCCGGGTGAGCACCAGGGGCAGGTTTCCCTCCGAGGCGTCCCGGCCGATGGAGGCGAGTCCCAGGAACAAGGGGATGACGAACATCTCCCCGGGGGGCACCAGGAAGACAGGCGCCTGGAACTTCGTGTACAGCAACATCGACATGTCCATGGCCAGCCGCGCGAAGATATAGGCCAGGGGCAGCGCGAGCGTGAGCAGCCGGTGGAAGCTCTGCCGGACGCGGGATTGGTAGAAGGCCAGCATCATGGTGTCCGGGCTCCGTTCCGCTGGAAGAAGCGCTCCAGCCGTCCCTCCTCGCGCGAGGCGCTGGCCACGGGGAGTCCCGCCTTCAGCAGGGCCCCCAGCAGGCGCGAGGCGCCCCAGTCGTCCTCCACGGAGAAGCGCAGCGCGTCCTCCGCGTTATCCATCAGCGTGACGCCCGCCTCGGTGGCCACGGCGGCGAGCTGCTCGGCGGACAGGGGATTGGCACCGGCCCAGCGCACCACGAGCACATGGCGGGTGACGGTGGCGGTGGGCGAGCCCAGGTCCTCGATGGCCTCCACGCGGCCGGCGCGGAAGAAGGCCACCCGGTCGCACACGCGCTCGAGCTGCGCCAGGTCATGCGAGTTGATGATGAGGGTGACGCCCCGGGCCTTGATCTCCCGCAGCTGGGCGCGCAGGTGCAGCACGCCCTCGGGGTCGAGGCCGAGCGTGGGCTCGTCGAGGAAGAGGAAGCGCGGCTGCCCGACGAGCGCCTGGGCCAGGCCGAGCCGCTGCACCATGCCTCGGGAGAACTTGCGCGTGTCCCGGTCCCACACGGCCCTGTCCAGCCCCACCTGGGTGAGGAGGGCCTCCACCTCCTGGGCGCGCTGTGGACGGGGCCGCTCGGCGAGGGCGTGGTGGTAGGCGAGGAATTGCCGTGCGCTGAGGCTCGGCTCGAAGGTGAGGCGCTCGGGGAGGTAGCCGGTGAGGCGGCGCACCTCGAGGTGGTCCGGCGGCAGGCCCGCGACGCTCACCGAGCCCGAGTCCGGCCACAGCAGGCCGAGCATGCACCCGAAGAGCGTCGTCTTCCCGGCGCCGTTGGGGCCGATGATGCCGAAGCTCTCTCCGGCGCGGATGTGGAGGTTCACGTCCGACAATACGCGCTGGCCCCGGCGGTAGGACTTGCTGACGCCCCGCACCTCGATACCGGGCGAGGCCGGGGCGGGGGAGGGCGAGACCGGGGCGGCAGCGGGCGTGTCGGGCTGCTGCATTCGAGCGGTGGACATGGGCGGCGGGCTCTCGGAGGAGCGCCCAGCCTAGCAGGAGCGCCCGAGGGCATTCACCCCGCGGCCCGGCAGGGCCACGACGCTAGAAAGGTTCGAAGCAGTCATAGTTGTGCTGCGAGAGGATGCGGCCATCGCGGAAGATGAGGAACACCGCGAACGCGGCGCGCATCGTTCCCCCCGCGGGCAGCTTCCCCACGGGCACCTTGAGCGTGCCGCTCCAGTCGACCTCGAGGGCCACGGTGTCTCCCTGCTCCACCACGTGCCGCACCTCGTAGCGCTGGCCGGCCAACACCTGCTGGCCGCGCTCCGCCCCCTCGAGCAGCGCCCGCAGGTCCCTCGTCGCTCCGGTGGGGACGAGCCGGTTGGGGTATTCCCGTTGCGTCACCTCGGGGTGGAAGAAGGCGGCCAGCGCCTCTCCGGTGGCTCCGTCTTCGATCGCCCGGAGGTAGCGGCGCGCGGTGTCGAGGTTCGTCGTGGACATGGGGTTCTCCCGTCAGATGTACAACCCACTCGATTCCGCAACTGGTACGACCATCGGACCCGTTGCGGGAAACCGAGCCCAGAGGGTCCCCGGGTGGCCCGGGTTCAGGGTTTGCCGATGCCCGCCTTGGCCGGCTCGAGCTGATCCGGGTGGGTGGGCACCTGGATGGCGCCGGAGATGATCTTCGCCTTGAGCTCCTCCAGCGTGCGCAGCGCCTGCTCCTTGCCGGGGACGTCGAGGCGCACCGGGGCGTAGGTGATGCCGCCCTCTTTCAGGCCCAGCGACAGGTTGCCTCCCTGGAAGTGGCCCTGCACCTGATCGCGGATGGCCTCGTACACCACCAGGTCCACGCGCTTCACCACCGCCGACAGCACGGCCTTGGGCGCCAGGTGCGACGGGTCCGAGTCCACGCCGATGACGTAGACGGGTCTGCCCTCGTCGTGCGCTTCCTTCACCGCCTGGATGGCGCCCAGGCCGTCCACACCCGCGGCGGCGAAGAGGATGTCCGAGCCCTTCGTCAGCAGGTCCTGCCCCACCTGCTTGCCGAGCGCGAAATTCGTGAAGCTGCCCGTGTAGTTGGCCACCACGGTGGCCTTTGGGTTGGTGGCGGCCACGCCCGCGCGGAAGCCGGCCTCGTAGCGCTTCACGAGCGGAATCTCCATGCCGCCCACGAAGCCCACCTTGCCCGTCTTCGTCACCAGCCCGGCCAGCGCGCCCACCAGGTAGCAGCCCTCCTCCTCGCGGAAGACGACGGTGCGCACGTTGGGCAGCGAGTACGGCGTGCCCTCG
Source organism: Archangium sp. (assembly GCF_045802675.1). GTDB lineage: Bacteria > Myxococcota > Myxococcia > Myxococcales > Myxococcaceae > Archangium. The sequence continues at coordinate 75,889 of NZ_JBJMQO010000118.1, read as the reverse complement.
GCCGACAGCAGCGGGCTGTCCACCAGGAGGAAGTGCATCCGCGGGTTGCGCTTCGCCGCCGCCTCCACCGCGTTCTCCAGCATGAAGCCCACGCCCAGCGACAGCGCCACGCCCTGGTCCACCAGCAACTGCAGGTTGGGCTCGTAGTCCTCGGCCACGCGGCTCTGGAGGACCACCGGGGTGATACCCAGCGGCGTCACCTGGAGGTTGCGCCGGGCCATGTCGTCCCCGAGCGACTCCTGGAGGGAGGCCTGACGCTCCTCGGGGGAGACGTCCTTGTACGCGCCCTGCTCGTACTTCACGCCCGAGGCCCATACCTCCAGCCCGCGCAGCGCCGAGTCATTGAAGGACTGGTCTCCACGCCCTCCAAGCCCCAGCACCAACCCCACCTTCGTCTTCCGGGCCGCGGGCGCGGCGGGCGTCTCCTCCTTCGCGCGCTTGCAGGCCGGCAGCAGGGACAGGGCGAGGAACAGGGCGAGCAGGGCTCTGGGGCTCATGGCCCCGTCCTAGCACGGCTCCGCCGCGACAGCCGCCGGGCGCTACGCCTCCGAGCCTCCCGCGCGCATGCGGTTGAGCCGGTCGTAGTGGCGGTAGCCGAGCTGGTCGAGCGCGCTCGAGGGCGCCAGGCCGATGTCCACCAGCGTCTTGATGTCGTAGGTGCCCGCGAGCACCGGCGGCGCGTAGTTCTGGATGGCCTCGGGGGTGCGGAACTTCGCGAGCGGGAAGAGCACGGTGCTGGTGTGCACGTGCATGAAGTGGGCGGCGGACTGACGCTGCCAGCCGGGCACGCCGGGCGCGGTGATGACGTGCGGCGTCGCGAGGAACGTGCCGCCCGTGAGGATCTCCAGCTGTTGGCCCACCTGCGCGACGATGCAGCCCGCGGGCGCGGTGCCGCGTACCATGCGGCCCTTGGGGTCCTCGGGCGTCGCGCGCGTGCGCAGGTAGAGGCCGCTCTTGTCATCCGGCCCGCCGCGGGTGGGCTGTCCCTTCGGATCCAGGAACCGGCCACCGGGCAGCAGCGTGAGGAGGTTGAAGTCCGTGTGCTCCTCGCCCCAGAGGATGCCCGTGTTCACCTGGGAGGGGCCGAGCGGCAGGTACTGGAGGGAGCGCGTGACGTGGGGCGCCCGCTGGCACATGTCCGTGAAGGCCGTCTCCGCCAGCCCGAGCGCCAGCGCCGAGCCCCGCAGCAGCTGGAGCCCCGCTTCGTGCAGCGAGCGGCCGAGCGAGAGCAGACCCTCCTGGAAGTACGGCGGCGCGTCCGGGGGCCAGACGTTCTCGGGGTAGATTTGAGGGAACTCGAGCTTGGAGCTCTCGTCGGACGGGTAGGGCGCGGCGAAGTAGCACTCCTTGAAGTCCGGCTGCCCGTTGCCCGCGACGGCCACCTCGGTGTTCGGAGGCGTCCAGCCGCGCTGGTACCAGATGTCCCTACGGCCATAGGGGCGCTTGGCCTCGGCCGGCCAGGAGATGAACGTACGGAACGCGTCGTAGAAGCGCTCGAGGGCCTGGGCATCGACGCCGTGGTTCTTCACATACACGAGCCCGAAGACGCCAAAGGCCTCCCGGAGGGCCGCCGCGCCGCGCTCGAGGCGGGCGGGGTCGTTGGACGCGAGGTCCGTCAGGTCGACGGTGGGGATGTTCATCGGGGTCTCTGCCATGGCGGCCCCAGGTGTATCGCGCCTCGCCTCCCAGAGGAATACGCTCGCAGTGGAGAGGCTCCGCCTGCGCCCCGGAGCCGCCCCCGGAACCCGCCTGCCTGCTTCTGATCCACCGGGGGGACGTCCGGCTCCCCGGCCTACTTCGGCCAGAACGTCACCGCCCGCGCCCCCTCCGAGCTCCAGACGAGCTTCTTCCCCCGGTACATGCGCGGATGGCCGCCGGAGTCGGCGAGCGAGACGAGCAGGAAGGGCCCTCGGGACTGGAGGCTGACCAGGTCGTTCGCGCGGTAGCTGAAGCCGGGGAGGGCGAGCGCCTTTCCCTTCTCCACGCGCCGCATCAGGCCGGTGGCCAGCAGCCCGTCGCCGAAGGGCGTGCCCCAGAGCGCCAGCGTGTAGCCACCGCGCTCGAGCTGGACCCACTCGCCATCGGGCTGCTCCGGGGTGAAGGCATACAACTGGTCGAGCACCGCGTCGTTCTCGATTTCCTGGGCGGAGATGCGTGGATCCAACAAGCGGCTGGACCGCTCACCGAGCTCCTTGCGGACCGCGAGGACGCTGGTGCCGGAGGTCTCGTTGGCCGCCTTCACGTCCAGCCGCGTCCACGCGCCCTCCTGCCAGGCGAAGGCGTGGGCGAGCAGCGGGTGCCCCCGGGCCCCGATGTCGAACGTGATTCGCTGTCCGTCGACCTCTACCCCTCCCGCCCGCTCCTGCTCGGGCGTGGGCTTCTGGATGCTGAGCCCGAGCAGCCGGCCTCCGGCATCGAAGCCGAACTCGATGAGCTCGCCCGAGGGGGGCAGGGGGATTTCCTGGGAGGCGCCCGTGGTCAGGTCCACGAGGAACAAGCGGTCGCGGAACGCGGGCGAGGGGAACTTCTCGGGGAACGTGGGCTTGCCGACCACGGGTTGACTGACGCCGCCGCGCCAGAACCGAGCCACGCCCCGCTTGGCATCCCGGCTCAGCGCCGTCGCCGCACCCTGACAGTCCACCGCGAGCTTCACGATGATCCGGCGCGTCGAGGAGAGCGGATCGAACTGCGCCCACTCGCAGCCGTCGCCCGAGGGCTCGAGCAACGAGAGGGTGGCCTCGGTCACGGGGAGCGCGGGAGCCGCGGCCGCAGTGGAGGCGGGGGGCTCGGTCTGGGCGAGGGCCGGGGCCGTGGGCACGAGCAGGAGCGAGGCGAGCAGGGTGGGGCGGAGTGTCTTCACGATGCCCCATTGTCTCACAGGCCTCGGCCCGCCCGGCTGCACCCGGGCCCCGGGTTCCCCTGAGCCCTGGAGGCTCCGGCTCGGGAGGGCTCATGGTGCCTTCTCGCAGCCGCAGCCGCACTTGTCGCTGAACGGCACCGTGCCCTGGATGCAGAGGAAGCGGATGACCGCGCACTCGGCGGGATCCGTGGAGAAGTAGGTGCGGTCCGGATCGTCGTACTTGCAGGCGTTGCCCCCCTGGCAGCCGCACCCGCACCCGTTGTTGAAGGGGGTGTTGTCCTTGGGACAGGTGAAGGGCAGCGTGGGGCACTGCGAGGGATCATGCGAGGCGTAGTCCAGGCCGGGCTCGCTGCCCGTGCACCTGTGCTCCTTCCCCTGGCGGCAGATGCCACCGCAGTCGGCGCCTCCCTGCGCCGGATCGCAGTCGTCCCGCGGGTCATCGACGCAGACGAGGCCCTCGGGGCACGGAATGCCGGCGAAGCCTCCGCAGAACTGGCCCCCGGGCCGCAGCTCGGAGGAGACCTCCTTGGGCTCGACCGTGGGACCGCATGCGAAGCCATACAGAGACGCGCCGAGCGCGAGCACACTCCAGCACAGCCGCCGGTTCTTCCTGGACATGAAAACCCCCCTCGTTCGCTGGAGAGGAATCGGGCGGGGAAGGCCCATCCGGAAGTGGAGTGGCGGGGAAGGGAGCGCCGGACCGGGCGGCAGCAGAGCGCGACAGGTCGGACGCCAGGGCAGGGGAATGCGTGACGCGCATCGTCCGCGCCGTGCAGTCCAGGACGAAGGGTAGGGGGGCCCCGCGAGACTGGCACCCGTGGGAGCGCGGACCCACCTTCACCTCGGGAGCCGAACGTTCCGCATGCCCTCGAGGAGGAGCCCATGGCCCGGTGTGAAGTCTGTGGCAATGATTACTCTCTGGCCTTCCAGGTCGTCACCGCGGGAGTCACGCACACCTTCGACTGTTTCGAGTGTGCCATCCACAAGCTGGCCCCCATCTGCGACACCTGTGGCTGCAAGATTCTGGGCCACGGCATCGAGGCCAACGACACGTTCTACTGCTGCGCCCACTGTGCCCACGCCAAGGGAGCGGGCACCATCGTGGACAACGCGGCGCACGCCCAGGCCAGCCAGGTCTCGTAGCGGGGGACCCCGGAGGAGTGTCCGGGGGCTGGGGGGTTGTGGTACGCGTCCGGGATGCTCAGGCACATCACGCACGTGAATCTGGCCGTGGACGATGTGGAGGCCGCGCGCCGGTTCTACTCGGAGGTGTTGGGGCTCGAGGAGATCGAACGGGCGGAGGGGCGGCAGCGTCCCGGCGCCTGGTTCCGCTTGGGAGCCCTGGAGCTCCACGTGTCCTACGAGCCGGAGCCATGCAACGCCGACTCGAAGCGGCACGTGGCCTTCGAGGTCCGGGACCTCGCCGTGATGCGCGAGCGCTTCGAGGAGGCCCGGGTCCGCATCGAGGAGGGCTCTCCTCTTCCGGGCATCGAACGCTTCTTCGTCAGGGACCCCGCGGGCAACCGCCTCGAGTTCCAGCAGTCCGTGGACCGCTCGCCCCGCTGCGGCTGAGCCTGAAGGGTGTCTACACGAACAACGCGGGCGCGACGCCTCCGAGGATGATGAGCGCGGTGACCACGGTGAGGAGCACCACGAGCCGGCGGCGGGACGCGGTGGGGACGGGCGCGTTGCGCAGCTCGGGCCGGGTGGGCCCGCAGAAGAGGCCCATGTACACGCGGTAGAAGACAATCGCGTTGAGCCCGGTGGCGAACAGGAATCCGGCGGTCGCCGCGAACGAGTGCTCGAGGAGCGCGTGGAAGAGCAGGTCCTCGGCGAAGAAGGCGAGGCCTCCGGGGAGACCGACGAAGAGCCAGCCCATCACGACGAAGAGCCGGTGGAAGTCGGGAGCGACGTCCGCGAGCCCATTGTCCGGGGCGAGCCGCTCCACGCCGTACACGTCCTTCAGCTGGCCGGCGATGGTCAGGAGGACGAGGCTCCCGGCGGCCATCGCGATGAGCAGCGTTTGAGCCGCGCCCCAGCCCACCTGCCCGGCGAAGGCTCCCGCGAGCAGCAGCCGGGACTGCGAGAGCGTGATGGCGGTGAGCGCGCGCGATGGATCCTTTCGCACCAGGCCGAGGCCGGACTGGAGGAGGGCGCTCGCCACGAAGAGCAGCAGGAGCGCGTCGCCGACGGCACCGTGGAAGACGGTGGGGTTGGCCTCGACGAAGCGGTGCAGCCACACCAGGCCCGGCTGACACAGCAGGAGCAGCAGGAACTCCTGGCGCGGAAGCCTGCGGCGCAGGTCCTCGAGCCACAGGTGGAACGGGATGATGCCTCCGGCCACGGCGATGCCGAGCGCGGCGAACGGCCAGGACGGCGTGCTCCACAGGGCGAGCCCCGTGGTCACCGCTCCCGCGAGCATGGGCAGCACGGGCAGGCGGGCGGCCCTGCCGCGTCCCCTCACGCCCGCGCGCACGCAGACCCAGACGAACAGCGCGGCCCACGAGAGCACGAAGAGCGGGCGCGAGGGCGCCACCCAGATGCCCACCGCGGCGAGGCCTCCGGCGAGCATGGACCAGCGCGACCACCCCCCGACGGGGCGCGAGGGCAGCACCGCCGGCTCGGAGCCGGCATGGAGATTGAGGTACGTGTCGACCATCAGTTGTTCCGCTGGACGGGGTCATCCCCGAGCAGCCGGTCCTCGAAAGCGGCGAGCCGCGAGAAGAGTCCAAGGAAGGGCCGGGCGACGAAGCGCCACTGCAGACCGTCGAGCCAGAAGAAGCGCGAGGCGGCGAGGTACAGCGAGCCGCGCCACCGGGAGGGCAGCATCCTGTCCCCCTGGGTCTGGTGCCGCAGGCGCACGTCGGTGCCCACCAGGGGGTTGTCCTGGAAGTCCTGGATGAGCGAGGAGGAGCGCAGGAACTGCCACGTCCGCAGGCCCGCGTGCGCGCACAGGTGCACGAGCGCGAGCGTGTGCAGGCCCGCGGCGATCTCCACGTACATGAGGCCGAGCTGCGCCATGGTGGCGTACGCGAGCGATGTCTTGGCATCCGGCCGCGTGCGCCCGACGAGCCCCGCGTACACGGCGGTGGTGAGGCCAATCCAGGCCATCAGCACGCGCACGGGGGTGAGGGGCATCCACAGGGCGCTGGTGCGCATGAGGAGCAGGGGCCCGAGGTGCACGGAGAGGGCGCCGTAGAAGATGGCGCTGGAGGTGGAGGGGCCCTCCATGGCGCGGTGCAGCCAGGGGGACATGGGCAATTGCGCGGACTTGGCCAGGGTGCCGAACAGCAGCGCGAGCGCCACGCCCACCGCGGTGGGCACCACCGTGTCCTCGGCGAAGTGCGAGAACGCGGAGGTGGGGAAGGCGTGGTGCAGCCACATGGCGGCGCCGAGGATGCCCAGGTCGCAGATGCGGTAGTAGACGAGCGCGCGCAGACTGTTCTGCGCGCTGCGCGGGTTGCGGCGGAAGAACGAGATGAGCATCACCGAGCAGATGCCCACCAGCTCCCAGCCCAGGTAGAGCACGTCGATGTTGCCCGCGAGCGACACCGCGGTGAGCGCGAACGCCAGCAGCGTGACGAGGAACCAGTAACGCCGGGCGCCCTCCTCGCGGTGGAACGAGGGCAGGGAGAAGCGCACGATGACGGGGTAGATGAGCGCCACCAGCACGAGGTACGTGACGGAGAGCCGGTCCACGAGCAGCACCGCCCGCCACTCATAGCCGTGCGTGACGAGCAGCGGCGCCGTCGAAACTTCCACCAGGCGCTCGGGCTGCACGAGGAACGCGATGCCGAGCGCGGCGGCGGAGGCGAGCAGCCCCATGGAGTGGGCGGAGGCGAGCCCCTGCATGAGGCGCTCGGACACGCGCCGCCCGGACAGCACGGCCAGTCCGAGGAGGGCGGGTGCCAGCGCGGCCCAGGCGAGGGTGAGGAGGGTGAGGAACTTCAGGGTCATGCGTACACCTCGATGCGGCGGTCGTGCCGGGGGTCGAGCACCGCCGGGAGCGCGGGGGTGCTGTCACCGGCTTCACGGAACTCGGGCCACAGCTGGCGCCAGGGCACGAAGCCCGCCTCGGTCCACAGTTCGATGGCGCGCGACACCGGGTCCACGCGCCCGAGCTTCATCCACTCGCCGTGCACCATGCGGCGCATGCGCGGGTTCCCCTCGACGAGCTCGAGCAGCTCCTTCCGCCCGGCCTCGACGAGCACGAGGTGGCGCATGGGCTCGTGCAGCTCGACCATCTGCCGGCCCATGCCGATGCGCAGGTCGCTCTTGGAGCCGGTGATGACACCGAGCAGCGACACGACATTGAGCGGCAGCTTGGAACCCGCGCCGAACCCGTCGCAATCCACGCGGGAGAAGTAGTAGTCCATGGCGATGTTCACCGCGACGGGCACCGTGCCGAGCACGGCCGCGCGCAGCTGCGCTCCCCCGCTGTCCTGCGTCGGATCGTAGGACACGAGGAAGGCGCGGCGGTCGAGCGGCGTGCGCTCGGTGAGGCTCCGGCGGCCCACGATGCAGGCGGCGATGCGGTTGTGGCCGTACTCGGGCCGGGGCTGGGCGAGATCATGGCCGCGGTCGAGCACGTGCTGGGCCGCCGCCTCCTCGCCGCCATGCCGGGGCGCCTGGCCGAAGCGCTGGCAGCGCTCCAAGGCATTCATCCGGGCCGCGCGCCCCAGCCGCGACTGCAGCTCCACCACCTCGGCCAGACGCTCCACCGGGAGCAACTCGCGATCGAGCACCTCGACGGTATCGATGGCGGTGTCGTGGTGGCAGGGGACGAAGAGCGTGGTGGCGGGCAGGACGAGCCCGCGCGCGGCGAGCCGCTCCCGCACCTCGGGGCGGTTGGCCATGAGGGCGAAGGCCCGGGCATTGGGCGCCCCCGGGTTGCCGGAGCACGCGCCGCAGCCGTACGCCTGGCGGAACGGGTTGTTGGTATTCGTCGAGCCGTGGCTGATGCAGGCCACCACGGGGGCGAAGCCGCGCGTGAGGCCCGCGGTGCGCAGGAGGCTCTCGACGATGCCGGCCTGTTCGTCCAACGAATAGCCGCCCTCCGCGTCCAGCGCGATGCGGGTGCGCGGGTGGGGGAAGGCGCGCTTCTGGACGGCGCGGCGCCAGCGCGTCATCCGGCTGGGCATGAGCACCTTCATCACCAGCGGCAGGAAGCTCAGCAGCCCCAGCGCGAGCGAGACGAAGAAGCCCAGGACGAGCGTGCGCGAGTGATAGAAGCCGGAGAGCTGTGCCTTGCCCTCGGCACGGCCCGCGCGGCGCACGCGCTCCAGCCGCTCGGCCTCGCCGTTGAGGGGCACTTCCTTGATGGTGCGCGAGGGCTCGATGACGGGCGGGCACTGGCGCGTCGCACGGGCCGCTCCCACCGCCTCGAAGCGCATGTCCACGCCGAAGAAGCCCAGCACGCCCCAGCTCTCCACGCCGCAGGCCTCGGACTCGAGCGCGCGCCGGAAGGACTCCTCTCGGTCATCCATGCATGTCAGGGCCTGGAATTGCCGGGGGGGGCGCTCGGGCTCGCGTGCCTCGGGGCGCATTCCGCGCTCGAGGTGCGCGAGGAACTCGCCCGCGAAGGAGCGCTCATAGGCCTCCTGCCACAGGTGCAGCCGTCCCAGGCCCACCGTCTCGGGAGCATGGGCGAGGCGGGCGCGCAGTTCCTGCCGGGTGCGGCCCGCGCGCTCCAGCAGGTGCGCGTCGAGCGCGTGCGTGGAGACGAGCATCACCGCGAGCCAGTCCTTCAGGGTCGCGCGGGGCGCCTCCACGGGGGCGAGGGACGGCTCGGCCTCGAGCCGCATGATCATCCCGGACCAGCCCTTGAGCGCGAAGAGCGTCTCCAGGCAGTAGGCGGCCTCACGGTTCGCCGGGGCCGCTTCGCGCACCTCGGCCGCGATGACCTCGTCCACACTCCGGCCGGCCCGCTCATGCTCCTCGAGCCGCTGCTTCAGCATGCCCGCCCAATCGAAGCCCCAGGCCGGAGAGGAATGCACGCTCGCCACGAAGAAGCCCCAGAGCGAGCCCTCGCGGAAGGGGTTGGACCACGCCGCCATGCCCTGGTCGAGCGACGAGGCGGCGAGGGGGACGAGGAAGTCCTGCAACAGGCGGTCGTAGGACGCGTGGTGCTCGGCATCCAGGCGCGGGGCGAGCCGCAGCAGGGTGACGGGCGCGACGTCATTGCCCACCGACGAATCGGAGAGGAAGCGGTCCACCCGGCCCTTGCCACTGCGGGGGAGGGCCGTGGCGAGCACCGCGTCGAGGCAGTCGCGCCGGATTCGGCCGCGCTCGAGCTCCTGGCGGTAGAAGGCCTCCGTCTCGTAGGGCCGGGCGCGGTAGAGCGCGGCGGCCTCGCGCACGGCCTCACCGAAGGGCCGGTCCTCCAGGTTCATCAGGATGTTGTTGTGGATATAGGCCCAGAGCGGATTCTGGATGGGCAGCTTCGGGCGGCACTCGGTGAGCCACCCGTCCACGAGTGTGGGGGTCTCCATCGATGTCAGTTGCCTTTCAAGCTCAGGAGGAGAGTCCGAGGGTGCTCTTGGCGCCCTTCTTGCGCGCGGACAGCGGATGCGCGGAGAGGCTGCGGTGCTGCTCCAGCCCGCGGATGCTCAGGTGGCGGCCCTCGCGGGAGAACTCGCCCTCCAGCTCGTGCAACCGCTCCATCACCGTGTGGTCCACCAGCTTCGCCTCCGTCAGGTCCACCTCGACGTGCCGGGCCTCGGCGTGGCGCGCCAGTTGCTTCTTGAGCTTGAGGAAGTTGGTGAAGACGGCCGCGTGCCGCACGCGCAGCACCACCTGGCCTCCCACCCGGTGCTCTTCGATCTTCGGCCGGAAGAGCCCCACCAGCGGCGCGCCGTTGATCAGGTGCACCACCACCTTCAGCACGATGCCCGAGGCCACGCCCACCAACAGGTCCGTGGCCAGCGTCACGCCCAGCGTGAAGGAGAAGATGAGCAGTTGCTCGGCGCCGATGCGGAACGTCTTCACGAACTCCCGGGGCGAGGCCAGCCGCACGCCCGTGAAGATGAGCATGGCGGCCAGGGCGGCCAGCGGAATGCGGTGGATGAGCATGGGCGCGCCCGCCACGAACAGCAGCAGGAACAGGCCGTGGAAGAAGTTGGACAGCCGGCTCCTCGCCCCGTAGCCGATGTTGGCCGAGCTGCGGACGATCTCGGAAATCATCGGCAGGCCGCCGAGCAGTCCCGCGATGAGGTTGCCGGTGCCCGTGGCGAGCAGATCCTTGTCCAGGTCCGAGCGGCGCTTCTCCGGGTCCAGCATGTCCACGGCCTTGGCGCTCAGCAGCGACTCGATGCTGCCCACCAGCGCGAACATGGTGATGTACTTGAGGGAGACGCTGGAGAAGACGGCGGAGAAGTCCGGGAAGGTGATGGCCGACATCAGGTTGCCCGGCAGGTTCACGAGGAACTTCGGGCCCACCGTGAACATGTCCCGCGAGAAGCTGATGGTGTGCTCGTGGTCCAGGTCGAAGTACAGGCCCATGGGCACCGCGAAGAGCAGCACCAGCAGCGGCCCCGGCACGCGCTTGAGCAGCGCCACCCGCTTGGAGAGCGCCGCGTGGCCGAAGAGCAGCACCAGGCTGACCACGCCGATGAGGGCGATCTCCGGGTTCATCGTCGCCACGCTGTGCGGAATCTCCGCGAGCAGCGGCAGCGGATTCTTCGCCTTGGGCGCCACCCCCAGCAGCGTGTGCATCTGCTTGGAGCAGATGATGACGCCGATGGCCGCGAGCATTCCGTGCACCACCGAGGAGGGGAAGAAGTCCCCCAGCTTCCCCGTGCGCAGCACCGCGAAGAGGATCTGGATCACCGCCGCCACCACGATGGTGGCCAGCGCCCGCCGGTAGCCGAGCGAGTTGTCGCCCCCTCCCAGCTCCGTCACCGCGCCGAGCGCGATGACGATCAGCCCCGCGGCCGGCCCCTTGATGGTCAGCCGGGCGCTGCCCAGCCACGAGGACACCACGCCGCCAATCACCGCGGTGAGGATGCCCGCCACGGGCGGAAAGCCGCTCGCCATGGCGATGCCCAGACACAGGGGCAGGGCGATGAGGAAGACGAGGAAGCCGGAGACGACGTCGCTCTTCCAGGTGGAGCGGCCCTCGGGGGCAGCACGATGAGAAGACGTGGACGGATGCGACTGCATGGACATCAAACCTCCTGGATTCACGCGGCCCTCCCGCTTTCCACGCGCGAGGTCCGCCTTACGAATCCAGGAGGATGGGATGAGCCGCGTTCCGGTTCCCGCGTTCTCTTTCCTGGGATGTTTTCGAGGTTTGGCTGGTTACCAGGCGTGAAGACAGTCAAGCCCTTCGTGTCTGGCATTCGACAGCCTGGCGCATTGTCCGGTTGGTAGGAGAGCAGGCAAGGGACACCTCTGGATTCGAGATGACGCGAAGCGAAATTAGGGAACCGGGGTGTGGGTCATTCCATCTCATGGATGACGTTGTGACGACATCGGAGACGGGAGATGCCCGGGCGCGCTTCGAAGCGGAGGTGGAGCGCGTGTTGCCCCGGCTACACCGTTTCTGTCTGACATTGTGTCGCGACAAACAGGAGGCGGAGGACTTGCTTCAGGATTCCCTGGTACGTGCCTACCTCCATCGCGACAGCTATCAGCAGCGCGGCTCCTTCTTCGGCTGGCTGTGCGGCATTACGCGCAACCAGTTCCTCGAGAGCCGGCGCGCGGTGGCCCGGCGCCGCTCGCTGCTGGACTCCGTGCTCGAGGGCGCCACGTCGGTGCTCGGCACGCTCTTCACCGGCGGCACGCAGCAGCCGGATCCCGAGGCCCAGGTGTGTCACTCGGAGGAGGCGGAGCTGCTCATGCACTGCCTGCACACCCTGCCCGAGAAGTTCCGCATGGTGGTGCTCCTGTGTGATGTCGAGGAGCTGGGGTACGAGGAGGTGTCGGAGGCCCTCGGCATTCCGGTGGGCACGGTGAAGAGCCGCCACTTCCGGGGACGGGCCCAGCTCGGGCAGTGCTTCAGGTCCCGGGTGGAGGAGCAGACCCAGGTGCTCAGTGCTGGAGGCCGTCCATGAGCTCGAACGATCGCGGGAACCTTCCCCCCCTGCCCGAGGAGGCCCGCTCCGCCCTCACGGCGCTGCGCCACGAGCGGCCCTCGGTGGGGCTGCGCTACCGCCTCCACGCCGCGCTCCGGGAGGCCGAGGCCACCCAGGCCGCTCGCCCGGCGTCCCCGCCCGTTCCCCGCTGGCGGGCATTCCTCGCGCGCACGCACGCCCATCACGCCCAGGCCCGCATGGTGCTCGGCGCGGCCCTGGCCAGCGTGCTGCTCGTCCTGGCGGTGCAGGTGGATGGACTGGACGCCCTGCAGGGCGCCTCGCGGGTGGAGAGCCAGTTCCTGCCCTCGCGCGAGTTCTCCCTGCGGCTGCCGGGGGAGGGCTCCGGCTGGCTGGAGCTTCCCTGGAGCCGGGACGTGCACTCCGGTGAGCCCGCCACGGTCCGCCTGGAGGCCCCCGCCGGGGTGGACCTCCATGCGTACTCCGGGCAGCTGTCCTCGCTCCAGCTCGTGGGCTGCGAGGCGGGGCGCTGCACCCACCAGTTCACCGCCGACACCGGCGCGTCCGCCACGCCGCTGCGCGTGCGCATCGACAAGCCCGGGCGGTACGAGTTCCGCGTCTCGCACTCCTCGGAGAACCGCCAGGTGCACGAGCGCTTCGTCGTCGTCGCGGACCACTAGCGCGGGCCGCCGCCCGGCTCAGGCCGAGCTGCGCTGGGGGGCCCGCACCGGCACGTGCGCCAGCAGGTAGTCGTCCACCCGCTGCAGCACCTGCTCGTGGCCGGGCTCGGTGTGGGGCTCGTGGTAGCCGCCCGGCACCACGTACAGCTCCTTGTCCGGGAAGGTCACGGACTCGAAGAAGCGGCGCGTGCCGGCGGCGGTGTTGATGCGATCCGCCTCGCCATGGAGCATCAGCAGGGGCAGGCGCAGGTCCGCGGCATGGGCCTGCACCCACAGGTTGGCGTCGATGGCCTCCACCGCCCAGCGCGCCGAGCACTTGCGGTGCACCAGCGGATCCTCCAGGTAGTGGGACACCGTCGCGGCGTCCCGGCTCAGGGACGTGGCGTCCAGGGGCACGTCGAGCGAGAAGGTCGGCCACAGGCGCGAGAGGAGCCGCGCCGAGAGCACCAGCAGCGGCGTCGCCACGCCCACGGACTCGAACGGGGGGGCGCTGATGATGGTTCCGCTCAGGCCCTCGGGGTGGCGCAGCACGTAGTCCGCCACGATGAGCCCGCCCATGCTGTGGCCATAGAGGAAGAGCGGACGGCCCTGCTCCCGGGCGGAGACCTTCTCGACGAAGGCCCGCACGTCCTCGCGGTACTCCGCCCACGCCATCAGGTGTCCGCGCTGGCCCGGCGAGCGCCCATGCCCCCGCAGGTCCAACGCGTACACCGCGTGGCCCCGGGCGACCAGGTGCTCGACGATGTTCTTGAACCGGCCACTGTGCTCGCCGATGCCGTGGACGATGGCCACCACCGTGCGCGGCTCTCCCGGGGGATGCCACGCCTGGTAGTACAGCTTCAGCCCCCCCGTGCTCTCGACGGTCTCTTCCTCGTGCTCCATCAGCATTGCCGCCATCTTAGGCGAGAGTGGGACCGCGCGGGATGGGCCCTCAAGACACCGGCTTGATGCCCCGGATGACCATGCCCGACATCGAGCCGTAGAAGCTCCCGGTGCGGTCGGCCTCCTTCATGAAGTGGAGCCACTCGTCCACCTCACCCCGCGTCGCCACGCCCTCCAGGATGGCCTTCTCCAGCACCGGGTAGACGCCGAACGTCTCCAGCATGCTGAACACCCAGGTGCCGACCACGGGGTTGATGGACAGCTCGCTCACACCCAGGGAGCGGAACAGGCCCGGAATCCTCCGGCAGATCCACGGATTCTTGAGCTGATCGGCCCAGTAGTGGATGAGCCTGCGCACCATGGACGGGTTGGGCCCGTCCAGCACCCAGCTGTCCAGCTCCACCTCGAAGAACACCACCGAGCCGCCCGGCCGTGTGACCCGCAACATTTCGCTGAGCGCCTGGAGGGGATCCTCCAGGTAGATGAAGACGCGCGAGGCGCGGCTGCCGTCGAAGGTGTTCGAGGGGAACTCCAGGCGGTGCACGTCTCCCTGGCGGTAGTCGATGTTGAGCCCCGTGCCCTCCGTGCGGCGGCGGGCCTCGCTCACCATGTTCTCGCTCAGGTCGATGCCCGTCACCTGGCCGCTCTTGCCCACCATGGCACCGAGCTCCCGGGCGACATCGCCCAACCCACAGCCGACATCCAGGACACGGGCGCCCTCGCACGCTCCGAGCAGGCGGTGGCTCAGCCGCTGCATCTCCTGCACCTGCTGGATGGTGTTCACGGTGTCCAGGAACCGGACCGCCTTGGTCGAGGCCGCTGAGCGGTCGATGTTCCGAAAGTCCTGGGCAAGGTTCGAGCTTTCTCCCACGGGTACTCCTCCTCGATGTCGCGCGGCATCCCGGCTCATGGCGCAACCAGCTCGCCGCTGGCTCCACCCCCCCCATCCCCCCCGGCTTCACTCCGGGTGCGCTCCCCCACTTGGATACCGCGGTGCATCACGATGCTACGTTGAGCGGAGGGGCCCGTTCTGGATCACCCCGGTGTCAACCGGCTCACGGAGTAGGGAAGTGTTCACAATCGCCCGGGTCCCCGGGGCCACCGAGTTCGTCGAGCGGCCCCGCCGGGTGTGGTAGTGCGGAGGTGATCATGGCTCCTCCTCCCCGCTATGGCCGCTCGCTGGCGCACAAGGCCCGCCAGCGCACGCCGGGCCACCATTACAACGCGAGCTTCCTGTCGGCCGCGGACCGCGAGGAAATCCTCGCCTGGCTCGGCTCCCTGTACCCGCTGTGGGAGGAGCGCTACTCGAAGCACTTCCCCCCGCCGCCGGGACAGACGCAGCGGCGGCTGTTGCGGCCGGTGTACTGGCTGGGCAACTGGCAGTTCGCCTGCCTCGACTATTACCGCCCGCCCAAGGGGGTGAAGGACCGGTGTGTGAAGGCCGAGCCCTTCCCGGCGGTGCTCCAGCGCCAGGTGGACAAGGTGGAGGAGCTGGCGCGGCGGATGTTCCGCGGCCCGGACATGCCCTCGGGCTGGCACCTCAACACCTGCCTGGTGAACTTCTACGGCAGCCGCCTGGAGGACGGGCGCTGGGTGGACACCGCGCGCGTGGGCGAGCACAAGGACTTCGAGCCGGGGCCGGTGGCCTCGCTGTCCTTTGGCGAGCGCGCGCTCATCCAGTTCGTCACCTCCAGCCGGCCGGGCGAGCGGGACGAGGTGGTGCTCGAGCAGTGGCTCGACAACGGCTCGCTGCAGCTCTTCGGCGGGGCGCGCTGGAAGGAGCAGACGTTCCACCGGGTGCAGCGGGTGGACACGCGCGAGGGCCACCTGCTGCCGCCCAAGATGCCGGACTTCCAGACGCGGCGCATCAACCTCACGTTCCGCTACGTGCCGGACGTGCACGTGACGCCCTTCGCGCGGCTGTCCCCCGAGGCTCGCGAGGACGTGCGCGGCTACATGGAGAAGCTCGCCGAGCACAGCGCCTTCTTCCGGGCGGAGCTCGAGCGCGAGCGCCAGGCGGGCGGCTGACTCACCACAGGCCGTGGGTGCGCAGCAGCGTGCCCAGCGGCGTGTCTCCCCGCTGGTACGCGCCCAGCAGCTTCGTGGCCGTCTCCGGCCCCGGGTTGGCCCAGAGCTTCCACTCGCGGCCCTCGCGCGGCACGGTGGCGCAGTGGATGAGCGAGGCGCGCGTCTCCCCGGTGGTGCCGAGCGTCACGTGATCGAAGAGCAGCGGGTTCTGGCTGGTGAGGAAGCACTGGCGGGGGGCCAGGGCGCGCATGCTGGCCTCGACGAACCGGGGGTGCAGGCCGTTGGCGAGCTCGTCGGCGATGACGAAGTCCTCGTTGAGGTCCAGGTAGTAGAGGAAGGACAGCAGCCGCTTCTGCCCGTACCCGAGCTGCTCGTGCGTCAGCACCGAGCCGTCGCGCCGGGTGAAGCTCAGGCCGAAGTGGCCGAACTCCAGGCGCCCACCGTTCTCGTAGCTGCGCTGCTGGAGCAGCTCCACCCGGAAGCGCCCCGAGGCGAACCCCGCCAGGGAGACGAAGCGCGCGAGGAAGCCCTGCTCGAGCTCGTCATGGCGGAGGTCGATGAAGCCGGCGGAGAGCGCCTGGTCCGCCCGCTCGCGCAACACCCCCGGCAGCCAGCGCGGCAGGGACATGAGGCCGAGCGGGAACACCTCGTCGCCGCGCACCTCCATCGCGTACTGGGTGGTGCCCAGCTGCTGGTACGTCCCGAGCGACTCGTCGAACCGCGACGGAGCCATCAGGAAGGTGCGGCGCAGCAACTCCTTGAGCCGCTCCTTCACCGCGGGCTCGAGCCGCTGGGCCGTCATGAAGAGCACCACCCAGACCGTCCTGTCCAGCAGGGACCAGTGCATGGTCTGCGACCAGAAGGGCCGCCCCTCCACCTCCCAGGACACGCCCACGGCATCGGCGCGCATCACCAGCTCGGACGCGGGCGCATCGAGCCGGAGCCTCAGCTCCATGAAGGGCTCCAGCCCGCTGCCCGCGGCTTCGGGGACCTGGAGCGGCAGCAGCGCCGACGCCTCGGGCGAGGCGCGCGGCTTCGCGGCGGCGGCGCGGGTGTTGCTCACGCGCACGTGCAGCTCCATGCCGGGGAAGTCCAGGGCGTACTCGAGCGAGAAGGCCTCGCGGATGAGCCCGGAGAAGTCCGAGGCGAGCACCCGCGAGACGAGATCCAACAGCGTCGTCCTGCCGGTGCCGTTCTCGCCGAGCACCAGGTTGAGGGACGGGCTGAACACGAGCTCGGCGCCGGGCGCGACGTCCCGGTACTCGTGGATGGTGAGCTTCGTGAGCTTCATGGAGCGCATGGTGGGCATTCGGGTCTTCCGCGGCGTCTGGCATTGCGGGGCAACGCCCCCGGTATCGGCTGTCTGACTTTCTTAAATCATGAGAGTGGCTCGCGCGTTCGCGTTCACACAGCTCAACGAGTAAAAATCCTGAAAATCGCCACAACGCCTTGAAGGCCAAGTAACAGGTATGTCAAGAAAGCACTCTCAACTTCAGGGGAGTGCTTCGTGAGCAACCGGTTCGTGAGGACGTTGTGCGCGGCGTGGCTGGGAGCCAGCCTGGCTGCGTGTGGCTCGATGCAGGAGGAGGCGCCGGCGGCGCGGGGTGACGACTCCGACATCCAGTCCGCGCTGGCCCGCATCCAGGGCGCGCAGGTGCTGGGCACCGAGGGCGAGGTGCCCTACGCCGTGCGCGGCCAGTTCGGCCGGGCCTCCCAGGTCCAGGGCGCGCTGCGCTCCTCGGTGGACGTGCACGAGGCGCTCGCCACCATCGCCCCGGTGTTCCGGCTCAACGAGAACGACCTGGTGCTCGCCCGCACCTCGGTGGACGAGCAGGGCCACCGGCACCTGCGCTTCCAGCAGATGAAGAACGGCCTGCGCGTGGTGGGCGGCGAGCTCGTGCTGCACGTGGACGCGGCGGGCAATGTCTATGCGGCCAACGGCTCGGCCCGTGACGGCTCCACGGCCCCGGCCCAGGCGAAGGTGGCCCCCGAGGCCGCGCTGAAGGCGGCCGTGGATGGCTCCTCGGCTCGTGGCGCTTCCGCGGACGGCGCGAAGCTCGTCTACCTGCGCTCCGAGGGCAGCCCGGAGCCCCGGCTGGCCTACGAGGTGCGCGTGAAGGGCGAGCGTGACGGCATGCCCGCCGATGACCTCGTCTACGTGGACGCGCAGCGCGGTGGCACCCTGCTCGTCAATCCGCGCATCCACACCGCGCTCAACCGCAAGGTGTACAGCGCCAACAACACCAGCACCACCCCGGGCACCCTCAAGCGCTCCGAGGGCGGCGCCGCCACGGGCGACAACCACGTCGACACCAACTACGCCAAGCTCGGCGAGACGTACAACTGCTACCAGACGCTGTTCGGCCGCGACTCCCTCGACAACGCGGGCGCCACGCTCATCAGCACGGTGCACTACAGCACCAACTACGTGAACGCCTACTGGGACGGCACCCAGATGGTGTACGGCGACGGCGACGGCGTCGACTCCATCGAGCTGGGCCTGGACTCGGACGTCACCACGCACGAGCTCACCCACGCCGTCACCGAGCACGAGTCCAACCTCACCTACTCGGGCGAGTCCGGCGGCCTCAACGAGTCCATGTCCGACATCTTCGCCGGCGTGTGCGAGAGCTGGACGCGCAACTGGGCCGTGGACGCGGACGTCTTCAAGATTGGCGAGGACATCTGGACGCCGGCCACCGCGGGCGACGCGCTCCGCTACATGGATGACCCGGCGAAGGACGGCGCCTCGCTCGACTTCTACGCGGACTACGGCGGCCAGGACGTGCACTACAGCTCGGGCATCAGCAACCTGGTGTTCTCGATGCTGAGCAAGGGCGGTACGCACCCGCGCGGCAAGTCGAGCAACGTGGTGCCCGCCATCGGCCCCGAGAAGGCCGGCCGCATCTTCTACAAGGCCAACTCGGAGCTCTTCACCGCCTCCACCACCTTCGAGCAGGCCAAGACGTACACGGTGCAGGCCGCCGAGGCGCTCTATGGCACCGGCTCGGCCGAGGCCGCCGCCGTCACCGAGGCCTGGAAGGCCGTGGGCGTGCCGCCGCCTCCTCCCGTCGTCACCGCGCTCACCAACGACGTGGCGGTGAGCAACGTCTCGGGCAGCTCCGGCAACAAGAAGTACTACTCGCTCGAGGTGCCCGCCGGTCAGCCGAGCGTGTCCTTCGAGATCAGCGGTGGCACGGGTGACGCGGACCTCTACGTGCGCTACGGCGCCGTCCCGAGCTCCAGCACCTACGACTGCCGCCCGTACAAGGCCGGCAACGCCGAGGTCTGCTCCTTCACCAACCCGCAGGCGGGCACCTGGTACGTGATGCTCAATGCCTACTCGGCCTACTCGGGCGTGACGCTCAAGGGCTCCTACTCGGGCACGGGCGGTGGCGGCGGCGGCGGCACGGGCACGCCCGTTACCGAGACGGCCAGCGGCAACGTGGCCAAGAAGGGCTCCGTCAACTACGGCCCCTACAGCGTGCTGGCCGGCACCACCCTCTCGGTGAGCATGACGGGCTCGGGCAACCCCGACCTGTACGTGCGCTTCGGCTCGTCGGCCACCACCCGCAAGTTCGACTGCAAGTCGATCAACTCCGGCGCCACCGAGTCGTGCTCGCTGACCGTGCCCGCGGGCCAGAGCTCCGCGTACGTGCTGGTGAGCGGCACCACCGCGGGCTCGTACAACCTGACCGTCAACTACACCAAGCCGTAGTTCCGGCGGGCTTCAGGGTTTGAAAGGCGGGCGGCTCTCCTCGTGGGGGCCGCCCGTCGTGTTTGTGGGCCGGTGTCAGCCGCCGTGCTGGAGCCGCACGTTGCCGGGCAGCTGGCGCAGCAGGTTGAGCAGCCGCAGCGACGAGTGGACGCTGCCCTGGATTTCCCACGGGTCTATCTTGTCCCCGCCGTTGGTGAACTGGGGCGAGAGCACGAAGACACGCACCCGCGCGGCCTCCATCATCGCGTGGAAGCGTGGGTCTCTCACGAGGCCCCCGCTCAGCCGCAGCTGGGGCGCGGGCTGGAAGTAGTCCAGGTCCAACGACACCCAATCCGCCTGCGCCACGCCGGGCCGGGCGAGCACCCGGGCCCAGTGCAGCTCCGAGGTGTCCACGAACCAGGGCACGAGCGTGGAGAAGCCCACGTCCCGGCCCGTCATCGTGGCCGTCGCTTCGGCCTTGGCGGTGGTGAAGAAGATGGCCTGCTCCTCGAGCACCGGCGCCGAGTCCTCCGGCCGCTTCAGCCCCTCGAAGAGCCTCCACCAGGTGGCGGCCTGCGGAGGCACGCGCGCCTCCAGGAAGCTGTCTTTGCACCAGTCCGAGTGCCGGTCCGCGTGGAAGAGGTGGCGCGGCAGCTCCCCCGTCGTCCGGTAGTGGTACAGGGCCACGTCGAGCATGTGGTGGTCTCTCAGCACGTAGTCGGCCTGGCCGCCGCGGCCGCGCATCACGAGGACGTTGCCCCGCATCACCGAGTCCACCTCGCACGGGGTGAGCGCGCTCCGCCACGCGTGCTCCTCGAAGGTGAGCTGCTGGCGCTCGTACGGCTTCTCGCCTGCTTCACCCACCACGTCCTCGGGGCCGCTCCAGCGGTGGATGCGCTGCTCGAAACGCGCCGCCTCGCCGTCCCCGAGCACCTCGCGCGCTACCTCGCGGATGTCACTCCGGGTGCCCTCGCCCGGAAGCACCGGGGCGAGCGCGCGCAGCTGGAACGCGTAGGCCGCGTCGGTGGGCTTCTTCCACTCCGTATACCGGGTGAGCACGTGCGAGTCCCTCGAAGGCCGCCTGCCTGGTGACCAGCGAGGCTCGGCGGCGCGGGCGTTGGATGACCGGAAACACCCCCGCCGTCACGGAAATTGCGGCGCTCCCCCGCGGCGTCACGCCACGGACTGGAGGTCCTCGACGATGGCCTGGTGCAGCCGGCGCCGCTCGGCCGTGAGGAAGAAGTGGTTGCCCGGCAGCATGCGCAGGCGGAACTCCCCGGTGGTCTGCTCGCGCCACGACTCCGCCTCGTCCTGGCTCACCTCGGGATCATCGAAGGCGCCGAAGGACGAGATGGGCACCTCCAGGGGCGGCTCGGGCTGGTACTGGTAGCTCTCGCCCACGAGCAGATCCGCTCGCAGCGCGGGCAGCACCGTCTGCCGCACGTCCTCGCTTTCGAGCACCTCGCGCGGGGTGCCGTAGCGGATGGCGAGCTGCTCCAGGAATTCCGTGTCCGACAGGTGGGTGATGGGCTCGGGGGGACGTTGCCGCAGGTGCAGCGCCGGGCAGGCCGAGAGGAAGAGGCGGGACGGCATGGGGGCCGCGTTGCGGCGCAGCCAGCGCGTCAGCTCGAAGGCGGTGATGCCGCCGAAGCTGTGCCCGAAGAAGGCGAAGGGGCCGTCCTTGAGAAAGGGGCGCACCATGGTCCCCACCTTCTCGAGCAGCTCGCGGAACTGGGTGATGGGGGCTTCGTTGTTGCGGGTGGCGCGGCCCGGGAACTCGATGGGGCAGACCTCGATGGAGTCGGGCAGCTGCGTGGTCCACAAGCGGAAGGTGGAGGCATCGCCTCCCGCGAAGTGGAAGCAGAACAGGCGCAGGCTCGCGTGGGGGCGCGGTTCGGGGCAGGTGACCCAGCGGCGATAGACGGGCGGTACGGGCATGCGGGTGATGGCCATGCTGCGGAGGGAAGGTGGGTCGCGTCAATCCCCTGAACGCGCCTCTGTCATCTCACCCGGCTACGATTTTCGTGCGGCACCGGAGGCCAGGCTGTTCTCGCCCTGGCGCCCCTCCACCCGCCGTATGGGAAGGGGAAGCGACATCATGGGAATGCTGAAAAACAAGGTGATCCTGGTGACGGGCGCCAGCTCGGGAATCGGCTGGGCCACGGCGCTCGCGCTGGCCGACGAGGGAGCCCGTGTCGTCGCGAGCGCACGGCGGGAGGCCCGGGGCCGTGAGCTCCTCGCCCGAATCCAGGAACGCGGGGCGAGGCCACGTGGGTGAACGCGGACATGACGAGGCGGGCCGGCTGAGCCCGGTTCGGGCCGCGGACCTGGAAGGCGCGGGCGAGCCGCGACGCGGGCCCCCCCGATTCAATCCCAGGCGGAGAGCCGGTCGAAGTCCTCGGAGGTGTAGTGGATGCTGTCCAGGCCATTGGTCAGCCATGCGCCCTCGAGGCCGAAATGCTCGCGCATGCTGCGCCAGGCCTGCACGTCCGTGAGGCTGGGGGCGAGCGCTCCGCCGATGTCGCTCTTCGAGTCCTCGGTGGTGTACATGCGGTCTCCCGGCGTGCGGTCGAACATGAAGGGGTGGTTGTGCAGGTGCGCGATGGGCTCGAAGCCCTGGGCCGCGTCCGCCGCCACCCGGTCACTCACCTCGTGCCGCAGCTTGCCGCCCACGCTGTCACCTCCCGAGAGGTACACGCGGATGCGGCCGTGGCCCCGCAGGATGTAGGCGCCCAGCTCGGTGGGGTGCTCGAGCATGGGGTAGCGATGCGCCTGGCGCTGGAAGAGCCGCCACTCCAGACACGTCGCGCGGCCCTGCTTCCCGGCCTTCCCCTCGAGGACGAGCCCGCTGTTCTCCGCCTCGCGCCGCATGGGCTTGCCCACCAGGGCGGCGTGCACGGCGTTCTGCCGCTGGAGCAGGGCGCGCTGTTGCAGGCCCTCCTCTCCGAGCCGGGCCACGAGCGCCGCGCGGTACTGCTGGCGCTCGGCGTCCAGGGGGGCGGGGGCCCACCACTCGGGCGAGTCGGTGAGCTCGAAGAACTCATTGAGCTCGCCCGGTTTGGGGCCCTCCACCGCGATGACCTCGGGGGATGCGTCGAGCACGCATGCCGCTGCTTCACGGTCCGGGGTGGTACCCGCTCGCGGGGTATGGCAGGCGGAGATCAGGAAGGCGCCAAGAATGCAGGGAATCACTCGCATGGTCCGCCAACCTAAGCCAAGTGGGGAAAGTTCTGTCAGGGTGCTCTCGGCGCAAAGAACGAGGCACCTTCCGGTCGCGTTTCGTCCCGACTGGTACGACCATCGGACCAGTTGCGGGAAAACGCGCCCGGAGCCTCCCCCCTGACAGGACTTACCCAATCTGGCTTGGCTTCTGTGGACGTGAAAGATCCGTCAGTCTTCCACCACCACCGTCACCGGCTGGCTCACCTGGCGGCGGTGCACCATGGCCGCCGTGATGACGTGCTGTCCGGGCCGCAGGCTCCAGCGGAACTCGTGCGGATAGGTCACCGTCGCCACGGGCACCCCGTCCACCAGCCACACGATGGGCTCAGTGCTCGGCGTCACGTCCGCCGCCAGCCGCAGCGTCGAGGCCGAGGCTGGCGTGCCCGGGTCATACAGCAGCCGCACCAGGCCCTTCGGCTCGCGGATGGCCACCTTCGGCTCCACCTCCTCGGGTCGGCTCGGGCACAGCGGGCTCTCCCGCAGCGGCGCGATGTCCAGATGCTGCTTGCGCGCCCACTGCTCGTAGTCCTCCGGCAGCGCCAGCATGACGCGCGTCACCACCTCGCGCGCCGGGCACGTCGGGCCCGCGAGCAAGCCATTGCGCCGGTCCAGCTTCACGGGCGCGTGGAAGGGACAGGTCTGGGTGGGCGCCGTCCCGGGGACGAACCACTCGCTCTTGCGGTGGGGGCAGTCCGGCCCGGCCAGCCGGCCCGACAATGGGCAGACATCGACGGCCAGCGCTCCCGCGGGCGGAGGAAAGCTGTCGAGCACCGGCCGGTAGGGACGCCACTCGGGCATCACCGACTCCAGAATCTCGTGCACCGCCCCGGCCGCCCCGAGCAGCCCACCCACGCCGTTCATCCGCCTCCAGTCGTGGTTGCCCACCCACACCACCACGAGCAGCCGGTCGCTGAAGGCCGCTGCCCACGCGTCCCGATAGCCCTGGCTGGTGCCTGTCTTCACCGCCACGGCGTAGGGGTAGTCGAGGACACTGCCCGCCGGAAACGTCGGCCGCCGAGCCAGCGGATCCGCGAGGATGTGGCGCACCAGTTGCGCCGCCTCGCGCGTCATCAGCCGCTGCGGGGCCGCCATCGGCTCGTCGGTGAAGCGCCGCAGCGGGCGCGTCTCTCCCTCGTGGGCGAGCACCATGTACAGCCCCGCCAGTTCCTCCAGCGTGACGTGCAGGTTGCCCACCGCCAGCCCGAGTCCGTACCGGTCCGGCTCGTACGAGATGCTTCCCACGCCCGCCTTCTCCAAGAAGCGCAGCGTGGGCTCCACGCCCACCTGCTCCAGCACGCGCAGGGCGGGAATGTTGCGCGAGTTGCCCAGCGCCTCGCGCAGCAGCATGGGCCCGAGGAAGGAGTGGTTGATGTTCTCCGGCACGTAGCTCCGGCCGTTCTCCATCCGCACATCCATGGGCGTATCCGCCAGCCCGGTGGCGGCGGTGACGATGCCCTTCTCCAGCGCCAGGCCGTAGATGAAGGGCTTGAGCGTGGAGCCCGGCGAGCGCCGCTGCTTCACGAAGTCGATGGCACCCCGGTGCTCGGCGCTGAAGAAGTCCCGCGAGCCCACGTACGCGAGGAGGTCGCCCGTCTCCGTGTCCACCACCACCGCGGCCGTGTTGCCCGCCCCCGAGCCGTCCAACTGATTCAGGTTGCGCCGGAGGATGTGCGCCACCTTCGACTGAATCTCCAAATCCAACGTCGCCGTGGAGATGGGTTGAGAGCGATTGCGCGCCAGTTCGCTCCACTCCAGCACCGCGTGCAGGGCCTCGGACATGCGCTGGGGCCGGCGCACCATGCCCAGGTCGGCGTGGAGCGCCTGGTCCAATTCCTCCCGCGTGATGATTCCCTGGGAATGCATCGCGCGGAGGATGCGGTGGCTGCGTTTGAGGGCTCGCCGCAGGCCATCCCGCGTGTATGGGTTCATCCGTCCGGGAAGCTGGGGCAGTCCCGCGAGGAAGGCGGCCTGCGCCCACGACAGGTCCTCCACCGGCTTGGCGAAATACAGGCGCGAGGCTCGCGCCACGCCGTGCACCCGGTTGCCATAGGGCGCGATGGCCAGGTACTGGCGCAGCACCTTCTCGTGGCCGTGCCCGTGCACGAGCAGCAGGGCCTCCACCGCCTCGCGCACCTTGCGCCACGTGGTGCGCTCGCCGGGCGTCTGCATCCGCGCCACCTGCATGGCCAGCGTGGATGCTCCGGAGATGACGCGCAGGTTGAGCACATTCTGCTTCAGCGCCCGCCCCACCGAGGGCAGGTACACGCCCGGGTGCTCGTAGAAGTGCCGGTCCTCGGTGGCGAGCGTGGCCTGGACGATGCGCTCGGGCAGCACGTAGGGCACCGGCCAGTAGCCGAGCTCCCCGCCCGCTCCGGGCACCTCGCCCAGGTACTCGCCCCGCCGGTCCAGCACGAGGCGTGAGGGCTCGTAGCCCAGCAGCCCGTCCTGGAGGCTGGAGGCGAACCACGCGCCCGCCGCGAGCACCACGGCGAGCGCCGCCACCACCCTCCAGCGTGTCCTCCTACTTCTCATGCTCTCCCTTCACCCGGAGGCGCAGGCCCTCGCCGCGGCCGCGCACCGACTCGCGGTACATCAGCTCGGCATAGGGCGCCGGGTGCACGAAGGAGCCCTCGGTGGCGGCGCGCACCCGGAAGTGGAAGGAGTGCGTGCCGCGCGGCATGCGCAGGAAGTAGTAGCGCACCTCGTTGTCCAGCCGCTGCACGTACGCCGGCTGCAGCGAGTCCGACTGCGACGGCCTCGCGTCCGACGAGGCATTGGCCAGCTCCGGGTTGAGCGGCTCGAGCCCCGCGGCGAAGGGCACCACCAGCGCCACGTGCACCCGCTCCTCCTCGGTGACGATGCGCGTGTGCAGCTCGAGGATGTCGCCCACCTTCAGCTCCTGCGCGTCTCCGGCCTTGTCGTCGAAGCGCGTCTCCTCGGAGCCATCCGCGTGCAGCCAGGTGGCGCTGCGCGACACGATGAAGCCCTGCTTGAGCGGGGCCACCTTGTCGCCCGGCGTGGCCGGCACGTACCTCGCCTCCACGCGCATGCCCACCGGCCCGCCCTTCACCGTGCCGGTCAGCGCCGCGTCACTGGCCACCTCGGTGCGAGCCGTCTTCGCGTCCTTGCCCACCTTGAGCGTGGCGCCGGACGACAGCGTCACCGTGGTGTCCGGCACCGCGGACTTCGCCTTCTGCAGGTACAGCGCGAGCGCGCTGATGGCCCGGCGGTTCTCGAAGGTGCTGCCGAAGCCCGTCTCCGCGTTCGCGTACGACAGGAGCGCGTCGCGCAACTGGTCCAACCGCGGGTCCGCCGGGTCGAGCATCACCAGCGTCTCGAAGACGACCGCCACGCTGGAGGGCCGCGAGCTGAGGAAGCCATAGGTGCCCCAATACTCGCGCCGCCACTTGAGGCCCTCGAAGACGGGCTTGCCGCGGTTGAGCTTGATGATGACGCTGTCCCACAGCTCCTTGCGCAGCACCTCGAGCTGGGCGCGGTACACGGTGGGCTGGGTGTTCATGGTGGCCGCCAGGTCCGCGAGGCTCTGGATGTCCAGGCGCTCGCGCAGCTGGAAGAGGTCGATGAGGTAGTGCTCGTCCAGCGCGCCCACGCGGGTGAGGGCCCGCAGCGCCGCCGTCTGCTGGCTGTAGCGCCACTCCTGCACCAGGCCGGGGTAGTCGCTGCGCAGCACGCGCTTGAGCGCCTCCACCGCGCGCGTCAGCTTCTTCTCGTCCACCTTCAGGCCCGCGCGCCGCACCGCGTCCAGGAACTCCACCGCCTGCGCCGTCACCTGCACGTCGCCCGGCCCTCCCGGCCAGAAGGCGAACAGTCCCTGCTCGTCCTGGTACAGGTCCATCTCGTCCTGGAGCCGCTGCACGTTGCCGTTGAGCTGCTTGCCGAACGGCGTCTGGATGCTCAGCTCGCGCAGCACCGCGGCTTGCGCCACGTCCGGGTAGAGCTGCGACAGCTTCTGCTCGAGACACCCGTGCGGGTACTCGCCCAGGTACTCCAGGCCGGAGATCAGCTCCAGCACGCCGGGGATGGCCGTGATGAAGACCTCCTGCGACGCGGTGCCCGGGCGCGCGGGCTCGGGCAGCGGCTTGAGCGAGACATTGCCCGCGTTGAGCGTGTCGAAGTACGCGAAGTGCTCCACCGTGCGGTCCGGCAGCACGGGCAGCTGCACCTCGAAGGCATCGCCGGCCTTGTCCGCCTTGCGCTCGATGTCCACGCGCACCTTGAGGGACTGCGGCTCGGAGACGTCCGCGCTCTTCACGGTGATGGGGGTGACGAAGCTCATGGCCCGGTTGGCCTGCAGCTCCACGTTCTGGGCCAGGGGCTGGAGCTCCGCCGGGCCCGACAGCTTGATCTGCACCGAGCCGGGTCCTCCGTTGCCCTCCACCACGCGGCCCACCGCGCCGCCCCAGAAGCGGTCTCCCTGGCGCACGAAGCGCGGCAGTTGCGGCTGCACCAGCACCGGCAGCCGCACGCGCAGCACCGTCTGCTTGTAGCCGAAGCGCTGGAGCCCCGAGATGGCCACCGCGCGCACGCGGAAGTTGGTCAGGTCGTCCGACAGCGGCACCTGCACCGTCAGCTTGCCGGACGCCGGCACCTGGAGCGTCGCCTTGTAGAAGGGCACCGTCTGGAAGTTCTTGCGCACCACGCGCTTGCTCCCGCCCTCCGACTCCTCCTCCTCGCTGCCGTCACCACCCGGGTCCTCCTCCTGCTCGAAGACCTTGCCCAGCACGCTGTTGCGCGTGTCGCGCAGCGTGGTGCCCCGCGTGTTCTCCTTGATGAGCTCGTCGAGCGGGTTGAGCGTCGCCTCGGGCGCGAGCGACAGCACGGCCTCGTCCACCAGCCACAGCGTCACCTCGCCAGCCAGCGGCTTGCCCTGGTCGTCCTTGAGCGTCAGCTCCACGGGAATCGTGGCTCCGGGGCGCGCCGTCTCCGGGTGCTTGATTTCCACAGCCACCTGGTTGCTCACCGGCTCCACCTTCACGTCCACCGACGCCCCGAGCGTCTGCGGCCGGTAGCGCGAGTCATCCTTCTCGCCCTCGCCGAGCCGTCCACGCATGAGCAGCACGTGCACCGGGATGTTGGGCACGTGCTGGGGACGGACGGCCAGGTCGTGCACCGCCTTGCCTCCGGACACGTCGTGCCAGGTGTACGTGTTGCCGCCCGGCTCCTCGACCACCACCAGCGCGCGGCCCTCCTGGAAGGGGCTCTGGATGATGAGGTGCGCCGTCTCGCCCGGCTTGTACGCGCTCTTGTCCGGGACGAAGCCGAAGACGCCCTGGCGCGACTTCTGCCAGGCCACCGGCGTCTGGCCTCCCACGTACAGGTCCGCCGACAGCGTCTGCACGCGGCCCAGCTTGTCGCGCGCCACCAGCTCCACCACGTACACGCCCGCCTCCTTCAGCTCGAAGGGCGGCGCGATGGGCTTCTCCTCGGTGGTGACCGTCTTCTCCGCGAGCTTCACGTCCTCCTGCTCGGTGACGTACTTGGCCTCGCCGGTGGCGAAGTGCGTCTCACGCAGCTGGCTGTGCCAGATGCGCTTGTAGAGGCGCACCAGCACCTCCTGGCCCTTCACCGCCTTGTCGTCCACGCCCACCGCGACGAGCTCTGGCGCGAGCGTGAAGGGCTTGTCCGAGTAGCGCGGCAGCGTCATGCCCAGCACGAAGGGCGGCAGCGCCTTCACCTCCTGCGACGCGGAGACGGGCTGGTTGTCCGCGCCCGTGACGGTGGTCTCGAAGCGGTAGATGCGCGCCGAGCCATCCAGGTCCAACGCCGGGTTGACGCTCATCTCGTCGGCGCCGTTGTCGTCCAGCGTCGCGTTGCGCGTCATGGCCTCGGGGGCGCGGCTCTGTCCCTCGCGGGCGAACTGGGTGCTGGAGGCGAAGAGGTAACCCTCGCGGCCCTTGGGCACGTAGTAGTAGGGCCGGCGCGTCACCGTCCACGAGATGGGCTGCCCGGCCACGTTGCCGCCCGCGTAGTAGCGCGCCACCGCCTTCACCTTGAAGGGCCCATCCAGCCGCGCCGTGACGGGGCTCGACAGCTGCACCTCGAAGGTGGGGATGCGGTAGGCCTCCACCTTGAAGTTGCGGCTCGCGAGCGTCCGCCCCGTGCGCACCTCCGTGAGCACCGCCTGGAAGTCGCCCGTGGGTGCGTCCTTCTCCTGGAACTCGGCGGAGAAGCCATACAGCGCCGTGAAGGCCAGCGGCAGGTTCCACGTCTGGTCTCCCGGCCCCTGCACGCGCAGCGCGTACTTCTTCGCGTCCTCGGGGGCCACGAAGTCTCCGCCCACCTCGTTGCGCAGGAAGCCCTTGATGTAGACCTTCTCGCCCGGCTTGTAGATGGGGCGCTCGGTGAAGATGAAGCCCCGCAGGCCGTCGTT
Organism: Archangium sp.; assembly: GCF_045802675.1. Classification (GTDB taxonomy): domain Bacteria; phylum Myxococcota; class Myxococcia; order Myxococcales; family Myxococcaceae; genus Archangium. The sequence continues at coordinate 47,097 of NZ_JBJMQO010000118.1, read as the reverse complement.
GGGCGGCGGCGGCGTCTGCTGCGACAGCCACGTCAGCCAGCCCGAGGACGGCGCCCAGTGGTTGTTGGCGAACGACGCCGGGGGCTCGCGCGGGTCCAACACGAGCAGATCCTCGCCGTTCTGCACGGTGACGCGCTGGAGGCTCACCCAGTCCGACTGCGGGCCGAGCGTCGCCCGGCCTCCCGCGTCCGTGGTGAGCTCCTGCTTGAAGGGCTCCTCGAGATAAGAGCCCTTGCGCTTCGGATCCGGCACGCGGCGCTGACCCTCGAGGATGATGCGCGCCCCGCGCACCTCCTTGGCGTCATCCAGCGTGCGCACGAAGAAGACGGCCTTGTCCCGCTCCTCCACCGTGCTCAGCGACAGGTTCGTCAGCTGCACGCGGACGTAGGAGCGCTCGGGCGCGCCAGTGAGCCGCCGCATGCCCACGAGGTACGTGCCCGGTCTCATCTTGCCCACCACCGGGTTGAGCAGCGGCGCCAGGTCCAGGCCGAAGGTGGTGGTGCTGCTCTTCTTGGGCAGCGGCAGGTCCACCAGCGTGGAGACGAGCGGTGAGCCCAACAGCCGGATGTGCGCCTTCAGCTCGTCCTCGCCGATGTAGCCGGGCGAGGACTTCACCGCGGGCTCCTCGCCGGGGAAGGGCGGCGCGCTCTCCTCGTTGATGACGATGGGCCGGTTGGGGAAGGGCCACAGGCCGGGGTGCAGCGGATCCACCCGGTAGATGCGGAGGTCCGCCCGTGCGTCACCGTAGCCCTGCAGCGGCAGCATGCGCGGGCCCTTGGCCTCCATCAGCGCGGTGCCCTGCGTCCAGCGCAGGAAGGGCTGCTTGAAGTCCAGGTGGAAGAAGACCTGGAGGTCTCCGGGGTCGCGCAGGGGCCGGCCGCTGTCGTCGTGGATGGGCGCGGCGCCGATGCGCATGCGGTAGAGGGTGTCCGGCACGAAGCGGCCTCGCAGCGCCACGCGCGAGCCGTAGGACTGGAAGTGCAGGTCCGCCACCGCGGGCTCCAGCCGCACCAGCTTCTTGAGCGAGGTGAGCGTGAGGCCCTCCACCGGCGCGGAGAAGACGAGCTGCGGCAGATCTCCCTGGTTGCCGCACGCGAGCGCCATGTCCCTCGGCGTGGAGGCACCGCCCGTGAGCGAGAACTGGTTCCCGCCGCACTGCACCTGCTGCAGGTGGAAGGCGGGGCGCGTGGACAGCCGGCCCACCCACAGCACCTTGCCCTCGTCCCCGAGCGCCAGGCTCACGTTGACGCGCAGCTGCTTGCCCTCGGGCACGTCCTCCTCGAGGGTGATGGCGTACACGGCCTGCTCGCGCTGGCTGCCACGCGGCAGCTGCGACAGCGTCCAGTCCTTCAGCACCCGCGTGGGCGAGTCCGCCAGGCCCGGCAGGTCTCTCACCTCCAGCCGCAGCATCTTGCGCAGCGAGTCGAGCGGCAGCGACTGCGGGAAGGTGAGCGTGAAGGTGCGGAAGGGCCTCAGGTCCGTGCTGTCCGGCGACGGCGACAGGGCCGAGGGCGCCGACATCATCGTGGTGAGCACCTTGCGCGCGCCGCCCGCCTCGAAGGAGAAGCGCGCCAGCGCGGGCCAGGGCTCGGCGGGGCGGAACTGGAGCGTCTTGCGGTCCGCCCAGAACCACTGGCCGGGCCACGAGGGCACCACCTTGAGCAGCTTCGCGCCATCATCGGCGCTCTGCTTGCCGGGCCCCACGTTGTCGGGGAAGTAGACGGTGACCGGGTCGAAGCCGCGCAGGAACTGGTCGGGGAGCAGCTTCACTCCACCGCCCTCGGGGCGCTGGCTCTCGTCGGCCGGACGGTAGTCCTGGGCCCGCGCGGGCACGGCCGCGAGCAGCAGGAGCAGGCAGAGAACGGAGTTCACGAGGCGCATCACGGGTTGGCTCCGATGCGATTGAAGAAGTCGCGCAGGTACTCCTCGGGGACGCCGGTCTGGGTGCCGGCGAGTCCCACGAGGACGGGCTTGAAGGGGAGGGGACGCTCCAGCGTGGCCGGAGCGTGGATGGCGAGCAGGTACGTGCCCTTGTCCAGGGCGAGGAATTGCTGGCAGCCCTCGCCGAGCACGTGCTGGGTGGTGTCGAGCACGCTGCACTGGAGCAGCTCGGCGGGCACCTGGAGGCCCAGGCCCACGTTGCCGGGCGCGGCGGTGGTGAAGCGGAAGTAGTGCGTCTGGCCGGGGGACACCCAGCTCTCGTCCTTGGACACGCCCTCGGCCAGCTCCTTCACCGGCTCGTGCGTCCAGGTGACATTGCCGGAGAGGGGTTGGCCCGCGAAGCCGCGCACCACCAGGCGGTAGGTGCCGGCCTCGAGCAGCCGGTCCAGGGTGCAGCCGCGCTCCAGGCCCGCCACCGCGAGCACCGTGGTGTCGCGGGCGAGGCCGCACACCCCCGAGTCGCCGCGCAGGTGGACGACGGCATTGGCGGGCACCGTGAGGGTGCGCTCCATCACCTCGCCCGAGAGGCGCAGGGCCTTCGCGGCGGGCAGCTCGGCCACCTTCGCCTTGGAGGCGGGAGGCAGCAGCGCCAGGCCCAGCTCGGCCGCGGGTGCGAGCACCGCGCGCACGCCGCCCGGATTCGTCTCCAGCAGCAGGGTGCCGCTGCGGCCCGGGGCCACCTGGAGCTCACAGCCCTCCAGCCGCGTCCCGTCGTCGAGTGACACCACGCACCGCTCCGCCCCCATCACCTTCAACTGGCGCGGGCTGTCCGAGCGGCCGAAGGACAGCAGCTGCTGGCCGGGCACGCGCGAGGTGGCCTCGTGGAGCGTCGCCAGGGCCATGGCCGGCTTCGCCGCCTCCACCGCGACGACCTCCGTCTGTACGCGGGGCTCGGCCGGAGACCAGAGGAACACCGCGCCGCCCGTGCCGCTCAGGATGCAGCGCGAGAGCTTGTCCTCGGGCGAGCACAGGTCCACCGCCGTGCCCTTGTCGTCCACCAGCACGGCCCAGGCGTCCTGGGGCAGGGAGAGCTGCACGCGCACCGGCTCGGCGGGCATCACCATGCGGAGGGCGGGCCCGCCATTCCACGTCAGGTCCTGCAGGCCGGGCGTCAGCGGCACGGACGAGGTGGGCACCAGCACGGCGAGCCGCGTGACGGTGGCCTCGCCCTTCTCGTCCGCGGGCGTCCACCAGCGCGCGAGCGACTCTTGAGTGGGGCCGGTGGCCGCGAAGCACACGGAGTTGCGCTGCTGCGACACGCCTCCCTCCAGCCGGCACGCCGGGTAGGCCGGGTCGCCGAAGGGCACGCTCACGCGCAGCAGGTGCAGGGCGTCGCGCTTGGAGCGCTGGCGCTGGAGCGAGATGTTCCGCGAGAGCGGAGCCCGCGACTCCTCGGGATCCTCCAGCGTTTCCACGCGCTCGGAGAGGGAGAGCTTCGTGTCGGCGGTGGCGCCGGGGACGCCGAACACCCAGTCACCGGCTTCCAGCGAGGCCTCGGGGCCGCAGGGGTTGAGCGGACCCTGCTGCGACGCGGGCAGGCAGTAGACGCCGCGGCCCGTCTCGTAACGGCCGGACTTCGGCACCTGGGCCGTCATCGCCTCGTTCGCGGCGATTTTTCCGCCGGAGGGCCGCAGGGGCCGCGCCGCCACGCCGGTGCTCACCTTCGTGGGCTGGCCGAGCGTCCACACGCGCACGCGCCAGGGCGAGGTGCCCGGCTTGAGCAGCACCAGGCACTCGCGCACGTCCATGCGCCGCGACACCACCGCGCCGCGCTCGTCCTCCAGCGCGCACGAGAAGGCCGTCTTGGCGCGCAGGGCCACCTGCTGCAGTGCGTCCGCCGCCACGGGAGGCAGCGAGGCGCGCACCACGCCGGTGCCCACGTCCAGCGTGCCGCCCTCGGCGAGCACCCCGGCGTCGGACACCTGGGCCAGCTCCACCGAGACGCGGCTGGGGCCCGGCTGCTGCGTCTGGCTCTCCAGCACCAGCGTGTAGCTGCCACCGGGGAGCGGCTCGGCGATGGCGCAGTTCCAATCCGCGCCGTGGTCCGAGCTCTCCACCACGAGCTTCCCCGCGCCATCGAAGAGGCGGCAGCGCACGTCCGTGCTGCCGCGCGTGAAGAGGCGCAGCGTGCCGTCCACGGGCAGCACCAGCGGGATGCGGCCGGGCACGTTCACGTCCTTCACCATGGGCGGCGCGAGCACCTCGGTGCGCAGGTACAGCGTGTAGGAAATGGCCACGTCGCCGCGGCTGTGCTCGGCCACCAGCTTGTAGCGCCCGGGCTCGAGCGTGAGGGACTGGCCCGAGGGCGCCTCCGCCACCATCACCGGCTGTGGCACCACGCGCGCGGGGGGCGGGCTCTCGTCCTGGCTCGGCGTGCGGTACTCCTCGGCCTGGGACTCGGAGGACTCTTCCGGGGAGCCCTCTCCGCCTTCGGACTCCGAGTATTCGGAGGACTCCGAGGGCTCGGAGGCTTCAGGGGCCTCCTCCGGCGGCGTCTCCTCCTCGGGAGGAGGAGGAGGCGGCGGCGTGTACGTGTCCTGCGGGGCGATGACCTCCACGGCCTTGAGCGCGCCATCCGCGCCCGCCAGGTAGAGCCGCCCCTGCATGCCGTGGGTGAGCGTGAAGCCCACGTCCATCCGCGCCGGCACCTCGAAGGAGAACTCGTCCTTGCCGTCCTTGCCGAGGTCCGCCCGGTACCACTGGTTGAAGCGCACCGGGTGCACCTTGTTGCCCTGCAGCACCACCGGAGGCACCACGCGCTCCAGGGCCGTGCGGCGCATGGACTCCACCGTGAGCGGCAGTTGCGTCCACAGGTACGTGCCCTTGGCCAGGCGCAGCGTCTGCTCGCAGGGCGTGGGCACCGTCACCACCGGCCAGCCCTTGGAATCGTCCAGGCGGCACTGGAGGCTCGCGCCCGGCGCGGCGGAGGACAGGGTGTAGTCCGCCGCGCGCGGCACCGTGAGCCGCTGCTGGATGAGGTCGCCCGAGTCGACGCGGAAGAACACCTCGCCGTCGGCGGCAACGGCCTCGGCCGTCTTCACGTCACGCCGCTCCAGCAGCACGCCGCCACGGCCCTTGCTCTGGCCCATGGTCCTCGCGGTGAGCAGGTAGTGGCCGGGCCGCAGGTACGTGGACACGAGGCAGTTGCGTCCGCGCCCTCCACCGCTGGCGCTGCCCACCTGGGGCACCACCGGCGTGCGCATGTCGCAACTGGTGGACAGCAGGCCCAGCGTCGTCACGTGGTAGAGGCCCTCCTTCTTCACGTCGAAGGTGAGCGAGTGCGACTCGCCCCGGTCGAAGTCGAACCACGCGGGCTCCGAGGGCTGAAGCACCGGCAGGGGCGTGAACGTCGGCGCGTACGCGTTCAGCGGGGGCAGCGGCGGCGCGGGCGGCGGCGGCCGGTGCAACAGCAGGTTGATGGACGCGGTGCCCGTCTGCGTCAGCGCGAGCGTGCCGCCCGTGGACGGCAGCTGGCAGCGCCCATCGCGCGCCTCCACCCGGTTGCTTCCCACGGTGCACGTGAAGGGCTCGCCGCCGGACGAGCGCACCTCGGCGGCGCCTCCCTGCGCCAGCGGCAGCTCGAGCGGACCCGGCCCATCGAGCACCACCGGCAGGGGCTCGGAGAGGGTGAGGGGCTGCGGGCGCAGGATGAGCCCGCGCATGGAGGTCGTGCTCCGGTTGGCGACGACGTGGTAGCTGGCGCCCTTGTTCAGCTTCACCCCCCGCATCAGGCACGAGGTGCGCGTGGCCGTGTCCTCCTTGGGCTCCTTGCCCTCGGCGGCGAGCGTGAGCCGTTCAATGCCCTCGGTGCCGCCGTACAGCTTCAGCTCGTAGATGCCGGGCGAGGCCGTATAGGGAATCCGGCACGTCTCCGCCTTCGGGTCCGTGTCGAGGAGGCGCTGGCGCCGGGGGCCATCCACCAGGTACAGCTCGCAGCGCGTCCGGCGCTCACCGCTGGTGGCGAAGACGTAGCGCCCGGAGCGCGCCACCTTGAACCAGAGCGTGGTGTTCGAGCCGTTGTAGTTGAACGCGCGGCGGAACGGCCGGTCGGGAGCCACCTCGGGCATGTCGGAGGCGACGGGGGCCCAGGTGCCGTTCTTGTTCCGGTCCGGAGGGGGAATCCACTCCTCCAGCATGCAGGCCAGGGGCGTGCTGTCCGGGTCGAGCGGAATCTCGTGCAGGCCCACCGTGTACTCGCCGGAGGTGGCCACGTCGAAGCGCGGCGTCGCCGAGCCCGAGCCGTAGCTGCCATCCGTGAAGGTGTCATCCGTCTCGAGCGGCGCCCACTGGAGCATCAGCCGCGTGCCGGGCTCGCCGCGCAGGAGGGCCACGTGGCGGCCGTCCTCGCTCACCGTCGTGGCGCACTGGGGCACCAGCGCCTTGTTCTGAATCTGGCAGCCCGTCTCCGAGCCCGAGGTGACGCTGGTGGCCCCGTCGGCGCCAATGCCATGCACGCTCACGCGGCTGGTGGCCTGCGAGCCGCCCTCGCGCGACAGGAAGAGGGCGGTGGGCCCCGAGGGCAGCTCCACGGCGGACAGGCCCCAGGGCGGCAGGGTGACGCTCAGCGAGCGGCCCGCGGGCGTCTTCGGGAAGCCGTACGCCACCGAGAGCGTGTTGTCCTCCTGGCCCTGCGTCCACTCCTTGGGGGCGGTGCCGTAGGTGGTGAGCAGGTAGGTGCCCGCGTCGAGCGTCGTCTCGAGCCACCACTCGTATTGCGGCTGGCCACCGCGCGGTTGCGTGGAGGCGTCCTGCACGGTGACGGGCTCGAGCCACTCGCCGTTGCGCCACAGCCGCACGTCTCCGGCGGTGCGCCCCGAGACGCGCAGGGTGACGGGCTGCCGCTTGTCGAGCTTCAGCCAGTAGGAGGCCTGGTGGCGCGGGGCGAGCGACTGGCGCACCTCGCGGCCCGGCTCCAGCAGCACCACCTGGGCGTTGTCCTCGGTGTAGGCGGTGGCCTTGAGGTCCACCTTGCCGTTGGTGCCCTTGCCCTTGGTCCTGGAGGCCAGGCGCAGCTTGTAGGTGCCCTGGTCCAGCAGCAGATCCAACTCGCAGTTGGAGCTGCCCGCCGAGCCACTCTGGGCGAAGGGGCCGCGCACCTGGTCGACAATCTCGCAGGAGGTGCCCGAGGGCGTGCGCGCGGTGATGACCACGCGCGAGGCGCGGTCGAGCGTGACGAGGGTCTCCTGGTTGCCTCGCGCCGGCACGGAGGCGGGCGAGAGACTGACGGCGTGCAGCACCAGGAGCGAAACCGACAGCGATAGGAGGGGCATGAGGGCCTCTGGCAGAGGCGCCGCGCGGGGATCGGCGCGGCCAGAGGCTCCTCCATAGCAGCAATCGCCGGGCCACCCCAAAGGGGGCGGCTAGGACGGGGAGTGTGGCCGGGGGGACGCGCTGTTGCGGCCTGTAGCCCGCGTTCCTCCCGCCACCCTCGCGTAGCTCCGCGGGCTCAGCGCCACCCGGCGAGGACGAGCTTGCCCATCATCTTCCCGGACTCGACCTTCGCATGCGCCGCGCGCAGGTTGGCGGCGTTGATGGGCGAGAGCGTCTCCGTGAGCGTCGTCTTCAGCTTCCCGGCGTCAATCCACCCGGCCACCTGCGCGAGAATCCGGTGCTGCTCCTCCATGTCCGCCGTCTGGAAGCGGGCGCGGGTGAACATGAGCTCCCACGAGAAGCTCGCGCTCTTGCCCATCAGCTTCCCCAGCTCCACCGGCTTGCTCGACTCGACGATGGAGACGATGCGCCCGAAGGGCTTGATGGCCTCGACCATGGTGTCCCAGTAGCCCGAGGTGTCCACGGTGTTGAAGATGTAGTCGACCTCGGGGTTGCCCGCGTCCCTCAGTTGCTGGGGGATGTTCTCGCGGTGGTTGATGACGTGGTCGGCGCCCATCTTCCGGCACCACTCCTGGGACTCGGGGCGCGAGGCGGTGGCGATGACGCGCAGCCCCGCCAGCTTCGCCAGCTGGATGGCGATGGAGCCCACTCCGCCCGCGCCGTTGATGACGAGCAACGTCCGGCCCGCGTGCTTCCCGCCCGGGTCGATGGCGCACCGGTCGAAGAGGGCCTCGTGGGCGGTGAGGGCCGTGAGGGGCAGGGCGGCCGCCTGCGCGTCATCGAGCGACTTCGGCTTCGGCCCTACAATCCGCTCGTCCACCACGTGCAGCTCGCTGTCGCAACCCGGGCGCACGATGCTTCCCGCGTAGTACACGGCGTCCCCGCGCTTGAAGAGCTTGCAGTCCGGCCCGGTGGCCTCCACCACGCCCGAGGCGTCCCAGCCGAGCACACGCGGCGGATCCTCGATCTTGTCCTTGGGCGAGCGGAGCTTCGTGTCCACCGGGTTCACCGAGACGGCATGGACGCGGACGAGCAGCTCCCGCCCCTGCGGCTTCGGATCCGGCAGCTCCAGGTCGAGGAAGGACTCGGGATTCGAGGCGGGCAGGTAGCGCTTCAGGGCAACGGCCTTCATGGTTTTCACCCCCAATGACAGGAAGGGCCGCGATGGTAGCGGCCGCGAAACGGAGGGATGGTGCTTCGCGCGGCGGAATGTCACGTGCGTGGCGATGGGCGGCGCGGGGGGGCCTCCTGCTCGCCTGCTGGGGAACATGGAGAGCGGGCGTGTGCCCCTTCGTGCGAGGGGGCCCAAGGCTCGGCGGGGCATCCCGCCCCGTGCGCGGACTTTCTTGGTTGGTGACGAGGGTTGGGAGTGCGCACTTTGCAAGCGGAGGCTGTGCGTTGCCCGACAAGGCGATCATCTTCGAGGTGGATGGGACACTGGTGGACACCCACGTGCTGCGCGCCCGTGCCTGGCAGGAGGCGCTGGCCCGGTATGGGCGTCAGGTGCGGCTGCCTCGGATCCTCGCGCAGATGGCCCGGAACGGGGACCGGTTCCTCTCCGTATTCCTCCCCGAGGACGAGTACGAGCGCTACGCCGAGGAGCTGGCGAGCTTCCACCGCGCGCTCTTCCACGAGGAGTATCTCCCCCGGGTGAGGGCCTTCGCCGGCGCCACCGAGCTGCTCGTGCACCTGCGTGAGCAGGGCTGGATGATCGCCCTGGCCTCCACCGCGGATCCCGACGAGCTGGAGCACTACATCGAGCTGCTCGGGGTGGAGGAGCTCATCGACGCGAGCACCACGGACGCGGAGGTGGACCACACCCGCCTCAACGAGGAGATCCCCGCCGAAGCCATCCGCCTGCTGGGGCTCGATGGGACCGACGACACGCTGACCATCGCGGGCCTGCCCTATGACGTCGAGGGCTCCGTGCGCCTGGGCATGCGGAGCATCGGGCTGGTGTGCGGAGGGTACTCGGACGAGGACCTGCGCTCCGCGGGCGCGCTCGCCGTCTTCGGCACGCCGGCGGATCTGCTCACCCGTTATTCCGAGTCCCCCCTCGCGGTGGACGCCGACGTCGACGGGTAGGCGGCCCTACAGCACGCCTTCCTTGACGGCCTGCCACAGCAGCTCGGCGAACAGCTCGTGGGTGCGCTCCGAGTCCACCAGCGGTATCGAGAGGCTCGGGTACCGCATCAACCGGTCGTCGTAGGCCACGTGGGGGGCGCGCTCGCGCAGTACCTCCGCCATCGCCTGGAGATCAACGCCCCGCGACAGGCCCCGCCGTGCGCCGAGCCCGTTGAAGTCGGTGGCGCTCGTGAAGGCCACCCGGACGTCCGGGCCGTACGCCCAGAGGAAGCGCCCCGAGTCCTCGTTCGTCACCTCGAACTGACTCGTGACCGTGCGGAGGCTGGTTCCGTCGAGGACGAGATCAGCCTCCATTCCCTTTTCCACCGTGCGGGTGGTGCGCCGGCCGCGCACCAGCAGGCGGAGCTGCTCCCAGGGAACCCGTACGCGCTCGAGGCGCTCGCCGCGTTCGCCCTCCACGCGCAGCCCGGTGTCCTCCAACTGGAAGCGGCGCACGGAGAGGGGACTGGCGGCCGCGCGGGGCTTCAGCTCGCAGCCCACCGCCGCGAAGCCCTCGGCGCGCAGCTCCCGGACGAGCGTCTCCGCCTCGGTGCCAGACAGCCGCGTCAGGAGGAGGGGGGGTGGCGCGGCCATTCTCATCCGCAGGTCGGCGAGCGACACCGCGCTCAGCTGGGAGAGCCGCCGCAGGGCCTCGTCGTCCCCCGGGCCGGGGAGCCGCGCGAGGCCCACGTACACGGTGCTGCTGCTGTAGAGCGCCCCCCGGGCCGACTCGGTACGGGGGGACTGGGGCTCCCGCGGCGCGAGCCCACCGGGCTTCCCGGTCAGCGCCTTGAGCTCGGCCAGCTCGCGCCGGGCGTCCTCCAACTGCCGCACCAGGGAGTCGCGCTCGCGGGCGTGGTGTGCCCGGAGCTTCTCCAGGTGCTCTCTCACCCGGCGGAGCTCGCTCTGCGCCTGCTCCAGCTTGTCGCGCAGCGCGCGATTCTCATCCATCTCAGGCGGCCTTCGAGATCTCCTCGGCCTGCACCGAGCCATCTCCCGAGCCACCGCTGCGCGTCATGCGGCTGTAGAGCGAGAGGGAGGGATCGAAGAGGAACTTCAGCCACAGCGCCGTCCACGAGCGGTGGTAGTGCAGATTGTCGTAGAACTCGGGGGCGAGCTTGCGCACCTGGGGCAGGCGCGTCCAGGGCACGCGCATCACGTCGTGGTGCTCGTTGTGGTAGCCCACGTTGAAGGCCACCCAGTTGAGCGGCCCGTAGTACGAGTACGTCTCCTGGGGCGCCTTGACGAGGAAGTGCTCTTGAATCCACCGCGCGCCCAGCGGATGCAGGCCGATGGCGAAGATGGACGAGAGGAACATGTAGACGAGGGCGCGAGTCCCGAGCGTGGCCCAGACGCCCGCGATGAAGGCGAGCTGGATGCTCATGTTGGCCACGTACCAGCGGTCGAAGAAGGGCACGCGGCGCAGCCTCGGCACGCGCATGGCCTGGAAGGCCCAGAAGTTGAGCTGCCAGAAGGCCTTGCCCCAGAACGAGTTGCCGATCAGCTTCGCCTCGAAGGGGGTGGCCAGGTCCGCGTCCAGCTCCACGTCGCCTTGGAAGCGGTGGTGGATGAGGTGGTACTTGCGGAACGAGGCCGCCGCGGGGAAGAGGATGGGCAGGTTGGTGAAGAGCTGGAGCACGGCGTTGAGGCGCGGGCTCTTGAAGACGAGGTTGTGGGTGCACTCGTGGATGAGCACCCACAGGCCGTGGTCGATGAAGGCGCCCACCAGCCACGCGGTGGCCAGCAGCGCCCACCACGGCGAACCCCTCAGGGCCCAGGCGATGGCCACCTGTCCCGCGACCAGCAGCACGACGAATGCGGCGGTGATGGGCGTCGGGCCGCAGAGGTCCTTGAGCTCGGGGTGCGCGCGGAGGATGGCGCGGGCCCGCTCGAGGTGGGGCTCTTTCTCGGTGCTACGGGCAAAATCCAGGGGGCGCGACTGACTCAAGACGCTTCCTTTCGACGGACGAGGCGGGGGGCGTGCAGACTGCCACATCCCTCCCGCTCGACGCCATGCGTCATCGCAACTGCCCGTTACTCCAGGGTGAAGCTCTGCTCCTTCGCCTGGGTCTGGACGGACTGGAGGATGGCCTTGTCGAGCGTGTTTCCGCCCTCCGCGGCCTGCTCCTTCTCCTTGCCGGCCAGGTACTGCTGCCGCTCGGCGCTCAGTTGCTGGATGCGCGCCTGCAGCTCCGTGCGCTCCTTCTCCTTGGCCTCGAGCACCGCCTTGCGCTCCTCCACGCTCTTGCCGCGCAGCTCCTCGGGCAGATCCTCCTCCTTGAGGGTCTCGAGCTTCACCTTGCCCTGCTTCGTTCCATCCACCAGGTCCCAGCCCGAGTTGTCATAGAGCCGCGAGGCCTTGGACATGGCGCGCGTCGTGGCGCTCACCGCGTTGGTGCTGGCGTTGGCGTCCTGCGCCACCTGCCGCTTCTTCGCCTCCGCTCCCGAGCGCCCATACCCCAGGTACGTCTTGTTCAGCTCCACGCCCAGCTTCGCGATCTCCTCGTCCTGCGGCGCGGCGATCATCGCCACCGCCCGGTTCTGGTCGATGTTGAAGGGCTGCCCTCCCGCGACCCGCGCCGCCTCCGCCCAGCCGGTGTTCGCGCCCACTTCCGGCGGACCACAGTGGATGGTGTTCACCACGATGCCGTGCTCCTTCGCCGCCCCGAGCGCCGTCTTGAACGCCACCGGCCCCTGCGAGAAGGGCTCGTTGCCCGCGATGTAGATGAGCTTCAGGTCCTTCTTCTCCTTGCTCCACTCGAGCTGCTGCGTCGCCTTCTGGATGACCTGGCCGCAGAACTCGCTGCCCCCGTTCGTCTTCAGGGCGAAGAGCTGCTCGGACACCCGGTCCAGGTCCGTCGTCAGAGGCATCACCTGCCGGATGAAGCCGCCCTCGGACGACAGGCCGTCGTTGCCGTACTCGTAGAGGGCGATCTCCAGCTTCGCCGCCTGCCCGTCTCGCCGGGCATTCTGGAAGGCATTCACCACCGTCCACAGCTGGCGCTTCGTCTGCTCGATGAGCCCGTCCATGCTGCTGCTGGTGTCCAGGAGCAGGGCGATCTGCACCCGGGGGGCGGAGATGGCCGCCTCGAGCGTCCCGGGGGACACGGCGGGACGGCTCTGGGGGGCGGGCTTCTTCGTGGGCGGGTTGGGCTCGGCGGAAGCGGTCGTGGGCAGCGCCAGAAGGCCAAGGCAGAGGAGAGAATGCTTGAGCATGCCCCCTTCAACGAACGTCCTTGGAAAAAGATCTCCTCCTCTATATCCCCCACCGGCATGAGCCCGAGTCTCACCCTCCTGGCCGGCCCCGACGCGCTGCGTCTGATTCGCGAACGCGGCCTGCGCGCGGATGACATCGATGTCCTGCCCGGGGCCTCCGGTGGCCCCAAGTGGCTGGTGCTCGCCGGGCTCGACCGGGTGCTGTTCGGTGAGGTCCTGAGGGAGCGGACCCGCCCGTTGCACCTCATCGGCTCGTCCATTGGGAGCTGGCGGCTGGCATGCCTCGCCCAGAAGGACCCCGTGGCCGCCCTGGCGCGGTTCGCCGAGGCCTATGTCGAGCAGCGCTACCCGCCCAATCCCCCGCCGTCCCTGGTGAGCACCACCAGCCAGGCCATCCTGGACACGCTCCTGGGCCCCGAGGGCGAGGCGCAGATTCTGGGCCACCCGTGGGCGCGGCTGCACGTGATTACCACCCGCTGCCGGGGCCTCACCGCCAGCGAGCAGCGCCACGCGCAGATGGCGGGGCTCGCGCTTGGCGCCCTGTGCAATCTGGTGAGCCGCCGCTCCCTGGGGCTCCAGATGGAGCGCGTCATCTTCCACAGCGCGGGGGATACCAGCCCCTTCACCGGGCTCGCGGACCTGCCTTCCGTCCACCTGCCGCTGACCCGGGAGAATCTGCGCCCGGCGCTCCTGGCCTCGGGCTCCATTCCCCTCGTGCTCAGCGGGGTGCGCATTCCCGGGGCGGGGGAGGGGATTTATCGGGATGGCGGGGTGCTCGACTACCACCCCGACCTGGAGTTCGGCCCGGGCGAGGGCCTGGTGCTCTATCCGCACTTCTACCCGTACGTGGTGCCCGGCTGGTTCGACAAGTCGCTGCGCTGGCGGCGGGCGGGTCCGGCCAACTTCCGCCGGGCCCTGCTCCTCTCTCCGTCTCCCGAGCTCGTCGCGCGCCTGCCGAATGGGAAGATTCCGGACCGGGACGACTTCGTCCGGATGCCCGACGCCGAGCGGGTGCGCGCCTGGCGTCAGGTGTTGGCGGAAGGGGAGCGGATGGGAGACGAGCTGCGTGAGCTGCTCGCCACCGGGAAGCTCGCCGAGCGCCTCCAGCCGCTCGGGTGAGCTTCGTGGATGTACTGCCGCACCCCGTGTGCGGCCATGGGTCCCCCCAACCACGCGGTGCGTCCGCGTAGCCACGCATTCGTGCCTCTCGGAGAGGTCCGCTCCGGCCCTTCCCTCTGCGCGTGCCCGCCCGCCTGCCCGGCATCCCTTCTGCAATGCCCTCCGTGCGGAGAGGGCACTCAATGAGCAACGAAGCGCAGAACGAGCCGAAGCAGAGCGAGTCGAAGCAGAACGAGTCGAAGCAGACCGAGCAGAAGCGGGGCGAGGTCCTGATGAAGATGGTGTCGCTGGCCGGTGAGGCCGCGCGCGGGATGGTCAGCCGCGTCCGCTGGCTCATCTACACCCAGCGGGGCCGCCGGGTGGTGGCCGGGCTGGCGGTGACGGGCGTGATGGCCGGGGTGATTGTCTCCCAGCCCGTCTGCATGATCGAACCGGGCGAGGTCGGCATCCGCGTCAACCGGCTCACCGGCACCGTCTCCGAGCTGCACGAGGGCTGGTCCCTGCTGGTTCCCCAGGTGCACCGGCTCAGCCGCTACAGCCTCAAGGACCAGACCTTCCAGCCCTCCCGCAGCGCCCGCGCCACCGACGCGGCTCCCTTCCAGTCCATCGAGGGCCTGTCCATCGGTGTCGAGGTCAACATCCGCTACACGCTCGACGCCGAGCACATCCGCACCCTCGCCGCCCGGCTCCCGGAGAACGTGGGCCAGGACATCATCGAGCCCGCCATCGACGGTGTGATCCGCCGCCACTTCGCCCAGCACACCGTGCGGGAAATCTTCTCCACCCACCGCGTCCAGATTCAGAAGGACCTCACCGAGGAGCTCACGCCCCTGCTCGCCGCCGATGGCGTCATCCTCCGCTCGGTCACCCTGGGCAACGTGGACCTGCCCCAGCAGTACCGCTCCGGCATGGAGGCGCTGCTCGCCGAGGAGCTGAGCTCGGAGAAGATGCGCTACACGCTCGAGCTCAAGGACAAGCAGGTGAAGCAGTCCGCCCTCGAGGCCGAGGCCGACAAGGTCCGCCGCGAGAAAGCCGCCGAGGCCGCCGGCAACGAGGAGATCATCGCCGCCCGCGCCAAGGCCGAGGCCATGCGCCACATCCTCCCCTTCAAGGAGAAGGAGATAGAGCAGCGCCGGCTCGAGGCCGAGGCCGCCAAGGTCTCCCGCCTCACCCAGGCCACCGCCGAGGCCGAGGCCCACCGCATCGAGGCCGCCGGCGAGGCCGATGCCCGCCGCAAGCTCGCCGAGTCCGAGGCCTACCGCGTCGAGGTCACCGGCAAGGCCACCTCCGCCCAGCTCGCCCGCGATGCCGAGCTCATCACCCGCAACCCGCTCCTCATCCAGAAGACGCTCGCCGACAAGCTGTCCGACAAGATCCAGGTCATCATCGCGCCTCCCCAGGCCGGTGGCTTCATCGCCGGCAACCTGCTCGGGCAGCCCCAGACGGCCGCGTACGCGAAGGCGCCGAAGTCCCAGGGCTCGCCCTCGTCCGAGGTCATGGCCAGCACCGAGGAGCAGTCCTCGCAGGAGGAGTAACCCATGCTCGCCACGCTCGTCGCCATTGCCCTCGTGGTGCAGGACCAGGCGCCCCTGCGCGCCGCTTCGCAGGACTCCGCTCCCCGCCAGGCCAATCTCTCTCAAGGGGAATGGCTCGAGGTCCGCGGGGAACGGCAGGGCTTCATCCAGGTGTATGACCATCGCCGCGAGCGGCCCGGCTACGTGCGCGAGGGCCAGGTGCGCGTCTACCCCCTGGACGAGACGAGCGTGCCCCGGCTCCAGGCCGTGGTGGAATTCCTCGAGGACTCGCCCGGCTCGGAGGCGCTGGGCATCGGCTACGCGGCGGCGCTGCTGCGCGCGGCACCCGCCTCGCAGGTGGGGCCGGAGCTCTTCGATGCGCTCGGCACCATGGCCGACCGGCTCGCCCGGCGCGCCACCTCCAACAAGACCAATGACACCGCCCTGGCCGCGCACCTCGACGTGGCCGCGAGCTATGGCGTGAAGCTCGTCAGCTTCGAGCGCGAGGGCCGCACCCGCGTCTGCTACGACGGCGAGGCCTTCCGCCGCGTGCTGGCGCTCGGTGGCACTCCCGCGATGAGGCTCCGCGCGGCGCTCGCGCTCACGCGGCCCGAGTGCATCGACCCGGCGCTCGGCCCCGTGGAGCAGCAGTCCGTCAATGAGTGGCGCGCCTCCGTGCTGGAGCAGGTGGACGCGGCGAAGCTGCCGGCGTACCTGGCCAACCGGCTCCACCTGCGCCGGGCCGAGGTGCTCTCCTCCCTGGCCTACCAGTTCTCCCGCCGCGGCGAGGTGCGGCGCGGCGCGAAGGCCAGCGAGCGCTCCGTGGAGGAGCTGGCGCTCGTGCTGAAGGCCGAGCTGGCCGAGGAGGACAAGCCGCTCTACACGGCCGCCGCGGTGCGGGTGGGCGCCTCGCGTCACGCCTCCGAGCCCACCCCCGAGCTGCCGGGCTCCGGGCCCGTGCTCGAGCTCACCCCGGGCCAGCCGGGAGAGACGTGCCTGCGCCTGAAGGACGCCCAGAATCCCAAGGCCGTGCTCTCCGAGCGCTGCACCTACGGGCTGGTGTGGCCAGGCTCCGTGCGGCGCTCGGCCCAGGGCTCGGCGGTGGCCGTGGCGGTGCAGATGCTCGAGAGCTGGACCGAGCTGTGGGTCTTCCACCAGGAGGGCGGCGCGTGGGTGCTGGACGCGGTGGCTCCCGCCGCCACCGAGCCCGTGCTGGGCTACGTGGAGCTCGCCGGCTTCTCCCCGGACGGCTCGCGCGTGCTGGTGGCCCGCGAGGCCCTCGTGGAGGGACGGGTGAAGTCCTCCTTCCAGGTGCTCAAGCGCGAGACGCTGGTGCCGGAGAAGAGCGCCGAGAGCCCCGAGGCCATCGGCTCCTTCAACCGCTGGAGCTCCGCCGACTGGCGCGGCCGCACCGTGGCCGTACGGTGACGGCGCACCCGGGGTGAAGGCTCCGCCCGGTTCCCCGCTCAGCGAGGGGCCGGGCTCTGCCTGTTCATGCGCTGGAGATGATACTTTTCCGCCCGTTCTTCACGGGGTTTCTCCATGCGCCGTTCGTTTCCCAGGCAGGGTCGTGGCTTCTCGCTCATCGAGCTGATGATCGTCGTGGCCATCATCGGCATCCTCGCCGCGGTGGCCATTCCCAACTTCATCAAGTTCCAGGCGCGCGCCAAGCAGGCCGAGGCCAAGTCCAACCTGCGCACCTGGTTCGTCACCCAGCGGGCCTTCCTGCAGGAGAAGGGACAGTATTCGGAGTCCCACGGCACCATCGGTTTCACGCCCGAGCGCGGCAACCGCTACGCCTACTACTTCTCCCAGACGCAGACGTGCGAGCAGCGCAAGGCCGATGGCACCGTCACCCGGCCCGACCTCGCCAACTGCATCACCGTGGACGAGGGGAAGTTCAAGGTGCCCACCGCCACGCCCAAGCCCATGCCCGTCTCCTTCAGCTGGGCCCCGGGCAACGGCGAGGACCCCAAGGCTCCGGGCCTCTCGGGCACCTGCCCCGGCTGCAACATCGACGCGTTCGCCGTGGGCGACCTCGACAACGAGCGGGGCGGCCTGGACACCTGGCACATCGCCACCAAGGACGCCCAGCTGAGCACGCCCCCGTGTGGCAATGACGAGGTCATCGCCGTGGCGGGCGCGCCCTTCAACACCTTCAACGACGTCGACTGCGACTCGTGAAGGCCGGGGAGCAGCCCTCGGCGCGTGAGCTGGAATTGCACGCCGCGGGGGCTCCCCCCGTGCCCCGGTTGCTGCTGCGCTCTGGCGGCGAGGCCCTCGCCATGATGGTGCGCCGCGGCTTCCAACCCACCGTGGCCCCGTTGGAGCTGCCGTTTCCGCCGGACCTCGAGGGCGAGGCGGCCGAGCGGCTCGCCGAACACCTCGGCCACTACGCCTTCCGGCTCTTCCTCCGGGGCGCCATCCTGCGGCGCGGGAGCTTCTCGCCCACCGAGGCCACGCGCTACCTGGGCGCCACGCAGGCCGCGAAGGTGGCCGAGGAGCTGGTGGCGCTCGGGCTGGCCGAGCGCGAGGACGGCGGCCGCTACCGGCTGCGCTACCCGGCCCACAACTTCGGCCCCACGCTGGAGTGGTACGTGGCGCGCGAGCTGCGCGGGCGGCTCGGCTTCGACGTGGCCGTGGGGGTGAAGTTCCACGCGCCCGAGGTGGGCGGAGACCTGGATGTGGTGGCCGCGGCGGAGGGAAAGCTCCTCTACCTGGAGATGAAGTCCTCGCCGCCCAAGCACCTGGCGGCCGACGAGGTGGGGGCCTTCTTCCGGCGCGTGCGCGCGCTGCGCCCGCACCTGGCCCTCTTCGTCATGGACACCGCGCTGCGCCTGTCCGACAAGGTGCTGCCGCTGCTGCAGGCCGAGCTGAGCACCCAGCCCCCTTCACCGCCCCGGCGCGTGGTGCGCGAGGTGTGGGCCCTCACTCCGCACCTCTATGTCGTCAACGCGCGGCAGGATCTGATGGGCAACATCGCCGTCGCCATCGCCGAGGGGCTGCGTGCGCTTTCGCCGCCTCCGCCGTGAGCCGGCCTCATCCCCGGTTGCTCGTGCGCTCGTGCACCCGCTCCAGGTGCGCGTCCATGCGCCGCGCGACGTCCCGCACCGAGGGCTCGCGCAGGAGCGTCACGTGCGTGGCCGGTAGCACCTCCACGGAGATGGGCCCGTGCGTCACCTCGCGCCAGAGCGCTTCCCAACGAGGCTCGAGCCCTTCCCCTGGCTGGCCGGCGCGGAGGCTCAGCACGGGCGCATGGATGCGTCCCCGGGGCTCGTAGCGCGCGAACGCGTTGGCGAGCGCGGCGGAGGTCGCGATGAGCGCTCGCACCGTGGAGACGGTGGCACTCGCCGGGGCAACATTCACCCGCTTCATCTCGGCGAGCACCGCCGCCTGCTGCTCCTCTGGACTCAGGCGCGAGAGCGTCTCGCGCAGCCCGGGAATGGGCGCCTCGCCCCGCTCCTCGCGGTACTGGTTGATCCACACATCCAGCAGCTCCGTCTCGGCTGTCTCCGGGGCGACCTCCTTGCTCACGAGCTGCGGCGCCGAGCCGTCGAGGTCCACCAGCAGCGCTACCTCCTCTCCGGACTCCTCCAGCCGCCGGGCGAGCTCGAAGGCGATGGGCACTCCCGCGGAGAAGCCTCCCAGGAGGTAGGGGCCATGGGGCCGCACCTCGCGGAGGCCCTCGAGGTAGAGCGAGACCATGTCCTCGATGCGCTCCAGCGGCCGCTGGCCCTCGTCCAGACCGATGGCCTGCAGGCCGTAGACGGGCTGGAGGCGGGCCAGGTGGCGGACCGTCCGCGCATACCCCAGGACGCGGCCGTTCGCCGGGTGCACCAGGAACAGCGGTGCGCGGTCCGGCTGTCCCCGCTGGAGCAGCACGCACGGCGACCAGCGGGCGGTGGTGTCCGCTTCCCCCAGGTGCTCGGCGAGCTGCGCGACCGTCGGGTGCTGGAGCAGCGCGGAGAGTGGCAGCGTGCGGCCCAGCTCTCGCTCCATCCGCGCGAGCACCCGCATCATCAACAGCGAGTGTCCGCCGATCTCGAAGAAGTTGTCGTCCACTCCGACGGCCTGCACTCCCAGCACGTCCTCCCAGATGCGAGCCAGCATCACCTCGAGGGTGCTGCGCGGCGCGGTGTAGCCCTCC
This sequence comes from Archangium sp., assembly GCF_045802675.1. Taxonomy (GTDB): domain Bacteria; phylum Myxococcota; class Myxococcia; order Myxococcales; family Myxococcaceae; genus Archangium. The sequence continues at coordinate 27,705 of NZ_JBJMQO010000118.1, read as the reverse complement.
TCGGGCATGCCCGTCTCCGGGGCCGGAAGGGCCTTGCGATCCACCTTGCCGTTGGCGTTGAGCGCGAGCCCGTCCACGATGACGAACCGGGCAGGCACCATGTACGCGGGCAGCCGCTGCTCCAGGAGCGCGCGCAGTGAGGCCGGCGTGGGCCTCGGCTCCTCGGCCTCGGGCACCACGTAGGCGGCGAGGTAGCGCTCCCCACGCGCGTCGTACCGGTCCACCACCACGGCCTGCCTCACGCGCGGGCAGGCACTGACGGCCGCTTCCACTTCGCCCAGCTCGATGCGGAAGCCGCGAATCTTCACCTGATGGTCGAGCCGGCCGCAGAACTCCAGGCTCCCATCGCGCAGCCACTTCGCGCGGTCTCCGGTGCGGTAGAGACGCTCGCCGCCGCTCGTGCCGAAGGGGTTGGGGATGAACCGCTCCGCCGTCAGCTCCGGCCGGTGCGCATAGCCTCGCGTCACGCCCGCGCCGCCGATGTATAGGTCTCCCGGCACGCCCACGGGCACGGGCGCGAGCTCACCGTCGAGCACGTAGACGCGGACATTGTCGATGGGTGTTCCGATGGGCGGCAGCCGCTCCTCGCGGGCGCGCTCCCGTCCTCGCGGGCCGTAGAGCGTAGTGGTCACCGTGGCCTCGGTGGGCCCGTACGTGTTGCACCAGGCTACCCGCTCGCCCACTGCGCCGTTCCATTGCGCGAGCGCCCGGGGCTGCACCGCCTCGCCCGCGACGGCGACCAGCCGGAGGCTCTCGGGCAGCACCGCCTCACCTCGCGCCAGTGCATCGCTCCAGACGTGCCACCACGCGGTGGGGACCTCGGCCACCGTCACCCGCTGCCGCTCGAGCAGCTGTGTGAAGGCGGCCAGCGAGTCCGGCACGTGCCACGGCATGAGCACCACGGCCGCTCCGCTGAACCACGTGGGGAACAGCTCCTCCACCGAGCCGTCGAACGAGAGGGAGAAGAACTGGAGGAAGCGGTCCTCCGCTCGCAGCTCGAACGCGCGTACCACCGCGGTGCAGTGGTTCACCACCCCGCGGTGCTGCACGAGCACCCCCTTGGGCCGGCCCGTCGAGCCGGACGTGAAGATGACATACGCGAGGTTGTCCGGGCCGGCACCGCTCTCCGGCGCGTGCTCCGGCTCCGTGGCGAGCGTCTCGTCGTCCAGGAAGACGCGCGTGGCCCCGTGCGCCGGAAGGTGTCCCTCGAGCCTCCGCTGCGTGAGCAGGAGCGAGAGCCGCGAGTCCTCCACCAATACGCCCAGCCGCTCGGGCGGATACGACGGATCCAACGGCACATAGGCGGCGCCCGCCTTCAGGATGCCGAGCAGGCCGATGACCATCTCCAGCGAGCGCTCGGCGCACAGGCCCACGAGGACCTCGGGACCCGCGCCCCGCTCGCGCAGACGCCAGGCCACCTGGTTGGCCCTCCGGTCCAGCTCCGCGTACGTGAGCGACGTCTCCTGGAACACCGCCGCCGTGGCACCGGGCGTGCGGGCCACCTGCGCGGCGAACAGCTCGTGCAGGCTCGTCCCCGAGGGGAAGTCGTGGGACGGGCCACTCCACTCGACGAGCAGCTTCCGCCGCTCCTCGTCACTGAGCAGCGGCAGCGTGGCGATGCGCGCACCGGGCCGCTTAGCGAGTCCCTCGAGCAGCCGCTGCCAGTGCTCCATCATCCGCGTAACGGTGGGGGCCTCGAAGAGCTCGGTGCTGAAGGTGAACGTGCCTCCGAGCCCTCCGTCCCTGTCGGGGTGCAGGGTGATGACCAGCTCCGCCTGAGTCGTGTCGGGCTCCACCGAGACGGTACCGACGGACAGCCCCGGCAGCTCGAGCCCGGACTCCGGGAGGTTCTGGAGCATGAAGGCCACGGGCGTGAACGGCGCGCGGCTCGGGTCTCGGGCCGGAGCGAGCGTCTGGACGAGCTTGTCGAAGGGCACCGCCTGGTGCTCGTAGGCCGCGAGGCAGCTCTCGCGCACCCGCCGCAGCACCTCGGGGAAGGTGGGGTCCCCCGAGAGGTCCGCCCGGAGGATGAGCGTGTTGAGGAACGGGCCGACGAGCTTCTCGAATTCGGGGATGACGCGGCCCGCAACGGGCGTGGAGACCGCCACGTCCTCCTGCCCGCAGTACCTCCCGAGCAGGACGGAGAACGCGGAGAGGAGCACCATGAAGAGCGAGGCCTCTTCCTTCCGGGCAATCGCCTCGAGCGCCGCCGTCGTCTCGCGGGAGATGCGCAGCGGCAGGGTCGCGCCCTTCCAGCCGAGCACCGCCGGCCGGGGGAGATCCGCCGGGAGCTCCAGGGGTGTGAGGCCCTCGAGCCGCTGCTTCCAGAAGGCGAGCAAGTCCTCCAATCGCTCGCCCTGGAGGTCCCGCCGCTGCCAGGCCGCGTAGTCGGCGTAGCGCAGGGGCAGGGGAGGGAGCGCGGCGGGCTGGCCCGTGGCGTGCGCCCGGTAGAGGACTCCCAGCTCGGAGGCGACGAGCCCGGCCGACCACCCGTCGCAGATGGCGTGGTGCAGCACCAGCAGGAGGACGTGCCGCTCCGGGGCGAGCCGGATCAGCTCCGCGCGCAGCAGCGGGCCCTGGGACAGTTCGAAGGGCCGGTGCATCTCCCGCGCGAGGACGCGCTCCAGCGCCAACCGCCGGTCGGACTCCTCCTGGCCGGAGAGGTCCTCCACGCTCGGGGCGAACGGAGCCGCCGGCAGCAGCTTCGGGCGGGGGAGTCCTCCCTCGGTCACGAAGACGGTCCGGAGGGGCTCGTGGCGCTCGCGCAACCCGACGAGTGCGGCCGTGAGCGTCGGCACGTCCAGCGGCCCGTCGAGCCGCCAGGCCAGGGGAATGTTGTACGCGGGGCTCTCCGGCTCCATCTGCTGCAGGAACCAGAGCTGCTCCTGCGCGAAGGAGAGCGGCAGCTCCGTGGCCGCCGTGATGGGTTGAATGGGCTCGACGCGCGCCTGCCCGCCGAGCAGCTCCGCCTGCTGCGCGATGGTGGAGGCCTCGAAAACAGCGCGCAGGCCCAGCTCCACCCCGAGCACCGAGCGCACACGCGACACCAGCCGTGTCGCGAGCAGCGAGTGTCCTCCGAGCGAGAAGAAGTCATCGTGGATGCCCACGCGCTCGACGTGGAGCAGCTCCGCCCAGAGGCCGACGAGTACCTCCTCGGTGCGGTTGCGGGGCGCGGCGTACTCCCGGGCCGCGAGCGCGCTGGCGTCCGGCGCCGGCAGCGCCTTGCGATCCACCTTGCCGTTGACCGTCAGCGGCAGCGCCGGCAGCACGACGTACGCCGCCGGGACCATGTACTCGGGGAGCTTCTCCTCGGAGTACGCGCGCAGCTCGCTCACGCTCGGCACGGGCTCGCCCGGGGCCACGTAGGCCACCAGGCGTTTGTCTCCGGGGACGTCCTCGCGCACCACCACCGCGGCTTCCTTTACCCCCGGGTGCGCCCGCAGCACCGCCTCCACCTCGCCGGGCTCCACGCGGTAGCCGCGCAGCTTCACCTGCGTGTCCCGCCGCCCGAGGAACTCCAGCACCCCGTCCTTCCTCCACCTCGCCTGGTCCCCCGTCCGGTACAGCCGCGCTCCCGGCTCTCCGCCAAATGGGTCCGGGATGAAGCGCTCCGCCGTCAGGGCAGGATTGACGAGGTACCCGCGCGCGAGCCCGTCCCCACCGATGTACAGCTCTCCCGTCACCCCCACCGGCACCGGCTGCATCCCCGCGTCGAGGATGTACACGCTCGTGTTCCCGATGGGCCCGCCGATGGGCACCGCCTCGCCCACCTGCTCCGGCCGCGTCATGCGGTGGCAGCTCGTGAACGTGGTGCTCTCCGTGGGCCCGTAGCACGCCGTCACCGGGCACCCCAGCTCCTCCAGCACCCGCCGCACGTGCGGCGCCGACACCACGTCGCCTCCCGTCAGCAGCTGATGCAGCCCCCGCAGGGACTCGATGTTGGCCTCCACCATCTGCGTGAAGAGTCCCGCCGTCAGGTGCAGCGTCGTCACTCCGTGCCGCTTCAACACCTCTTCCAGCTCCCGCACGTCCCCGGGCGCCTGCGGCGGGTACACCACCAGCCGCCCGCCGTTCAGCAGGCAGCCCCAGACCTCCAGCGTCGACGCGTCGAACGAGATGGGGGCAATCAGCAGGAACGTCTCGCGCTCGCTCAGCTCCGCGTAGTCCACGCCCCTCACCAGCCGCGCCACCGTGTAGTGCTCGATGCACACGCCCTTCGGCCTGCCCGTCGAGCCCGAGGTGAAGTCGATGTACGCGAGGTTCCTCGGGCCCGCGCCGCTCTGGAGTGCCTCCACCGGCTCGCTCGCGACAGGCGCCTCCTCGATGAAGAGCACCTCCATGCCCTCCACCGGCAACTGGCCCACCAGGGCCCGTGTCGTCACCAGCACCCGGGGCCGGGCGTCCTCCAACATCATCGTCAGGCGCTCGCGCGGATACGCCGGGTCCAACGGCACGTAGGCCCCGCCCGCCTTCAGGATGCCCAGCAGCGAGACGATCAGCTCCACCGACCGCTCCAGGCACAACCCCACGCGCTCGTCCGGCCCCACGCCCATGCGCCGCAGCAGGTGCGCGAGCTGGTTGGCCCGCTCGTCGAGCCGCCGGTACGTCAGCGTCTCCTCGCCGAACTCCACCGCCACCGCGTCCGGCCCGCGCGCCGCCTCCTGCTCGAAGAGCTCGTGGATGCACGACTGCTTCGGGAAGGGCACCCGCGTGTCGTTCCACTCCACCAGCACGCGCCGCCGCTCGGCCTCGGTGAGCAGGCAGACAGTGGAGAGCGGGGCCTCGGGTTTGCCCGCCAAGGCCTCGACGAGCACGCGGAAGTGCTCCGCCATCCGCTCCATCAGCTCCGCGTCGAAGAGCGCCGCGTCATAGGTGAGCGCGCCCTGGAGCCCCTCGGGCGTCTCGGTCAGGCGCAGGGCCAGCTCGAACTTGGCGTGCTCCGACGTTGTTTCTCGCGGCTCGACGCGCACGCCGGGCAGCTCCAGGCCGATATCGGGGGGCGTCGTGTCGAGCGCGATGCTCACCCGGGCCAGCGGCTGGCGCGACGGGTCTCTCGAGGTCGAGGACCCGAGCACCTCGACGAGCCTCTCGAACGGAGCCTCCTGGTGCGCGAAGGCCTCCAGGCACGTCTCGCGCACGCGCCTGAGCAGCTCTGAGAACGCCGGGTCCCCCGCGAGGTTCATGCGCAGCACCACGGTGTTGACGAAGAACCCGATGATGCCCTCCAGCTCGGGCAGCTCCCGGCCCGCTACCGGCACCGTGAGGGCGAAGTCCTCCTGCTGCGCGTAACGGCCGAGCAGTGTCGCGAACACCGCGGTGAGGCTCATGAAGAGCGTCGTGCCCTCGCGCCGTGAGAGGGCCCGGAGGCTGTCGCTCAGTGGCCTCGGGAGGTGCACCGGCACGGAGACGGCTCGGGAGCTCCCGTTCCTCGGGCGCTGCTGGCGGAGCGGAAGGTCGATGGGCTCGAGCCCTCGCAGGCGCTCCCGCCAGTAGCCGAGCAGCGTGTCGAAGCCAGGACCTTCGAGGCGGCGGCGCTGCCACGCCGCGTAGTCGGCATACCGGAAGGGCAGGGACGGCAGCGCGGGCGCCGTGCCCTTCGTGAAGGCCGAGTAGAGCGCCGACAGCTCCCGCAGGAGCACGGGCAGCGACCAGCCGTCCACCGCGATGTGATGCACGTTCAGGTACAGCGCGTGCTCCTCCGGCCCGAAGCGGAACAGCGTCGCTCGGAAGGGCAGCTCGGTGGCCAGGTCGAAGGGGCGCTCTCCTCCTTGCCGCGCCAGCAGGTCGAGCAGGGCGGCTCGCTCCGGCCCGGACAGGGTGGGGCTCTCCCCCCGGACCAGGTGGAAGGACTCCACCGGGGCGAGGTACCCCACCGGGCGGCCCTCGTGCTCGCGGAACAGCGTGCGCAGGCAGTCGTGGCGCTCGATCAGCGTCCTCAGGGCCCGCTCCAGCGCCGCCTCGTCGAGCCCTCCCGAGAGCCGGAAGAGCACCGGGACGTCATAGGTGGACACCCCCGGCTCCCAGCGGTGCAGGAACCACAGCCGCTCCTGCGCGAAGGAGACGGGCAGCGACTCTTCCCGTGGGAGCGCCGTGAGTGGCGGCGTTTCGAGGCGATGGCCCGCGCGCAGGGCGTCCGTGACGGCGGCGGAGAAGCCCGCCAGCGTGGGCGCCTCGAACAGGCGCGGGATGGGGAGGTCCACTCCCAACAACTGCCGGACGCGCGCGATGATCTGCGCGGCCAGCAGCGAGTGCCCTCCGAGCGCGAAGAAGTCGCTCTCCAGGCCGAGCCGCTCGACCTTGAAGAGCCCGGCCCAGATGCCCGCCACCACCTCCTCGATGGGCGTGCGCGGGGCGAGGAGGGTGCTCTCGTTCAGATGCGCCGAGACGTCCGGCGCGGGCAGGGCCCGGCGGTCCAGCTTGCCGTTCTGGTTGAGTGGCAGCACCGCCAGCGGCACGAAGAACGCCGGGACCATGTAGTCGGGCAGGGTCTTCTTCAGGAAGGCGCGCAGGTCCGAGGTGGGGAAGCCAGGGGACTCGATACCCTCACCCCGTCCCTCTCCCGGAGGGCGAGGGGTATTGGGCACGACGTAGGCCACGAGCCGCTTGTCTCCCGGCGTGTCCTCTCGCACCACCACCGCGGCTTCGCGCACGGACTCGTGCTGCTGGATGGCTGTTTCGATCTCTCCCAGCTCGATTCGGAAGCCGCGGATCTTCACCTGGAGATCGATTCGGCCGAGGTACTCGAGGTCCCCCTCCGGCAACCAGCGCGCCCGATCTCCCGTTTTGTAGAGCCGGGAATGCGGCTCGCTCGAGAACGGGTCCGGCAGGAAGCGCTCCGCCGTCAGCGCCGGCCGCTCCAGATAGCCTCGCGAGACGCCCGCGCCTCCCACGTGGATTTCCCCGGCCACTCCCGTGGGCACCGGTTGCAGGTGCTCGTCCAACACGTAGATGGACAGGTCGGGGATTTGACGGCCCGTGACGCTCGACCAGGCACGCTCCAGGTCCGCACGGCCCACCGGCCGGTAGGTGACGTGCACCGTCGTCTCGGTGATGCCGTACATGTTCACGAGCTGGGGCCGCTCGTCGCCGTGCCGCTCCCACCACGGCCGGAGCGCTCCGATATCGAGCGCCTCGCCTCCAAAGATGACGTAGCGCAGCGCGAGCCGGGCGCGCTCGGCCTCATCGAATGACTCCTCCGCCCGCATCAACTGGCGGAACGCCGAGGGCGTCTGGTTGAGCACCGTCACGCGCTCGTCGAGCAGCAGCCGGTAGAAGTCCTCCGGCGAGCGGCTCACCCAGTAGGGCACCACCACCGTGCGCCCGCCGTAGAGCAGCGCTCCCCAGATTTCCCACACCGAGAAGTCGAAGGCATACGAGTGGAACACCGTCCACACGTCCTCCGGGCCGAACCGGTACCACGCCTGCGTGGCCTCGAAGAGCCGCACCACGTTGTGGTGGGTGACCCGCGCGCCCTTCGGTTTGCCCGTCGAGCCCGAGGTGTAGATGACATACGCGAGGCCCTGGGGCCCTCCCTCCCGGGGAAGTTTCCCGGCCGGCGCCGCGGCGAGCTCCGCCGCGTCCGCGTCGAGCCGCAGCACCTGGAGGCCCGCCGTGGGCACGAGGCCCGCGTGGCGCTCCTGCGTGACGAGCACGGGCGCACGCGAGTCCTCCAGCATGAAGGCGAGCCGCTCCCTCGGATAGTCCGGATCCAACGGCAGGTAGGCGCCTCCCGCCTTGAGGATGCCGAGGATGCCGACGACGGTGTCCAGCGAGCGCTCGACGCACAGGCCCACCAGCACCTCGGGCCCCACGCCCCGCTGGCGCAGCGCGTGGGCGAGCTGGTTCGCCCGCGTGTCGAGCTCGCGATAGGTGAGCGAGCGGCCCTCGCACGAGACCGCCAGTGCCTCGGGTGTCTGGTCCGCCCGGGCCTCGAAGAGCTCATGCACACAGGCGTGCGCGGGGTACGTCTGCGTGGCCGCGCCCCACTCGGTGAGGATGCGCCGCCGCTCCGGCTCGGCCAGCAGGGGCAGCCGTTCCACGGGGCACGAGGGATTCGCGGCGAGGCCCTCCAGCAGCGTCTGGAAGTGGCCCACCATCCGCTCGGCGGTGCTCGCGTCGAAGAGGTCCGCGTTGTACTCGAGGAACCCTTCAATCCGTCCCCGCACCTCGCCCAGCGTCAGGAAGAGCTCCGCGCGGGAGACGGGCCGGTGGAGGATGAATTCCTCGTCCTTCAGCCCCTCGGCGAGCGCCAGGCGCGCCTCGGGGGTGTTCTGCCAGGTGAAGCGCGCCTGCGCGAGCGGCGGGCGGCTCATGTCCCTCACGCGCGCGAGCCGCTCCACGAGCAGCTCGAAGGGCATGTCCTGGTGCGCGAGGGCCTCGGTGCTCACCCGGCGCGCCTGCTCGAGCAGCTTCGAGAACGGCGGGTTGCCCGACAGGTCCAACCGCAGCACGAGCGTGTTGACGAAGAAGCCGATGAGGGACTCGAGCTCCTCCTGCGTCCGGCCCGCCGTGGCCGAGCCGATGGCGATGTCCCGCTGTCCGCTGTAGCGGCGCAGCAACACGGCGAACGCGGACAGGAGCGTCACGAAGAGGGTGCTGCCCTCCTGGCGCGAGAGCCCGCGAAGGCGCTCGGACAGCGCCTCGGAGAGGACGACCGGCACGGCGCCGCCGCGGAACGTCTGCACCGCCGGGCGCGGCCTGTCCACCGGTAGCTCCAGCGGCTCGAGCCCCCGCAGCCGCTCCTCCCACCACGCGTGCAGGGACTCCAGCGTCTCGCCCGTGAGCAGCTCCTGCTGCCAGAGGGCGAAGTCCGCGTACTGCAGGGGCAGGGGCTCCAGCGTGGCGGGGCGCTGGCTCGCGAAGCCCTGGTACAGGGTGCGCAGCTCGCGCGCGAGCACGCCCATGGACCAGCCGTCGGTGACGATGTGGTGCGCGGTGAGGAGGAAGAGGTGCCGCCCGGGCCCCAGGCGCAGCACGAGCGCACGCAGCAGCGGCGCGCGCGTCAGCTCGAAGGGCGCCTGCACCTCGGACTGGGCGAGCCGGCGCGCTTCCTCCTCGCGCAGCGAGGGCTCCACTGTCTCGAGGTCCACCTGCCGCAGCAGGAAGGGCACCTCGTCGGCGAGGTGCTGGTAGGGCGTCCCGTCCTCGGCTTCCCGGAAGCAGGTGCGGAGGATTTCATGCCGCCGCGGCAGCTCGGCGAGCGCCTTCTCCAGGGCGCCGGTATCGAGCGGCCCCACGAGCCGCCACGACGAGGCCATGTTGTAGACGGAGTTCTCCGGCTGGATCCGTGAGAAGAGCCACAACCCCCGCTGCGCGAAGGAGAGGGGAAGCCGCTCGTCCCCGTCCTGGAGCGGAGCGGTCGAGGTGTCCTTCTTCGTCGTCTCGTTCATGGCGGTGGCGTGACGGGCGGGGCTGGGGAGCGCACCGCGGACCCGGCTTCGTTTCACCCGGAGTGGGCCCGTGTTGGTGCGCCCGCGGTTCCTGTGTTGTAGTTGTATTCGGGTTCTAACATATTGAGAACAGAGGCCTGTGGGTGGATGGAGGCACGCGCGTGAGGCAGTCGCGCCTGAGCGGGATGCGGGGCTTCACGGCCATCTGGCTGGGCCAGCTCGTGTCCGTGCTGGCCACGCAGATGACGGCCTTTGGCGTGACGCTCTGGGCCTACGAGAAGACGGGCAGTGCCACGGCGCTCGGGCTGACCCAGGTCTTCTACATGACGCCCTTCCTGCTCATCTCCCCGCTGGCCGGCGCGCTGGTGGACCGTCACGATCGCAAGCGGATGATGATGGTGAGCGACCTGGGAGCGGGCCTGGGGACGGTGGCGCTGCTGGTACTTCAAGCGCTCGGCCGCCTGGAGCTCTGGCACCTCTACGCGGCCAACGCGGTGATGGGCACGTTCCAGGCCTTCCAGTGGCCGGCGTACTCGGCCGCCATCACCACCCTGGTGCCCAAGGCACAGTACGGCCGGGCCAACGGGATGATGTCGCTGGTGGAAGTGGGGCCGGGCATCCTCGCGCCGCTGCTCGCCGGGGCCCTGCTGTCCTTCATCGGGCTCACCGGGATTCTCGTCACCGACGTCGTCACCTTCGTGCTGGCCGTGGGCGTGTTGCTGCTCGTGCACGTGCCGGACCCCGAGGCCACCGGGGAAGGACAGCGGGCGCGGGGCGCGCTGTGGCGGGAGTCGCTCCACGGGTTCCGCTACATCCTCGAGCGGCCGGGCCTGTTGGGGCTGCAGCTCGTCTTCTTCGGCGGCAACCTGATGTACAGCCTGGGCTTCACCGTGCTCGCGCCGATGATTCTCGAGCGCACGCACCACGACGAGCTCGTCTTCGGCACGGCGCAGTCGGTGGGGGCGGTGGGCGGAGTGGTGGGGGGCGTGTTGATGAGCGCCTGGGGAGGGCCGAAGCGCCGGGTGCACGGGGTGCTGCTGGGCTGGGTGCTCTCGGGAGTGCTGGGGCAGGCGCTGCTCGGGCTGGGACAGGGGCTGCCCGTGTGGGCCGTGGGGATGTTCCTGGGCGGAGTGTTGGGCCCGGTGGTCAATGGCTCCAACCAGGCGCTGTGGCAGGCCAAGGTGATGCCGGACGTGCAGGGGAGGGTGTTCGCCACGAGGCGGTTCATCGCCGCGCTCACCGTGCCGCTGGCGCCGCTCCTCGCGGGCCCGCTGACGGATCGGGTGCTGGAGCCCGGGATGCGCGAGGGCGGCGCGCTGGCGGGAGTGTTCGGCCGGTGGGTGGGCACGGGCCCGGGCGCGGGCATGGCGTTGCTCTTCGTCCTGAGTGGACTGCTCGCGGCGCTGGTGGGCGCGGCGGGCTACCTGTTCCCCGCGCTGCGCGGCGTGGAGGAACTGCTGCCCGACCATGATGCCGTACCGGAGCGAGCCGGTGCGGCGGTGGAGCCCGGCGCGGCGTAGGCGGGTCCGTGGGTGCACCGGACGGCTTGAGGCCTATCCTCCAGGGTGTTCTACCTGGGGAAAGGCCGCTGTCATGGCGAAGAGCTTGTTGGGCCTGGCCGTGCTGCCCGAGAGTCTGGCTACACTTGCCTGAGCGCCCGCCAGCTGTTTGCGCTCCGGCCTGTGCCTCCTCTCCCCTTTCGTAGTAACCGTGCGATCCCCTGAACGCAGTCTCCACCTCTCGAAAGGAACATCGCCATGTCGAAGGTTGTCGCAATCATGTCCATGTCGCTCGACGGCTACGTCGCCGACCTCAACGATGGCGTGGCCGAAGTGTTCGACTGGTACTTCACCTCGGGGGACGTCGAAATCCAGACCGGAGGGTCGGACCCCATGACGTTCAAGGTGTCCGGGCCGAGCGCCGAGCACCTTCGCGAGCTCACGTCCGGACTTGGTGCCATGCTCACCGGCCGACGCACTTTCGACGTCGCCCAGGGCTGGGGCGGAAATCACGCTTGGGGTCCCGCATTCGTCCTGACCCACCACATCCCCGCCGGATGGCCGCGACCCAACTCGACTGTCCACTTCGTGACCGACGGCATCGAAAGCGCCGTGAACCAGGCCAAAGCCGCCGCCGCCGGGAAGTCCGTTGGGGTCCACGGCGCTGACACCATCCAGCAGTGCCTGAATGCTGGCCTCCTCGACGAAATCCACGTCGACATCGCGGCGGTTCTTCTTGGCTCCGGAGTTCGACTCTTTGACCACCTCTCCGGCATGCCAGCCGTCCTTGGCAACCCGACGGTGATCCCGGGCGTCGGCGTTACACACCTGCGCTACCCAGTACGCAAGGCGTAGTCCTACCCTCATCGTCGAGTCAGACGATTCGTGAGCTGAGGTGGAGCTTTCAGCGTGGCAAGCGTCGGCCATTGCTCCCGGCGCCCTTGGCTTTGTCGTGGTGGGCACTGAGATGGAACTGGGGCAACTCACCTGCCCCTGTACCCTCAAGCTGTGGGAAGCGCAGGGCCCCCGCACCGTCACCCTCGGGAACGTCACCTTCCCGGTGAGCCAGCAGGCGGCGCCCTGAGCACGGCCACTGCGAGCCGTGCCGAGCCTCAAGGGGTGGAGCGCCCGCCGATCTCCGGGAAGCGCTCGTAGGCCCGTTTAAGCGCGTCCAGGTGCGCGGGGTTGTCCAGGTCGAGCGGCACATCGGTGAGTTGCACGACCCACCCACCCGTCGCGGTACGCCGTGAGCGTGACAACAGCTCCGCGTCGCGGGCCGGGTCCGGAAACCCGATGGCTTCTGCGGCAGCGGGCGACCAGTAGTTCAGCCACCCAAGGTAATAGGGAATCGCTGGCGAGCGGATGTGTTCGAGGAGTTTGAGGGCAGGCAGCCCCCGGCGTGGGGACGGCGGCCCTTCCAGCGAGGGGGCCGTCTGATAAGCGATGTCCAGCGCAGCGTCATCCGGCGTCGCATGTCCCCAGAACGCGCAAGCGCCCTCCGCTACGCGGTCCAGCATCTCCCCCGCTGCCGCGATAACAGCCGCGTCTAGCGGCAACTCCGCATGGACGTCGAGCAGCGACTGACCGCCCGGACCGAGGCGTCCCGCTCTCCCCCTTCCCGAAACCGTCACGGGGTAACTCTCGTCTCCATTGCACAGGAGCGGGAGCTTTCCGCGTGTTGTCGCCTCAACGAGCCAAGCGTCGCGTTGCGATAACTCGATGGGGCGCCCTCCTTTGCCCACTTCCCATTTCAGGCGCAAGCCGGGCAGCGCCCGTTCCATACCACGGACCACAGCGAGTGTGCGGCCGTCATTGGCCGCGAGCGCTGGCGCGTAGACGGTCAGATCGAGGCGTTTCTGAGTGGTCATCGTTTGCATCCTGTGACGACGATGTTGAGGAATCGATCAGCTCGCAGCAGCGCGTCTTTGTGTGCTTGGGTGCTCACCCCGATCACGTAGCCATATCCGCATGCCGCCGCCGCGTCTCGCTCCTTTTCTATCTGCTCCAACTCCTTCTCAATCTCCCGCCTCCGGATGAAATCAGGGTATGTGTCAAATCGATGGGTCTTGATTTCCCAAAGCACACGCCCGCCGACTTGCAGCGCATCGAAGCTCACTCCGTCCACGAGCACATCCATTCCGGGATAACGGTTGGGCGGAAACTGATCGGCGCACTTGTTATGCGCGTCATCCTTGCCCTCGTGCGGCACTGGGATGGGTTCGCACCTGCGGCGGCGGTCTCGCTCCGTGACTTCGACTGGCCCAATGGGAGGGAAATCTGGCCCTTTTGGCTCCGGCTTGGGCCTTTTTTTCGGCGCGGGCTTCGACGGGGCGGGCGCTGTTTCAGGTACGGGCCTTACCTCGGGGCGGCCCATATCCAGCGCATACGCATCCAGGACCTCTTTGAGGGCGAAGCCCACCACGACAACGCCCGCGACGATCACCGCTCCCACGACGAACTCCGGTGCCGCCAGCACGCAGACGCCGAGCCCCACGCCAGCGGCACCAGCGGAGGCGACCGCGCATCGTCCCGTGGTGTCGTGAAATTCGATCCGCTCATGGTCGAGGGCATGAAAGCACCGCTCCGCCAGCAGGGGCCAGGGCTCGGAAGCTTCGCGGACGGCGCAACGCCCCCCGTCCGTCCAGGGCAGCGTCGCCGCTCGCTGGAGGTTGGCGAGCCTCGGGTCGTGGGCCGCTGGCTGTGATGGGGTGGGCGCTGACGTAGCGCAGGCTGAGACATAGAGCAGAAGTGCGATGCGCGCTCGGAGACGCATGGCCGGGTCCTCCATTAGAGCTACTCACATACAAGCCGCACCAAGCTACGGACAACCAATCCTCGTGCAGGTCGGCCCTTGAATCTCAAGCAGGGTCAGCAACCCTCAGGCCAGCGCGCTCACCAGCAGCAACCTGTCCCGCCTCTCGGGCGAGCTCACCCTCACCCACGACAGGCCCATCCCGAAGCGCAAATCCTTCACATCCCGGAACGTCTCTTCCGTGCGAAACCTCTTGCCGTACAGCCCTACCACGAAGGCCGCCGTGGCCTCCGTCAGGCTCGTCGCCAGGCACCACGGCTCCTTCATCCCCTTTTTCTTCACGCACACCACCGCGGGCACAGGCGCCTCGTCCTGTGTCACCTTGGCCCCCATCAACCGCAGCGCCCTTCCCGTTTCGGGCACCCACTCCCCCGCGCTCTTCTTCTCCCCCTTCTCGTCCATGACTTGAATGCACTGGCGGAAGCGCACCACGTAGTCGAACTTCAACTGCTCCAGCAGTACAAGGAGCGGGTGGCTCGCTGGTATCGCTCCGCCGGTAAACCCCTGCTCAAAATCGTCATCGTCGAGTCAGACGATTCGTGCGAGGAGAGGTGTTGAACCGAGTCCTTGGACACCTTCCTTGGGGCTTCACGGGGCTGGCTTCCCCTTCGAGCGGAAGCCAGCCGCGTCCGCCGCGGTGAAGGCCGTGTCCGGGAGGTCGACATTGAAGCGGACTTCCTGGACCTGGGTCGTCACCTCTCCCAGTGCGCCCCGCGCTGTCGTACGGAACGGGACCACCTCGCCGTCCACGTTGCGGTAATCCTCGTACGTCGTCGACTCGCCATTGGCCTCCCGCCGGAGCACCAGGCCGGTCCGGGCCGAGACGTGGAGCACCACGGTGCTTCCGTCGCTCGCGGTGAGTTGCAGCACGTACATGTCCTCCTCGCCGACGCGGCTCCGCTTCTGGAGGGTGATGTCTTTGTAGAGGCGTCGCAGGTCGAGCAGCGGGTAGAGGGTGGCGTCGCGCCGGGCGCGCTCGTCCTCGGCCGCGCCGTTGGTCGAGTCCTGGCCGAACGTCGTCTGCTGACCGCCGTGGGCCCCATCGAAGAAGACGCGCACCCGGCCCAGCCGCTTGCCGAGGGCGGTGAATACCTCGTCCTCGACACGCATGGCGGGGGCCTTGGCCAGGAGCGTGACGTCGGACCGCACTCCCTGGTTTTCGTAGGAGCGCTGCGCACGCGCCTTCATGGACGTGTGCCGCTGGAGATTCCGCACGCCGCCAGCGGCCTGCACCATGCGCTCGAGCAGCTCGTCCACCGGCGGAAGGTCACCGGCCATCGTCGGCGTGGCGCCGGGTTTCTCGGCGGCGGACGGCGTGGCGGGGGGCGGGGTGCTCGCGGGCGGCGGGGTCTCGTCGAGCAGCACTGGCCAGAGCAGGCTCCCGGCGTTCCCAATCCGGGTCAGCCAGGTATGCGACGTGTTGGCCAGCAGGACGAAGCCCACGCGGCGCTCCGGGATGAAGCTCACCAGCGCGCTGATCCCCTGAGAGCCGCCGTTGTGCTCGACCACCCGGTGACCGTTCCAGTCGTAGCTCGTCCAGCCCAGCGCGTACGACCAGGCGGCGTTGCCCCGGATGTGCGGGTGGGTGAGGTCGCGCAACGTTTCCTCGGTGACGAGCCGTTTTCCTTCAATGCTTCCGCCCCCGGTGAGCAGGCGCAGCCATTGCGTCATGTCGCGCGCCGTGGACGCCATGCTCCCCGCGGGCGCCAGCACCTCGAGGCTTTCGGGCGTTGGCACCGCCTTCCACGTCCTGGCCCCCTCGTCGTAGACGTAGCCGAGGGCATGATCCTCCGCCTTGACGTGCAGCGCCGAGGTGAAGCTCGACTTCATGCCCAGCGCGTCGAAAATCCGGGTCTGGATGACGCGCTCCCAGGTGGAGTGGTTCGCCCTGGCGATGAGCTCGCCGGCGGCGGTGTACATCGCGTTCGAGTACTGGAACTCCGCGCGGAGCCGGGCGGCGGGCTTCGCCGAGAGCGCGGCGCGCAGGTACTCCTCCCGCGTCAGCACTCCGAACTCGGCCGCGAGGTCGGCGTAGCTCTTGAGGCCCGTCCGGTGCGAGAGCATGTCGCGCAAGGTCACGAGCGCGTCGGCCTCGGGATCCCCGAGCTTGAAGTAGGGCAGGTACCGGTGCGGCGAGTCGTCCAGCGACAGCACGCCCTCGTCCTGGCTGATCCCCGCCGCCATCGAGGTGAACGCCTTCGTGCACGAGCCGATGGGAAAGACCGTGTCGACAGTCGCCGGGAGCTGCCGGTCGACATCGCGCAGACCGAACGCGTCGAGCAGGATGACCTCATCATCCTTGACGACGGCGAACGCCAGCCCCGGGATGTGCAATTGCTTCCGCTGGTCCTCGAGGAGCTCCCCGACCTTCGCCAGGCGGGCCTTGTCCACGGTGCTCGCGGGGGTGGGCGAGGGGGCCGCGGCGAGCGGCGTGCCCCAGGGCAGTATGACCAACGCCGCCACGGCCGCGATGAGGGGAGTGCGCATGCGCGCAGGATAGCCGGGAGTCAGTTCCTCGCGCCGTCCGCGATGTTCATGCGGTACGAAGGCAGGCCGGACAGGTCAGTAGGCTCCGGCGCTCGCGGTCGTGGCGGCCGGGGGGAGCACGTCCGCCAGGTCCGTGGCCACGGTGAAGCCGTCGTGGAACAGCACGCCCTCGGGCGCGATGGTCGAGTTCCGGTAGAGGCCCTGCTTCACATAGACGCCCTGGCCCGGGTACAGCGTGGCCAGGGGGGTGGGCGCAACGACCTGCTGGCCGTTGTGGTACAGCTCCACGAAGCCCACGTTCGGATCGGCGCTCCACTTCACGTGGACCACGAAGTCGTTCCAGACGCCGCGCTGCAGCGGGGCCTTCCACACGTCCTGCGCCTGCTCCCCGCCCACGCGCATCCTCATCTCCTCGCCTATGACGTAGAACTCCATCGGCGGCGAGCCATTGAGGCCGGTGTGGTGCCACTGGCTGAAGACCTGCCACGTGTTCTCGCTGGGGTAGCTCTCGTCGAAGAGCGTGCTCCAGCTGTAGTACCGCTCGGCCCCTTCGCCCCTGCCGTCCATGAGCGTGCCGTCCACGTAGACCAATTCATTGCGGTTGCCGCTGGCCTGGATGGGCTTGTCGCCCTGGTTCACCTGCACGCGCAGGGCGTAGCTGCCCTCGCGCACCCGGTCGGCCTCCACGAGGAGCCGGTTGCTGTTGACGCTCTCCTCCTTGTTCCACTGCGAGGCGTTACCCGTCTCGAAATCGCCCTTCCACAGCACACTCGCGCTCGCCACCGTGGGGAGCATCAGGAGACCGGAGAGCAGCCAGGACTTCTTCAAACGGTGTTCCTTTCGTTCGAGTTGGATAGGGGGACAACTCGCGGCGCCGGGACCTTCCGCCCTGCTCGTCTGCCTTCCCTCGATGCATGCCGCCTGCCTGCCCTCCAATGGAGGCTGGGAGCCTCGGGCAACTCCTCCGGAAGGCCGGAAGCTCGAGTCCCCGGCGATGGTCGCGGCCGTCGAGCCCTTCCTGGGACGCTGACCGGCCCGGCGAAGCCGGGGCTCCCTCCTTCTCAGTCAGTTCCTCGCGCCGTCCGCGATGTTCATGCGGTACATCAACCGCTCGCGAGGGTAATAGTCCGCGACGGCGAGGTGCTGGGTGCAGCGGTTGTCCCAGATGACCAGATCGTTCTTGCTCCAGCGGTGCCGGTAGATGAACTCGCTCGTCTCGATGTGGCGATAGAGGAAGTCGAGCAGCGCCTGGCTCTCCGCCTTCGACAGCCCCCGGATGTGGGTCACGTAGGGCGCCGACACGTAGAGGGCCTTCCTCCCCGTCACCGGGTGCGTCTTCACCAGCGGGTGCTCGACGGGCTCGTGGTGCGCGAAGTGCTTGTCCGCGTCGATGCCGTTCTTGCTGAGGCTGCGCTGGAGGCTCGCGTAGTCCGGGCCGAATGCCTTGCGCGTGTCGTGCACCGCGCCGAGCCGCTCGAAGAGCTCGCGCATCGGTGGCGAGAGCGCCTCGTAGGCCTGGTACATGCTGGAGAAGAGCGTGTCCCCTCCAAGCTCCGGCAATATCCTCGAATGCAGCACCGTGCCGAGTGGCGGCCGTGCCCAGCCGCTGTTGTCGGTGTGCCAGGTATTGAGCCCCGGCGGCCGCTGCGCGTCATTGTGCAGGCGCATGCACTCGGGGTGGCCCTCCAGCGTGAAGGGGAGCAGGTGCTCGTGCACCAGCAGCTCCCCGAAGCGCTGGCAGAAGCGCTTCATCTGCGCCACGGTGATTTCCTGCGCCGGAAAGATGAGCACGCTGTGGTCGTGGAAGGCCTTCTCGATGGCCTTCCAGCCCTCCTCCTCGAGCTCCCGCGAGAGATCCACGCCGCTGATGCGGGCGCCGAGCGCCGGGCTGAGCGGCTCGATTCGAAGTGTCTCGTTTGTCATTGCGTTCCTCTCAAGCCGCGGGTGCTACGACCCGCCCGCTCACGTTGGGGGCCGTGGGCGTCCGCAACACAGACGCCAGCGTTTCGGGATGGATGACCCCGCCGCTGACGATGCAGCACGGGTTCTTCCAGCCGTACACGCCCGAATACTGGCGCGCCGCCGCGAGCGCGGCCGCCCCGGCTCCCTCGGCGATGAGCTTCTCGGAGAGCGCCAGGAAAGAGACCGCCTCGGCGATCTGCTCGGGGGTCACCGTGAGCGCGCCGCTCAGCAGCTCCTTCAGCCGGTGGAACTGCGCCGGGATGACGAAGCTCGAGCCGATTCCATCGACGAAGGAGCCCCGGTACGCGACCTCCACCGGCTGGCCCCGTTGCAGCGACGCCGAGAGCGGCGCACCCGAGGCGACCTCCACCGCGTAGACGCGGACCCCGGCCTTGAGCTGCCGCACCAGGCTCGCGAGGCTGTAGGCCAGGTTGCCCCCGCCGAAGGGGACGAGGAGGGCGTCCACCTCGGGCAGCTCCTCCAGGATTTCCAGGGCGAGCGTCGCGTTTCCCAGGCTGACGAAGGCATCCGTCTCGGAGGCGAGGAAGTACCCGGGCAGCCCGGGGAAGCTCCCCGTGACCATCGTCTCCCGCCACCTCGCGTAGGGCACCTGGAGGAGCGTGGCCTCGGGGTTGTAGCGGGCAACCTGCTCGAGCTTGTAGGGGGCGGCGGAGGAGGGGACGACGATGGTGCAGCGCAGGCCCAGCAGGGCCGTGGCGTAGGCCAGCCCCTGCGCGAAGTTGCCGGTGCTCCCCGTCACGATGCCGTCCTGCTCGATGCGGCGCCATACGCCGGGGCGGTGGTGGCGATAGCCGAGCAGTGCGCCGAGCGCGCCCCGGAGCTTGAAGGAGCCCGTGCGCTGCAGGTTCTCGCACTTGAGGGAGACCTCGCCCTGGCCCCTGGCGTCGAGGTCCATCCGGCAGCGCAGCAGCGGCGTCCTCCGCACGTGGGGGGTGAGGAGTTGGCGCAACCGGGACACGTTGGCGGGTGAGAGGTGTTCGGCGAGCTCATCGTGAGCCATGGGCGGCGCTCCTCTGTCTCCGCGTCAGCGCGACAGCGTGAAGACCCGGTAGCCGTGCTCCTGGCGCAGGCCGGCCTGGGTGGCGGCTCGCGCCGACTCGAGCTTCCCCGCGAAGAACGTGGCGACCGGCCTCAGCCCCAGTTGCCCTGCGTGCTTCATCAACTGCCGGGTGACGACCGTCGTGAGCCCCCGGCGGCGGTGCTCCGGCTGCGTGAAGAGGCCGCACTCCACCAGCCCGCCGCCCACGACACCGTGCGCCTCGGCCACGAGCCGCCCCTCGTACAGCAGGCCGAACCCGAAGTGGTGCGTGAGGTAGGCCCGCTCGGAGCCGAAGATGCCGTGCACCATCTCCTTCCAGTTCACCTGCGCGAACAGGCCGTCGTCGATCCGGACCAGTTCATAGGGCTCGGGAACCTCGACGCTCTGGCTTCGCGCGTCCTGCGGAGTCATTCCGCCGAACTGCAGGCGCTCGGCCGCGACGAAGCCATGCGCGGAGGCCCGCGCCTCGACCTCCTGTGGCGCCGAGCAGACGAGGGTGATGGGGGGCCTCGAGGCGAGGAACGCCAGGGCTTCCTCCAGGAACCGTGGGGACAGCTCTCCCGCGAGGAAACAGAAGGGCGCGCCCGTGGCGATCAGGCATGCGCGGGCGCGCCCGCCCTCCCACGAGGCGAAGGCCTGCCCGGGGATGTGGCCCTCGAGGACGGCGTGAACGAAGGCGAGGTTCGGAAAGGACGGCGCGAACAGCGGCGCGACCCGAGGCGCGTCCTCGGCCTCGAGCGGACACAGCGCCGTGGCCCCTGTCCCGAGCGTGGGCGCGGCGAGCTTGGGGCGAGAAGCGACAGCCGTGTCCATGCCAGGGCCTCCTCGAGCGGCTCCGAAAACAGGGAGAACGGAGAAGCGCTATATGACAGTAATTCTCAAAAAGCGAGAGAGGCTCACGAGGAGGGGTGGGCCCGTCGTCCGCCCCTCCGCTCCCTCTCATCCCATGATAAAAACCTCGCTGCAAAACAGGATTAGCCCGCCCCTTCCCCCCCGAGGAGCACGCATGTCCGGCCCCGAGACGTCCACCCCCCGCCTTCCGGCGGAGCCGTCGCCCCATGTCCTCGGGAGCGAGGCCGAGCGGCACCAGGTGCTGGTGGCCTTCAACGCCACGGCCGCCGACTACCCCGCGGACACCTGCCTGCACACGCTCGTGGAGCGCCAGGCCGCCCTGCGCCCCGAGGCCATCGCCGTGGAGTTCTCCGGCCAGCGCCTCACCTACGCCCAGCTCGACGCCCGCGCCAACCGGCTCGCCCACCTGCTGCGGCGCCACGGCGTCGGGCCCGACGTCCCCGTCGCCCTCTGTTTCGAGCGCTCCCTGGAGCTCATCGTCTCGCTGCTCGCCATCCTCAAGGCCGGCGGCGCCTATGTGCCGCTGGATGCCTCCTACCCCGAGCAGCGGCTGGCCTTCATGCTCGAGGACTCCCGCCCTCGCGTCCTGCTCACCACCCGCGCCCTGGCCCCGAGGCTCTCCGCCGCCTCGCACCTGCCCCGCGTCTTCGTGGAGGAGGTGGACCTCGACGGCCTGCCCACGGCTCCGCCCGAATCGGGCGTCCCCACGCGTGGTGTCAGACTCGACTTTCGCCATTTTTAGGCCCGGAGAGAGCCGCAGTTCATGCGGCTTTCGGCTGAGGCGGGGAAGTGGAGTCCTCTGTGTCTTCTTCAGGTGCTGTCCCCCTCTCTTCTGGCAGTCAGCTCGAGTGCGGAAAAGACGGAAGAGGATGGGCAGTGCCCAGACTCGTCCGGAGAAGGGCACGGGCACCAACACGGCCAGCACCACCCAGACATGGCCGAAGGTGAGCAGGCGCGTTTTCCGGGTAGAGCGCACCGCGTCGACGTGGACGCCCAGCCCGAACACCTTGGGCCCCTTGTGCGTGCACAGAGTGTCATCGAGCACCAGGCGCAGCGGCCCCGGTGCGAGCGCCACCAGCTTGAGCAGCAGCAGGTGCCCCACCTCGTCCAGGCACCAGCGGGCGCGGGAGAAGAAGCGGTGGAAGGCGGCGTGGTGCAGGGTGCCGGAGACACCTGCCACCACCAGCGCCTCGGTGACGGCGTGCACTCCGCTGGTACGCACCCAGCCTGCAAACAGGGTGAGGAAGCGGCGAAACGAGGGTCGTGTGAAGGCGGGCTGACGAGCAGAAGTATCGGCAGCAGCGTGTTCAAAGAGGGGGCGGTCATCGGTGTACTGGACGGGAAAAGTCTTGGTCGACTACTCAACCATTCCCGTTGGCCGCCCTCCTCCTGCGCTCGCGCCCTCCTCGCTTACCCGCCTGCTCTCCTCAAAATGGCGAAAGTCGAGTTTGACACCTTCGGTGGACGCGGGGGGGCGGCGGTGAGGGCGGCCCTGCTCGGACCGGGGCAGGGGCTGCCGGTGTGGGCCGTGGGGCTGTTCGTGGGCGGAGTGCTGGGCCCGGTGGTCAATGGCTCCAACCAGGCGCTCTGGCAGGCCAAGGTGATGCCGGATGTGCAGGGGAGGGTGTTCGCCTCGAGGCTGTTGATCGCCGCGTTCACCGTGCTGCTGGCTCCGCTCCTCGTGGGCCCGCTCACGGACCGGGTGCTGGAGCCGGGATGGGCGAGGGCGGTGAGCCGGCGGGGATTTTCGGCCCGCCTCTTCCCGCTCGGCCGTCACCGCCGCCTGCGCGCCGGTGGCGCTTCCCTCTCGACCCGGAACGCCGCATCCAGGACGAAGGAGCGAACCCGGACGTTCCCCTGGGAGAGCTCCCGCGCCTGTTCTTCGAGCAGCTGCCGGGCACGGTCCTGTGTGCTCACGCGTCCTTCGCTGGGATGCGCACGCGTTTCATCCCAGTGCGTGCAGGCGTACCAACCGACGAGGTAGATGCCATGCTGGCAGGCGTTTTCCGCGAGGTAGCGCCCCACGAGTTGCTCCCGCATGGCCGTCCACAGCTCCGCGTTCCAACAGCCCTTGACCTCGATGATGACGCTGATGGCCTCGTCGCGCCCCTCGGCTCCAGGAGCAATCGCCTGAACCAGCAGGTCCGTGCGCTGTCCGGCGCGCAATGGCTCCGTGGGACGGATTTCCACCTCGCGGTTCACGACGATGCGCCGGCCCGAGAGATCCTGCATGAGGTGACGCTTGATCCAATCCGAGAGCTGGTTCTCCTTCTTGGGCTTGAACCGGACCGGCTCTCCCTCCTCCTTCCACTCGTTCCAGAGGAACTCGAGCGCGGGTGTCTCCCCATGGAGGTCCCTCTGAAGGCGGCCGAGCGATTCCAGCAGGACCTCGAGGAGCTGCGCCTCGCTCTGAACGATGCGTGCCTGGGGCGAGCCCACGAGTGCCAGCAGCTCCCTGGGCCCCGGAGGCTGCCAGGTCTCCGCTCGGAAGTGCCCCTGCGCTTTGATGAGCGCCAGGCGCAGCATCTCGTGGCCGGGCAACTCCTGGTTCAGCCGCTCGAGAGCCAGACACGCCTCCCGGGACGCCTGGTTGTGCAACGCTCCCCAGATGCTGCCCTGGATGGAGTGCAGATCGCGGGGCGATTCTTCCAGGTCCCACGGGCGAGCCGCTCCCCGCTGAGGACGGGGGCCCCCGTGATGCTCGATCCACAGGTAGAGCTCCACGAGCTGCGCTGGAGAGAAAACGCCGAACGCGATGGCGGCGTCCACTCCGTGGGCCTTGAGTGCTTCCATCACGGCCCTGCCGAAGGCCACATCCCGCTGAAGGAGCGGCCAGACGCTTCCCCAGGTCCTCTCCGGGGCCCGCCAGAGCAGGATTCTGGCTATCTCGACCTTGAGCTGCCGGGGCACGTTCTGCTTCGAGGTGAGGATCGACTCCGCATGGGATTGGACCTCGGGGAAGTCATGGTCCATCAGCACCCAGAGCAGGTGCCGGAAGAGGTCCACCGGCAGGAACGGGAGCTTGAACGTCTCCAGGGCCACGGAAAGCAGGACGTCGTCCCAGCACCCCATCAGGTTTTCGAGAAAGGGATGAGTCCCACGGCCGAGGTCCTCGGCGGCCAGCTTGCGCCGGAAACTCCTCTTCACGTCGACGGGCGCGTGCCGGGAGGCCAGCGCCACGACGTTGCGGCGAAGAGCGTTCTCCTTGTCCGACTCCCAGCGAGGCGCGGCCAGGATCAGCGACGCCCAGCTGCTCCAGACGGATTCGGGGAAGCTGTCCAGGAGCGCGGGCGCCATCCGGGCCAGCAACATGAAGGCCGCGTACCCGCTCCAGTCCTCCCAGGGAATCTGCCCTCCTCGCCGCAGCCAGGGCTCTCCCGCTGGCGGGAGTGTGCGAAGGAACCGAGACCCGGCTCGCGCGAGCCGTTCCTGCATCGTCACGGGGAGGGTGTGCCAGTGCTGGGACTGGGCGAAGAGATCGAACACGTCCTTTTTGGGTCCGGACAGGACATCGACAAGCTCGGGCCAGCACTGCGCGTCGCCACCCTCCACCCGCAGAAGCAGCTGTTCACACCTCTGGCGCAGTTGTTCCTCCGGCCCCTCCTCCTGCCTGGCCCGCGGTCCGGGGTTTCCCTGCTGCGAGCCCGCGTCTCCTGACTCCAGGTGCCACGAGAATGCATGGGAAATGGGCGCATGCTGCTCCGCGGCCTTGATGGCCGCAGCTCTGTGGGTGGGGTCCTCCCCCGAGAAGAACCCAGCCGCCAGCTCCGCCCAGCCTGCTTGATCCTCTGGCGACACGGCCTGCTGCGCTCGCTGCAATAGCGGATGGAAGTCTCGCGGGAAGAGCAGCGAAGGATCTACCTGCTTCAACAGCCGCAGATCCTCGGGCTCCGGTCGCGTCGCGGCGAGTGCATCGATGAGCCGCCAGCGTTCTTCCTCATCTCGACGCTCCCATCCATTGGGGGCGCTCTTTCCATCCCCGTCATTGGGGAGGACATCCTTGAAGCATTTCACCTGGGACCACACGGCGGAACAGAAGGGCTCGAAGACGCCAGCGGTCTCCAGATGCTCCCACGCCTTCTGGAGCAGGTCCTCACAGACTTCCTCGAAGGCCAGGCTGTAACGCCCGGGTTTGTTCCTAGTGGCGGGCTCCGCGAGCTTGCGCAGGGCCAGCGGCAGATCCGCGATCGGCATGCGCTTTTCCCAGGCGGACTGGAACCGTCCCCCCAGGTAGGAATGCCGGGGACGGTTCAGCAGCATGTCGAGGGCCTGCTCGGTGGAGACATGCCGGGGCCAGAGCACGGTCAGAGCCGCCTCCTGAAGGTGCTCTCCGGCTTCTCCACCTTCCACCGACAGCGCCAACGGCAGGAGCCGCACCTGGGCTGCCTCATCCGCGAGAGACTCCAGCGCCTGGATGGCGCGGATGCGCTCATTCGCCCCGAACTTCGCGTCCAACGCGATGTCAGCGCAGTCGGGCGCCAGGGAGCGCTCCCCACATGCTCCGGCGATGTCCAGGGCCAGGGTGAGGACGCGCTCCGCGGAAGGCGGCCCGCGGAGATAGCGGCGGAGCTGCCCTCCCAGGCCTGGATGCGCCAGCTTGTGAAAGTGGCTCCGGGCGCTCCAGCCTCCTCCCAGGGACGTGCCTCGCTCGAGCGTGCCCATGAGCGCGTCGATGAGCCGTTCGCGAAGCGGGTGACTCGCAGCGAGGGCAT
This sequence comes from Archangium sp., assembly GCF_045802675.1. GTDB lineage: Bacteria > Myxococcota > Myxococcia > Myxococcales > Myxococcaceae > Archangium. The sequence continues at coordinate 2,932 of NZ_JBJMQO010000118.1, read as the reverse complement.
CGCTCCGGAGGAGGACCCAGGGATCCGTCTCCAGGAGGAAGTCGCGGAAGTCTTCATCCTGAGAGGCCAGCCAGGCCGCCACTTCCTGGAGCTGGGGCACGATGAGCTGGCCCGCGTCCTCCGGATGACGGAACAGGCTCGCGAGCTGCTCGCGCGGGACCTTGCGACGCTTCAGGAAGAGGGCAGCCAGGAACTCCGCATAGGTGCGATGGGCCCAGCCCGCGAGCCGGGGTCCCGCCGTGCCGAACAGCCCCGAGTTGAGAGTCTCCTGGATCGCCCCTTCCGTGATGGGCACGCGCCGCCCATGGCCTTCCTCTTCCTCTTCGCCTCCCGTCAGCTCCTCGAGCCGGACGCTGTTGGGGAGATCCTCACCGGGAGCGTGCTGGCCGAGCCAGATCACATCCCTATTGGACAGCAGCGTCAGCGCCGCGAGACGCGAGGCGACGGCCAGCCGGGCTGCTGGACCGAGGAGGCCTCGCTGCCCGGACTCCGCTCGGGATTCATCGTTCTCCTGCGCCAGGAGGCCGCAGCCCTCGAAGTAGAGGGGCCACCGCTCCGCGGGGAGCCGTCCCTGTTTGAAGGCCCTCAGCAAGAACTCCAGGGTCACGGGCCGGATGGCGAGCGCGGTGGCATCTCGCTGGGCGACTTCCTGGAGGAACTTCGCCGCATCCACATCCCTGGCGCGGGCAAGTTGTTCGACATCCCGCCTGCGCAGGGGAGCGAGCTCGACCGCCGCAAATCCTCCCCCCGTCCACAGCTCGCGCAGCCCATTTTCGAAGCTGCGCGGCCAATGGGCAGGGCGGCAGGCGATGAAGAGGAACAGCCGCTCGACCGGGAGCTCCCGGAACTCGTTCAGGAGTACCTTGCTCAGCGTCTCGATGCGCAGGTGGCACTCATCGAAGCCGTCCAGGACGAGGTAGAGCGGAAGGTCTCCCTGCTTCCACTTCGCAACCCCGTCTCCTTCGAAGAGGGCCCTGACCAGCCGCCCCTCATCTCCGAACGCCGCCAGGTCACGCCAGAGAAGCTGCGCGCCCACCCGGCGGCAGTGGTCCTGGATGGACTGCTTCTCCTGCTCCAGGGTGGTCGTCTTGCCCATGCCGGGCTCGCCGAGCAGCGCCACGCAGTGCGTGGAGAGCAGCGCCGTCAAGGAGACGAGCTTCGAGGTCGCCTCCCCGCCGTCCGCCGGGTCTCTCAGGTATCCCTCGTGGGAGAGCGGCAGGGCTTCACCACGAGGGATCCAGAAGCGCTGCCAGGGAATATGGAGGTGAGTTGCCACGCGCCTGCCCGAGATGAGGAGCGCGTCACGATAGCCCAGTTCGGGGCGGCGGGTGGGGCGGACTGGGGAGTCCTTCCCTGGCGCCCACTGATGACACGTGTTGGGTGGGGATGTGCTTCCAAGCTCCTACGTGCTGGAAAACGCGAAGTGCTGCTGGGGCATGGAAGTGATTGGGTCCTGGTGTTGACTAATTATATGGCGTGTATATTTTAGAGGCCTTTTTCTGAGATCCCAATTCAAGGAGGTGCTCAGGTGTAAGGCCATGTAAATCATGGGATGGGTGAAGATGTGCACTGCCAGGGGAGTGTCTCGGCGCTCCGCGACTCGCAATCCGTTACGTCGAGTTCGCTCTCCAAGAACGGGAGACGTGTATTCCATGGAGAGAGGTGAAGAGGCTAATGCATGAGCGCAGGTGTTCCGGGTTGCACGCGTGCAAATGACGCGTGCTCCTTGAACGCGTTCAAGGAGCGCACGTGCTGAGTGCACGCGTGCACATGTGCATGGGGCTCGAGCGTCTTCCTTGAATACATGCAAGGAGCGCATGGGGGAGGCGGGGATGCGGCTCGCGCCGACCTCGTTTTGCGCGCAAAACTCGGGCTTTGTGCGCAAAGTGCGGGCCTGAGGCCCTTCAGCGGGTAGGGCCGTGTAGGCCGCTCGGCACTCCTGATTGCAATCAATTGCGAAAAACGAAGGGCGCCTGCCGCTCGAGCAGGCGCCCTCCACACGGAAGTGCCTCGGCACTCCGCGACTCGCACTCAAAAGATATCCGATTCATGCAGGAGCGCAAGGGTGTTGGTGCATGCATGCACGAGTGCGGGCGGGTTGCCGTGGTGTAGGTCGAAATTGCACATGCGGACGGTGTCAACAACGCTTCATCTCTATTGAAGGCATACGAAAAGATGAGTCCAGAAACTCGAGAGACTTGGGTGTTGGTTTTGTATTGGGTTGTTCGAGGCGGCGCGGTGGTATTTCCATTCGTATGGGGGATGTATGAGATTTTGTCGAAGAAGCCGTGATGAAAGGGTTTCGGGGAGCTGAGGGCCGATTGTCGTTTTGACAGAAGTCAAGGCAGCAGTCCGGCCTCCCCCGGGCTCTGCCCTTACGCGTAAGGGCAGGGCCTTTGTTCTACTTATGTATGAGTGGGCAACCCAGGATCTGTCCGCGGGGTTGCCACGTGGCAAGATTTTCGGGGTCGGTCGCGCGGCGTGAGACCTCCGCTCAGGTGACGCGGGAGGTGCTGCGCACGGGCATGACTCCTGACGTGGTGCCCCCTCGTTCTCTCTTGATACCGTGGTGGCCCGGTTCTGATGACGCAGGGCGGGGGGCGAAAGTGAGCGGCGCAGCGGCCCAACTGCTGGAGCACCGGGGCGAGCCCATGATAAGACTTCACCGCAAAACAGGATTAGCCCGCCCCTTCCCCCCCGAGGAGCACGCATGTCCGGCCCCGAGACGTCCACCCCCCGCCTTCCAGCGGAGCCGTCGCCCCATGTCCTCGGGAGCGAGGCCGAGCGGCACCAGGTGCTGGTGGCCTTCAACGCCACGGCCGCCGACTACCCCGCGGACACCTGCCTGCACACGCTCGTGGAGCGCCAGGCCGCCCTGCGCCCCGAGGCCATCGCCGTGGAGTTCTCCGGCCAGCGCCTCACCTACGCCCAG
>NZ_JBJMQO010000117.1:0-74414 GCF_045802675.1 Archangium sp. | reverse complement strand
GGCGGTGGCCGTCACGGCGTGGGCCAGCTGATTGGTTTCCGAGGCGCGGTGGCGCACGGCGTCGATGCCCGTCTGCACCACCTGCACGAAGGCCTCGGCCTCGCTGGCGAAGCGCGCCAGCTCGTCGCCCGAGGACGCGATGTGGTGCAGCCGCTCGCTCATGGCCTGCACCTGCTGCGTGGTGCGGTGCGAGAAGTCGTTCAACGACTGCAGCGCCTCGGCCACCTGCCCGAGCCGCTCGCTCATCTCCAGCAGCGAGCGGGTGGTGTCGTGGGCGAAGCTCTCCAGCTGCGTCACGCGCTTGCCCGCGGCCTGGAGACTCTGGCCCATGCTGGTGACGGACTCCTGCGAGCGCTCCACCGCTCCACCCTGGCGGCGCGCGGCCTCCAGCAGCACCCCCACCTCCTCGGAGACGCCCTGGCAGGTGCGGCGCACGTTGCCCGTCACCCGCTGCACCTGGGCGAGCGCCCGGCGCAGGGAGAGCAGCAGCCGGCGCACCTCGCGCTCGTCGGCGATGCCCTTGTCGACGGTGGTGGCGGTGAGGTCTCCCTCGGCGAGCCGGGTGAGCAGGCTGGTGCGCTCCCGGGCGGGACTGGCCTCCCAGAGGAACCAGAAGGCGTAGGCCGTCAGCAGCAGCACCAGCGGGGTGCCGAGCAGCAGCACGGACCAGCCCCTCCAATCGTTGGGCTGGCCGGTGACGGCGTGAAGGAGTCCGCCGAGCACGAGGGCGACGGGGAGCCCTCCGAGGGCCGGGAACGTGACGAGGTGCTTTGGGGCGGCCATGCGGTAGCGGGGGTGGCACACGCTATCCCGCCCGCTCACCAATCCCCAAATCCCTCTGGCGGGAGGAGCGGCTCCGGGGTTCCATGAGAGGGGCGCATTCCCCCCCCGCGCACAGAGGACGACGCGAGATGTCGAGCAAGGGACCCGTGGGTGGTGCGCTTGCCATCGAAGTGCAGATGCGGGCCGAGGCGGCCTCGGGTATCAGGGCACTCGGGCAGAGAATCGAGCGCCAGCTCACCGAGTTGCAGCAACTGGGGCAGCAGGTGAAGGCCATGGCGCCGAGCCCCGCTCGGGACAGGAAGCTCGCCGAGTACGAAGAGAAGCGCCGCGATGCCGAATACCGCAAGTGGACGCTCATCGTGCAGCGCGAGGCGATGGGCCTCTTCAACCACGCCGACGTGGAGGAAATCTACCGCGTCCCGCCGAAGCTGAGCTGAGCCCCCGGCTTGTGCTGAGACACGATGAAAGATACATATATCTCGTGTCTCGACACGAAAGACAGCGTCCGGAAGAAGCAGGCCTGGAGGAGCGCATCCTGCGTGCGGCGGAGGGCTTGCTGGCGAGCGAGGGCCCGGGCTTCACCATGGAGGCGCTGGCGCGGGCGGCGGGGGTGTCCCGGGCCACGCTGTACCGGCGGGTGCCCAGCCGCGAGAAGCTCGCCGAGCGCCTGCGCGAGGAGCGGGCCGTCGAGTCCGGCACGTCGCTGGCCCGGGAGCCCTCGCGGCAGCGGATATTGGAGACGACGCGGCAGCTCGTGGGGCGCCACGGTCTGTTGGCGCTCACGGTGGAGCAGATCGCCGACGCGGCGGGCGTGAGTCCCGTCACCATCTACCGCACCTTCGGGGACAAGGACGCCCTGCTGCGCGCGATGTTCGCCGAGCTCGGCCCGCGCAACGACGCGGCGCTGGTGTTCGCGGACCTCGACGCGCCCCTCGCGGACACGCTCACCCGCTTCGTCCTCATCCTCCTGCGAGGACTGGCCGAGCAGCCCGCCTTCATCTCCATGGCCCTCTTCAGCCAGGGAGAGGAGGCGCGCTACGTCGAGCACCTGCGCAAGAGCCAGTTCGGGACGATGGACCGGTTCACGCGCTACCTCGCCGCGCAGATGGAGCGCGGGCGGCTGCGCGCGGCGGACCCCGTGGAGCTGGGGTTGGGGCTGATGGGGCTCGCGCTGGGCTCGACGCTCGATACGCGGCGCCTGCTGGCCTCGGCGCATGAGGAGGGCCATGCGAAGCGTGCCCGGGGGCCGCTGTCCACCGGCCCGGAGGCGTCCGCGGAGCCGGCCTGGAGGGAAGCGCGGGCCCGCGCCATCGTCGAGCTGTTCCTTCACGGAGTCGCCGCCTCGCGGCCGGAAAAGGACGAGTCATGAGCCAGGCCACGGAGAGCAGCCAGTGGGTGCTCGGGTTCGAGGAGCCGGGGGGCAGTGCGCTGCCCGCGGTGGGCGGCAAGGGCGCGAGCCTCGGGGAGATGGCGGGCGCGGGACTGCCGGTGCCACCGGGCTTCTGCATCACCACGGCGGCCTTCTCGCGCTTCCTCGCCGGGTGCCCGGAGGCGGAGGCGCTGCTCGCCGCGCTGGACGCCATGGCGCCCGAGGACATCGAGGGCGTGCGCCAGGTGGGCCAGCGCGTGCGCCAGCGCTTCTTGGAGGTGGTGGTGCCAGAGGAGGTGGCGCGCGACGTGGTGGCGGCGTGGCGTGGGCTCGGCCCGGAGCATGCGTACGCGGTCCGCTCCAGCGCCACGTTGGAGGACCTGCCGGACGCCTCCTTCGCCGGCCAGCAGGACACCTTCCTCAACGTGCGCGGTGAGCAGGCGCTGCTCGAGAAGGTGCGCGCCTGCTGGGTGTCGCTCTTCACGGACCGGGCCATCCTCTACCGGCGCCAGCAGGGCTATCCCTCGGGGGCGGCGCGCCTGGCCGTCGTCGTGCAGCGCATGGTGTCCCCGGACGTCTCCGGCATCCTCTTCACGGCGGACCCGCTCAGCGGCAATCGCACCGTGTGCTCCATCGACGCGAGCTACGGGCTGGGCGAGGCCCTGGTGTCGGGGCTCGTCAACGCGGACCTCTACCGCGCGCGCAAGGCCACCGGCGAGCTGCTGGAGGTCCACCTCGGCGACAAGGCCATCGCCCTCTGGCCGCTGCCCGAGGGCGGCACGGAGAAGCGTCCCGTTCCTCCCGGGCAGGGCGCGGCGCGCGCGTTGGATGACGCCGCCGTGGCGCGGCTGGTGGAGCTGGGCCGGCGCATCGAGTCGCTGCGCGGGGGCCCGCAGGACATTGAATGGTGCCTCGAGGGCGGCCAGCTCTTCATCGTCCAGGCCCGTCCCATCACCACGCTCTACCCCATGCCCGCGCCCGCGCCGCGCGACGGGGCGCTGCACGTCTACCTGAGCTTCAACCACGCGCAGGTGAACACCGCCGCGTTTTCGCCCATGGGCCTGTGCCTGCCGCCGTTGCTCATCCCCCTTGGGGGACGCACGCCCGAGGGACGCGCGGTGCTGATGGCCCAGGCCGGGGGCCGCCTCTACATCGACCTCACGCCCCTGCTGCACCGCGCGCCGTTCTCGCGGATTGCTCCCCGGCTGTTCGACAGCGTTGTCACCGGCACCGCCGAGCGCCTCGCGTCCGTCCGCTCCCGGCCGGAGTTCCTCGCGGGACGCGAGCGCCTGGCTCTGCCACTCGGGCCCTTCCTGCGCTTCGCGCGCTCGATGCTCGGGCGGGTGCGGCAACGGCTCCTGCACGCGAAGCCCGAGGAGGCCCGCGCCGGGCTCGAGGCGGTGATGGAGTCCGTGCTCCAGAAGTGGTCGCGCGACTTCCAGGCGCTCGAGCCCGGGGCGCCCCGGCTCCGCCACTTCCGCCAGGAGGCGTCCACCGTCTTCACCGACACGCTGCTCGTCCACGGCGCCCCGCTCCTCATGGCGGGCCTGCTGTCGTGGAAGGGGGTGGAGCGGCTGTTGCGCGGGCGCATCGACGAGCGCACCTCGCAGGCGCTGGTCCGCGGGCTCGAGGGCAACGTGACGACGGACATGGACCTCGCGCTCGGTGACGTGGCCGACGTGGCGCGCGAGTCCCCCGCGGTGGCCGTCCGTCTGAGGGATTCCACCTCGGCCTCCATCATCGAGGAGCTGCGGGGTGTCCCCGGTGCCGGGCGTTTCCTCGCGGCCTGGGATGGTTTCATCGCGCGCTACGGGCACCGCTGCCCGGGCGAGCTCGACATCGCCCTGCCGCGCTGGAACGAGGACCCCTCGAGTCTCGTGCGCGTCCTCTCCGGCATGTTGCACTCGGAGGTCTCCGGTGAGCACCGCCGCCGCCATGCCGCCGCGCTGCGTGAGGCCGAGCAGGCCACGGCGCGCGTCCTCGAGGCCGCGGGCCAGGGGCCCCTGGGCTTCCTCCGCCGCCGCATGGTGCGAGGGCTGGTGGCCCGGGCGCGCGCCTACCTGGCCGTGCGCGAGCACCCCAAGTTCCTGCTCATCCACCTCTTCCAGCACGGCCGCCGCATCATCCTCGAGGCCGGGCGGATGGCGGTGGAGCGCGGGCTGCTCGCGGACGTCTCCGACGTGTGGATGCTCGACCTGGACGAGCTCCTCGCGGTGATGGAGGGCCAGCGGCGGGACGTGCGCGAGACGGTGGCGGCCCGGCGCGAGACGTGGAAGCGTTACGCGAAGCTCTCGCCCCCGCCGATGCTCACCAGCGAGGGCGAGGTTCCTCCGCTCTCCGCGTCCTCGCGGGAGGAGGTCCCCGGTGTCCTCCGGGGCATGGGGGCCTCGGTGGGCATCGTGGAGGGCACGGCGCGCGTGGTGATGGACCCGGCGCGCGAGGTGCTGCGGCCGGGGGAAATCCTGGTCGCGCCGTTCACGGACCCGGGCTGGACGCCCCTCTTCATCCACGCCCGCGCGCTGGTGATGGAGGTGGGCGGGTTGATGACGCACGGCTCGGTGGTGGCCCGCGAGTACGGCCTGCCGGCGGTGGTGGGCGTGACGGGCGCCACCACGCGGATCCGCAGTGGGCAGCGGATCCGCGTGGATGGGGACCGCGGGCAGGTGGTGCTGCTCGAGCCCGAGTCCACCGAGGAGGCGGCGTAGCCTCAGGCCGCGTCCTGCGCGGTGGAGGTGACCTCGAGCTCACCGTCCTCGATGCGCAGGTGGTTGCCATCGAAGTCCACCACGGTGAAGTGGTTCTCCTCGTTGTAGCAGATGCTCTGCTCCTGGAGGATGTCGAGCGCGATGCTCTGGCCCAGGTGCAGCGCCGCGGTGTAGTCGCTGCGCCAGTGGACGCCCGCGCCGTTGCGCGCGGTGGCGATGTTGCCCGCCAGCTTGTTGAGCTCGCCCTCCACGGTGATGTCGTCGAGGTCCGCGCCGGTGTAGGGCACCAGCGATTTGCCGTCCGCGGAGGGCACGCTGATGGGAAGCAGGGGCGTCTTGCCATCGGCCTTCACCAGGTCCTTGAGCTTCTGGTCTCCGCCCTTGAGCCAGGCCTTGAGGATGGTGACGCACGCGCCCGCCACGGTGCCATGGCCCGTGCCGTACGCCGGGTGCAGCGGGCTGCCCTCGGGGAAGGCCTGTGGCAGCAGCGAGGTGTTCTGGCGCTTGAGGATGCGCTGGTGCGCCACCGAGCCCAGCAGCCGCTGCGTCACCGGGTAGTTCGCCACCCGGCCGCTGCGGAAGGCCTCGATGCGGCCGCCCCACTCCTCGGGGCGCTGCCGGCGGTGGACGAACCACTTCTGGAACCACACGGCCTTGAGCGCACGGGAGGCCACCTCGGTGAGCAGCGTGAGCAACGCCGGCCCACCGAAGACGCCGAAGCCGTCCTGGTTCTTCGCGCTCTTGTTGTTGCCCACGTACGGGTTGCCGTCGTCGAGCTGGAGGTTCTTCGCGCTCAGCAGCAGGAGCGCCGCGTTGAAGTAGGCCTGGTGGAGCTGGTCCACGTGGACATAGCGCGCCAGGTCCCGCAGGTTGCGGATGAGGCGCTTGCCCTGGGCGGCGGCCTCCAGGGTGTCGTCGTCGGAGAGCGGCGGGTTGACCCCGCGCTGCACCTCGAGCCACGGGTCGAACGTGGTCATGTAGTCCACGCCCGGCTTCGCGGTGCGCTGCTGCGCGCTGATGGTCAGCGAGCCGAAGGGAATGTCGTGCAGCAGGAACTGCGAGACGTAGGGGCCCGTGATGTCGCCCCGGGTGAGGCCGCGGAAGACGGTGCCGGGGGTGAGGTTCTTCACCCGCGGCTGGTCGAACACGTCCTCCTTGGGCAGGCCCTGCTTGCGCAGCGTGTCGAGCTCCGCCGCCGCGGCGGCCACGTCCGGATTCGAGCCGTAGTCGATGAAGGGCACGTCGCGCGTGAGTGCCATCCAGTACAGCTCCACCATCTCCGCGTCGCCCTTCAGGCTGTCGACGAGCGGTGCCGGAGGAATGGTGCGGGCCCAGGCATCGGGGCCCTCCAACTCGAAGGACAGGCCCGTCTGGGGCGCGGTGTACTTGCGGGTCGCCTTGGGGTCGCGCGGGATGGCCGCGAAGTCGTCCTCGTCGCCTTCGCGCAGCGCGTCCCGCAGCTTCTCGTAGTCCGAGCGCTTCACCTCGCCCTTGGCGTCGTGCGGCAGGCCCTTGGTGAAGTTGGCGACGGGCACCCCGAGCTTCCCGAGGTACTCCTCTTCCTCGCCGTTGTTGCGGTGCTTGGGGAGGGACTCGCTCTGCGAGATGTCGGTGGCCTCCTCGCGGAGTTTCTCGGCCGTCTTGCGGCGCTTCTCCAGGCTGATGGGCGTAATGGCGTCGGTGTCGGTCATCGCTGTCTCCATGCGGGGAGCAGGGCCCGAGGCAGTGGGCCACATGGCGCTCTCCCCTACGGATGGAGCGGCAACCGTGATTCTGTGAGGCGCCGTCCGCGTCTCCCGGCGAGGGAGCGGCCCCTACGGCCCGCCGCGCCAGCCCGGGTTGGAGCTGAAGCGCTGGCGCACCTGATTGGCCTGCTGGGGATAGCCCGTCTTGCTCAGCCACTCCGCCGCCCAGTTCACGGCCTCGCTCAGGTTGGCGCAGAAGTGGTACGGCGTCTTCGCCGGCCAGAAGTGGAGGACGGTACTGGCCGTCAGCCGGATGATGGGCGAGGTGATGACGACGGCGCTGGCCACCACCGTCTTGCGGCGGAGCGCATCGTGCTCCTTCATCCACGCCACGTGCCGCTGCGCCAGGGGGTTGGACAGCATGCGCGCGTTGCGCGTGTCGTAGAGCAGCACGTGGGGCTCGTTGCGCTGCATGTACTCGAGCCGCTTCGCCAGGTACGTCTCCAGCTCCTGCAGGGTGGGGTTACCCGAGAAGCGGATGAGCAGCAGGGGCCACAGCGAGTCGTCGAATTCGAAGCCGGAGGGGGAGGGAGGCATGGCGGATGCGCAAAACCCACTCCAGGAGCAAGCCTGGGGCCAGGACATGACCCCGCTCGTCCCGAGGGAGCCTCCGCGCGCGTCCCGGGTCATCCCTGAATGCTGGGTGCCGTCCCACCCAGGGCACCGGACCCCGACGTTCGGTTGCCTGCCCAGCGGATGGGTGGGCTCGTCACCGCGGCGCGCCCTGCGCTCCCTGCTCGCCCATCACCTTCTTCAGCAGCGAGGTGTCCACCAGTCCGGACAGGTCCGAGCTGGGGATGAAGCCGAGCTGTTTCGCATGCTCGGCCGCCTGCTGCAGCTGGCCGGGCAGCACGTCGAGCGCGGGCTCCAGGCGGGAGAAGGAGTCCTTCAACACGGGCTCGGAGATGGGGTGGCCCGTCACCTTGCCGAAGGACTCGTTGACGCGCGTGATGAAGGCCTCGGGCTGCTGCTGCCACTGCCGGGTGAGGGCCACGTGGGCGCGTAGCAGCTTCTCGAGCTGCTCGGGCCGCTCCTTCAGCGCCTTGGCGGTGGTGACGAGCACCGTGGTGTGGAAGCGCCGCTCCGGCCACAGGTCGCGCTCGTCCACGAGGATGTGGCCACCGCCCTCGGCCACCATGCGCGCGCCCCACGGCTCGGGCACCCAGGCGCCCTCGATTTTGCCGTTGAGGAAGAGGCCGAGGATGTCCGGGTTGGACAGCGGGGTGACGGTGACGTCCTGCCCCACCTTCAGGCCCTGCGCGCCCAGCCAGTGGCGCAGCGCGATGTCCTGCGTGTTGCCCAGCTGCGGGCTGCCCAGCGTCTTGCCCTTGAGCTCGGCCGGGGTGCGCGCCGTCTTCGTCACCAGCACCGCGCCGCCGTCCACCGCCGCGGCGATGATGCGCAGCTCCCGCCCCGCCTTGAGGAAGGTGTTGATGGCCGGGCCCGTGCCCACGTACGAGGCGTCCAGCGAGCCCGAGGTGAGCGCCTCCATGGCCGCCGGCCCCGCGTTGAACATCTTCAGCTCGATGCCGGGCACGGCCCGCTGGAAGTCGCCCGAGCCGTTGCCCACCAGCGCCTGGGCATGGGTGATGTTGGGGAAGAAGCCCAACCGCAGTGGGCGCTGCTCCCCTTGAGCGGCCTGCTTCGTCGCCGCCTGCTCCCCGCCCTGCTCCTTCTTGCACCCGCTCGCCGCCAGACACAGGGCGGCGAGCCCCACCACCAGAGCCTCGAAACGCATATGCCGACGAGGGTGGGGACCGTCGGCACCCGGCGCACATGGACCGGGGTACGAGGCCGCTGTCAGCCCGCCGTCAGTCCCCAGCGGCGGCGCACGCGCAGCTCCACCGTCTGGAAGAGCACCCGGTCGATGAAGGTGCCCACGAGGATGATGCACACCATCACCGCCATCACCTGGGGAATCTCCATCAGCTCGCGGCCCATGGTGAGCAGCTGGCCGAGTCCCCCGGACACGTAGAGCAGCTCGCCGGCCATGAGGGCCCTCCAGGCGAAGCTCCACCCCAGCTTGAGCCCGGTGACGATGCCGGGCAGCGCCGCCGGCAGCAGCACGCCCCCGTAGAAGCGCACCCCGCGGATGCCGTACGTGGAGGACACGCGCAACAGCAGCGGGTCCACCCCCATCACCCCGTCCTCCACCGCGATGGCGATGGCCAGCACCGAGCCCATCACCACCACGAAGATGATGGACGTCTCGGTGAGGCCGAACCACAGCAGCGCCAGTGGCAGCCAGCAGATGGAGGGCAGGGCTTGCAGGCCCACCACCAGCGGGCGCAGCAGCCGGCGCAGGAACTTGAAGCGCGCCATGGCGATGCCCAGCGGCACGCCGATGAGCACCGACAGGCCATAGCCCTGCGCCAGCCGCGTCAGCGAGCGCACGAGGGCGTCCCACAGCCGCCCATCGCGCGCCATGGCCACGAGGCTCTCAGTGACTGCCTTCGGGCCCGGGAAGAGGTGGTGGGGCCAGGGGCCGAACCGGGCCACCAGGGCCCACACTCCCAGCAGGCCCGCGAGGAACAGCAGCTTCTGACTCAGGTGCCAGGCCTTCACGGTGCGCTTCATGGTCCGTTCCTCGTCGCTCCGGAGCCTCGGCCCCGGGTGTCCCCATGGACTCGCTCTCGCGGAGCATGGAGCGGATCTGCCTCGCCATTCCCACCAGCGCCACGTCATCGGGCCCGCGCGGCATGGGCAGCCGCACCTCGAGGTCCCTCAGGATGCGGCCGGGCCGCGGCGCCATCACCACCACCCGGTTGGCCAGCATCAGCGCCTCGGTGACGTCGTGGGTGACGAAGACGATGGTCTTGTGCGTCTCCATCCACACGCGTTGCAGCAGCTCGTGCATGTGCAGGCGCGTCTGCGCGTCCAGCGAGCCGAAGGGCTCGTCCATCAGCAGCACCGGCGAGTCCACCGCCAGCGCGCGCGCCAGCGCCGTGCGCATCTTCATCCCGCCCGACAGCTCGTGCGGCAGCATGTCCTCGAAGCCCTCGAGCTGCACGTAGCGGATGAAGCGGCGCGCGCGCTCGGCCCGCTCGGCCCGGGACAGGCCCCGGGCGGCGAGCACGAACTCGATGTTCTGCCGCACGGTGAGCCACGGGAAGAGCGCCGACTCCTGGAACATCAGCAGCCGGTCCGGCCCGGGCCCGGTGATGTCGCGGCCGTCGATGCGCACCTGCCCGCCGGTGGGGCTGAGCTGGCCCGCCAGCGCGTAGAGCAGGGTGGACTTGCCGCAGCCCGAGGGCCCCAGGAGGCAGACGAACTCGCCGGAGCGGATGTTGAGGTTGACGTCGTGGAGCGCCACCACCTTGTTGGCGTAGCGGTGCTCCACGCGCTTGACGGCGATTTTCGCCGAGTCCTCGCCCACGCGCGCCGGGACGAGCGTCTCCTTCACCGTCTCCGTCACCTCGTGTACGCGCTCGAATAGGGCGCGCCAGACGCGGGCGAGGCGTCCGGGGCGTCGCTGGGCGGGCGGGGACTTGGAGGCGGGGGAGGGGGTCGGGTCGGCGAGGCGCATCACTCGGTCGTAATGGAGCTGGCGCTGCTCACAACTGGAGCGGCGGGGGTCGTAGATGAGGCAGGTGTCGATGGGGCGGGAGTAGACGTGTAACGAGAGGGCGAAACCACTGCGTGCCCCCGTGCGCACCGAGTGCAGGTCCGCCTCGGGGGAGCGGTGATCCATGGCGCCGGGCAGCAGCGTGCGGTGGGGGCCCATGCGCTCGACGAGCGCGTAGCCGGGCTCCTGGCCGCCCGCCACCAGGCGGTAGTCGGTCACCTCCAATTCTCCGGCGACGGTCATCAGGAAACACTCCTGGCCGTCGTGTCCGTGGATGGGCGCACGCGCCTCCCGCCCCCAGCCGAGCACGAGCACCTCCAGGTCCTCGTCCCGGTAGATGAGCGTGCGTGTGTAGCGGCCGTCCTGCAGGAGGGCGTAGGGCTCCACGGCGCGCCGGTGCAGTGAGCCCTGGCGCATCGCCGCTTCAATGGCCGGGGCGCCCCCGCGCTTGTGGGCCTCGCGCAGCCGGAGGATGAACTGCCGGAGGGAGAGGGCCCGGGGAGGCGAGGTGATGTCGAGCTCAGGTGAGAGAGCAGCTTCCATCGCCTGCGAGCCGGTCGGTGGGCTGCGTTCCATTGTCGCACTCCTTCCGTCCTCGTCTCGGACCTGCGGACGGGGGGTGAGGCTCGATGAAGGTGGGTATGACACCTGCAACCGCCAAGGCAGTGCGGGCGGCCGGGGAGGGGCCCGTCCCCTACCTGGAGGCAGGGCGATTGCCTGCCCGCTCGCACTCCTTCGGGCTTTGGGGAGGGGTCACCGGGGGTGAAACGGGGGGCAGCCTGGAAAAAGGTGGGGGGTGCGCAACTTCCGCACCGCTCCGTGGGAGAATGGATCAACGGATTTCCCGAGCCCTTCCGCAGGAGCCCCCATGACCACCATCGATCGCAACCGCAACCCGCTGGCCCCGGTGGGCCGCCAGACCACCGAGACGACCCAGAAGACCGGGACCGCGGCCAACACCGTGAAGGCCGAGACCGCCAAGACGGTGAAGCAGGGCGGGGACGCCTTCGATTCGACTCCGGTGCGTCAGGCGAAGGTGAGCCTGCTGGGCCTGGGCGGCAGCAAGCCCTCGGACAAGGTGTACGACGGCCAGCTCGTGGGCGCTGGCGGCAAGACGTTCCCGCCCGGCACGTCGCTGAGCGACATCCCCGGCGTCACCCCGCGCAACAACCCCAACCCCACCAAGACCGTCATCTACGTCAACGGCATCATGACGAACAAGGACGGTCAGTCCAGCGACCTGCAGGCCATCGCCGACAAGACGGGCGCCAAGGCCATCGGCATCCACAACTCCACCGAGGGCTTCGTCACCGACCTGGCCCAGTGCGTGAAGGACAAGCTGGACAAGGGCTCCAACCCCGCCGTGGACACGCTGGCCGACACCCTCTACACCGAGCTCAAGGCGGGCCACGACGTGTCGCTGATGGGCTACAGCCAGGGCGGCCTCATCACCGCGCGGGCGCTCTTCGACGTGCAGGCCCGGCTGCGCATCGAAGATGGGATGTCCAAGGGCGACGTCGAGAAGCTCATGGGCAAGCTGCAGGTGGAGACCTTCGGCGCCGCCTCGACGAAGTACCCGGACGGCCCCCAGTACGTGCACTACGTCAACAACCGCGACGCCGTCCCCACCCTGACGGGCCTGGGCGGCAGCATCGATCCGCTCGCCTTCCTCAAGGACGCGGGCAAGGGCGCGGTGGTGCACCGCTTCAGCGACGGTGGCCTGAACATCATCGGCAACCACAGCCTGCAGGACATGTATCTCAAGCACCGCGTGCCCTTCGACCAGGCGCGCGCCAACCACTTCTGAGCACGGGCCGCTGACGGCGGCTGCTCGTCCGTCCCCCGGGGGAGGCGCTACCAGGCGTCCTCCCCTTTTTCATGCCCGCATCCAAGGCCACCTTTCCTCCGTAGGGTCTCTGAACCCGGGCAGCGCGCGGCGCGCGTGCACCCGGAGGAGTGGGAGCCATGGAGGAGGACGGGGCGCTACTCGTCGCCATCGCCGGGGGAAGCCAGGAGGCCTTCCGGTCCTATTACGAGCGGCACGCGGGTCGGCTGCTGGGCTACGTGCTGCGCGTCACGAAGGACCGGGCGCTCGCCGAGGACGTGGTGCAGGACGTCTTCACGTCCGTCTGGCAGAAGGCCTCCAGCTACCGGGCCGAGCACGGCTCGCCCCTGGCGTGGATGTACATGATCGCCCGCAACAAGCTGGTGGACCGGTGGCGCCGCCGCTCGCCCGGGGAGGCCCGTGGCCCCTCCGAGGAGGAGCATCCCCTGCGAGCGCACGTGCAGGCGGACCCCGTGCTGTCGATGAGCCTGGAGCGGGCGCTGGACGGACTGCGCCCGGAGCAGCGCCAGGCGGTCGAGCTGGCGGTGCTGGGCGGCTACACGCACGAGGAGGCGGCGGTGGCGCTGGCCGTGCCGCTGGGCACCTTCAAGTCCCGCGTCCGGATGGCCCTGCTGCACCTGCGCGCCCTGCTGACGGAGTGAAGCCATGAAGCCCGACACCCATCCCCCATCCGAGCGGTTGCTCGCCTACGCCACGGGCGCCGCGGACGTTCCCCTGCGCCTGCTGGTGGAGACGCACCTGTCCTTCTGCCCTGACTGCGCGAGCGCCGTGGGGCGCCTGGGCGAGCCCGGGGCCACCGTGCTGCGAGCCATGCCCGAGCAGCCCGTGCCGCCAGACCTCTTCGGGCGCATCTGGGCGGAGGCCTCCCGGCACGCACCGCCACGGCCGGTGGAGGGCGTGCCCCTGCCGGCCTCGGTGCTGGCCGAGCTGCGGCCTGCGGAGCAGTGGCGTTGGCACACGGTGCCGGGCAGCGGCAGCCGGACGGCGCGCCTGGTGAGCGAATCGCCGGGCGGGTGTGGCCTCTTCCTGGTGCACATCGAGGCAGGGGCCCGCTTCCCGAGGCACGCGCACGAGGGCGGCGAGGAGGGCATGGTGCTGGCCGGAGGCGTCTGGGACCGGGGGCGCTACCTCGAGGCCGGGGACTGGAACAGCGCGCCGGCGGGCTCTCGGCACGAGCTGCGCGCGGACCCGGTGGAGGGGTGCTGGGCGCTGGTGCGCGAGGAGTGCGAGCACGTGCGGTTCTCGGGCTGGCGGGGCGTGCTGCAGCGGGCCGCGTCGCTGCTGCCCCACTAATTCAGGTGGGGAAGGTCCTGTCCGGGGTGCTCTCGCGGCCAGGAACGAGGCACCTTCCGGTCGCGCTTCGTCCCGACTGGTACGACCATCGGACCAGTTGCGGGAAAACGCGCCCGGAGCCCCCTCCCTGGTAGGAACTGGCCGGCCGGGCCTGGCTTCACGAGCGCCACTCGACGCGGTAGGTGCAGCTGCTGCCGTCCATGCGCATGCGCAGGACATGGGGCTCGCGGGCGCCGCTGGCCCCGAGCGCGGCCTCGATGATGCCCTGGTAGTACGAGGGCATGCCGAGCGTCTCGTTGATGAGCACCTCGTAGGCGGTGGGGCCCAGCTCGGTGAGGTGCAGTTGCACGTAGTTGTCGGCGTTGCGGAAGTTGTGATTCATCCGCATGAGCAGGCGGCGCGGCCCGAGCGCCCGGCCGAGCGCGAGCATGCCGCGGCCCAGCACCGTCTCGCTCACCTCCGTCACCATCTTCTGGCCGAGCTGGCGGTAGGCCTCCTCGAGGTGCAGCTCGGGGAAGAGGTCGCGCACGACGATGTCGAGCGAGGGGCGCAGCACGGAGGCCGGGTAGAAGGGCAGCGGCTGCGCGTCCAGGTGCAGGCCCATGCGCCCCAGGGCGCTCCGGGCTCCCGGCGAGAGCCGCCGGCGTGCAATCTGGAAAAGGCCGTGGAAGGTGTTGCCGAACACCACACGCTCGTCCATGAGCATCTTCTGTCCCCCCGGTTGCGAGCGCTCCCCACAGGAAGCGCCGAGTGGCACCACGCGACCCACAGGGTCGCACCGGACAACCTGGGAGATGGTCTCACGACAAGGTGTGACACGCAGGAAACCAGCCGGTAGCGATGTTCAGCACCGGGTGGAAGGCGTGTGGGAAACCGGACGGAAGAGCCCGATTCCACGCGAATCCGCCGGGGGAGGCTCAGGACTTCTTGGAGTTTTTCTCGGCGCGGTGCAGCCGCTCGAGGCGCTCCTGGGGCGCGGAGTCGCCGAGCTTCCCGGCGATATAGGCCCCCGCGGAGGCGAGCTTGCGGCGCATGTCATCCGGGGGCGGAGGCGGGGCGCGCGGGAGGTTGAAGAAGTCAGTGCCCACGCGCAGCAGCGTGCGGGCCATGGCCTGGTCGTCCTCGGAGGAGTGGCGGTAGAGGAGGGCGGCGACGCGGCCGTGGCCATGGGCGGCGGCCTTGATGAGGGCGGACTCGCCCATGCGGTCGGTGAGGGTGGGGTCCGCGCCGCCCGCGAGCAGGGCCGTCACGAGGGCCTCGCTGCCCTGCTCGGCGGCGAGCACGAGGGGAGTGCGGCCCTCGGCGTCGAAGGGGTTGGGGTCCGCGCCGCCCGCGAGCAGCGCCTCCACGCGGGTCAGGTCACCGGCCGCGACGGCATCGAAGAGGGACATGGGCTATCTCCGGAGACAACTTCGGGGCGGGAGCATGGCCTGTCCGCTCTCCCCGCGCCACCGTGCCCGCTCCCTCGCCCTGCCTCCGGCCCCCTCCCTCAGGCCGCGCTCGTCTGGCTCGGGAGCTCGGGCGCGGGCGTGGCGGCGGGCTCGGGGGGCGCGTCCTCGCGGGCGAACTCCTGGAGGAGCTTCTCCGCCACGTAGAGGAACGGGAACGAGGCGAAGAGGCCCACGAAGCCCAGCAGGTGCTCCCACGCGATGAGGCTGAGGATGAGCACGAAGCCCGGCAGGGCCACGTGCCGGGCGGTGAGGCGCGGGTTGAGGTAGTACGACTCCACCTTGTGCAGGATGAAGGTGAGCACGACGAAGAGGCCCACCCCGAGCCACCCCTTCACCTGGTAGGCGAGCAGCACCAGCACGGCCCCGGAGATGAGGTTGCCGAGGACGGGGATGAGGCTCGACACGAAGATGAGCAGCATCAACGCCGGCACGTGCGGCACGCCGATGAGCAGCAGCACGGGCAGGGTGAGCACGGTGTTGCACGCCGCCACGATGAGCTGGAGTTGGATGGTGAGGCTCACGGCATCGGCCACGTGGCTGAACCAGCGCGCGAGCGTGCCGAAGAGGGTGTCCTCGGCGAGGGTGCCGCGGAACACGCGCAGCTTCTCCTCCTCGAGGAAGTACACGATGGCCAGCACCAGCCCGATGATGGCGTAGATGAAGACGTGGCCGAAGGCCGCGGCGGAGCGGGCGACGTCCCCCGCGTAGTGCTCGGCCGACTCCGCGAGCTTCTCGCTGTCCGGCAGGTAGCTCTCGAGCTCGATGAACCACGGCTGCTCGCGCACGGTGGCGATGCGGGCGGGCAGCGTGTCGCGCGTCTCGACGATGAGCCGGGCGACGTGCCCGACGCCGATCCACAGGCCCACCGCGAGCACCGCCGCGCCAACCCCGAGCACCGCG
This sequence comes from Archangium sp., assembly GCF_045802675.1. Taxonomy (GTDB): domain Bacteria; phylum Myxococcota; class Myxococcia; order Myxococcales; family Myxococcaceae; genus Archangium. The sequence continues at coordinate 58,757 of NZ_JBJMQO010000117.1, read as the reverse complement.
CCCAGGGCGGCACCCCGTCCCCAGCGGAAACGGCGCGACAGCCAGCCCGCGGAGAAAAAGAGCGCCCGCTCGAAGATGACGAAGAAGGCGAGCAGGACGAAGAGCTTGCGGAACAGCACCATCAGCCCGAGGAAGAGTGCCAGTGCGAGCGCGCGGCGCGGCGTGCGCTCTCGGAAGAATTCGGCGATCCGGTCCCGTTGCATGGGACGCAGCTTCCCAGGTTTCCGGGCGGAGTGCTCGCGGGGGCTACTTCCCCGCGGGGCTGCGCGGGCGCCCGTTGAGCGGGCCACTGGCGGGCGCGGTGTTGCCGGAGGGCTTCTGGGAGGCGTCCACCTTGAGGTCGGCGAACTTCCCCTCGCGCTCCAGGCGGAAGATGTCCTCGTCGGTGACGTACTCCTGGTGGAGGAGCTCGCGCGCGCGCTTCACCTTGGCGAGCAGCACCGGGTCGCTCACCGGGGTGCTGTTCTCCTGGGTGGGCCGGGGCGGGGGCCGCATGACGGAGAAGGTGCCACGGGCCGGGTGGCCATCGGTGCTCACGCCCTCGAGCGAGTAGGTGATGGCGAAGACCTCGGGCTCGGCCTTCGTGTCGAAGGAGACCGTCACCTCGGTGCCCTTGCCCTCGGGGACCTCGCTCACGGGCAGCGAGCCCACGTCCACCTGCTCGGGAGGCGGGGGCCCTTCGTCGGTGCCGCGGAAGGCGCGGACGGTGGTGACCTTGGTGAGCCGCACCGGCCCGTGGAAGCGGTGGTAGAGGCGGAAGGTCTGCCGCACCACGCCATCCGCGTCGAGCACGGGGAAGCGCGGCGTGCCCACGGCGTGCAGGGTGACGATGCCCTTCTTGTCGAAGTTCTCGAAGGAGGTGTTGAGCACCTGGAGCGAGGAGCGGCCCGTCTCCTTGTGGCCCGCGGCGTCGTAGACGTCCACGCGGATGAGGTGCTGCGTGTACATGCTCTCCGCGCCCGAGTGGGCCAGCAGCGTGTGCGAGACGAGGGGGCCCGTCGTCGTCTCCGGGGCCTCGTCATCGAAGGTCCACACGTAGCGCGCGGCGACGAAGGGCCTGGGCGCGGGCTTGCCGGGCTGGGCGGGGCGCTCCATCACCTTGGCGAAGAACTCGAAGTCGTCCTCCGCGTTGGGCATCCGCCGCGACATCACGTTCACCAGCCGCTCCACCTCGCACTCCTTCACCTTGTAGGGCGGGATGGGCACGGTGACGGACACGTTGTTCTTGGTGAAGACGGTCACCTGCGGAAGCTCGTACGAGCCATCCGCGTCATTGCGCCACACGCGGATGGGGAGGCGCTGGCCGGTGCCATCGCCCACCGTGTAGTGCAGGTAGGCATCGTTGCCGTCCGGCGTATGGGCGCGCACGGTGATGAGGTTGTCCTCGCCCGAGCACACCTCCTGCTTCTCCACGCGCACCTCGTCCACGATGGGCGCGGCGGGCTCGGCGGCGGGCTGCTCCACCCCGGGAGGCTTCGGCGCGGCGGCGAGCGCGGACTGCGTCCCTTCCTCGGACGCAGTCGAGGGACGCGTGCGCGTCTGGGCCACGGGGGCCTCGGGTGCCGGCTGCGGCCGCGAGAGGAGCCAGCCCACGAGTCCCCCGAGGGCGAGCAGGGCCAGCAACAGCACCCATCGCCAGGGCCGCTGGGAACGGTTCTCGGGGGTCGACGTCATCGCGTGGGGCTCCTCTGCGCGGGGTGGGGGAGGTGAAGCGGGACGGGTTACTGCCAGCAGCCGTAGACGTTGCCGCCCGAGTTCCACTGAAGCTGGTGCGAGTAGTCCGGGCCCCAGATGGTGTTGGTGACGGGGTGCGCGCCCCAGCCGCCGATGCGATCCGGGCTGATGGAGCGGGCGGTGGAGTTGGGGTCGTCGCGCACGCTCTTCCAGTAGCGGCTGTCGGAGCTGTCGCACATGTTGGTGGACATGCAGTTGGCCACCTGGTTACCGGCGTTGCCGCACACGTTGTAGAAGGGGCAGGCCACGGTGAGCGCCGCGTTGACGAACCAGCCGAGCGACGACTTGCACTCGTTGTACACGCCCGTGTAGAGCGAGTTGGACGCGTTGGCGATCTGCGCGTGCGAGTACGTGTACGGCGTCACCTGGCCGCGGCCCGCGTAGTTGTGCGCGTAGGCCATGAAGGTGGAGCAGACGATGCCGTTGTTCACGCCGTCGCCCGGAATCTGGTTCGTGCTCTGCAAATCCCTGTACTGGAAGAGCGAGTAGTTGACGCGGTTGCCATTGCGCAGCGGCCGGTCGAGGTACTGGTTCCCGTCGAACTTCGACACGTCGCTGACGTAGGGGTGGTTGTACCAGATGGAATCGCCAATCAGTGCCGCCTGCGAGGGGTCTCCCTGCTGCCAGCCCGTCCACTCGGGGCCCGCGGCGCTGTCGCCGTAGATGTACATGTAGATGCCGCCCTGGTTGAGCTGCTCCAGGCCCGGGTAGCCGTACTGCAGCTGGCTGCTGACGATGGGCTTGGTACACACGCCGGGCCAGCTGGCCTGGTCGGGCGTCTTCATGGTCGCGTGGGACACGCCGGCGCCCGGGCCGTGCGAGAGCATCGAGTGGGTGCGGTACTCGCCCACGGCGTCGAGCACGTCGCGGATGGGGCCGGGGCCTCGGTCGAACACCACCGCGCCGTTGGGCGCGTTCCAGCCGGCGGACACGGAGCCACACTCCCCGGAGGCGTGAGCGCTTCCCCCCAACGCCAGCGCGGACACTGCGACACTTCCTGCGAGCAGACGACGCATCAGGACACCTCCCGGTGGACGGGATGGGGCTCGGGGGTGGTTCGGCTCCGCGGATGCAATCCGCCCAGGCCGCGAGACGGAACGCCGGCCACGCCGAGCTACGGAACGATACCTGGGGGTGCGGCCTTTCTACTCCCCCCGTTCTCCGAAGACCAGGGAGGCCCGGAAGAAATCCTTGACAAGGGATTGGAAGTGAGAGCCGCGCGCCTGGAAAAGTCTGTTGCCCGACATCCACCAGCGGGCGGGAGAGCGAGCCGTCGCCCACTCACCCCGTCTGCGCGGCGGGCTCCGGCGCGAGCGGCAGCACCAGCCGGAAGGTGGTGCCGCCGCCCGGAGGGCACTCAATCTGGATGAGGCCCGCGTGCGCATCCAGCGTGCGCTGGACGATGGCGAGCCCCAGGCCGGTGCCGGTGGCCTTGGTGGTGAAGAAGGGTTTGAAGAGGCGCTCGCGCACCTCCTGGGGGATGCCGGGGCCGGTGTCGGAGAACTCCACGATGGCGCCGGGGCGCTGGGTGCAGGCGCGGGCGCGCACGCACAGGGTGCCGCCGTGGGGCATGGCCTGCACGGCGTTGAGGGCGAGGTTGAGGAAGGTCTGCCGCATCATCCGCTCGTCCAAGGGTACGGGAGGCACGTCGGGCGCGAGCTCCCACTCCACGCGGATGCGGGGCTGGCCGCTGGTGGCGGTGCGCACCGCTTCCTCCAGCAGGCGCGCGAGCGGCACCGGGTACAGCTGGGGCGAGGAGGGGCGGGCGAAGTCGAGCAGGTCATCCACCAGCCGGTTGAGGCGGTTGGCCTCCTCCTCGAGGATGGTGACGAGGGTGTGGGCGGGGGCGGCGGGCTCGACGAAGCGGCGCAGGGTGGCCACGGCGTTGAAGATGGCGCCCAGGGGGTTGCGCACCTCGTGGGCCACCACGGCGGACAGCTCGCCGAGCGCGGCCAGGCGCTCATGCTCCACCACCTGGCGCTGCGCGCGCTCGAGCTGCGTGTGCAGGCGCGCGAGCTCCTCGGCGCGCCCGCGCACCTGCTGCAGCAGCCGGTGGGACTCGATGGCGGCGGCGAAGTGGGTGCCCATGGCCTGGAGCGTCTCCAGCTCCAGGGCCGTGAGCGGGCGGTGCTGGCGGAAGGTGAGCACGAGCGTGCCCACCATGAGCGAGCGCACCTGCAGGGGCACCATGACGATGGTGGTGCGGTCGTTGCGCCGCATGTCCTCGCGGATGGACTCGGGGAAGTCATCGGCCTGCAGCACCAGGGGGGTGCCCAGGGCCATGACCCGCCCGGAGAGGGTGCCCTGCACTGGCTGGCGCTGGTAGTGGCGCACCGACTCCTCGGTGACGCCCTGGTGCCAGACGAGCTGCAACTCGTCGGAGTCCTCGGCGCGCAGCAGGATGAGCACGCCGTCGCAGTGGATGAGCCCGACGATTTCCTCGGTGCCCGGCCCGAAGAAGGCGCGGGGCTCGGCGGCGGTGGCGGCCACGGCGGCCAGGCGGCTGAGGGCGGCGAGCGCGATGTTGCGCGTGGACAGGCGGGAGATGGTGCGCGCGGACTCGAGGGCGGCGGACACCTGCGCGGCGAACAGGCGCAGCGGGGGCAGCTCCTCGTCGCGCAGCCAGTCCGCGGCCACCGCCAGCAGCGCCCGGGGCCTGCCCTCCAGGTCGATGCGCACGCAGATGGCGCGCAGGGGGCCCACGCGCCCCAGGTGCGTGCTCACCGGCTCGGCCCAGTCCGGGCCCAGGAAGCGGGCCGTCTCCCGGGCGAAGTCCTCGCCGTAGGCGCCGCCCTCGCGCCAGGCCTGCTCCAGCATGGGGGACCAGGTGCCCGGCACATCCACCAGGTGCTGGCCGGTGAGGCGCGACTCGCCCGCGGCGGTGCCGGAGGCCACGAAGGCATGGCCCAGCCACACCCGCGCGCCCTCGGGGACGAGGTAGCCGTAGGAGAGCTCCAGCTCGGCCAGGCCCTCGAAGACGCGGCGCAGCACCTCGTCCTCGGTGTGGATGCCGGGCAGCGCGGCGCCGAGCGAGGCCACGCGCTGCAGCAGCTGGCGGTGGGCCACGCGGCCGGTGAGGTCGCGCAGCAGCAGCCAGGAGTCCGGCCCCTTCCGGGAGATGGACAGCTCCACGCGGCGCTCGCCCGTGGCCGTGAGCACCACCGTCTCGTAGGTGTCCGGGACGGGCTCGCCGCGCATGCGGCGCACATACCGCTCTTGGATGAGCGCTTGTTGGTGCGCCGGGAGCAGCTCGAGGAACTTGCCCACCACCTGCTCTCGCGGGAAGCCGAGCAGCTCCAGCAGGGCCGCGTTGGCATGGACGATGCGGCTGTCGCGGATGACGGCCACCGCGAAGGGCAGCGTCTCCAGGTGCTCGTACGGGGCCCCCCCCGTTCCGTCGGGCGTCGTCACAGGGAGCGAGGATGGCACTCCCGGAGCCACGGGGGGAAGCGGGCCCGGGCGTTTTCCGGGCCCGGGGTTTTCAGTGACGGGGGTGGTTGAACTTCTCGTAGGTGCCCATCAGCTCCGTCTGGCCGAGCACGTGCCCTTCGATGGCGCGCTCCACCTGGTGCCAGGGGACGTGGCCCATGTCGGGCAGCACGGTGTCCAGGGCGTAGAGCCGGATGAAGTAGCGGTGGCGGCCGATGGGAGGATTGGGGCCGCCGTAGCCTTGCTTCTTCCAGTCGTTGAGGGCCTGGCGGGCGCCGGTCGGGAGGCTCTCGGGCAGCATGGAGTCGGGGATGTCGTGGATGTTGGGCGGCAGGTTGTAGAGCACCCAGTGCACCCAGGTGGCCCGGGGGTTGGCCGGGTCGGGCGCGTCGGGGTCCTGCATCACCAGCACGTAGCTGCGCGTGCCTGGAGGCTCGCCCCGCCAGTGGAGGGGCGGGGGCAGGTCGTCTCCCTCGCCGGTGTAGGCGACGGGAATCGTTTCTCCATTCTTGAAGCGGGGCGAGGTGAGCTCGAACGGGATGGGCATGCCGCGGGTCCTCCTGACGTGGGAAAGCGTTCCATGACGGAAGCTGGCGACGCGGAATGCGCGTGGCGAGGTGGGCCCGGCGGCCCGGTGGGGGCGAGGCCGCCCATTCCCCTGGCGCCGCGCTGGCTGTCCTCCGGGGAATAATTCGCGCGAGGGCTCCGGGTGCTGCCCGAGCGCTTCCTTGACCCGGTGAGGTGGCCGGGGTGGAGGATGGGCGGGTGGATTTCCTCATCCGACGCGCGGGCCCCGAGGACGCCGAGGGCATCACCCGGGTGCACATCGACAGCTGGCGCAGCAGCTACCGGGGCCTGCTGCCGGGGGACTACCTGGAGGGGCTCGACTACGAGGAGCGGCTCGCGGGGTGGCGCGAGGGTCTGGCGCGCACGGGGGCGGCGGTGTTCGTCGCGGTGGAGCCGGTGGGCGGGCGCGTCGTGGGCCTGTGCGCGGTGGGGAGGAACCGGGCCGAGCCCGAGTCGCTCCCGGGCTACCAGGGCGAGCTGTACGCCCTCTACCTGCTGGAGGCGGTGCAGCGGCGGGGCGTGGGCCGGGCGCTGTTCCAGCGCGGCACCGACTGGCTGCGCGAGCGGGGCTGGGTGCCCTTCGTGCTCTGGGTGCTGAAGGACAACGCCCTGGCCCGGGGCTTCTACGAGCGGCTCGGGGGGAGGCTCGGCGGCGAGCAGCCGATTGAAATCGCCGGCCGGGCCTGGCCCGAGGTGGCCTACGTCTGGGAGGCGTGAACCTGGGCTACAGTGGCGCGCCGTGAAGCGCCTCCTGGTTCCGTTCCTCGTCCTGTCCCTGGTGTCCCTGCCCGCGGTGGGGGCCGAGCGGCTCTCGGTGCGGTTGCAGCACGGGGGCACGCTGAGCGCGGCGGAGGTGGAGCGGGTGCTGTCGCTGGCCGAGCAGGTGGGCCGGGAGCTGACGGGCCTGGAGGTGGCGCGGGTGGCGGAGGGGGTGCTGTCGGGCCGGTGTGGCGCGCAGGACGCGTGCCTGCGCGCGACGGCGGCCGAGGCGCGCACGGAGCACGTGCTGGTGCTGGGCGTGGTGCCGCGGCGCCAGGGCGCGCTGGACGTGGACGTGGCGTGGGTGGACACGGTGCGCGCGAGCGTGGCGAAGCGCGCGGTGGTGGGCGTGCCGGCGGCGGGGCTCGCGAAGGAGCTGCGGCCGGTGGTGGCGGCGCTGGTGCCGGCCTTCGCGCGCAAGGGCTGGGGCGGCCTGGTGGCACCGGGCCCGGCGCGGCTGCGCGTGGACGGGCGGATGACCGGGCCGGGCGAGGTGGTGGCGCTGACGGCGGGGCCGCACGAGGTGGACCTCCTCCAGCCCTCGGGCGAGGCGACGCTCACCCGCGAGCGGATTCCGGAGGGCGTGCGCCTGCGCCTGGAGCCCCGGCCGGACTTCCTGCCCGAGGCCGGAGCGTCCCAGGCGCCTTCCCGCGGCAAGGGGCTGCGCACGGCCTCGTATGTCACCTTCAGCGTGGGAGCGCTCGCGGTGGCGGGCTCCCTGGTGGCGGGCGGCCTGTCCCGGGGCGCCCTGCGTGACGTGGAGCCCTGCGAGGCAGGCCAGCGCCCCTGCACGGCCTTCACCACCGCGAGCCCCGCCTACGCGCAGGCTGGACGCTACGCGCGCACGGGCAACGTGCTGCTCGGCGCGGGCGCGGGCCTCGTCACCGTGGGCGCGGGCCTCTTCGTCTTCGATCTCCTCTCCTCCCAGTCCGAGTAGTGCCCATGTCCCCCACTCCCCGTCTGCTCCGTTCTGGCCTGCTCGCCCTGGGCGTGAGCGCTGCCTTGGCCTTCGCCTGCTACGAGGTCCCCTCGGTGCGGGACTACTACGCCTGTCAGCAGGACGCGGAGTGTGGGGACGGCGGCTTCGTCTGCGACGACGGGGTGTGCTGCCGCGAGAAGGACGACCCGGTGTGCCTCGGCCGGCCGCTGGACGGGGGCACGTGCCTGGATGGGGGCTCGGCGCTGCTCTTCTTCGAGGACCTGGACGAGGACGGCTTCGGCAACCTCACCAGGCCGCTCTACCGCTGCGCGCCGCCCCAGGCGGTGCCCACCGTCACCAACGGCGAGGACTGCAACGACAACCCCACGGCGGGAGGCCGGCTCTTCTTCCCGGGCGCGCCCGAGCAGTGCGACGGCTACGACAACGACTGTGACGGCGTGGCCGATGACGGGCTGGACGGCGGCGTCTACTACCGCGACGAGGACAACGACGGCTTTGGTAACCGCGCGCTGTCGTCGACGTTCTGCCAGCGGCCGGTGGGCTGGGTGGAGAACCCGGACGACTGCGGCCCGGCCAATGGCGCCGTGCACCCGGGGGCCCGTGAAATCTGCAACGGCCTGGATGACGACTGCAACACGGGGACGGACGACACCCCCGAGACGGGCCAGCCGTGCACCGTCGCCGGCAAACTGGGCGTGTGCGCCGAGGGCGCCCGGGCCTGCGTGAGCGGCAAGGACACGTGCCGCCAGGTGAACACCCCCGCGGCGCTCGATACCTGCAACGCGAAGGACGACGACTGCGACGGCACCACGGACGAGAAGCCCGACTGCGGGGGGCCCGGCCAGTTCTCCGCGGACCCCTCGGTGGTCTTCGGCGCGAGGCACCTGGACACGGCCCTCAATGGCGTGCCGGGCGGGTGCTTGAAGGACTCCGCCTACGCGAACCTGGCCCCGGCGGACACGGTGACGGGGGACGTGTGGACGGGCTCGGGCGCCACCAGCCACGTCTTCTGGGCCGAGCGCGATGGCGGCACGTGGGACCTCACGCGCCCCATGACGACCCTCAAGCTCTTCGTCGACGTCTCCAGCGACGCGGGCACGGTGACGAACCCGGATGGAGGGCTCAACCGCTGGGCGGGCCACCGGCAGCCGGTGGTGCTCCTGTGCGGGCCGGGCGGCTTCCTGCGGCTGGTGGCCCCCACACCGCTGCTCGACTCGGCGGGGCTCGAGACGATCCGGCAGGTCATCCCCCTGCCGCCCCCGGACGCGGGGAGCTGGGTGGTGGGCAGCAACAGCACGCCGGACGTGCAGGGGGTGCTACGCCAGGTGAAGCGGGTGGAGATCCTCGTCCAGCCGGCTTCCTCGACGGGCAGCTTCCGGGCGGATTTCCAACCGGACTTCGGCTTGCCCTAGGCATTTGCCCCCCTTCTAGGTGGGGAACACCCCGGAGCGTACAAGTTGCGCGGTGCGCGACTTCAATGCTAAGCGGCGCCCGCGCGTGGGAATGGCGGGGTGGTCGGAAAGCAAACCCGAGGTTTTCCCGGGGGTTGTCGAGGCGATGGCGGAGAAGGAGCCCGGGAAGGACCAGGACGGAAGCGAGCTGTCGGAGACGGCTCGGGAGATGCGGGCGGCGCAGCCCTACATCTCCGCGGTGTGGAAGCTGATTGGCGGGGCGATGGTGGGCGTGCTGGGCGGGTACTTCCTGGACAAGTGGCTGGGGACGTCTCCCTGGCTGCTGCTGGGGCTGAGCCTGATGGGTATCTCGGTGGGCTTCTACGGGTTCCTCCACGAGATGGCGCGGTTGGGGAAGCGCAAGCGGTGAGCGGACAGGGCGCGGAGACGTTCCGGAAGCATGCCGGACTGGCGGTGGTGACGGTGGCGGTGGGGTGGGTGCTCGCGGCCTTCCTGCCGAGGGAGCCCGAGTCCCGGCAGGCGGCGTTCATCGGGGTGGGGCTGGCGGCGGTGACGGGGGCGGTGGCGCTGGTGCTCAAGCGGCGGGCGGCGAGCCGGGATTTGAAGGACGCGCTGAAGGTGGTGGGGGTGGTGTTCGGGCTGAGGGCGGTGGGGGTGGTGGTGGGGCTGCTGCTGGTGGTGCGGGCGGGACTGGGGGCGGTGGCGTTCGTGGCGGGGTTCTTCGGCACCTACTTCGTGCTGCAGTGGATTGAAGTGAGCTACGTGATGGCCGCGTCCCGGGACGCGGCGGGCGGAGACGAGTGATGCGCAAGGCAATGGTTCTTCTCGTCGGGTTGATGGCGGGCGTGGCATTCGCGGCCCCCCAGGACGACGAGCAGCACGGCTCCGAGGCCACCGAGGCCCATGGCGGTGAGCACGGCGCCGCGGCCGGGCACGCCGCGGGGGGCGAGACGCGCCTGGAGAAGGAGGAGGAGGACGTGGCGGGCTACATCCTCCACCACGTCTCCGACTCCAACGAGTACGAGCTCGAGGTGCCGCTGAGCCGCAACCACTCGGCCATCCACCTGCCGCAGTTCGGCCTCCCCGTGCGCGCGGGCGCCGACTGCTCGCCGCGCGAGACGGAGCACGGCCACGGCCTGTCCGTCCCCGGCTGGAGCGAGGGCTGCCTGGACCTCTCCATCACCAAGCACACGGTGATGATGTGGCTGGCGGCGGCGCTGCTCATCTTCTCGCTGCTGGCCTTCAGCAACCGTGACAAGACGAAGCTGGTGCCCCGTGGCACGACGGCCAACCTCTTCGAGATGCTCGTGCTCTTCGTGCGCGACGAGCTGGCCATCAAGAACATCGGCAAGGAGGAGGGCCCGCGCTACACGCCCTACCTGCTGACGGCCTTCTTCTTCATCCTCTTCATGAACCTGCTGGGCCTGTTCCCCTGGATGGCGAGCGCCACCGGCAACATCGCCGTCACGCTCGGCCTGGCCCTGTGCACCTTCGTCATCACCCAGATCGCGGGCATCCGCGCCGCGGGCTTCGGTGGCTACCTGGCCCACCTGACGGGCGGCGTGGCCTGGTGGCTGTGGCCCATCATGATTCCGGTGGAGATCCTGGGCCTGTTCACCAAGCCCTTCGCGCTCACCATCCGTCTCTTCGCCAATATGCTGGCGGGCCACATCGTCATCTTCTTCCTGCTCGGCCTCATCTTCATGCTCGGCAACCCCGCGGTGGCGCTGGTGAGCGTGCCCTTCGCCATGGGCATCTACCTGCTGGAGCTCTTCGTGGCCTTCGTGCAGGCGTACGTCTTCACCATGCTCTCCGCGCTCTTCATCGGCATGAGCGTGGCCATGGGCCACCACGGCCACGGCGAGCACGCCCACGCCGACGAGCACGGCAAGGAGCCGGGTCACAGCCACGACCACGGCAAGGCCCACGTCCTGGGCTCCTGAGTTCAAGTTAGCGGGGCCCCGAGGTGTGGGGCCCCGGTGAGTACCCGGCGATTCGAAAGGTCGCTGGAGGTCGTCCAAAAGGGCAGCCACGACCCCCCCACAAGTGGGTCCCCTCCGAAGAAAGAAGAAGCACTCCCATGACCAACGTCGCTCTCGCCTTCCTCGCCGCCGGCCTCGGTGCCGGCCTCGCCATCATCGGTGCCGCCCTCGGTATCGGCCGTCTGGCCGCCGCCGCCATGGACGCCACGGGCCGTCAGCCGGCCGCCGGTGGTGACATCCGCACCACCATGATCATCGCCGCGGCCCTCATCGAAGGCGCCACGCTGTTCGCGCTGGTCGTCTGCATCCTCCTCGCCATCAAGACCTGATTCAGGTTCCTGACGTCGAGTAGGACCCCGGGTCCGGCGCTCGCCCGCTCACGCGGAGGGCGCCGGCCCTTGCAACATGTAGAGCCGTTCCCGCCGTAACGCCGTACCTGTCGTAACGCCGTGACCCTGACGCCGTACCAGCGAAGGCCGCCATGCTCCTGCCCAACGTTCTCGCCGCCAGCAGCTTCGTGGAGGTCCGCCCGGGCCTCATCTTCTGGACCCTCGTCACCTTCATCATCGTGGCCATCATCCTGCGCTGGAAGGCCTGGGGCCCCATCCTGTCGCTGGTCGAGGAGCGCGAGAAGCAGATCGCCAGCTCCATCGAGGCCGCCAAGCGTGAGCGCGCCGAGGCCGAGAAGCTGCTCGCCGAGCAGAAGACGGCCATCGCCGAGGCCCGCCGCGAGGCCCAGGAGATGCTCCGCCGCAACCAGCAGGAGGTGGAGAAGTTCCGCGAGGAGCTGATGGCCAAGAGCCGCAAGGAGGCCGAGGAGTTCAAGGCCTCCGCCACGCGTGAGATTCAGGAGCAGAAGTCCAAGGCCATCGCCGAGGTGAAGTCGATGGCGGTGGACCTGGCCATGGAGGTGGCCGGCAAGCTGATCAACGAGCGCCTGGATGACTCCAAGCACCGCGCCCTGGCCGAGCAGTTCGTGCAGGGCCTGCCCGCCAAGGGCTCGTCGACCCCCCGGGCGTAAGCGTCCGGATTTCCGGGTCCACGTCTAGCTGTTCAGGAATCCAATATGGCGCTTTCCATCGGCATCGTCGGTCTGCCCAACGTGGGCAAGTCCACCCTGTTCAATGCACTCTCGGCGGCGGGGGCCCAGGCGGCCAACTACCCGTTCTGCACCATCGAACCGAACGTGGGCGTGGTGCCGGTGCCGGACGAGCGGCTGGACAAGCTGACGGCGCTGGTGAAGCCGCTCAAGAAGATCCCCACCTCGCTCGAGTTCGTGGACATCGCGGGCCTGGTGCGCGGCGCCTCCAAGGGCGAGGGACTGGGCAACCAGTTCCTGGGCAACATCCGGCAGGTGGACGCGGTGCTGCACGTGCTGCGCTGCTTCGTGGACGACAACGTCACCCACGTGGAGGGAGGCGTGGACCCGGTGCGGGACCGGGACGTGGTGGACACGGAGCTGTGCCTCAAGGATCTGGAGACGGTGGAGAAGCGCCGCGAGCGCACCCAGAAGAACACCAAGATGGGTGGCAAGGCGGGCGACGAGGCGAAGGCGGAGCTGGTGGTGCTGGACAAGGTGAAGGCGGGGCTGGACTCGGCCATCACCGTGCGCGCGCAGAAGCTGACGGCCGAGGAGCGGGCGGTGCTGCGCGAGCTCTTCCTGCTGACGGACAAGCCGGTGCTGTACGTGGCGAACATCAGCGAGAAGCAGATTGGCAAGGAGGACTCGGACCCGATGGTGCAGCGGGTGCGGGAGATGGCGGCGAAGGAGGGCGCGGGCGTGGTGGTGCTGGCGGCGGCGAAGGAGTCCGAGATCCAGCAGCTGCCCGAGGAGGAGCGTCCGGGCTTCCTGGAGAGCGCGGGCCTGTCGGAGCCGGGTCTGAACAAGGTGGTGCGCGAGGGCTACAAGCTGCTGGGCCTGCAGACGTACTTCACGGTGGGCGAGCAGGAGTGCCGGGCGTGGACGATCCACAAGGGTGACAAGGCGCCGCAGGCGGCGGGGGTCATCCACACGGACTTCGAGCGCGGCTTCATCAAGGCCGAGGTGATGAGGTGGGAAGACCTCATCAAGCTGGGGAGCGAGTCGGCGGTGAAGGAGAAGGGCCTGCTGCGAATCGAAGGCAAGGAGTACGTGGTGCAGGACGGCGACTGCATGCACTTCCGCTTCAACGTGTAGCCAGGGGCGAAGAAGCAGGCGAGAGGGTGTCACGAGGACCGAGCAAAAGGTCCCGGGCACCCTCTCCGCTTTGCGGGCCCAGGGGAGCGCGCCTACCTGGGTCCACGCAGGGCGGTGTAGAGCCACAGCGCGACGCCGAGCACGGCGACGAAGGTGGAGAGCACGGCGGCGCGGCGGGAGCGTCCGGTCTCATCGGGGTACTTCCGGGCGCGCAGCCACATGCCGCCGACGCGGACGGTGACGAAGAGCGCGAGCAGCACGGTGCCAATCCACAACCAACCTGGGGGGCGTGAGACGGCGACGGCCCAGGCGGCGATGAAGGCGACGTTGCCGAGCAGCAGCACGACCTGGAGGCGCACGTAGTGGCTCATGAGTGCTTCCGGTAAGGCGGGCGGGGAGCGGAGTCCAGCGCATTGTCATCCGCCGTGCGAGCGGTGGGCGTGCGCGCGTTGGCTGGGAAACCCCGAGGCGTAGCATGAGGGGGCCATGGCCCGGCCGGACGAACCGCGCTCGATGCGTGTAGAGCGGAGCCCAGCGTCAGGTTGATCATCACGTGGGTGGAGTGACGGGAGTGCCCACGTAGCGGGCCCTCGGGCGCAACACGTGTCCCTGCTCTCGCTGCTCCAGCACGTGCGCCACCCAGCCCGCCGAGCGCCCCACCGCGAACACCGCCGCCGCCGTGCCCGCTGGCAGTCCCAACGCCACGGCCAGCGCCACCAGCCCGATGTCCACCGTGGCCGCCGGGTGTCCCGCCTCGCGCATCGCCTCCTCCACCGCTCGCAACACCCGCACGCCCACCGGCTCCGGACGCAGCGCATACGCCGCCTCCAGCAGCGGCGGCGTGCGGGGGTCTCCCTCCGGGTACAGCGGGTGGCCGAAGCCCGGCACCGACTCGCCCCGGCGCAGCCGCTCGTGCACCACCGTGCGCGCCCGCTCCGGCCTGCCCACCTCCTGCAGCAGCGCCTCGATGCGATCGCACGCGCCCCCGTGCCTCGGCCCCGAGAGCGCCGCCAGCGCCGCGCTCACGCACGCGTACAGGTCCGCCCCCGAGGACGCCGTCACCCGTGCCGCGAAGGTGGACATGTTCAGCTCGTGATCCGCGCACAGCACCAGCGCCCGGTTCAACATCTCCGGCGCCCGCTTCGCCGTCGCTCCCCACGCCACCGCCAGCGAGGCCGCCACCGTCTCCTCCTTCAGCGCCCGAGCCACCCTCGCGGGCGCGTGCGCCGCGCATACCCAGGCCGCCAGGTGCCGCAGCAGGCGCCTCCCGCGTATCCGCTCCTGCTCCGCCGGGGCGGCGAAGCGCACCTCGTCCCAGGCCCCCAGCAGAGGCACCACCGCTTGCAACACCGTCACCGGCGGCGAGCGCTTCGGCAACAGCTCCGCCACCGCCGAGGGCTGAAGGGGCAGCTCCGGCGAGGGCCACCGCACCGGCTCCGCCGGCAGCGTCCCCGTCCAGAGCAGCTCCGCTACGTCCTCCAGGCTCCGCCCTTCCTCCGCGAGCCGCACTGCCGCATGGCCCCGGTACGCCAGTCCCTCCGTGCCCACCCTCGACACCGCGGAGTCGATGACGGGCTCGCCCCAGCGCAGCGCTCCGGCCGCCACCGCCGCGTGCCCCGCTCGCGCGTCGTGCCTCGTCTTCAACCGCTCGAGGTCCGCCTTCACATACCGGTTCTCCTTCGTCCCCTGCTCGGGCACGCACCGCACGAGGCCCCGGCTCACGTACGTGTACAGCGTCGCCCGCTTCACCCCCAGCAGCTCTGCCGCCTCCGCCGCCGACACCAACTCCTCATGTCGACTGTCGAATCGAGATTGAGCCCGGGGCTCCTTCTCCTTGACCATTCACGTGTCTCCCAGGGCGTATTGTCGACTCGACTCGATGGCGTGTCGAGATGAGACACGAGGAGCGGGCCACCATGCAGGTCGACTTCGGACGGACGGCGCAGGACTACGTGAAGCACCGGGCGGGCTTCCCGGAGCGCTTCTTCCAGCGGCTCTCTCGCGACGGGGTCCTCCGGCCGGGGCTGCGCGCCGTGGACCTGGGCACCGGCACGGGCACCGTGGCCCGGGGACTCGCCCGGCTCGGCTGCCAGGTCACCGCCCTGGACATCTCCGACTCCATGCTCGCGGGCGCACGGGAGCTCGCCACCGGGGAGGGGCTCTCCATCGACTTCCGGCGCGCTCCCGCCGAGAACACCGGGCTGCCCGAGGCCTCCGTGGACCTCGTCCTCGCGGGCCAGTGCTGGCACTGGTTCGATCGCCCCGCCGCTGCTCGCGAGGCCTTCCGGGTGCTCGTTCCCGGTGGCCGGCTCGTCATCGCCCACTTCGACTGGGTGCCGCTGCCCGGCAACATCATCGAGGCCACCGAGCAGCTCATCCACGAGTTCAACCCCGCTCCGGTGGGGCCCTACCTCCACTTCGGCCAGGGCTCCGGCGTCTACCCCGCCTGGTTCAAGGACGCCGCGGGCGCGGGCTTCGTCGACCTGGAGAGCTTCACCTTCGACGTCTCCGTCCCCTACACCCACGAGGCCTGGCGCGGCCGTGTCCGTGCCAGTGCCAAGATTGGCGCCTCGCTCCCGCCCGAGCAGATCGCCCGCTTCGATGCCGCGCTCGCCGCCCTGCTCGCCGAGCGCTTCCCCTCCAATCCCCTCGCCGTTCCCCACCGCGTCTTCGCCCTCCTCGCCACCCGGCCGTAGCGCCCTCTCGCGGCCTACCTGCCCCTGGCCTCGCAGGTGGGCTCCTGGGACGGCGAGGAGGGTTGAGCCTCGGGGAGACGCCGTGGCACCCTCGCGTCCCATGGCCTCCCTCCTCGACTCGCTCGAACGCTCACGCCTCCTCAAGGACCGTGAGGCGGCCCGGGAGCTGCTCAACCCCGCCGAGCCTCCCCACGTGGCCCTGCTGCGCCTGGGCGACGCGGGGCTGCTCGAGGGCGGCCTCACCGTGGCCTACGGCGTGCGGCCCGATGAGCTGGTGGGGCCCCTCACCCTGGCCATGGGCGGAGCGGCGCGGCGCTTCAAGGTCGTCGACGTGCGCGAGCGCCCCGTCCTGGAGCTCCACATCCTCGCGGGCGAGACGTCCGAGCGCTGGGAGGTGGAGGACCTCTGGGCGCTCGTGCACAACCTCAACGACCTCTACCGAGAGGTGGCGGACGTGCGCGCCGTCGCGGTGCTCGGCGAGTGGAACGACGCGCTCCAACTGCTGTGCGTGGACAAGCGCGCGTTGCCCAAGCTGCTGCGCGAGCACTTCTTCGAGCCCCGCAACCGCGACGCGCTGGAGCGCATGACGGAGAAGCGCTGAAGCGCCTCAGCGTCCCCGCCGCCGATTGAACTGCGCCAGGCTGAGCTGCTGGTTGAGCCGGGCGATCTCCTTGTGCGCGGCCTCGAGCTCCTTCGCCTTGCCGCCCTCGAAGAGCCCGCGCACCCAGCCCAACAACGAGGAGGTTCCGCCCCCGCCCTGCTTGCTGCTCAGCTTCTGGAGCCTGGCCTTGGACTTCTCCAGCGCCTGGGCCGTGGATTCCAATTCCTTGCGCAATTGATTCGCCTCGTCGCGAGTCCGGGCCGCCTCTCGCCGGGCCTCCTTCACGTCCGTCTCGAGCTGGGCTCGCTGTTCCTCGGCCTGCGGGCGCGCCGCGAGAAGCGAGGCATTCTCCGCTTCCAGCGCCGTCACCCGCCCGCGCAGCGTCTGAAGCTCTGCCTGTTCCTTCTCATCCAGGGGCCGCGGTGCGGCGGGCTCCGCTTTCTCGCGCGTGGCCAGCTCGGCCTCGAGGCGCCGCACCTTGGACTGGGTCGTCTCCAGCAGGTCTCTCAGCTCGCGCTCTTCCGTCTTCGCCACGGTACTCCCTCCGCATGGAGAGCATAGAACGAGCGAGGGCCCACCGCCCGGGCGGGCCGGCGAAGGGGATTTCGCGGAGGCTCGTTTCGCGGTTTGCTGGGGACTCCACCCTGTCTGTCAGGAGTCCCCCATGTCGCGTCTGTCGAAGCTGTTCGCCGCCGCCTGCTTCTCCCTGTCGCTCGCCGCTTGTGGCGGGAGCGAGCTCGCCGATGAGTCCACCCCTGCCCGGGACCTCACCAGCGTGGAGCAGGGCGTGGATCCCCTGCCGATGTGCCCCATGGGGGAGACGCTCGTCTACTGGGATGAGGCCTATGGGTACTGCGGTGGGTGCACCGTGTCGCGCCAGCCGGGGCAGCCCATGCGCCACTACGCGGCCTGCTCCGGGAACATCACCGGGACGAAGTCGATGATTGGCACCTACTGCAGCTCGGGGTGTGAGCTGCTCTAGTCAGCTCGCGAGCGGCGGGGCCTCGGGGGTGTCAGTGGAAGCGGTGGCCTCGCGTGGGCCGCGCTTCTTGCGCTCGAGGTACCAGCGCCGGAAGGCCAGCGTGGCCCGGTCCGTCGCCACGCTGCGCTCCTCGGACACGGGCGGCGCCTCGATGGGGTCGCTCGACTCCACCACCGCCTGGTCCTCGCGGAGGATGCGCTTGTTGTAGAGGTCCACCAGCCGCGCGAACGGCTGCAGCTTGAGGAAGTCGCGAGAGCTCACCAGCATCATCCGCGTGTGCGTCGCGTCCACCGGCACGCAGTACATGTACAGGCGCATGAGGCGGTGGGGGATGGGGATGTTCAGCTGCATGCCGTTGGGCCGCAGCCACTCCAGAGAGCCATCCGACGGCCGTCCGTCCATGCTCCACGAGGTGCGGAAGCCCGTGGGCGTGGGGTGCACCTCCAGCTCCAGCTGGGAGTCCGGCTTCATCCGCTTCCACATGGGGCCGCCGATGGTGCGCCGGTGCACGAAGGGCAGGTGCGGCGAGTCCAGCATGTTCTCCATGGCCCGCGTCCAGTGCGCGTTCCACGTCTCGGCGTAGTGCCACAGGTGGATGCCGGGCTGCTCCATGACGGGGGGCACCGCGGGCTCCTCCGGGGCCTCGGCGCCCGGACGCGTGTACACCCAGATGAGGCCGCCGCGCTCGCGCACCGGGAAGGCCGTGGCGGCGTAGCGCTGGCGCTTCTCCTCGGGCATGGGGTTGAGCGGGATGTGCGAGCACTCCCCGCCCGACGCGAAGCGCCACCCGTGGAAGGGACACTCCAGGCACCCGTCCGGGCTCACCTTCCCCAGCGACAGCTTCACACCCCGGTGCGGACACCGGTCGTGCAGCGCCGACACCCGGCCCGCGTTGTCCCGGAAGAGCACCACGCGCTCCGAGGCCAGCGTCAGCCCCAGCGGCGCCTTGCCCAACTCGCGAGACATCGCCACGGGCGTCCATACGTCCGCGAAGCCCTCGTTGGCGAAACCGTCCAGCATGAAATCCTCCCTCGGGTGCCGCTCTTGGATAGAATATTCATGGTGGTTTATTTAATTCAAGCCGAAGTGAGGGGAGGGCGAGGGTGGGCGTGGCAGCGAGGTGGATTTCCTACCCCATGCGGGTTATTCAAGCCCCATGGCCCGGGTGAAGGGGAGCCGCAACGCGGACTACGAGAAGGAGCGCGAGCGTCTGCTGGAGGCGGTGCGTGTGCGCCTGCTCGCACCGGACGGGGCGCAGACGAGCTTCCGGGAGCTGGCCGAGGTGGCGGGGGTGAGTGTGGCCACGCTGCGCCACTACTTCGGCTCGCGAGAGGCGCTGTTGGCGGAGGTGATGGCGGACATGCACCGGCGCGGCCTGCCGTACCTGCTCGCCGCGGCCATGGAGAGTCACGGCCCGGTGCGCGAGTCGCTCCAGTGGTTCCTCCAGTCCCTGCTCACCGGCTGGCGCATGGGCGTGGGGGCGGTGCACGCCTTCGGGCTCACCGCGAGCGTGGGCCACGAGACGCTCGGGCCGGTGTACGTGCAGGAGTTGCTGGAGCCCACGCTGCAGTCGGCGGAGGCGCGCCTGTCCCGCCACATCGCGGATGGGGAGCTTCGGCGCTGCGACGTGCGCCACGCCGCGCTGGAGCTGGTGTGCCCGGTGGTGCTCGGCCTGCTGCACCAGGTGCAGCTGTCGGGCGCGCGCTGCCGGCCGCTGGACGTGGAGCGCTTCCTGGCGGACCACCTGGACACGTTCCTGCGCGCCTACGCCGCGGCCCCGGAGAAGCCCGGCCGCAACGCCAGGGGTTAATCGAGGAACCGCCTCCACCAGCACTTCGCCTCATCCACGGTGAAGAGCAGGTGGGATTGGCGTGGGGGCCGGCCGGACCCGTCGGCCTTCACCAGGCGCAGTGGCTCGAGCCAGGGCTCCAGCACCCGTGCGAACTCGCGGTATGCGGGGAGGACCTGCGCGGCAGACAGGTCGCCCGCTTCGGGCTCCTCGCCGAGTGAGACGGCCACGCGTTCCGCGTCGAGCTCGTGCACCAGGGTCCGAGGGGACTGGAGGCGGGAGCGAAGGGCCGAGGCCCCACCGAGCTGGCCCAGCACGGGCTGCCCGAGGAAGTTGAGCCAGTGGATGCCATCGACTTGCGAGCCCATCCAGTGCGTGCGTAACCAGGCGGGGCGCAGGTCGATCCCCGGGTAGCACAGGAGCTCGGAGCGGAAGTCCTCGTCACTGTCCTCGTCAATGGAAGCCAGGGGCGAGTAGAGGTGGAGCGCGAAGCCAGCGTGGCCGGTGGCGAAGCGAAGCTGGGACGCCATCTCCATGGCGAGCTCGCGCACGCGCGTGGCACCGTGCTCCTCCAGGTACTCCGTGGGGAGCGTCGCGGTGAGATAGCTCACGTAATCCGGCGGGGGTGTGCGGGTGGGAATGCGGGCCCGGTACCAGAGCTCGTAGCCGTTGGTGCTGGGGAAGGCTCCGGTGAGGATGAGTTGAGCGGCGTAACCCATCTTCTCCAGGTCGCGGGCACTGCGCTCGTTGAGCTCTTCGATGAAGCGGTAAGGCCGCTCGGGCCGGAGGAGGAAGTGGATGGAGTTCCAGCGCTCCTCGCTCAATGCGGCGCCCTCGTCATCATTGATGTAGCAGTGGTTGATGGTCCTGGGTCCCTGACCCACCGCACGCAGGTAGCTCTCGACCGCACGGCTCACCCCAGAGGCGATCTCCAGGTGGTCGTACGGCAGGTAGAAGGCGATGCGGACCACGTCCCGTGCGAGAAGCTCCCGTGGAGCATGGTCGGGCGTTTCTCCCTTCCAGATCGCGAGAGGGACGGTGCGGCGTCCACGGTACCGGAGGCGAGGGGAGCGGGAAGTCATCAGTCGATGCCGAATTGGAAGAGCCCCGCCGGAGAGATGAGGGCAGCGGGGCATCGCCAGGTGAGTGCCTGATAAGCCTTCAATTGTGCCGTTACCCCCTTGGCATTGCGAGGATCCAGCTTGTGGGCGGATAAGCAGGGGAACTTGAGTTCGTAGACGCACTGTACGTTGGTGGCATTCCGGGTCCCATGGACCACGAAATCCGGGTGGAGGGTGTCGAGGCCCTGGTCCGTCAGCTCGACTCCATTCATCTCCGGGTCGGGTTTGTAGCGAGGCTCCACGGTGAAGTTCTCCCGGAGGTTCGGAGGCAGGCGCATCTTGAGACAGGCAAAGGCCTTGGCGTGCTTGAGCCTCCCGAGCTCCTGCGCGAGGGAGATCTCGTTCCCTTTATCGGTGAACTTGACCGTCTTCAGGCACTCCGCGTCGTTCGGGAACTTCCCGTTCTCGAACGGAAAGCCCCCCTCTTGCTGCTGGTAGGACGCGTTGACGTCGGCGTGGGCTTGCGCCACGCAGTCCTTGAGCGTGGCCTCGACGAGATTCAACTCCGCGCCGGTCAGCGCCCGCTCGAGGGTGTTGAGGCCCTGGATTGCCTCGGCGAACTCGAGGGCCTTGTCGAGGATCTGGCCGCCTCGGTTTGCCGTGGGCGCGAGAATCTCCCCGGTGCTCGCATTGGCCGGGGCGGCGCAAGCGGCGCCACACGATTGCTCAAACCGCGCGCGACCACCCGTGAGCGGCATGCCGGGTCCCGTGGCACAGGAGAGGCACAGGAGCGCGGCCACGGTCGCTCGATTTCAGCACAAGAGTCTTTGAAGAGAGCGCACCGCACACCGCCAGGCCATGTTGCGAAGTCAGTGCGGTGGATTACGCGGAGTCGTGCTCTCTCCGTCAAGGCAGGGGCACTCTCCGCTTAGGGCGTGCCGAGGAGGATGGCGAGCGTGGCCAGGGTCATCGCCTGCCCCTGTTGGGCGAGCGCGGGTGGAATCGCGAGCACCACGGGCCGCTCGGGCGGACCTCCGCATGAGCGCGAGCCCATGTACACCTCGTCCGGGGTGATTTTCAGGTCGTAGCTGCACGGGCCCACCGTGCCGGTGAGTTCTTCGTTGCTGAGGTTCAGTTCCGCGATGTGGCCGTAGAAGGTGCCGCGCGCCTGGGTGACGCCGTCCTTGTCCTCGAAGCTCAACCGGCTGAGCTCGCTGCCCAAGGTGCCGCCCAACTCCTTGCCGTTGAGGCCGAGGAACACCGCGCGCCCGAAGGCCCTGCCACGCAGCGTCTTGCCATCGCGAGACAGTTGCAGATCAGGGCCGGTGACGCTCTCCCCATTCACGCGCGCCGTGACGGCGGCGTTCGGAGTGCGCAGGTAGAGGTACTGGGAGTCACCCTGCGCGGATGCCGCTCCCAGGGCGAGCAGGGATGCCACCCCGAGTGCCCGGCCGACACGCTTTGTGTGTGAGAGCTTCATACCCGGAGAATAAGGACGCGGGAGTTTCCCGGTGGCATTCCCCCGTCTGGCTGCTCGTGGCCCAGGCGCCGGGGATGGCGCGCTCCGGCAGGACGGCACGGCGGGCGTCCGCCCGGTTGCCGGGCGAGCACGGCCCGGGACTGTTATGTCTTCGCGCCACACCCAGCCCGCCGGGGCATGCCGGCGAAGGAGTCAGCCGCGGTGTCCGACCCATCCACGAGCGCGCAGCCACAGCGGGGCGTCCGCCGGGGCGGGGTGGCCCTGGGGCTGCGACTGCGAGGCATCCTGATGCTGTTCACGATCGTGGGCATGGTGGCGGCGCTGCACGTCTACCTCGGGGTGCGGCTCGTGTCGGACCCGGCGTGGGCGCAGCCGTGGGCGGCGCTGGGCTGGACGGTGCTGGCGCTGGGCTTCGCGTCCATTCCGGCGGCCATGGCGTCCACGCGGATGCGGCACTCGTGGAAGGAGCAGGTGCTGCACTGGGGCGGCATGCTGTGGATGGGCGCCTTCGGGCTGCTGCTGACGGCCATGGTGGTGGCGGACGGGGTGGGGTGGGTGTGGCGGGTGGTGGGCCCGGCGCCCGAGGCGCTCGTGCTGGCGCGGGACAAGGCGCTGGCGGTGGTGGCCCTGGTGGTGCCGGCGATGTTGTTCGCCTTCCGCACGGCGAGGGCTCCGGCACGCGTGGAGCGGGTGACGGTACGGGTGAAGGGACTGGGCGCGGGGCTGTCGGGGATGAAGGTGGTGCAGATTTCAGACATCCACATCGGCCCCACGCTGGACCGGCGCTTCATGCAGCGGGTGGTGGAGCAGGTGAACGCGCTGAAGCCGGACGTGGTGGCGGTGACAGGGGACCTGGTGGACGGCAGTGTCACGCGGCTGCGCGACGAGGTGGCGCCGCTCTCGGGCCTGCGCGCGCCGCTGGGCGTCTACTACGTCACGGGCAACCATGAGTACTACCACGGGGGTGCTTCCTGGGCCGCCGAGGTGGCGCGGCTGGGGCTCACCGTGCTGCTCAACGCGCACCGGGTGGTGGAGCGTGGGGGCGCGCGCCTGACGGTGGCGGGCGTGACGGACCTCGAGGGCGGGAGGATGGACCCGTCACACGCGTGCCGGCCGGACGTGGCGCTCGCGGGGGCTCCGGAGGGCGTGCCGCGCCTGCTGCTCGCGCACCAGCCTCGCGCGGCGGTGCTCGCCCGGGACATGGGCGTGGACCTGCAGCTGTCCGGGCACACGCACGGCGGACAGCTGTTCCCCTTCATGGCCTTCGTGAAGCTGCAGCAGCCCGTCATCCAGGGACTGGCCACCATCGCCGGGGTGCGCGTCTACACCAACCGGGGCACCGGCTACTGGGGCCCGCCGTTGCGCCTGGGGCCCTCGCCTGAAATCACCGAGCTCACGTTGGTGAGCGCGTAGCGCGAGTGCTCGCGGAGTTCACTGCCCGTCGCTGCGGGGGCGATTCGTTGCCCGCGCCGCGGCCACGGCGTACCCTGGCTCCGTGCCTTCCGAGCCCCCTTCCCGACAGCCGCAGGGCGACGGACGCTCCCAGGGGCGGGCTCCGGCCGCGGCCCTGCGGGTCCTCTACGTGGGGGATGCCCCGGCGCCGCGAGACGCCGCCCGGCGCGAGCTGTCCCCGGGCTTCGAGCTGCTCCCCGCCAACACCTTCGCCCTGGCCCTGCCGCTGATGGAGCTGGAGCCGAGGCCTGCCGTCGTCGTCATCGACCTGGGGCTCGCGGATGCGAAGGGGGCGGCGGACTTCCTCGCCGCGCTCGTGGAGCGGGACTACCCGGGCCCGCGCATCCTCCTGTCCAGCCGCTTCCGTCCCGAGGAGGCCTCCACCCTGAGCCAGGCGAGCATCATCCACTTCGCGCTCGCCACGCCGTGGGGGCCCGGGGAGCTGCGCGCCTTCGTGGAGGCCGCGCTCGGCTTCCGTCCCTTTCCGGGAGCCATGCACGCCATCTGATGGATGGTGGCAGGCGGGCGACCGGGCCGCGCGACGACGTCCTGCGCGCGGGCGGGCTCCTCGTTATCCTGGCGCGGTTCCGGGGATTCTCGGCCTTCGAAGCGTGGTGCACCGTGTCGTCGTGGTGGAAGGTAGCCAAGAGGAAATTGCGTCGGGCCCACGTGGGATTGCTGCGGGGCTCGGGAGCTCCGGCGGAGATCGCCGGCGGCATGGCGCTCGGTCTGTTCATCGCCATGCTGCCCATCATGGGCCTGCAGCTGCCCCTGGCGCTCGTCATCGCCGAGGCGATGCGCCGGCTGACGCACTTCCAGCTGTCGCGCGTGGCCGCCGCCGCGGGCGTGTGGCTCAACAACCCCGTCACCGCCGCGCCCGTCTACGGCCTGTGCTACCTCATTGGCCGCCCCATCGCGCACCGCCTCCTGCCGGCCACCCCGCAGCAGACGGGGGCCCAGGCCGCCACCGGGTTCGACTTGAGCGCGCTCCTCACCAGTCCTGATGCGCTCGAGGCGATACTCGGCCTCGTCATTGGCGGCGTGCTGCTGGGCGTGCCCACCGCGTGGCTCGGCTACCGCATCACGTACGGCATGGTGTCGCGCCACCAGGCCCGCCGCGAGGAGCGCCGCTCCCGTCGGGCGCGCGGTCTGCGCATGGCCTCCGGGACCTGACGGCCGGCGCCCTTTCGCGAGGGCTCCGGCCGCCGGTCCGTTCTCGGGCCGTCCCGAGGCCCGCCGCTAGTCGCCGAACGAGTTGTACTTGCACCCCGAGTCGACGGGCGTCGAGCCCTGGCCCATGTCGTGCGGCACGCCGACGAGCACCGTGCCCTTGCACGTCTTGCCCTGGTTGTCCTTGGCCGTGAATGCGATGCAGTACACGCGCCCGTCACCCTGGCCGCTGCGCTCGGCCCGCAACTCCACCTGGTACTTGTGCCCCCCCACCTTCATGGCATCCGGGGTGGTGTGGCCGTCGCCTCCCGCATCCAGGGGCTCGTCCTGCTTCACCGACGTGATGGAGATGCTCTTCGCGCCGCTCAACGAGACGAGGTGGAACTTGTGGTTCGGTGGCCAGAGCAGGTTCGGGTTCGCCTTCACGTTCGGGCAGGCCTGATCGTGCAGGGCCGAAACGTCACCCGGCTGCTGCTGTGCGTCCTGCTGCTCGGGAGAATCCTCCTCCATGGGGCCACCGCATCCCGCCCATCCCAGCATCGCCACCACGGTGAAGAGCGCCGTCTTCCCAATCCCTCGCATGTCCCTACCCTCCTGTGCGCTGTGTCCCTTCCAGCGAGCCCGTGCCGGGTCCGCCTTGGAGTTGAAGTTGGGAAGCGCGCAGTCCCTTTGTCCATCCGGCGACAGGGTGGGGTCATTGCTCGCGTGGGTACCGGGACGGGGCACTTCCGGCATGGGGGAGCGCTTCACTCGGGTACGTGGGCACTGGTAGGCACCCCCGTCCGTGCAGTGCGGCAAGGAACACGACTGTTCGTCGCTCAACGGCCCGGTGCGTCCCCGACCGAGGGCATCGTGAAGCAGAGTGGAGGGACCCTCCGCGTCCCCTCGCGTCCACACCGCGCTCCGCTCCCGGGCACAGCGGCTCCTGCACGGAGTCAACCCGGGGGCGCGTGATTGACTCACTTGTCAAAGTCCGCGTCCCGTCGTCTGCTCCCGGTCCGTAAGGAGACCGAATGGGCAACGAGCTTCGTTTCGACGGGAAGGTCGCCATCGTCACTGGCGCCGGTAATGGACTGGGCCGCTCGCACGCACTGCTGCTCGCGAGCCGTGGCGCGAAGGTGGTCATCAATGACCTCGGCGGTTCCAGCACCGGCGGTGGCCGGGGCTCTGACGCCGCCGACAAGGTCGTCGCCGAAATCAAGGCCGCGGGCGGCGAGGCCGTCGCCAACTACGACTCCGTCGAGGACGGCACCAAGATCGTCCAGACGGCGCTCGACACCTGGAAGCGCCTGGACATCGTCATCAACAACGCGGGGATTCTCCGCGACACCAGCTTCCAGAAGATGACCGAGCAGGACTGGGAGCTCATCTACCGCGTCCACCTGCTCGGTGCCTTCCGCGTCACCCAGGCCGCCTGGCCCCACCTGCGCGACCAGAATTACGGCCGCATCCTCTTCACCGCCTCGGCCGCCGGCATCTACGGCAACTTCGGGCAGGCCAACTACAGCATGGCCAAGCTGGGCCTCGTCGGCTTCGCCAACACGCTCGCCATTGAAGGCCGCAAGAAGAACGTCCTCGCCAACGCGATTGCCCCCATCGCCGGCAGCCGCATGACCGAGACCGTGCTGCCCAAGGAGGTCGTGGACGCGCTCAAGCCCGAGTACGTCAGCCCGCTCGTGACGTGGCTCTGCCACGAGGACTGTCAGGAGACGGGCTCGCTCTTCGAGGTCGGCGGCGGCTTCATGGCGAAGCTGCGCTGGGAGCGCACGCGCGGCAAGGTGTTCAAGCTCGGCCGCCCCATCACCCCCGAGGCCGTGCAGAAGTCCTGGGACGCCATCACCGACTTCACCGAGGCCACGCACCCCACCGACGTGGCCGCCAGCATGCAGCCGGTGATGGACAACCTCACCTCCCAGAGCAAGGGCGGCAACGAGCTCATCGACGTCGACGCCGCGCTCGGCTACCAGTTCCCCGAGACCACCTCGTCCTATGACGAGCGCGACCTGTCGCTCTACGCGCTGGGCGTGGGCGCCGCGCGGGATCCGCTCGACACGAAGGAGCTCCAGTACGTCTACGAGCTCCACGGCGAGGGCTTCCGCCCGCTGCCCACCTACGGCGTCATCCCCGCGCTCAACTCGGTGTTGAAGATGACGGCCGAGGGCAAGCAGGCCCCGGGCCTCAACTATGGCCTGGACCGCGTCCTCCACGGCGAGCAGTACACCGAGCTGCTCCGCCCGCTGCCCACCAAGGCCTCGCTGCGCCACAAGGGCCGCATCAAGGACATCTTCGACAAGGGCAAGAACGCGCTCGTCGTCACCGAGGTCACGAGCTACGACGCGCAGACGGGCGAGCCGCTCGTGCGCAACGAAATCACCACCTTCGTGCGCGGCGCGGGGGGCTGGGGTGGGGACCGCGGGCCCTCGACGGATGTGGTTCCGCCGCAGCGCGAGCCCGATGCCGTCATCACCGAGAAGACGCACGAGAACCAGGCGCTGCTCTACCGCCTGTCCGGTGACTGGAACCCGCTGCACGCCGACCCCGGGTTCGCCCGGAACTTCGGCTTCCAGAAGCCCATCCTCCACGGCCTGTGCACCTTCGGCTACGTGGGCCGCCACGTCATCAAGGCCTTCGCCGGGGGAGACCCGCGCCTCTTCAAGAGCATCCGCGTGCGCTTCGCCGACAGCGTGCTGCCCGGCGAGACGCTCCGCACCGAGATGTGGAAGGAGGGCGAGCGCGTCATCCTCCGCTGCAAGGTCGTCGAGCGCGACAAGGTGGTCATCAGCAACGCCGCCGTGGAGCTCCACAAGGAAGTGCCCAAGGCCCAGGCGAAGCCCACCGCCGCGCAGGCGAGCGCTCCGGCTCCGGCCGGTGGGGGTTCGGCCAGTGCCCGCGTCTTCGAGGCCATCCGCGGCTACGTGGCGCAGCACCCCGAGCTCGTCGGCAAGGTGGCCAATGTCTATCTCTTCAAGCTGACCCAGCCGGAGAGCGCCTGGACGTTGGACCTCAAGAGCGGTGGCGGCGCGGTGCTCGAGGGCGCCCAGGGCAAGGCCGACTGCACGCTGGAGCTCACCGAGGCGGACTTCCTCGCGATGACCTCCGGCAAGGCCGATCCCCAGAAGCTCTACTTCGGCGGCAAGCTGAAGATTACCGGCAACGTGATGGCTTCGCAGAAGCTCGGGTTCCTCGGCAAGCTGGGCCCGGCGGGTGAGGGCGCTTCCACCGCGAAGGTCTCCGCGGCTCCGGCGGCGGCTCCGGCTCCGGGGGCCGAGAAGGGCAACAGCCGCGCCGCGTCCATCTTCAAGGCGCTCGGCGAGCGGCTGGCGCAGAAGCCCGAGCTGGCCCGAGAGTTGGGCGCCGTCGTCCAATTCCTCGTCACCGAGCCCCAGGGCGCCTGGGTGGTGGATGGCACGGCCACGCCGGGCGTGCGCGAGGGCAAGGCCGACAAGGCGGACGTCACGCTCCGTCTCTCGGATGAGGACCTGGCGGCCCTGGTGCAGGACCCGCAGGCCGTGCAGCGTCTCTATCAACAGGGCAAGCTGCGGGTGGACGGGGACGTCCGGGCCGCTTCCCGCCTGGGCTTCCTCAAGCAGCTCATCTGAAACACGCGCGGACCCACACGGCTCCAAGAGAAAGAGAGAACAAACATGGGACGTCGAGCCAATGTCATCGGAGTGGGGATGGTGAAGTTCGCCAAGCCGGGCGCCAGCGAGGAGTACGACGTGATGGCGGCCAAGGCGGCGCAGACGGCCATCAAGGACGCGGGCATCCGCTTCGAGGATATCCAGCAGGCCTATGCCGGCTATGTCTTCGGGGACAGCACCTGCGGCCAGCGCGCCGTCTACTCGGTGGGCCTCACCGGCATCCCCGTCATCAACGTGAACAACAACTGCTCCACCGGCTCCACCGCGCTCTACCTCGCGCGCCAGGCCGTCGAGGGCGGCATGGCCGAGTGCGTACTCGCGCTCGGCTTCGAGAAGATGGAGAAGGGCGCGCTCGCCTCCAAGTATGACGACCGGGCCAACCCGCTCGAGCGCCACGTGGACACGATGAACCGCGCCCAGGGCATGAATCAGTCGCCCTTCGCCGCGCAGATGTTCGGCGGCGCTGGCCGCGAGTACCGCTGGAAGTACGGCACGAAGCGCGAGACCTTCGCCAAGATCTCCGAGAAGGCCCGCAAGCACGCGAGCAAGAACCCCTACGCGCTCTTCACCCAGACGCTCTCGGTGGAGGAGATTCTCGCCTCGGACGAGGTGTTCGATCCGCTCACGCGCTTCCAGTGCTGCCCGCCCACGTGCGGCGCCGCCGCGGCCATCGTGTGCTCGGATGAGTTCGCCCGGAAGCTGGGGCACTCGAACCCCGTGTACATCGCCGCCCAGTCGATGACCACGGACCTGCCCTCGAGCTTCGGCGACAGCATGATCAAGATGGTCGGCTTCGACATGGCCGCGCTCGCCGCGAAGCAGGTGTACGAGAAGTCCGGCCTCGGCCCCCAGGACGTGGACGTCGTCGAGCTGCACGACTGCTTCACCGCCAACGAGCTGCTCACCTACGAGGCGCTCGGCCTGTGCAAGGAGGGCGAGGCGGAGAAGTTCATCTGGGACGGCGACAACACCTTCGGCGGCCAGTTCGTCACCAACCCCTCGGGCGGTCTGCTCTCCAAGGGCCACCCGCTGGGGGCCACGGGCCTGGCGCAGTGCACGGAGCTGGTGTGGCAGCTGCGGGGCCAGGCCGAGCAGCGTCAGGTCGAGGGCGCCCGCGTGGCGCTGCAGCACAACCTCGGCCTCGGCGGCGCGTGCGTGGTGACGATGTACCGCCGCGACTAGACGGCCGTGGAAGCGCTCGCCCGCCCTCCCATTCGCGGAGTGCGGGCGCGCGGGGATGGAGCGGGGGCCCCTGGCGCGTTGTGCTCCAAGCACCGGGCTCGTGCATTGCCCGCTCTTCCCCGTGACGAAAATCCTGCGCCATCCCCGTCTCCACCGCATCCCCCGGCACCTCGTGCCCGTGGCCGTGCTCGTCCTCTCGCTGCTGCTCACTCTCGGTGTGAGCCTGCTCCTGAGGTCGACCGCGCGGGCGAGGGATCAAGCGCGTTTCGCGAGCGTGGTGCAGGCGACGGCCGATCGCATCCAGCGCCGGTTGGACTCCTACGTCGCGCTCCTCCAGGGCACCGAGGGCCTGTTCGCCACCCAGCGCGAGGTGACGCCGGAGGAGTTCTCCACCTTCGTCCGGTTGCTCGAGCTCCAGAAGCACTATCCGGGCATCCAGGGGATTGGTTTCTCCCGGCGCTTCTCGCGCGAGGAGCGCCCCGAGATCGAGCAGAGGCTCCGTACCCACGAAGGCCTGCCGGGCTTCCATGTCTGGCCGGAGGTCTCCGGTGATGAGCTCCACTCCATCGTGCTCCTGGAGCCACGGGACGCGAGGAACCTGGCGGCCATGGGCTACAACATGTTCTCGGAGCCCACCCGCAGCGAGGCCATGGTGCGCGCCCGAGACACGGGGCTGCCCGCGCTCACCGCGAAGGTGACGCTCAAGCAGGAGATCCACTCCGACAAACAGGCGGGCTTCCTTCTGTACCTGCCCGTGTACCGCGGTGGCCAGGTGCCGGCCTCGCTGGAGCAGCGGCGCGAGGCGCTCGTGGGCTTCGTCTACAGCCCCTTCCGCGCGGATGATCTGCTGCACGGCATCTTCGGCACCGAGCAGCAGCCGCGCGTGGCCTTCCAGCTCTACGACGGCCCGGCGGTGGACGCGGAGAAGCTGCTGCACAGCTCGCACGGCCCGGAAGCCCCGCGGCATGCGTCCATGCTCACCACCACCACGATCTCCGTGGCCGGGCGTCCCTGGACCCTCGCCTTCGCCTCGCGGCCGCCCTTCGAGGATGCGTCCTCGGAGCGCATGGTGCTGCCCTTCGCGCTGGCGGGCGTGCTGGTGAGCCTGGCCTTCTTCTTCATGATGCGTGCGCAGGTGCGGGCGCGCGGGGAGGCGGAGCGGAGCGCGGACGGGCTGCGCGTGGCGCTCCACGAGCGGGCCCGCGTGGAGGAGCAACTGCGCGAGGCGGACCGGCGCAAGGACGACTTCCTGGCCATGCTCGCCCACGAGCTGCGCAACCCCCTGGCCCCGGTGCTCACCGCCGTGCAGCTCATGGAGCACAAGCAGCGCGAGGGGCTGAGCACGGAGCGGGAGCGCGACGTGGTGGAGCGCCAGGTGCACCACATGCGGCGCCTGGTGGATGACCTGCTCGACGTGTCGCGGGTGACGCGGGGCAAGATTCAACTCCACCAGCGGCCGTTGGAGCTGGTGGGCGCGGTGGGGCGGGCGCTCGAGGTGGCGCGGCCCTTCGCCGAGTCGCGCGAGCACTCGCTGCGCCTGCGGGTACCAGACGGGCCGGTGTGGACGCAGGCGGATCCGGTGCGGCTCGAGCAGGTGCTCACCAACCTGCTGCACAACGCGGCGAAGTATTCGGAGCCGGGGGGCCGCATCACCCTGAGCCTGACGTGCGAGGCCGGCGAGGCGGTGGTGCGGGTGACGGACACGGGCATGGGCATCCCCGCCGAGGCCCTGCCGCACCTCTTCGAGCCCTTCATGCAGGTGGCGCGCACGTTGGACCGGTCGCAGGGCGGCCTGGGCCTGGGGCTGACGCTGGTGAAGCGGCTGATGGAGATGCACGGTGGCCGCGTGGAGGTGGCGAGCGAGGGCGTGGGCCGGGGCAGCGTCTTCACGGTGCGCCTGCCGCTGCTGCCCCAGGCACGTATCCCGGTGGAGCCCGAGGAGACGCGGCCCGGGCAGGACATGCCCGCCGAGGGCCGCCGCGTGCTCGTGGTGGATGACAACGTGGATGCCGCCGAGCTGCTCGGCGAGGTGCTGGAGCTGGACGGGCACCAGGTGACGGTGGTGCACGACGGCCAGACGGCGCTGGAGCGCCTGGACACGCTGGAGCCCGAGGTGGTGTTCCTCGATATCGGCCTGCCGGGGCTGGACGGGTACGAGGTGGCGCGCCGGATGCGGCAGCGGTTGGGAGGCGAGTGTCCCCGGCTGGTGGCGATTACCGGCTACGGACAGTCGTCGGATCGCCAGCGCTCGCGCGAGGCGGGTTTCGACGCGCACCTCGTGAAGCCGGTGGAGCTCGAGACGGTGCGCGCGATGGCGGCCGAGGGCGCCTCTTAGGGCGCTCGGCCGGAGCGGGGGATTGCGCCCGTGTCACTGCGCACCGCGTCGTAAGGACGGAAACCTGGTTGGAGCGCCGCCTGTCTGGTTCCCCGGTTGCCCCCAGGATTTCCGGATTCTCCAGGTGGTTTGGTATGCTCGCCGTGACCCAGCCGTCACCGTGGGGGAGCGCGCGTGTCCTTCGTCCAGTTACCCGAGAGCGTCACCACCTGTCGCAACCTCGTTGGAGGAGAGTGGCTCGTGCCGCGAGATGCCTCGCTGCTCGATGTGCACAGTCCCTACACGGGAGGAGTCATCGGCCGCGTGCCGCTGACGCCCGCCGAGGGCGTGGCCCAGGCGGTGGAGGCCGCGCGAGCCGCGGCGCCCGGCTGGCGCGCCACGTCCCTGCGCGAGCGCACCACGCTCATGGCCCGCTTCCGCGCGCTGCTCGAGAGCAACCTCGAGCGCCTCTCCCAGCTCGCCGCGAGCGAGGCCGGCAAGACGGTGGCCGAGGCACGCGCGGGCATTCTCAAGGGCATGGAGGTGTGTGACTTCGCGCTCTCGCTGCAGAACCTCGACACGGGCGGCGGCATGGAAGTGAGCCGCGGCATCAGCTGCGAGTTCCGCCGCGAGCCGCTCGGCGTGGTGGCGGGCATTACCCCGTTCAACTTCCCGGCCATGGTGCCGCTGTGGATGTTCCCCATCGCGGTGACGGTGGGCAACGCCTTCATCCTCAAGCCCTCGGAGAAGGTGCCGCTCACCGCGTGCGCGCTCGGCGAGCTCATGGTGGAGGCGGGCATTCCGCGCGGTGTCTTCTCGGTGGTGCACGGCGGGCGCGAGACGGTGGAGGCGCTGGTGGCCCACCCGGACGTGCGCGCGGTGGGCTTCGTGGGCTCCTCCGCCGTGGCGCGGCGCGTGTACGCGGAGGGCAGTGCGCAGGGCAAGCGCGTGCTGGCGCTCGGCGGGGCGAAGAATCACCTCATCGTCGTGCCCGACGCGGACGAGGCCCTCACCGCCCAGGCGGTGGTGGACTCCTTCACCGGGTGCGCGGGCCAGCGCTGCATGGCGGCCAGCGTGCTGCTCGCGGTGGGCGACGTGCAGAAGATTGTCGAGCAGGTGCGCGAGCGCGCCTCCCGGATGGAGGTGGGGCCCGGCATGGGCGCCCTCATCGACCGGGCGAGCCTCACCCGTCTGGAGACGGCCATCGCCACGGCGGAGAAGGCCGGTGCGCGGGTGCTGTTGGATGGGCGCGGGAAGAAGCCCGCGGGCGAGAAGTGGGCGGGCGGCTACTGGCTCGGGCCCACCATTCTCGATGGCGTGCGTCCGGACATGGAGGCGGCGCAGCGGGAGCTGTTCGGCCCGGTGCTGGCCATCGTCCGCGTGCCCACGCTGTCGGCGGCGCTCGAGGTGGAGAACGCCTCGCCCTACGGCAACGCGGCGTCCATCTTCACCACCAACGGCGCGGTGGCGCAGGCGGTGGTCGACGGCTCGCGCGTGGGCATGGTGGGCGTCAACGTGGGCGTGCCCGTGCCTCGTGAGCCGTTCTCTTTTGGTGGCGTGGGCGAATCGAAGTTCGGCCACGGCGACATTACCGGGACGTCCAGCCTCGGGTTCTGGACGGACTTGAAGAAGGTTACCCGCAAGTGGACCGCGCGCAGCGACGGTAGCTGGATGAGCTGAGAGGATTCCCATGGCAGACAAGAAGCCCGTCAATCACATCCGTCTCACCTCGCACCCGGACAGCGATAGCCAGGCTGTCCCCATCCGCTGGGGAGAGTCCGAGCCGCTTCGCCGCGGCCCCGTCATCGCCACGCTCACCGAGCCGGCGCACCGCAACGTCATCGGCACGCACTCGGGTTCGTACGCCATCTACCGGGCCGTCGCCGTGGCCGCCGGGCAGCTCACGCAGGACCACCGGGCGGACCTGACCAACACCGCGCCCGCGGTGCAGATTGGCCCCCACAAGGCCTGGAACGACCCCGATCGCATCGTGTCGATGGACCCGTGGGGCGCGGTGGCCCCGCAGGTCTTCCGCGCCCACATGGAGCAGGGCATGGACCTCCGCCCGACCATCGCCATCACCCGCGCGCACATCAACATGCCCGAGCTGCGCGATGCCATCACCGCCGGCCGCCTCAAGCCGGACGGCAAGATTCTCTGCGCCAACGGCGACGTGAGCGTGGTGAAGGCCGCGGTGGAGCCGGTGTGGTTCCTGCCCGGCATCGCCAAGCGCTTCGGCCTCACCGAGGCGGCGCTGCGCCGCGGCCTCTTCGAGCAGACCGGCGGCATGTTCCCCGAGCTGATTACGCGCTCGGACCTGGAGGTGTTCCTGCCGCCGATTGGTGGGCTCACGCTCTACTTCTTCGGGGACATGGACGCCATCTCCAACCCCGACGTGCCCCTGGCGGTGCGCGTGCACGACGAGTGCAACGGCTCGGACGTGTTCGGCAGCGACATCTGCACGTGCCGGCCCTACCTCACGCACGGCATTGAAGTCTGCATCCAGACGGCGCAGGAGGGGGGCTCGGGCGTCATCGTCTACTCGCGCAAGGAGGGCCGCGCGCTGGGCGAGGTGACGAAGTTCCTCGTGTACAACGCGCGCAAGCGCCAGGAGGGCGGGGACTCGGCGGCCACCTACTTCCACCGCACCGAGTGCGTGGCCGGCGTGCAGGACATGCGCTTCCAGGAGCTGATGCCGGACGCGCTGCACTGGCTGGGCATCACCCGCATCCACCGCTTCGTGTCCATGAGCGACATGAAGCACGACGCCATCGTGCGCTCGGGCATCGAAATCCTCGAGCGCGTGCCCATCCCGGAGGAGCTCGTCCCCGCCGACGCCAAGGTGGAGATGGAGGCGAAGAAGGCCGCCGGCTACTTCACCACGGGCAAGGTGGCTTCCAAGGAAGAGCTCACGGAGGTGAAGGGCAGGGCACTCGATGCCTGAGGTCTCCTCCACCGTCGCGTACCTGCGCAGCCCTCGCGCCATCCGCGAGCGCTGCCGGGCCCTGCTGGAGCTGGGGCTCGCCGGCAAGCTGAAGCACTTCAGCGTGGACATGGAGCGGCTGCCCGCGGTGGCGGACTATGTGCTGGACGTCACCCGCGCGGCCTACCCCACGCTGGAGATTCCGGTGCACAGCCGCTGGGGGCACTTCGACGTGGGCGGTGTGCGGCGCAACGCGGAGCTGGATGCGCGTCTGGCCCCGCTGCCGCCCGCCGAGCGTGCTCGCGCGAAGTTGGATCTCGTCGTCACCAGCGTGCTGCTGGACGCGGGCAGCGGGCCCACGTGGAAGTACAACGAGTCCGGCGGTGGCACGTACGCGCGCTCCGAGGGCCTCGCCGTGGCCAGCTTCCGCATGTTCCTCGCGGGAGCGTTCTCCTCGGATGCGCGCCAGCCACTGCGCGCGGACGCCGAGGGCTTGCAGCGGTTGAGTCTCGAGGCGCTCGCGCGGGGCTTCCAGGTGACGGAGGCCAATCCGCTCGCGGGGCTCGAGGGGCGGCTCACGTTGTTGCAAGGGCTCGGGCGCGCGTTGCCGAGGCCCGGGGCGCTCTTCGACGCGCTCGCGGCGAAGGGCTCGCGCGTGCCCGCCTCGGCGGTGCTGGGACAGGTGCTCGAGTCGCTGGGCACCATCTGGCCGGGGCGCATGACGCTCGACGGGGTGAACCTGGGCGACGTGTGGCCGCACTCGGCGCTGGGGCCCGAGGGCCGCCCGGAGTCGCTGGTGCCCTTCCACAAGCTGTCGCAGTGGCTGACGTACTCGCTGCTGGAGCCGCTGGAGGAAGGCGGCATCACGGTGACGGACCTGGACTCCCTCACCGGCCTGCCCGAGTACCGCAACGGGGGCCTGCTGGTGGACGGGGGCCTGCTGGTGCCGAGGGACGCGCGGCTGCTGACGGACGCGTTCGCGCCGGGAGCCGAGCCCATCGTGGAGTGGCGCGCGCTGACGGTGGCGCTGCTGGACGAGGTGGCGAAGCGGGTGCGCGAGCGGCTGGGGATGACGGCGGAGCAGTTGCCGCTGGCGAAGGTGCTGCAGGGCGGGACGTGGAGCGCGGGCCGGAGAATCGCCGCGGAGAAGCGCGTGGGAGGCACGCCGCCCATCCGTATCGAGAGCGACGGAACGGTGTTCTGAAGTTGGGTGGGGTGGGGGACTTCTTTTCACACGAGCTGAAGGACGAGGGAGGCAGTCTTGACGTACCCGGACAACTGCACCGTGGTGGACCACCCGCTGGTGAAGCACAAGCTGACGCTGATGCGGCGCAAGGACACGAGCACGGCCGCGTTCCGCGCGCTGCTGCAGGAAATCTCCCTGCTGCTCGCCTACGAGGCGATGCGGGATTTGAAGGTGACCGAGGAGACCATCGAGACGCCGATGATGCAGATGCAGGCACCGGTGCTCGAGGGCAAGAAGCTGGTGCTGGTGGCCATCCTCCGGGCGGGCCAGGGCATCCTGGACGGCATGCTGCAACTGGTGCCGAGCGCTCGCGTGGGCCACATCGGTCTGTACCGCGATCCCAAGACGCTGGCGGCGGTGGAGTACTACTACAAGGTGCCGAACAATCTGGCGGACCGCGACGTCATCGTGTGCGATCCGATGCTGGCGACGGGCAACTCGGCGGTGGCGGCGCTCAACCGCATCAAGCGCAGCAAGCCGGGGAGCCTGCGCTTCGTGTGCCTCCTGGCGTGCCCCGAGGGCCTGACCAACCTGCGCGAGCACCACCCGGACGTGCACGTCTACACCGCCGCGGTGGACGAGAAGCTCAACGAGCACGGCTACATCCTGCCGGGTCTGGGCGACGCGGGAGACCGGCTCTTCGGCACGCGGTAGTTCGCGTCTCGTGGTGCGGCGGCGCGGTGGCATGCATGCTGCCGCGCCATGTGGACCTGCCTCTGCTGGCCGCGCGTGGCCGCGGCCTTGTTGCTGCTGCTGCCGCTCTCGTGCGCGACGTCCCCGGGGAGTGCTGCCTCGGGGGTGCGTCGTGAGGCGGAACCGAAGCTCGTCCAGGTAGAGGCGCTGTCCGGAGGAAGGCTGCGGCTCTCCTTCGAGCCGGTGTTCCCTGCTCCAGAGCTGGAAGTGCTGCGAGTGGAGGAGGCACGAAGAGCGCTCGTGGCCTTCCAGGAGTCGTTCCAGAGAGGGCAGGGGACTCGGCTCCGGCTCGTGCGGACGTCGGCGGGCTCGGGGACGTTGGGGGAGGGTGGTACCGAGGCGTGGGAGTTGCGGCTGCGCGAGGAGTTCCTGTCGCGGTACGGCCCATCGCGGCTACCTCTGCCACAGTCTTTGGAGACGAGCCGCCTCTTCATGGCCCTGAAGCTCTCCCCTCGCTACATGGGCGAGGGCGTGCGTGAAGCGGCGCGGGAGCTGTTCAGCTCGCCCCTGTTCGTTTCCAGTGTGGCGCTGTCTGTCTTCATCTATTTCGCCGCGTGGCTGGCGCCCGAGCCCATCTTCACCAAGGCCTTCGTGGCGGCGCTGACGCTGCGGCTGTCGCTCGCGGTGGGTGTGTGGGAGCTCTCCCAGGTGGCACGGGCCTGCCTCCAGCTGTACCAGGAGGCGGAAGCGGCGAGGACGGTGCAGGAGCTCGAAGCGGCGGCGGAGCGCTTCGGCAAGGCGATGGGAGGCACGGGACTGCGGGTGCTGACGCTGGTGGCCAGCATGGGCGTGGCCAAAGGGTTGCCCGAGGTGCCCACGGGAGGCCTCGGGGCGTTGTTGCGTGCACCCCGCTACTCGTTGCCCGGCGGCATGACGATGGGCGGCACGACGACGGTGCAGATGGTGGCCGACGGCACCGTCATCGTCACGGGAGTGGCGGCGGGCACGGCGGCGGCAGCTGGAGGCAGTGCCTGCACCGATGGCTCAGAGAATCAGGATGGCTACCACTGGCACCATATCGCTACGAACAAGAACGAGGTCTCGACACGAAGCGGAGGGCCCTGGACGCCGCTGTTCGAGGCGTTCTTCGAACTGGCTGGGATGAACCTGGATGCGGCGGAGAACCTCGTCTACCTCAAGGGCCACAAGGGGCCGCACCCAGAGGCGTATCATCGAGAGGTATTCAGGAGGCTCAACCTGGCGACTGATGATTGTGGAGCCACCTCTCAATGCAAGAGGAAATTGCAAGAGGCGCTCCGGATGATTGCTGAAGAGGTATGTACCCCGGGGTCACTGCTCCACCAATTGGCGACCAAATCTCAGGAATGAAGCGAAGTGGAAGACATGTCCAAGTACTATGAGTTGGAGGATGACAGGTACCATCCAGGGCGCTGGCATCTGAGGAGCCCTGTGGATGAGAACGGACAGGGGATCAATCCCTGGCAGTTCTTCAAGGGCAGACGACTCGACCTCCAGGTTAGCATCCGCTTCCCGGTGAGGCCTGATGGGGTAGAGCTGGATTTCAGTTGGGCCGCGTTCTCCATCCCCGTGGTCCACGCTCGCTTCGTCCAACTCTTCGAGCGCCTGGGCGTCCAGGACGTGCAGTTCATCCCCGTTCAGGTGGAGGGGCACGCAGGGCCCTTCTTCATCCTCAACACGCTGCGCACCATCCGCTGCATCGATGACGCCCGCTGCGCGGAAGTGCAGTACTGGAAGCCGGAGGACGGTCAGCCCGAGAAGGTGGGAAGGTACCGGGTCGTTTCGGGTTTGCGCATCGACCCATCGAAGGTGGGGGACGCCCGCATCTTCCGCACCTGGGGCTTCTTCCTGGGCCTCATCCTCTCCGAGGACCTCAAGCAGGCCCTGGAGGCGGAGCGTTTCACCGGTACGCGGTTCGTCGAGGTGTGAGCGGGCGCTCGGGATTGCTTCCGGCCCGCACTGCGTTTACCTTCCCAGAGCGATGATTCTCCTGACGTGCCAGCGTCGATTTAGCCGCCCCCCGAGCCCCACCAGGCGCCGGGAGGCCGTGCTGCGTCGCTAGCCCGTTCTCCCTCCGCGGATCGCCTCTCGGCGTGACGCTCGCCTGGACCTGGGGTTCGGGGGGTGTCCGAGCATGGCGCCGCCCCTTCGTCCCCTCGTGGACCGGGCGTCGCCTGGAGCCGTCTTCCTTCTCCTCCAGCCCGAGAGCCCTTCCATGTCCGTTTCCGTCCTCAGCACCGACGCCGTCCGCCGTGCCCTCTCCGTCCGCGACCTGACCGACCCCGCCGCCGGCCCCCATGCCATGCAGCGCCTCATCGAAGACGTGCTCGCCGCCCTCCGCGAAGCGTGGCACTGCGACGTGCGCCTGCACCGTCAGAGTCCCATCGTCTCCGTCTCCGACAACTACGACCGGCTGCGCTACCCGCCCGACGGCGCCGCCCGCGATGCGCGCTACACCCGCTACGTCTGTGACACCGCCCTGCTGCGCACCCAGACCTCGGCCATGATTCCGCCGCTGCTGCGCCAGCTCGCCGCCTCGCCCCGCCCTCCCGGGGACGTGCTGCTCGCCTGTCCCGGGCTCGTCTACCGGCGCGACTGCATCGACCGGCTCCACACCGGCGAGCCCCACCAGATGGACCTCTGGCGCATCCGGTATGGCGCGCCGCTCGGGCCCACCCACTTGCGCCACCTGGTGGAGACCGTGGTGCGCGCCCTCCTCCCCGGCCGCGAGTGGCGCACCACTCCGGCCCAACACCCCTACACCACCGACGGCCTCCAGATAGACGTCTGCCATGGCGGCGAGTGGGTGGAGATCGGCGAGTGCGGCCTCGCCCACCCCGCGCTGCTCGCCGAGAGCGGGTTGGAGCCGGAGCGCGTGTCGGGGCTCGCCATGGGGCTCGGGATGGACCGGCTCCTCATGCTGCGCAAGGGCCTGGACGACATCCGCCTGCTGCGCGCCGAGGACCCTCGCATCGCCTCGCAGCTGCTCGACCTGGAGCCCTACCGCGAGGTGTCCTCCATGCCCGCGGTGCGCCGCGACTTGTCCCTGGTGCTCGAGGGCGAGGCCACCTCCGAGGACCTCGGGGACGCGGTGCGTGCCGCGCTCGGCTCGCGCGCCGAGGTGGTGGAGGCCGTCGAGGTGCTCTCGGAGACGCCCTATGAGGCGCTGCCGTCCCCCGCCATCCGGCGGCTCGGCATCTCACCCGGGCAGAAGAACGTGCTGCTGCGCGTGGTGCTGCGCGCGTTGGACCGCTCGCTCACCCATGCCGGGTGCAACGAGCTGCGCGACTGCATCTACGCGGCCCTGCATCGGGGCACCGCCTGGCAGTGGGCCTCGGCTTCGGCCGCTCACCCCTGAGGCGGGCCCCGTGGAGCGCGGCGGGGACTACTCCGCCGCGTTCGTGCTGGTGCCCTGCTTCGTCGCCTCGCGCGCCGCCTGCCCGCGCACCTGCAGCGAGCCCACCACCCCATCAATCCAGCGGTGGCTGATGCCGAAGTTCTTGTCCGGGCAGGCGAAGTGGTGCGCCATGTGGTGCGAGCGCAGCGCCTTGCCCCAGTTCGTCCACGGCTTCTTGTAGTGCACCGCCCAGTGCAGGTAGTCGTAGGCGAGGTAGCCCACGACGACGCCGAAGAAGTACGGAATCGTCGCGTCCGGCCGGCCCACCAGCCACAGCAGCCCGCCAATCACGATGGCCAGCGGGATGCTCGCGCCCAGCGGCATCACCAGCCGCTGCGGATCATCCGGGTACGTGTGGTGGTAGCCGTGGATGATGGCGTGGAAGCGCCTCGTCAGCGGCCCGTTCCCCTCCCAGTGGAAGAGGTTGCGGTGCAGCGTGTACTCCATGAAGCACCACGTGAGGTAGCCCAGCGGGGCGAACAGGGCCGCCTTCCCCAGGTTCGTCGTCCCGCTCCAGAGGGCCCAGCCCAGCATGGCCGTGATGAGCGGGATGTAGAAGACGAAGGGGGTGGCGGGGTGGATCTTCGAAGCGGCTTCGAGGAAGGCGTTCTCGAACATCCGCCCGGAGGAATGACGCTCGTACTCGGTCTTCATGGCCGTACCAGCTTGGGAGGCGGGGTGTCGGTAGGGGCCGGCCCCCGGAAGGGCGATTGGGTGTTTCCTGGCGGACACCGCCCGCCGTGGGTCCTATATACCCCCGGGCCCGCGAGGGGACGCCACCAAAATACCGGAGGCGTCTTCCACTGCGCATGCGGCGCGCTCGCCCCGTCCTCTCCTCCACGCCCGTCCGAGGGGCAGGCGGACGGGCAGTGTCTACCGTTGAACCCCGAGTTGCGGCATCCTGGATTTCTCCGGAGGTCGTGAACGGATGCGCCAGAGAGTCCTTAGCGCCGTGTATGGCACCTTGCTGGTGGGCAGCGCCCTGCTGTCCGGGTGCGCGAGTGTGTCCCATACCGCCTATCCGCCCATCCAGGCGGACCGCTCCCCCGAGGCGCTCGCGCGCGGTGAGGGCATCTTCCGCGGCGCCTGCGAGGGCTGCCACCGCGGGCCCGACTCGCAGCGCGTCACCGGGCAGGCCATGAAGGACGCGCCCGGGTGGCTCGGGCAGCTCCACACCGCCAACCTCACCGCGCACCCCACCGCCGGCATCGGCTCGGCGAAGGACGAGGAGCTCGCGCGCGTCATCCGCTACGGCGTCAGCCGCGACGGGCGCCTCATCCCCATGCCCGCTTCCCTCATGGGCGACAAGGATCTCGCGGCCGTGCTGGGCTTCATGCGCTCGCGGCATCCGCTCTTCGAGGCCGATGCCACCGTGGCGCCCCACACGGAGTTCTCCTTCCTGGGCGGCCTGGCCTTCGGCCTCGTGACGCGCGTGCCCGAGCACCCCGCCTCCGGCATGCCCGTGCCCCCCAAGGGGCCCACCCTCGAGTACGGCCGCTACATGGCCCATGTGCTCGACTGCGCCGGCTGCCACACCGACAGCTTCGACCCCAAGGACGCCGACGGCTCCAAGGGCTTCTCCGGTGGCCGTGAGTTCCTCGGCGCCGATGGCAAGCCCATCCGCTCGGCCAACATCACCTTCGATGCCACGGGCCTCCAGGGCTGGAGCCTCGAGGACTTCACCCGCGCGGTGCGCGATGGGCTCGCTCCCGGCGCCATCGTCCGCTACCCCATGCCGCGCTACCGCGGCGCGGACGACGTGGACATGAAGGCCATGTACGAGTACCTCCGCTCGCTGCCCCCGCGCCGCCACGAGGTGCCCGGCGCCCGGCCCCACTCCACGCCCGCGCCCGGTTCGCCCTCGGCCTCCACCTCCTCGCAGGCCGTGGAGCCCGGCTCGCCCGTGCGCACCTCGGCGCCCGCCGCGCTCGCCGGGCTGGTGCTCGCCCAGGCCGAGCCGAAGAAGGACGTGGACCCCGCCGCCCTCTTCTCGCGCCTGGGCTGCACGCTGTGCCACGCCCCGGGTGCCCGCTACCACGACCGCATCGTCAAGGCCGCCGGCAAGTCCGAGCAGGACCTGGCGAAGTGGATCCGCAACCCCGAGCAATTCGTCCCCGGTACCACCATGCCCACCTACGCCTCGCTCATCGACGAGCCCACGGCGCTCGCGCTGGCGAAGTGGATCCGGGCTGGCGGCCCTGGTGCGGGGAAGTAGGCGCATGAGCGGGCGCCGGGCGCTGCTCGTCGTGGACCTCGAGGGCGTGGCCGGCGTGGACTCGCCGGGCGCGCTCATCTGCGAGACGCAGGAGTACGCGCGCTCGCGCGCCCTGCTGACGGCGGAGGTGAATGCCGCGGTGGAGGGCCTGCTCGCCTCGGGCTTCCAGCGGGTGCGGGTGAGCGACAGCCACCTGTCCGGCTCGGGAGCAACCAATCTGCTGATGGAGGCGCTGCACCCCGCCGTCGAGCCGGACTTCCACGGGGAGGATGCCTACGCGCCCCGCTTCTTCGAGGACGTGCAGGCGGTGGCCTGTCTGGGCATGCACGCGGCGGCGGGCCAGGCGGGCTTCGGCGCGCACACCGTGGACCTGATGGGCGCGTGGTCGTGCGCCGGGCATGGGCTGTCCGAGGCGGACCTCGTGCTGGGGCTGGCGGCGGAGGCCGGCGTGCCCGCGGTGTTCGTCTCCGGAGACGACGTGCTGCAGGCGCGGCTGGACGGGCGCGTGGGCTACGTGCGCACGAAGGTGGCCCTCTCCGTCACCCGGGCGTACTCGCGCGCCCCCGAGGAGGTGCTGCCGGAGTTGAGGCGTGCCGCCTCGCTGCCGGGCCGGCGGGTGGAGCCTCTCCCGGACGTGCCGCTCGTCCTCACCTTCAAGAGCGGGCACCAGGCGGCGCTCGCGGTGGAGGCGGGGGCGCGGCGGTTGGACCGCTACCGCGTGGAGGTGGCGGGGCGCACCTTCCGAGAGCGCTATTCGAGGGCCCTGCGCGCCGCGTCGGCCGCGAGCTCGGTGCTGGGGGGGGCGGTGGCGGGCGCGCCCGGCTCTCCGGCCTTCCTCCGGGATGCCACGGCCCTCTTCCGCCTGCCGGGGCCTCCCGCGCAACCCTCTTCACCGAGGGCGGACGCGGTGGAGCGCGCGCTGCGGGCCTTCCTCTCCCTGACGGAGGGCGACTCGGACGCATCGCGGGCCCTGCGCGCGCTGACGCTGCACATGCTGGAGGGCCATGCGCCCCGGGCCTTCGCGCGGCGGGAGCTGGGCCCCGCGCTGGAGGCGGCGGTGGCCGCGCTGGCCGAGGTGCCCCTGGCGCTCCCCGCCGGCCTGCCTCCGGACGAGGGCATGGCCCGGGTGGATGCCTGGTACGTGCGCCGCGAGCGCGGCCTGCCCCATGCCCCGCTCGAGCCCCAGGCCCTCCGGGCCTACCTGGAGCACCTCGACGGCGAGGACTATTCGCTCCATGCGTGGCTGCTGGGGGAGATGGCCGCCTCGTGCGGCCTGGACGTGCGCCTGTCCATTCCCGAGCGGGCCTTCCGGGACAGCTCGCATCTGGCGGACCTCTACTGGCTCACCCACCTGTACCTGCTCGACACCCGCTACCTGCGCCAGGCCCCGAGAGACCCCGGCGTCACCGGGTGGACGGAGGAGCTGCTGGTGGCCACGCCCTGGGTGGTGGAGCAGGGCAACGTGGACCTCGCGGCGGAGCTGGCCTTCTGTCTCCAATGTGGCGGAGAGGCCGGGGGCGGTGCCCACGCGGCGCTCCTGGAGATGCTCGCCGAGCACCAGCAACCCGAGGGAGACCTGGGGGGCGACGACCATGCCACCGCCGGCGCGCTGCTGGCCCTGGCCGGCGCCGAGGAGCGACTTTCCTCCCCACCCTGACGAACCGGTGAGTGCCGGAGTGGCGCCATCTTTCCCGGATGGGGAAAAGACTTTCCACGGTGACCCTGTAGGCCCCTGTAGGTAGCCCCGGCTCCCTGTTGAGTGCCCCACGTTGCGCGGCCCGCAGCGTCGAGCGGCCGACGGGGTAGCTGTCGGGCCTCACACTTCTACGGCTTTCCTGGACTTCCCGCCCATGCAGGTCTGGCGGTGCATCCCCACCGTGACTTCTGGCCGCGGGGGAAACCCCCGGTGGCCGCGAGCCGGAGGTGAGCCATGGGTGTCACGTCTTTCGATGGTCTGCGGATCGGGATGGCGGGGCGTGGAGCGGGTCGGGGCGTGGTGGGGTGGATGCTCGCATCGAGCCTCTCCCTGGTGGGCGCCACCGGCTGCGGGGTGCAGGACCTCCCGGCCGAGGAGCAGGACGCGGCGCTGAGCACCCAGGAGCAGGCCCTC
Organism: Archangium sp.; assembly: GCF_045802675.1. Taxonomy (GTDB): domain Bacteria; phylum Myxococcota; class Myxococcia; order Myxococcales; family Myxococcaceae; genus Archangium. Next base: position 14,827 of record NZ_JBJMQO010000117.1, on the reverse strand, counting down.
CACGAGGACAACGGTCTGTCGCTCAATGGTCTGTCGCTCAACGGTCTGTCGCTCAACGGTCTGTCGCTCAACGGCCTGTCGCTCAACGGCCTGTCCACCACGGACTTCTCCACCTGGTTCAACGGCAACCCGGCCAGCAATGACCAGCTGATGCGCTACATGGTCCGCTGCGCGGTGCCCGCCACCGAGACCCGCAGCTTCACCAACCCGCTCACGGGCGCGCTCTACACCTGGCAGGGCGGCCTGGGCCTGGCGCCGAGCTGGTCGGGCGGCGCTCCGGCCACCCTGGCCGAGCAGCAGATCATCTCCGCGTGCCTGGGGGCCCACGCCAACAACTACGGGCTGCACATCTCCATCTCCGTGCTGGGGCGCGACTCGAACGGGGTCAACATCCCCTACACCAGCGACGAGCTGGCGAGCTTCCCCAAGAAGGAGTCTTGCTTCTTCGGCAACGTCTTCACCAACGAGGGCCTCTTCGCCGGCAATGACCGCAACGCGCTGGCCGCCGACGAGAGCACCTCGCGCCCCTGCGGCCTGAAGGGCTTCGGGGCGCTGGCCAACGCCGAGTGCACGCAGGTGAAGCGCATCGGCCAGTGCGAGAACTACTGCACCCTGGACGCCAACGGCACGTCCTACACGCAGTGCACCTTCAACGGCGTGCAGTACAAGCCGCTCACCACCCGCCTGCGCGCCGAGGACGTCCACCACTGCGGCGACGGCGTGTGCCAGACGGGCGAGAAGTGTGGCTGGGGCGTCACCGCCGACAGCTGCCTGCTCGACTGCGGCACCTGCCTCCTCTGAGACGCCCTCCGGGACGCTTCGGAGCCCCCGCGCGGCTCACCCCGCGCGCGCCTGGACCTGGGGCACGCCCTCGCGGCGCGCCACGTTCATGGGCATGGGGCCCTTGGGACGCAGCGATACGTGGGGCTCGGGCACCACCGGCACCCCGGGCACCCCGCGCAGGCGGTAGCGCTGGGCCACCATCGCCAGAATCAGCTGCGCCTCCATCATCGCGAAGTTGTTGCCGATGCACTGCCGCTGCCCCCCGCCAAAGGGCAGGTAGGCCCAGCGCGGCCGGTCCTTGCTGTTCTCCGGGAGGAAGCGCGTCGGGTCGAAGCGCTCCGGCTCGGGCCAGAAGTCCGGGTGGCGGTGGGTGACGTAGGGCACCAGGATGACGATGTCCCCCTTGGGAATCCGGTAGCCCCCTACCTCGTCGTCCTCCTGGGGCACGCGCGGAATGGCCCAGATGGGCGGGTAGAGGCGCATGGCCTCCTCGAAGACGCAGCCCACGTAGCGCAGCTTCGGAATGTCCGCCAGCGTGGGCAGCCGCCCCCCGAGCGCCGCGTCCACCTCCGCGTGCAGCGTGGCCTCCACCTCCGGGTTGCGCTCCAGCAGGTGGAACGTCCACGCCAGCGAGGTGGCCGTCGTCTCGTGGCCCGCCAGCAGCAGCGTCATCACCTCGTCGCGCAGCTGCGCGTCATTGAAGGTGTCGCCCGTGTCCGAGTCGCACGCGGCCATCAGCATGCCGAGCAGGTCATGGTCCGCCGGGGCCCCAACCCCCTTGGCGCGGCGCTGCGAGATGATGCGGCGCACGATGGCGTCCAGCGAGTCCACCGCCTGGCGGAAGGCGCGGTTCTTCCGCGTGGGCAGCCGGTAGAGCCAGGGCAGGTAGGGCAGCGGCGAGATGATGCGCTCGTTGGTGACCTCGAGCGCGGTGGTGAAGGCCTCGCCCACGGCGCGGGTGCTCTCGCCCACGTCCACGCCGAAGAGGGCGCGCACCGCCACCGTGAGGGTGAGCTTCATCATCTCCTGGAACACCGGCAGCGGCCGGCCCCCGTCCACCGCGGGCTCCCACTGCTGGAGCGTCTCCTGGATGGTGTCCGTCATCATCCCGCCGAGCGCGGCCAGGCGCTCGCGGTGGAAGGCGGGCTGGGCGAGCCGACGCTGGCGCTTCCAGAAGTCGCCCTCGGCGGTGAGCAGGCCATTGCCCACCAGCGGGCGCGTCTTGTCGAAGACGGTGCCCTTCGTGTAGCGCGCGTTCGCGTCGGCGAGCACGTGCTTCACATGGTCCGGGTGCGTGAGCTGCTCCACGAAGATGTAGCCCATGCGGTAGCGCACCACGTCGCCCAGCCGCTCGCGGCTCTGGAGGTACAGGCCGAGCGGGTTGCTCTCGCGCTCGGGCAGGTGGCCCAACAGCCAGTGGCCCGGCGGCATCGGTGGCAGCGGTGCGGTGGTCGTCATGATTTCCAGGGACAGGCGAAAAGAGAGCGGCATTGTGTACGCCGCGCCGTGTCGGAGCCAGCGTCCAGCGGGAGACGGACGGGACGGGGCGAGGCCCCGGCTCCCTGACAGAGGGCTAGGGTGAGGGCCTTCTCCCCCCTTGGTGCGCGCTGGGAGCGAAGCCATGCACACCCGTCGTGAAATCATCGGCGTGCTGGGCTCGGGGAAGGAGGAGCACCGGGCGTGGGTGGAGCCGCTGGCGCGGTGGGTGGCGCGGCGGGGCTTCCACCTGCTGACGGGGGCGGGCGGCGGGGTGATGCGCGCGGCGGCGGAGGCCTTCGTGGCGGTGGAGGGGCGCGAGGGGCTCTCGCTGGGCATCGTCCCGGGCGAGGTGGTGGACGGCAGGTGGCGCGGCAAGCCCGGCTACCCCAACGCGGCGGTGGAGGTGCCCATCCTCACGCACCTGCCGCTGAGCGGCGAGCAGGGAACGGAGCCGATGAGCCGCAACCACCTCAACGTGCTCACCGCGCGGGCGCTGGTGGCGCTGCCGGGAGGCGCGGGCACGGTGTCCGAGGCGGTGCTCGCGCTGCGCTATGGCCGTCCGCTCATCCTCTTCGGGCCGCGCGAGGCCTTCGGCGCCTTCCCCGCGGAGCTCGAGCGCACCGAGGCCCTGGAGCGCGTGGGGGACTTCCTCCTGGCCGCCGTGGGGCCTCGGGCCCGGGTCACGGACGGAGGCTGAGCCGCCGGAAGAAAAGACGCCCCCCGCGCCGGAGGGGGGAGTGCTCCGGCGCGGGGGGCGGCGCGTCGAGGGGTGGCTCGCGCGCGCTGGCATTCGGGTTACTGCGAGACGGGGACGAGCGTGTCCACCGCGGCGGTGCCGGTGAGGATGAGCGTCTTCACCAGCCCGTCCGTGGCCAGCGACGGATCCACCACGGCCTGGGTGAGCGCCGCCCGCGCCTGGGCACTCGAGTAGAGCGCGGTGCAGGCGCTCGGGGCGGTGGTGGGCTGCTCCACGACGGGCTTCTTGCTACCGCCCTGCAGCGCGGCGCGAGCCTTCGCGGTGGTGGAATCGCTCCCGGTCTCCGGGGCCGAGGTGCCACAGCCAGCGAGGAGGGCCGCGGTGGTGAGGGTGAGGCCCAGCGTCTTCACGGAGTTCATCATGCTCCCCAATGCCGGAGCGCCCGGGGCACCCGGCCGTGGGCGGCTTCTCCTGTCATTGCGGCGGGCCTTCCGGGTTGGATCCGGATTCCATTCAAAAATGATTTTCCGCCTGGAGCGGTGCGAGGTAGTGGGCTGTGCGCAGCTCGCCGCCGAGGTCCACGAAGAAGCGTGGCTCGGCACTGGTGGGCCACGGGGAGGCCGAGTCCTGTAGCCACTGCGTGGGCAGGACGAGCGTCCCCTCGCGCAGCGGGAGGAGGTACCCGGGTGCGCTCCAGATGTGGTCCCCGAGCTGGAGCGCGAGCGTGGGCGTCTCCACGAGCGACCCGGGGGCGTCGAACACCGCGCGCGAGACGAGGATGGGAATGGCGGGCGTGCTCACCCCGAGGTGCTCGCAGGTGCGGCCCGTGCCGCTCGCGTCCCGCAGCACGGTGACGGCGCGCGCCAGGGAGGCGGCTCCCGCGACGAATATCCTGCCCACGCTGGAGGGCTCGTCCTCGCCCGGCGACCGGCGCGAGTACCCGAGCACCCCCTGTCCCTCCTCATCGAGGTGGACCCGCACGGGTTGCTCCCCGGCCTGCTCGGGAGGAACGAGGACGACGATGGCGGGGGTGGCCACGGTGGCCAGGCCCGCCTGGCCCAGCAAATAGGCGCAGGGCGGTTCTCTCAGGGAGGCGCCCGCCACCGACAGTCCCGCCACCGCCACTCCCGCGAGGAGCGGCTTCCAACTCCCTGGACTCTTCCAACCCTGCTGATGTGGCGCGTCGATGATGTGCCCTCCAGTCCCATGGACACGTGAGGGATTGGGCGGGGCGCGCGCGGTTGGATCTCAGTAAACGGTCAACTTCAGCGGCCTCGACGAGGTCGCCGGGCCCAACAGGCCCGAGGCCGCGGAGACGGTGAAATCATATGTCCCGGGCAGAGAGGGCGTCCCCGAGAGCACGCCCGTGTCGCTGTCGAGGGTGATGCCCGGGGGCAGCTTCGACGCGTCCACCACGCTCCAGGTGACGGGGGTGGGGTTGCTCTGGAGGGAATAGGTGTAGGGCGAGCCCGCGCGCGCATCGGGGGTGGCGCTGCTCTTGATGCAGACGGCCGTGGACGAGCACGCGATGGAGGTGAGCTGGAGGCGGCGGATGGCCGTCTGCGGAGGCTCGTCGGAGTCCGTCACCTGGACGTCGAAGGGCGGAGTGTCGCCGTCGTCCGACTTGCCATCCACCTGCCCGGTGTCGCGCAGGACGATGCCCGAGGGCGTGCTGCCCGACATGAGCTCGAAGGTGTAGGGGGCTTTGCCTCCGGTGACCGAGAGCTGTTCCGTGTAGGCCTTGCCGCTCTCGAAGTACGTGAGGACGCCCGGCCCGGCCAGGCGCAGCACGGGACGGATGCTCACGGAGAGCTCCTGGCCGGCGCGCTGCGTCCCGTCCTGGTCCACCACCTCGACGGTGAAGCGGAACTCTCCGGCCGCGGTGGGCTTGCCGGAGAGCTCTCCCTGGACGCCGAGCGACAGGCCCGGCGGCGTCTCCCCGGCGATGACGGAGAAGGCGTAGGGCGGAGTCCCTCCGCGGGCCTCGAGGCGATGGAGGTAGCTCACCGTCTCCGTGCCCACGCCGGGGCTGCCCGGCACGAGCACCAGTTGCGCCGGCCCCGCGTCCGGCGTGCCGCCATCCGTGCCCGCGTCGGAGTCCCCATCCATGCCCGAGGGCGTATCGGCGGGGCAGGGGCCGCGCTCGCCACAGTCCGGAACGCAGACCTTCTCGGAGGCCAGACATGTCCAGCCCTCGGCGCACGCGCCCTGCGCGTCACACGCGGGGAAGCGCGAGAGGTCCGGCTGGAAGACGCACGCCGCCCCTCCGAGTCCCAGCACCGCGGCGAGTCCCATCCATGTCGGCCAGCGGCTCATGGCAACTCCCAGACGAAGAAGACGGCCCCACCCGCGCCCAGCACCGCGCCCGCCCCCATCAGCACGTTCGCCGTGCGCGCCTGCTTGCGGCCCTCCTGCAGCCGTCCCTCGAGGCAGGCGCGGAAGGCCTCGCCGTCGCCAGTGCAGCCCGCGTTGCCCTGGGTCAGGCCCGTCTCCGCGCGGCGCGCCGCCAGCCCGAAGCCCACTCCCGCCGCGAGCGCGACGCCTCCCGCCGCCAGCAGCACCGTGGGCAGGGCCCGGACCGGGCGCTCCACACGCTGGGAGGCCGGCCGCGAGGACCACAGCGCGCCGAAGGCCTCACGCACGCGCGTCTCCTCCAGTCCCGGGGGGCCCTCGCCGGAGAGCTGCACGAGGGTATGGGACTCCTGGCCCTCGCGGTCCACCAGGGAGAGCGACACGCTGCGCGCACCGCCCACGCCGAGCGCCACGCCGCGCACCAGCCGCTCCGTGCCGAGCGCCACCACCTGCGCGCCCCGGCACGCCGCGTCCACGCAGCCGGGCATCCGTCCGCCCTGGGCGCGCACCTTCGCCACCGTCGGCGCGCGCGGCTCCAGGCACAGGCCGGAGGTGCCCCCGGCCACACGGCGCACCACGTCCTCCAATTGCCGCGTCTCCGCCGTCGACAGCGCCACCGGTTGGAAGGGGACGAGCACCACCCGCTCGCCCTTGCACGAGGAGGGGGTCTGCGCCAGTGACAGCACCAGCGCGAGGGACAGAAGACTCATGGCGAGAGGTCGGGCTCCTGCTCGGGGGCGACGGGCGTCTGCCCCAGGCTGGCCATGTATCCGGAGTAGAAGCGGGGGCCGAAGGGCATGGAGAAGAGCCTGTCGCGGAAGGCGTCCTCCACGGCGCCGCGCGAGGCCACGGCGTTGTCGCGCCAGGAGAGGCCCCCCGCATCCACCACCGCGCTCGCCCGGGGGAACTTGAAGGCGGCCTCGCGCCCCGAGGCCCTCAGGAAGTAGCCGTACCCGGGCGGCAGGCCCAGCACCACCGTGCGCTCGCGCTCCTTGTTGAGCTCGGCCACGCGCAGGCCGCGCGAGTCCTCCACCCACAGCCGTCCCTCCAGGCCCGCGGGCAGCAGGAGGAAGCCCAGGCGCGCCCTGTCCCCCAGGTCCACCAGCGCCGCCGAGCGGTCCTGCGCGGGCGGTTGGATGGACACCTCGAGTCGGCCGCGCACGTCGTCCACGCCCTGGTTGGCGGCGGCGATGAAGGCCTGCAGCTCCGAGTACTCCACGCGCCCGTCCGCGTTGACGTCCGCGGCCCCGGAGAGCGCCGAGAGCACCTGGTGGCTGAAGACGCCCGAGCGGATGGCGCTCCACTCATGGCTCTCCTGCTCGCGGGTGGTGGAGAGCACGGCGCCCACGTGCGGGTAGCGCGTGAGCTCGCGCGTGGCCAGCAGGCCCTGCACCGCCTGCACCTGGGCGGGCGCCACCGGCAGCGCGCCCCGCGAGTTGACGAAGTAGTACGAGTCGCACGCGTCCACGATGAGGTGGATGAAGGACGCGCTGCTGGGGGCAATCACCTGCGCGTAGAGGTCCGTGCGCGTGAAGGCCCCGTCCAGCAGGGCCACCGCGCCCTCGCCGGCGGCCCCGCGCTTCCCGTGGCCGGTGAAGACGAAGTAGAGCACCGGGCTGTCGCCGCGCTTGCGGTCCTCGGACATGAGGGCGTTGAGCCGGCCGAGCGCTTCCTTGAGCGCCGGGCGGGTGGGCGGACGCGTCCGGGCGGCGAGCCCCGGGTGGAGCGCCTGCGTCTCGGCGTCCAGCACGGAGAGCAGCACCGTTTCCTTGGTGTGCGAGGAGAAGAGCTCGTAGTAGCGCGCGCCGTCATCATCGGCGTAGCGCAGGGGGGCCTGCTTCGGTTCGAGCCCGGTGTTGTTGGCGAGGATGAGCGCGTAGGTGGGCCGCTCGGGCGCGGCGCTCGCGGCGGTGCCGACGAGGAGCGCGACGCACAGGGCCACCGGAGTGCATCGGAGCAGTCGCATGCGCGGGGGAGTGTCTCCGGGAGGCACCGGAGGCCGCAAGGTGCCAGGGGTGCGCGGGGGTACTCCCCCCCGTGTCCCCTCCAATGCCTCTCCGGGACTGCAGTGTTGCTCAGTCGACCTTGAGGCTCATCCCACCTCGCGCTCGGGGCGGGGCCGGGGCGCCTCGTCGCGATGGGGTGGCTCCAGCGGAATGACGCGGGCGGACGGAGCGGACGTGGGCTTGTCCCAGCCCAGCTCCTCGCCGATGAGGGGGAAGTGCACGCCGGAGAGGGCCCGCGCCGCGAGGAGGCCGCCCTGCACCGCGCCCTCCATGCACGCCACGTACATCCCGTTGTCTATCCAATCGCCGGTGACGACGAGGTTGGCGTAGCCGGTGTCGCCCGCCTTCATGCGGTACTTCGTGGAGCCGGGGAGCGCCACCGTGCAGCGGTCCGCCGGGTCGCAGTTGGAGCGGTAGTACTGCGCCTCGAGCCGGGCCTCGCCCTGGCGCTCCTGGGGGTCCACCAGCCGGTTCCAGTCGATGCGCGGCGGCACCCGGGGGTCCACCAGGCCGGGCACCAGCGGGGTGAGGTGGTGGCGCAGGAAACCGAGCGACTCGTCGCGGGCGCGCGCCGTTTCCCGGGCGGGGTAGCCCGTGTCGCTCGCGGGAGGCGCCAGGTCCGGGCCCTCCTGGGGGCCGGTGAAGTAGTGCACGCTCCGGGGCCGGTACGCCGCGGGCCAGGGCTCCGAGTGCAGCACCTGTGTCATCTCCGCCCAGGTGTTCATCGGCTCCACGTACAGGCTCAGCAGCGGCGAGGGCATGTCCCAGCCCAACTCCTTCAGCGAGCGGTCCAGCCACACCTGGAGGGAGAGCGTCTGCACCGACTTCACGTTCGCCACCATGTCCCGCCAGCGCGGGCTGTGCGCGAGCAATTCCTGGCACAGGAAGGGGACGCAGCCGATGGGCGTGGCGAGCAGCACCTGGTCGAAGTCCTCGCCCGCCTTCAGCGTCACGCCGCCCACGCCCTTCCACGCCGAGTAGTAGGACTCCAGGTCGTGGCCCTTCACGCGCTCGGCGTCGCGCACCTGCTCCCAGAGGGGCTCGGCGGGCCAGCACTCCAGGCCGTTGACGGAGACGAGCGGCTCATAGCCCTTCTGCGGCTCCTTCAGCTCCACCTGCCGGGTGAGGCGCACCGAGTCGATGGCGTCCCCGCCCGGCGTGAGGTGCAGCGACTCCACCTTGTGGAAGAGCTCGAAGCGCACCCCTCGCCGCTTCAGCACCTGGTAGAGCGGGGCGAAGACGGCATCGCCCATGCCCGAGCGCATCTTGTAGTAGGCCGAGCCCTTGTAGGTGAAGCCCATGCGGAAGAGCGCGCGCAGCGCGGTGCCGGCCGCCACCCGGGGCCGCAGTGGGTCTCCCCGCTCGTAGGAGAACGCCGCCCCGTAGATGGTGCGCACGAAGGCCGACTCGAGCGTGTCGGAGTGCGCGCCGTGCCCGCGCAGCCAGTCGCGCAAGTCCTGCTCGTCGAGCGCCCGGAGCGCGCCCGGCTCGTACAACCGGTCCGCCATCATCCCGATGAAGACGGTGGACCAGAAGTCCACGTAGGCCCAGACGCGGAAGGAGCGGATGCTGTCCTGGGAGCGGCGGTGCAGGGACGCGATGGCGAGCTGGCGCACGCGCCGCACCAGGTGCAGCAGCCGCGGGGCATGGGCCTCGAGCGTGCCCGAGGCCTTCCCGGCCAGCTTCAGCGCGGCCCGCAGCAGCCGCAGGGCCACCTGGAGGCCCGCGTCCGGACGGCCCGAGGGGGTGCGCGGTGCATCCGGGCTCTGCCTCCAGAGCCGGCGGTGCGAGTGGAGCGCGTCCGCCACCCGCCGCTCCGCCTTCCAGCCGAGCAGGAACTCCAGCAGGGTGTGCAGCAGCAGCGAGGCATAGTCCCCACTGCTGTTGAGCACCGCGCCGTTGCCGGGCACCGCGGCGTTGGCGGGGAACTCGACGGGCCAGGGGTGCCAGCGGCCCTGGAACCACTCCTCCACCAGCCCGAAGCTGTGGGGCTCGAAGGCATCTCGCCACGTGGCGAGCGGGTGCTCCGGCGGCCGCCCCAGCTCCTCGTAGCAGGCGCGAATCATCGAGAAGAAGTTCTCGTAGAAGCCGAAGAGGATGTGCAGCCCGTGCTCCTCGATGCGCCCGTCCCGGCCGCGCCCGCTGCGCCCCTTGCCCCCGAGCCGCCAGCCCATCTGGTACACGGTGAGCTCGTAGCGCGCGCGGAGCTCTGGATTCGAGGTGAGGTGGTAGGCCGCGGTGAGCGCGGACGGGCCGCCTCCGAGGATGGCGATTCGGGTGCGTGCTGCGGGCATGGTGTTCTCGCGCGGTGGGGGAGCCTACCTCTCATGCCCCTTCAGGCGCGCGGGGGTCAAGCCGCCCCCCGCCTGGGCCGGCGCGGGGTGGACTGCTAGCCTCGCGCCCGCCCCCCCACCGTTTCCGCCCCATGCCCCCCGACTCCCAGACCGACTCCCGCACCCGCGTCCTCATCCTCGGCGCGGGCCCCGCCGGGCTCTCCGCCGCCCACGCCCTGAGCCGTACCCCCGAGCTGCGCGCCCGCTACGCCGTCACCGTCTACCAGGTGGGCTGGAGGGCCGGAGGCAAGTTCTCCTCGGGCCGCCGGCCGCCCGCGAGCACCATCGACGTGAATGGCACCCACTTCCTCTTCGGGTGCTACGACGAGACGTTCTCATTGGTGCGCGAGGCGTATGACGCGCTGCGCGCCCGCGGCGACACCCGCTCCGGCACCTTCGAGCAGGAGTTCCTCCCGCGCAACACGCTGGTGTGCCAGCAGTTCTTCGCCGGCCGCTGGACGCGCTGGGCGCTGGAGTTCCCTCCCAACGCGCTGCGTCCCGGGACACCGGGCTCGCCCATCCTGCCCTCGCAGTACTTCTGGATGGTGGTGGGGTGGCTGCGCACGGCGCTCGTCGGTCAGGGCTCGGGGGCGAGCGCTCCGCCGCGCCTGCTGCCCGAGGGCTGGGGCGCGGAGCTGCTCCAGCGGGCGCTCGGGATGCTGGGCCCGGACACCCGGAGCTCCGAGGGGGCCCGGCGGTGCTCGGCGGCGCTGCGGCTGCTGCGGAGCGGCGCGTGGCGGATGCTCGGCGGGCGCGTCGACTCGGACCTGGCCACGCGGCGCCTCTGGCTGCTCCTGGACATGGCCAGCACGGCGGCCATCGGCATGCTGGAGGACGGGGTGCTCGGCCCCGCGGGCTTCGACGCGTGCGACGGGGAGGACCTGCGCGAGTGGCTGGCGCGCCATGGCGCCACGGAGATGACGTGCCACTCGCCCCTCATCACCACCTGGTACGACGCCCTGGCGGCCTACGAGTGCGGAGACACCTCGCGGCCGGCGCTGTCCGCGGGCCTCAGCCTCAAGTCGCTGTTCCGCGCGATGTTCACCTACCGGGGAGCGCTCGCCTGGCAGATGCGCTCCGAGGCGGGCGAGTCCCTCATCGCCCCCGTCTTCGAGCTGCTGCGCGAGCGCGGCGTGCGCTTCCGCTTCTTCCACCGCGTCTGGGAGCTGCTCCCCGAGGCGGGCCACATCGAGCGGCTGGTGGTGGAGCGGCAGGTGGAGCTGAAGAGCGGGGACCCGGACTCCTACGAGCCCTTCATCGAGGTGAAGGGCCGGCGGGCCTGGCCGGACCGGCCGCTGTACGAGCAGCTCGCCACCCCGGACGTGGCGGGGCACGACCTGGAGTCCTTCTACACGCAGTGGCGCGGGACGAAGCACGAGCTGCGGCGGGGCGTGGACTTCGACGAGGTGGTGTTCGCGCTGCCGGTGGGGGTGGTGCCCTTCCACTGCGAGCGGCTGCTGCAGGAGCGGGAGGAGTGGCGGCGGATGGTGCGGCACGTGCCGGCGGTGGAGACGAAGTCGCTGCGGCTCGACTTCGCCACGGACCTGGCGGGGATGGGGTGGCCGGGGTCGGTGCCCATCGTGTCGGCCTACGTCCGCCCCTTCAGTACCTGGGAGGATGCCGGTTCGCTGGTTTCCGTGGAGGACTGGCCGGAGGGACTGGCGCCCCGGGCGGTGGCCACGGTGTTCGGTCCGCTGCTGGCGCCCGAGCAGCCGCCGGGGCCGGAGGAGGTGGACTACCCGCGGCTGCAGCACGAGGCGGCCCGGGCCGAGGCGCTGCGTTTCCTGGAGAACGACGTGGGGGCGCTGTGGCCGGGGGTGGTGGGGGCCCAGGCGCCGGGGGTGGACTGGGCGAAGCTGGTGGACCCCGAGCAGCGTCAGGGCCGGCGGCGCTTCGGGGCCCAGCGTGTCCGCGCCAACTGCGGTCCCTCCGAGCGCTACACCATGGCCCGGCCCGGGGGGCTCGAGCACCGGCTGCGGCCGGACGGCTCGGGCTACGCCAACCTGTGGCTGGCCGGGGACTGGGTGCGCAACGGGCTGGATATCGGCTGCGTCGAGGGGGCCACCCTGGCGGGCCGGCAGGCGGCCGAGGCCCTCGTCCGGGGCCAGACCGACTCGACACAGCAGGTGCCCGCGGAGACGCGGACGGGTTGAGAGCTCGTTGGAGAAGGCCATCGGCGAGCGTCACCCGCACGACGGATGAGCTCCTCCCCACGGGTCCCCCCCCGTCCTGCCTTTTTCCACCCGGGGCGATCCAATCCGGCCGTCCCCGAACAATTTCAGGAAAAGGCAGGGGTGACGCGAAAGCCCGGCCACGGTAAGTCGCCGAGGGATGGAGTGGGATGCGCGGACATTGCAACGCTTCCGGGACGGTGACTCGGAGACCCTGGGCCGGGTGTACCGGGCCCATGCCGAGACGCTGGCGCGGATGCTGCGGGCCATGGCGTGGCGTGGGCGGGGTTTCGGGCAGATGAGGGGCGCGCTGGAGCTGGAGAACACGGTGCTGGAGACGTTCGCCCGGGCCTTCGAGCCGAGGACGCGGGCGGCGTACGACGGGGTGCGGCCGTACGGGCACTTCCTGGTGGGCATCGCGCGCAACGTGCTGCTGGAGCAGGCGCGGCAGCGCGAGGTGGCGGTGGGGCTGGAGCCCTTCGAGGAGATGGGCGAGCCGCCGGCGGAGGGCGAGGGGCTGGCGCAGTCGCTGGAGGACCGGGAGGTGGAGGGGTTGCTGGCGAGCTTCAAGGAAGGGCTGACGCAGGAGGAGCGGAGTCTGTTCGAGCTGCGCTTTGGCGAGGACGGCCTGGCGCAGGAGAGCGCGGCGGAGCGGTTGGGGCTGACGCGCATCCAGGTGCGGCGCCGGGAGTTGGGGCTGAAGACGCGGCTGCTCGAGTTCCTGCAGGCGCGGGGCTACCTGGAGGGGATGGAAGTGAAGGGGTGGAGCTTCTTCAAGCGGCGAGGCCAGTCATGACGAGGTGCGCGGACCGACAGGCGAAGAAGGCGCTGGAGGCGCTCTTCCGGGGCGAGCTGGACGGGGAGGGCTACACCCGGCTGCGCGCGCACGCCTCGGAGTGCGGCGAGTGCCGCGAGGCCTACGACAAGCTGGGCCGGGTGGAGTCGGCGCTGGAGAAGCGCGCGCTGCCCGCGAGCCGCGAGGCGCTGCTGGAGAAGGAGCTGTTCGCGCGCCTGGGCTCGGCGACGGCGACGGCGGCGAAGCCCGCGAGGACGGCCGAGCCCGAGCGCAAGCGCTTCTTTCCCACCTTCTTCCTGCCGGTGACGGCGGGGCTGGCGCTGGCCGGGGTGGCGCTGCTGCTGGTGGTGCCGGCGGTGCTGAAAACCCAGACGCAGCCCGCGCGGGACGAGTGGGGCTCGCGCGGAGGCGAGCCGGGGACGGCGGCCTGGGGCCTGCGGGCCTTCTGCGTGGGCGCGGACGGACAGGTGCGGGGCGAGGCGCGGCCGGGTGGCACGCTGGTGTGCGGCGAGGGCAACGCGGTGCAGTTCAGCTACACGGCGCCGGAGGGCGCGAAGCTCACGGTGGAAGCCGCCTCCCCCGACGGTGAGCCCCTGCGCTTCTTCCCGCGGGAGGGCTCCTCGGAGCAGGTGACGCCGGGAGTGGACGTGCTGCTGCCCTTCAGCACGCCGGTGCAGGAGGGGTGGCTCGCCGGGCCGCTGGAGGTGCGAGCGACCTTCATGAACGCCCAGGGACGGCTGCTCTCGCGCACGCGGCTGACCCTCTCGCCGAGATAGCGAGCCCAACAACCCCTCTCCCATTGCCCCTTGGCGTCCCTGGGCCCGCGGTCCCACCCTTGTCACGCCATGACGTCCCCGAGCCCCTTCCGAGTCCTCTTCTTGAGCACGCACAACGCGGCTCGGAGCATCCTGGCCGAGTACCTGCTGCGCCGCCTGGCGCACGGGCGCTTCGAGACCCGCAGCGCGGGCCTGGAACCGAGGGGGGAGGTGCACCCGCTGACGCTGAAGGTGCTCCGGGAGCGCTTCCGTATCGAGCCGGAGGGGGCGCGCAGCAAGTCCTGGGAGGAGCTCCAGGGCGAGTCCTTCGACCTGGTCATCACGGTCTCCGACAAGGCGCGCGAGGTGGGCCTGCCGTGGCCGGGGCGGAGCATCACGGCCCATTGGGACGAGCCGGACCCGGTGCCTTTCGAGGGGGACGCGTGGGCGCATGAGCTGCGCTTCGTCCAGGTGGGGAGGGAGCTCTCCCAGCGCCTGGATCTCCTCTGTGCACTGCCTCGGACGAAGCTGGAGAACCTGGCGCTGTAGCGCTCGCCCGAGCGCCTGCCCTGGTACAAAGCACCATTGGAACAGGAACGAACGCCCGCGCCAGTCGGGTTGGGAAGACGCCCAACTTTCCGAACTGGAGAAGGCCGTGAATCGACGTTCCAGCCATTCCACCCGTACCCAGACTGGGAAGAAGACGCGCAAGAGCACGACCCTCGCGCGTCTCTCTCATGCCCGCCCGCGCAGGGTCGCGACGGCCGAGGCGCTCGAGACGCTGTTGGAGTCCCTGCGCGCCGTGACGCACGGCGACTTCTCCGTCCGCCTGCCCCCCGAGGATCAGCCGGTGGCGATGGAGGAGATCGCCCACGCCTTCAACGGCATGGTGGCGATGAACCAGCGGATGCAGGACGAGCTGGTGCGCGTGGAGCGCGTGGTGGGCCGCGAGGGCCAGATGGCGGAGCGTGCCTCGCTCGGCCCGGTGAGTGGCGGGTGGGCGTCGAGCATCGGCTCCATCAACTCGCTCATCGCGGACCTGGTGCAGCCCACGACGGAAGTCGCGCGCGTGCTGGGCGCGGTGGCGCGCGGTGACCTGACGCAGAAGATGGCGTTGGACCTGCCGGGGCAGCCGGTGAAGGGCGAGTTCCTTCGCATCGGCACCACGGTGAACGCGATGGTGGACCAGCTCAGCTCCTTCGCCGCGGAAGTGACGCGCGTGGCTCGCGAAGTGGGTACGGAAGGAAAGCTGGGCGGCCAGGCGCGCGTGCCCGGAGTCGCCGGTACGTGGAAGGATCTCACGGACAGCGTGAACCAGCTGGCCAACAACCTGACCGCGCAGGTGCGAAACATCGCCGAGGTGACGACCTCGGTGGCCCGCGGTGACCTGTCGCGCAAGATTACGGTCGACGCGCGCGGCGAGGTGCTCGAGCTGAAGAACACCGTCAACACGAT
>NZ_JBJMQO010000116.1:0-15693 GCF_045802675.1 Archangium sp. | reverse complement strand
GGGCGCACTCGCGGGCTGGGCGGCGGCCCGGACGGGCGCGGGCGCGGCGAGCAGCGCGGCGGAGGCGAGCGCGGCGAGGAGCGTGCGGGGAGTCATTCCGTGGCGCCGAAGTTGAACGCGGTAGAGAGCTGGAGCGTGGGCACCTGGATGATGCGCGTGGCGCCCACGAAGACCGCGTTGTTCGTCACGTCGAAGCGGAAGGAGAGGTTCTGGCTGGAGAAGACGCGCACGCCCAGGCCGAGGTTGATGGCGGGCCGGAAGCCGTCGGCGCGCTGCAGCTTCATCACCGTGCCACCGCCGAGCAGGTACGCGCTGAAGTGCACCACCTTGCGGTTGCTGACGGCCATCTTCCCGTAGATGGGGCTCCACATCAGGTCCGAGCCCACCATCCACTGCACCTGCTCCTCGAAGGCGGAGCTGGTGGGGGAGGCGTCGAAGTCGCGCTCGAGCTGCTCGCGCAGGCTCGTCTTGAGGTTGTAGCTGTAGCTGCCGCGCCCCACCTGCCAGGCGAAGCTGTCGGTGAAGTGGTACGTGTAGCCCACGCTGCCGAGCAGGCCCTTGTAGAAGGCGTCCGCGGGCAGCACGCCCACGCCGAGCGACAGCTCATGGTTCATCCGGTAGAGCCGCTCCTGCACGGCGGAGACGGTACCGGGGTTCTCGAGGGCCTCGGCCTGGGCCCGGGCCATTCCGGGCAGCAGCAGGCTCGAGAGGAGGAGCAGGGCGTATCGCACGGTTCGGTCCTGGCGGTGGCCGGCCGGACGCGACGGAGAGCGCATCAGTAGCCGACCGAGTTGAAGATGAACGGATAGGTGATGATGACCGCGCCACCCTTCGCGGGCGGGAAGGTCCACGCCTTCAGGCCCCCCATGATGCAGGCCTCGACGGAGGGGTTGCGCAGGGTGGAGGACTTCGTCTTGGTGGCCACCACGCGGCCGTTGGTGCCGATGGTCCACTCCAGCACCACCTTGCCGGCCAGCCCCGGGTCCTTGAGCAGCGCGCGCTCGTAGCAGGCGTACACCTCCTGCAGGTGGCTGTTGACCACCTTGGCCACGGCGTCACGGTCAATGGCGCCCTGCGCGGCGATGGTGCGCGCGGTGGCCTTCGTCACCGTGCCGCCCACCTTGCCCTTGCCCACGCCGCCCGCGCCCAGCGCGCCGATGCCGCCGCCGCCCTTGCCCCGGAGAATCTCCGCGCCGAGCGTGGCCCCGCCGCCCTTGCCCCCGCCGCCCAGGCCGAGCGTCCCCAGGCCCGCGTTGGCGATGGGCGCCTTGCCGATGAGGCCCGAGAGCTTGAAGTTGGAGTTCTTCGCGTTCTTGCTGCCCGGCCCACTGCCCAGCTTGTCCACCGCCGCGAGCAAATCGTTGGTGGCCGGGCCCGCGGCCGACAGCTTCGCGAGGGCCTTGAGGGCACGGGACTCGGGCGCGGCGGCCACCGCCTTGGGCACGGAAATGGGTTTCTGCGGCTGCTTGGGCGCCGGAGGCTGCGGCGGCGCGGGCGTCTTCGTGTCCTTGTTGGCCACCTGCTTCCGGGCCTTCTCCTTGATGGACTCGAGCTTCTTCCGGGCCTCTTCCTTCTTCCTCGGCTCGGGCGCGAGCAGGCGCAGGGCGATGGGCGGCAGGTTCTTCTGCGTGAAGTCCGCGCCCTCGGGCGTCCTGGGCATCACGGCGATGAAGCCGGCCAGCGCCGTGCTCAGCGTGAAGAGGGTGCCCACGGCGAGCCAGGGCAAGTCCTTCAGCGGGTTGACGCGCACCTTCTCGGGCAGCGGGGCCGCGGTGGCCACCAGCGACATGCGGCCCTGGGACAGCCGCGCCGAGGTGCCCTGGCGCACGGTGACGAAGAGGCGCTCGCCCTGCGTCTCCAGGGCGTTGGCGGCCAGCGGCACGAAGCGTCCGTCCGGGCCAGCGCGCTCCACCTTCGCTCCCGAGGGCACGTAGAGGCGGAAGGCACCCTTGACGGACTCGGCCAGTGTGAAGCCCTCGTCCGGAAGCTGGAAGCCCCACAGCGGCATGGGTGCGCGCTCGTCCGTCGACGCGCGGACCGGCTTCCTCCCCGGAGCGAAACGGCGCGCCTCGCGACGCACGCCACCCCAGTAGAGCTCGAGGTAGAGGTGCGCGGGGCCTCCCCGGCCCGCATCCAGGCGCGGCGCGTACATGGGCGCTCCGGGCGGCGCGCTCACCCGTTCCCACGGCTGCTCCTCGATCTCGATGTCCAGCACCGGCGAGGGCAGGGGCTCCGGTACCCGCTCCGCGAGCACGTCGTCCGCGAGCACGAGCGCCGGGCCCGTGGCCTGCACCGGCTGGGGCGAGCGGCGCCGGGCCGAGGGCTGGGTGGCCATCGGCACGGGGTCCGGCTCGGGGGGCGGAACGGCGCGCACCGGCACGGCCGAGGCTCCGGCACCGTAGCCAGCGGAGGCGCCCGAGGGCGTCATGGCGGGACGCAGCGGGGTGACGTCCTCGGGGCCGCCGTAGAGGGCGGTGCTGCCCGGAGGCGTGGGCGCCGGGCCGGGACGCAGGGGCACGGTGGCCGCGGGCGGCGGAACGGGCGCCACGGGCCTCACCGGTCCCGAGGGCCTCACACCGGGCTGGGTAGCCGCGAGTGGGTCGTGCGCGGAGTCCCGGCGCGCGGGAGCGGCCCGGGGCGGCGGGGCGGGCACCGAGGCGACCGGGGGCGGCGGGCTCCCGAGCAGCGCGGCCACTTCCGGAGGCGGCTGCTGCCGGTTGTCGCGGGGCTGCTGCGAGAGCACGCGCGTCTTCAGCACGAAGGGGCCGCAGAGCACCTCGTCCGTCGAGCGGATCTCACACGCGGAGATGCGGTGGCCGTTGACGTAGAGGCCCTGGCCCGAGCCCGAGTCCTGAATGGCCGCGCGGCCGTTCTGGAAATAGAGCACGGCGTGACGCGGGGCGACGCTGGCATCGTCCAGCCGCAGATCCGCGGAGGCGTCCGAGCCCAGCACGTACGAGCCCGGCGTGAACACCTCCGTGCCCACGAGGAGTCCATCGCGAAGGATGACGACCTGAAGAACCGTCTGCTGACCGCTCAACGTTCATCCTCCCTGGCGCAGGCCCGTCGAGCGGGTGCCTACGGCTGCTGGTCGTAGACGGTGGACAGAATCTCCGAGCGGAAGTTGTCGCGCTCGCGAATCATCGACCGCGTCTTCAGCTCCTTGCGGTCGTACAGGTAGACGGCCCCGGACTTGTTCGTCTGTCCCTGGATGAGCCGGTCATCGAAGTCGATGCGCGCGGGGCCTCGCGAGGCCGGCGCACCCGAGGCACCCTGCGCGGACTCGCCGGGGGACGGCTCGCTCACCCGGGCCGAGGCTGGCTCCACCTGCTTGTTGGGCGTCTCGGGGCGGGCCTGCGTCTTGCGGTTCTTGCCCCTGGCGGTGGCGCTGGCCTTCGCCGCGCGCGCACGGCCCTCCGCCCGGGCCTGGGAGGCCAGAGGGGTGGGAACAAGGCCGAGCAGGCCCGCGATGGCCAGGGAGCACAGGAAGCGCCGCATCATCGGAGGACGTTACGCGATGCTCCCACCAACCTTCAACGCGAAGAACGCTCTTTGCGATTAGGCTGGAAAAGGCGGAGCGCTGCTCCCCGTGGCGGTGGCTTGCGTGACACGTTCAATTCGCTCCCTCGCGGCGATCGCCGCGCTCCTGGTGATACTGGCCGCGACAGGTGTGGTGCTGTCGCGCCATGGCGCACGGCCCGCGCCCGTGCCTCACGCGCGGATTGACTCGGTGGGCCCGCGTCTGACGAGCAACCAGACCTCGCAGCCGCTCGCCGTGTACGGGGAAGGACTGATGCCGGGACTGCGGCTGGTGCTGGGGCCGCCCCTGTCGCGCGAGCTGCCGCTCTCGGTGGTGGATGCACGGCATGCCTACACGCGGCTGCCCGCGGACCTCGAGATCGCCGCGGATCAGGTGCAGGCCGTGGTGACGGTGCGGCTGGCCGGGCCTCCCGAGGTGTCTCCGGAGGCGGCGCCCGAGGGCGAGGCTCGCCTCACCGTGGTGAACGACACGGCCTTCCCGGACCTGACGGAGCTGGTGCTCGCGCCGGATGGGCGCACGCTGTTCATCGCCTCGCCGCCGACGGATACGGTGTTCTCGGTGGATGTGGCCAGTGGGCACGTGGAGCCGCTGGCGGCGGGAGATGGGCCGAGCGCGCTCGCCACCTATGTGGACGTGGCCGGGCGGCCCTGGCTGGCGGTGGCCCACCGGTGGGAAGGAGCACTGCGCCTGTACGCGCTGGATGCGCCCAGGAGCGCGCCGAGGGTGTTGCCCGCGCCGGCCGGAGCCATGGGGCTCGCGGTGGATGGAGCGCGCGGCGTGGCCTTCGTGGCCGAGCACGTGCGGGATTCGGTGCACGCGCTCTCGCTGGCGGACGGGCACGCGGTGTGGACGGCGAAGGTGGACCCGAATCCCCGAGCGCTCGCGCGTTGGAAGGGGCTGCTCGCCGTGGGCAGCCTTCAGACGGGACAGGTGGAACTGCTGCGGCAGGAGGACGGCGCGCCGGGGGCGACGCTGGTGCCCGGGCCCGGCGTGCGCATTGAAGGAGGCGGCACGGAGCGCTACTCCGCGCAGGTGATGGGCGGCACGGCGGTGCGAGGGCTGGTGGCCTCGGAGAAGCAGGGGCGCCTCTACATGGCGAGCCTGGGGCCCAACGTGGGGCCCAACGCCGAGCGCATGGAGGTGAGTGCGAACAGTGGCGTGACGGAACTGGAGCCCGAGCGCGGCGAGGTGGTGCGGCACCGGGGTTTCGGGGCGGGCATCACCGAGGGGCTGGTGCTCGATGACGGAGCGGGGCTGCTGTACGCGGCGGACGTGGGGCTGGGGCTCGTGCGGGTGCTGGACGCGCGAAAGCTGACGGTGCTGCGGGAGGTGGCCATGCCGCTGCCCGAGGGCACGCCGCTGGTGCGGCCGGCGGAGGACTTCGGGACGGCGGGCCGGGCCGGGGTGGAGCTGCACGCGGGGCCGAGGTCGCTCGCGCTGGCTCCGGACGGGCGCACTCTGTACGTGCTCAACCGGCACACTGGCACGGTGGCGGTGGTGGACGTGTCCGAGGCCCGTGCTGGCCGCGCCCGGGTGGTGCGCCAGTGGCCGGTGACGGAACTGCGCACGCAGGCGAAGCGGCGGCTCGGGCAGGTGCTCTACTACGCGGACCTGGGCCGCACGGGGATGAGCTGTGACGCGTGCCACCTCGAGGGCCACACCGGAGGCGTCTTCTTCGCCAAGACGCGGCCGATGCGCATCTACCGCTCGCCCACGGCGCTCGGCAGCCGGGACACGCCACCGTACTTCACCCCGGCCAGCACGTTCAGTCTGGCGGAGACCATGCGCACGGTGGGAGGCCGCAATCGCTTTCACAATCCGAACCCCACCGAGGCGGAGGTGGAGGCGCTCGCCCTCTACGTGTCGCTAATGCCCACGCCGCCCAATCCCTACCGGGATGCACTCGGTGCACCGCTGGAGACGGTGGAACTGCCCGACGGGCGGCACGGGAGCCCCGTGCGGGGACGCGAGATTTTCGAGGGCAGGGGAGGGTGCACCGGGTGCCACCCCGCGCCCCTCTTCACGTTGGATCAGGACTCGAGGACACGCGGGCGCTACCTGGACGTGGGGACGCCGAACGCATTGCCCCTGCGGCTGGAGCAGCAGGACCTGGTGCCGGGAATGGCGCCGCCCTCGCTGGTGGGGGCGTGGGATGTCTGGCCGTTGCTGAGCAGCGGCGCCGCGGGCTTCGAGGTGCATGAGGACAATCGGCTGGCGGTGGGCACGCGCTTTCCCCTGCGCGCGGTGCAGGAGACGTCCGGCCCCGCGCACGGGAACATGAAGGCGCTCTCGCCCGCGGAGCAGGACGACCTGCTGGCCTGGCTGCTCACGCTGTAGCAGGGTTTCCGCGAGCAGCACTAATCTCGGAGATTCTCCAAGGGATGTTGCCGGAGGCGATGCGCCCCGAGAGGAAGTGACCGAGTAGTATTAGTCCACGATGAAAAGCCTGGCCCCTGTCTCTGTCGACGAGCGGTGTGCCCCGTCGTCATCGGAGACCTGGTAGCTCATCATCGGCCCGAGCTCGAAACGCCGGCCGTCCTGCAACTCCGTGAGCAGCGTCCCCTCGAGCACGAGCAGGATGTGTCCGCGGCTACACCAGTGGTCCGCCACGTACCCGGGTGTGTACTCAACGAGCCGGACCCGGATGTCTCCCGCCTGGAGCGTCCGCCAGAGCGCCTTCCCCGCGGCCCCCGGGTGCTCCGTGGGATGGATGGTGCTCCAGTCCGTTGTGCAGAAGGGAATATTCGAGATTTTCAGAAGTGGCTCCTTCCAGGGGGAGGGACGTGCGCCCCAGCCTGCCAGGAGGGAGGCCGGGCCTTCACTCTACAGTCGTGACGTCTGCTAGGGTGAACCCCGGAGGTATTGCGCCCTGGCACGACTCCTACCGTGGTTCTCACTCGCGCTCGTCCTGCTCGGGAGCGCCGCGGCCGCACAGCAGCCTCAATCCCCCGCCCGCGAGCGCCAGGAGCGGCAGGTCGTCGTCCCCACCAGTCCTGGCGAACCAGTAATGGAGATACGGGTGGCGGCCGGCATCGCCACCACCCTCGTCTTCAACGCCGCCATCGACAGGGCTTCGGTAGAGGTAGAAGGGCAGCGGACGCGCTTCCGGCTGGTGGACGTGGGTGAGCGCACCCTCTTCCTCGAGCCTCTCGTGCCTCCAGGGGACGGAGAGCGGCTGGGCGTGCGGGTGCGCTACAAGGACGGGGCCTCCCCGGCGTCAGCGGTCTTCGCGCTCGTCTCCCACCCCACGGTGGTGGACACCCGGGTGGATGTTGCACGCGTGCAACGCTCCCCGGAGGTGTTGGAGGTGGCGCTGGCCCAGTGCGAGGCGGGTGAGCCGGCCAGCCTGGTGCTCTCGGGACGACTGGACCGGAATGGTGTCCGAGCCCGGCCCATCGACATCGATCAGAGCCCACATGTTCAGGCCGGCATGAGCTTGAAGGAGGGCACCGGGTACCGGGCAGGCACCTGGGCGTTGGCCGCCATTCGCGTGCACAACCTGCCTGGACAGCGGCCGTGGACGATCGGGGAGGCGCGGTTCTTCAGGCCGAACGGCACGCCCGTGAGGGGGGTCTCCGTCCGCATGGACAGGCCGCAGCTCGCCCCGGGAGACGTCGGCCTGGTGGTGGCGGAGACGGAGGTTCCCTACTGGGATGCCGGGGAGATATTGCGCCTCGAGCTGCGAGAGAAGGGTGGCGGGCGGCACCTGGTCATCGGCGCGGTGGAACTCTAGGAAGGCTGGCCATGACCGCGGAGGCCCTGCACCCAGACCACCTCGAGGCCGGCGACACGGTGGGACCCTGGCGCATCGTCCAGGTGCTGGGCCGTGGAGGCTCCTCCCGCGTCTTCAAGGTGGAGAGGGAGGGGAAAACCTACTCCCTGAAGATGGGGCTTCGCCCCCCTCTCCGACTCCCGGGAAGAGCTCTCGGAGGACGAGTACGTGGAGGAGCGGAGCGCCTACCGGCGGCTCGCGCGCGAGGCGGCGGCCCTCTTCACCTACTCCTCCCATCCCAACCTGCTGCGCGTCTACGCGGTGGACTTCTGGCCCGACCCCAGCATGGGCTACCCCTTCCTCGTCACCGACTACGTGGACGGGGATGACTGGCACGAGTGGCGCTGGTTGAAGCATCCTCACGCCGGCAGGCTCGTGGACACCTTCGGCGACGTGGTGCGCACCGTGGACACGCTGCACAGGCGCGGCGTGTACCACCGGGACTTGAAGGCGGACAACCTCCTCATCCGCCGGGCGGACGGTAGACCCTTCCTCATTGATTTCGGCACCGTCCGCCTGCCCGGAGCCCTCACGAAGACGATGGGCGTGCCCGAGGGCGTGCTGCACCTGCTGCCCCCCGAGCTGCTGGCCTACACCCGCTCCGGGGCGTTGAAGCGGGGCGAGCCCTTCCAGGGAGGTGTACCCGCGGACCTGTATGCCTTGGGAGTGCTGCTCTACCAGGGCCTCACGGACCGGCACCCTTTCGACCCGAAGCTGCCGGACAAGCAATTGGTGGCGGCCATCGCCACCGTTGTTCCCGCCGCGCCCCACGTCCTCAACCCGCGGGCGCCGCGCTCCCTGAGCGACATTGCCCTGAAGTTGCTGGAGAAGAAGCCCGGGGATCGCCATCCCAATACCCAGGCGTTGCTCCATGCGTTGGAGGAGGCCGCTGAGAAGGAGAGGGCGTCCCCCGCCTGGAAGGTGCCCCTCACCCTCCCGGAGAAGAGCCCGGCGGATGCGGCGCCCGAGCAGGAGCCCGTGGCCGAGCACCCGCGAGCAGCCCTCGAAGTGGAGGAGGCGCAGCCGCGAGATGAGGCCTCAAATGAGAGGTCTGGCCCCACGGGGCGCAGCTCGCGGAGGAAATGGCTCTTCATCACGTTGGCCTGTGCTCTCCTGGTGGGGGCCATCGGCCTGATCATTGGACGAGCGCTGCTCAAGCCCTCATCCGCGGCGCCTGATGCGTCCGCCACTGCCCAGAGAGGAACCCTCGTGCCCGACTCCACCCACCCTGTCGCCGCCTCCCGTCATCCCTCGCGCTCCAGCCTCCTCGCCGCATGGCTGTGCGCCGTCACCGGCGTGGGGTGCCCCGGGGTCCAAGTGCGGCCCGAGCCAGCGGACTGCCCGACGGAAGCCAAAGAGGCCATGTTCAAGGAACTGGGGATGCGGGGGGGCAGCTTCACCAACGCCCTCGTCGACGTAAACCAGCCGGAAGAGGCTGGCGGCTACGGGCTCTACACGGATGGCCCCATCGTGGGCCGCATCACGGAGGGAGAGGGACTGCTGGTGGAGGGCACGCTGCTGTATGGGCGGCTGTGGACGGGCCCCGGCCTGACAGATGACCTTGGCCGGGAGTCCGTCATCGGCCGCTACACGCGTGCCGTGCTGCCGAACGGCAAGGAGTACCCCGTGTGCATCGCCCTGGGTGGCCCTCACGGGCGCATGAAACGGCAGCCTGGAGCCAGGTCTGGCACTGTCCAACTCTCGCGGGTTGCACCCGTGAATGGCGTCTGGCGTTGGCCGTGAGAGCATTCTTCGAGGCTCCCCACGAACCGCCTGACATTCTTCTTGTGGCCTATCATTCAAACTTCGATGTGGACTCCGTCCTGAAAATCCTGGGGACCGTGAACGAGAAATACCAGGATGGCTCGCCGGAAGACGAAGCACTCCGAATCTCCGCGGTAGCGCTTCTCTACGTGCGCGATATCCAAAAACTGGATGAGTACCGCGAATATTTTCGCAAGTTCTACATACCCGCCATTGAATCCGTCGTCGTCTCCCAGACGTTCGCGACGAGGGATGCGGCGAACACGTGGCTCGCCAGTGGAAGGGCCAGTGAGGGGGAGCTCGTCAGAATCGCTGGCCAGGGCTTCCGCGTCATCACCGCCCGAAAGAGCAAGGAGTTGATGTTCCTGCGCACGCCCCTGCCCGAAGAAATGGAGACTCCGGACTGAGAACTCAGTCTCGCACCATCCCCGTGGCCTGGCCCCCGAGGACAACCCCTCATGGAGGCCAGGCCCGCCGCGAACGGGTCAGTTCCGGGTCACGTTGACGTCGTCCACCTGCATCCAGGTGTCGCTCGTCGCCCAGAGCCCCGCGTACAGCTCGACGCTGTGGTTCGCTCCCGAGTTGAACTGGACCGTCACCTGCGTATACCCGGCCATGGGTTGCGTCAGGTGGGTCTCGTTCAGGATGGCCCCTCCCCCCAGCACCCGCGCGCCGAAGTAGCCATCGTTGAAGTTGCCGGATGTCTTCAGCCACGCCGTCAGCGTGTAGAGCGTGTTCGGTGCCACCGCCACCTCCTGCTTGATGGCGTTCCAACCCGTGGTGTTCCGCACCCAGGCGTTGTTGGCCCCCGTCCTCGCGAACCCGAGGTTGCGGTCGATTCCCGCATTGCCCTCGGCATACCAGGGCGAGGTCGGGCTCGTGCTCGTCTGCTGCTCGAAGCCGGCCTGGCCCACGAGGTTGGCGCCTCGGGTCAGGCTGACGTCATCGAGCTGCATCCACGTATCGCCGTTCGCCCACTCGCCGCCGTAGACCTCCACCACGCTATTTGCCCCGGAGTTGAAGGACACGGAGATCTGCGTGTAGCCCGTCAACGCGCCGAACGGCGTCTCACCCAGGATGGGACCGTTGTTCACGCCCCTCGCCCCGAAGTAGCCCGTCGTGTTGTTGGCGGAGGTCCGCACCCAGCCCTTCAACGTGTAGTCCGTATAGGGTTGGACGACCACTCGCTGCTTCAGGGCATTCCAGCCGCTGCTGTTGCGCACGTACCCCGCGTCCTGGCCCGTCCGCGCGGTGCCCAGGTTGCGGTCGATGCCTCCATTGCCCTCCAGGTACCAGGGCGCCATCACGCTCGTCGCCTCCTGAGTCTCGAAGCCGGGCTCGCTCAGGAGGTTGTCGCCAAACGCGTCGCTCGTCAGCGTCGTCCTCATCAGGAAGGTGTTGTAGGGCGTCCACTGCGACGTGATGAAGTACAGCGTGCTCCCGCTGGTGGACCCCGGGTGGATGAAGCCGTTGTAGAGGCCGGGGTAATCCGTCCCGCTCGCGAGCACCTTCTCGCCGCTCCACGGCCCCGTCAGCGTCGCCGAGTCCCTCATCACCACGGCCTGACGGTGCTCGTTCAGGTAGGTCATCAGGAAGCGGCCGAAATAGGAGTTGTAGGCGACGGACAGCTCGCCCGCGATGCCCGTCGCGACAGGCGCCGCCGCGGCCTGCGAGGCCGACCAGCCATTGCCATCCCAGTACCGGTAGTCCGTGATGTTCAGCAGCCCCGTCTGGGGCACGCGGGCCAGATACACGTCCCCGAAGCGGCCATTCTGCGTCGCGTACATGTACACGAAGCCGCCATCCTTGACGAAGGCCGCCATCTGGAAGTTGTTCGTCCAGGTGCTGTTGTTCTGCCACTTCGCGCTCGGATGTTTGAGCCAGCTCTGCCCGTTGTCGTCCGAGTACGCGATGCCCGAGTAATTGGTGTACCACTTGCCCGGGTCGCCCCAGTTGTTGACGGACATGTAGTGGATGTAGTGGCGCGTGCCCACGGTGACGCCCGCCGTCGGGATGACGGTGATCTCGTCGAAGTTGACCTTCTTCGAGGACAGGAGCTCCTTCGCGTGCCGCGCGGTGTCTTGAATCATCGTGGAGAAGGACAGGCCGTCCGCCAGGTTCGTGTCGGAAGAGCGGGCGAGCACGTTGCTGCGCCATCCCCCTCCACACCCGCCGTTGCCACACCACCCGTTGCCGAAGGTGTCACCGAACAGGACGAAGATTTCTCCCCCTCCCTTGTCCCACATGATGCCGAGGTCCGTTCCCATCACCTCGTAATTCGTATGGGTTTGATTGGGATTGGGCAGGCTCTCGCCCGAGGGCGTGGCTCCCGTCACGCGGGCGATCTTCGTCACATTCGTCGGGGTGACGGCTTCGGCTGGGGCCGCTCGAACGGCGACGCCCAGGGCCAGCCCGAAGATGCACGTCTTCCACATCCGCCAGTGATTCATGGTCCGTCCACCTCCGTGGGGCGCCCAGGGAAGCGACGCCGTTGTCATGGCCTCCTCGAGACCGAGAAAGTCATTTATCACGGATTTGGAAAGAAAACGTGGTTATCCGTGCTTCTTTCCGCGGCCTGGCTCCAGGTCCGGCACTGTCCAACTCCCGCGGGTTGCGCCCGTGAATGGCGTCAGGCGTTGGCCGTGAGAGCATTCTTCGAGGCTCCCTACGAACCGTCTGTCTGACACTTTTCCTGGGCTCGAGAAGACCTCGCGCAGGGGATTTCTCGCGCCGTCCGGTGTTTCTCGGATCGACACGTTTCCGGCCTCGTGACACAGTGGCCTCGGGGGGGGACTCCGACCAGCTCTTGGAAGCCAGCTGCCGCGTTGGAGGCCACCGCGTTCCCTTCGAATTCAAAAGGAGTTCACGGTCCATGAAGCGCCAAACGCTGCTCATCTGGAGTTCCGCGCTGGTGTTGCTCGCGGGGTGTTCCACTCCGCCCGGGTCCACCGGCGCACCGCCCGAATTGACCACGGTCACTGTCACCTGTGCTCCCTCGTCCGTGGTGCGCAACGGCAGTGTCC
Organism: Archangium sp.; assembly: GCF_045802675.1. Lineage (GTDB taxonomy): Bacteria > Myxococcota > Myxococcia > Myxococcales > Myxococcaceae > Archangium. The sequence goes on along the minus strand of NZ_JBJMQO010000116.1, from coordinate 3,593 downwards.
GCTGCACCGCGAGCGCCACGGATCAGCACGGCGAGCCCTTCTCCGTCCCGGGCTACACCTGGACGTCCAGTGACGAGAGCGTGGCGAAGGTGGATGCCGAGGGCGTCGCCAGCGCCCTCTGGGCCGGCACCGTGACCCTCACCGCCAGCGCCACCGCCAACGGGGTGACGAAGCAGGGACAGGCCTCGCTCACCGTCACCGAGCACGCGCCCACCGTGCACTCCAAGAACATCACCACCAACGAGACGTGGCGGGCCAGTGACAATCCCCACGTGGTGCACGGGCTGTTGGATGTGGACGGGGCGAGCACTTCCGCCACGCTCACCCTCGAGCCCGGAGTGGAGGTGCGCTTCGACGCGGACTCCCAGCTCTACTTCAAGAACGGCGCGCTGCAGGCGCCCGGCACCGAGGCGCAACCCATCCGCCTGGTGGCCAATCAGCCCGCGCCCACCCGGGGCTTCTGGCGCGGCCTGCTGTTCGCCACGTCGGCGGGGGCCTCGCTGATGGAGCACGTCACCCTGAGCGACTGCGGAAGCGTGGATCCCGAGCTCGGGGTGGGGACCTGCCTGTCCCTGCTGACCAATACCACGGTCGTCGAGCGGGACCTCACCGTCCGCAACAGCGGCGGCATGGGGGTGTGGCTCGTGGGCCCCAGTGAGTTCGCGGCCGGTTCGGCCCGGCTCTCCGTCTCCGGGTGCGCGTCCTACCCCATGCGCGTCCACGCCGACCAGGTCGGTGCGTTGCCCACGGGGGGCACCTTCACGGGCAATGACCGCGATTCCATCGTCGTCAGCGACGACGTCAGGCACTCGCAGACCTGGCCCAACCTGGGCATTCCCTACGACTGCTTCGGCCCCGGCCTGGGCGTCGGGGTCAATTCCTACGGATCGACACCCCCCACGCCCATCACGCTCACGCTTACCGCCGGCACCGTGTTGCGCTTTGGCTCCTCGGATTCATTCCTCGTCGGCTCCCAGTTCTCCACTGCCCCGGCGGACCTGATCGTGAATGGAACCGAGGAGGCTCCCGTTCGCTTCACGTCCTCCATGCGGACACCGCGGCCCGGGGATTGGGGCGGCGTGAATCTCTATCAATTCACCTCCAACACCCGCATCTCCCACGCCATCATCGAGTACGCGGGCGGAACTTCCTTCGAGCGAGGGCTCGCCAACCTGAAGGTGAACGCGAGCGCCTCCTGCACCGACTGTCCCACGCTCGACCACGTCACCCTGCGCAAGAGCAGCGCCTATGGCCTGAGCCTCAACGGGCCGATCGCCGCGGGCTCCACCGCATTGGAGATTCGCGATAACGCGGGGGCCGCGATCTTCATGCCCGCCGACAGCGTGGGAAGCTTCCCCGCGGGACTGGCCATGAGCTTGAGCGGCAACTCGCCCGATGCGGTGGAGGTCAACGGCGAAGTCTCGCACTCGCAGACCTGGCCCAACCTGGGCATTCCCTACAACATCCCCCGCGGCGTGAGCGTCACGGGTTCGTGGTCGCCCACCACGCTCACGCTTTCCGCCGGGAGCGTGTTGCGCTTTGGCTCCCAGGCCTACTTCAACGTTGGCTCCTCGTTCTCGGGTGACCAATCGACCCTGGTCGTGAATGGCACCGAGCAGGCCCCCGTTCGCTTCACGTCCTCGTCGGCGACGCCTCGGCCCGGAGATTGGAGCGGCGTGAGTCTGTATGGGCTGGCCGTCAGCCACCGTCTCTCCCACGCCCTCATCGAGTATGGGGGGGGGAACGAGCCCGGCACGAAGACAGGCAATCTGAACGTGTACGGGTCCTACTCCTGCTCGTACTGCCCCACGACCGGGCTCGACCACGTCGTCCTGCAGAAGGGCAGCGCCTATGGCCTGATGCTCCTGGATGGGCAACTCACCTCGGACTCCACCGGCTTGACGGTGCGCGATAACGCCAGTCATGCGATCCGCGCGACCGCCAATAGCGTGGGGAGCCTCCCCGCGGGAACGACCGTGAGCGGCAACTCGCTCGACGCGGTGGAGGTCTCCTCGAGCGACATCCGCACCACCCAGACGTGGCCGGCTCTGGGCATTCCGTACCTCATGACCCAGGGCCTCTATGTGGACAACTCCTCGCGCCGGCCGACGCTGACCCTGACGGCGGGGACGGAGTTGCGGTTCGACCCGGGCACCGGGGTCATCGTGGCGGATTTCAGTCAAGGCGCCCTGGTGGCGGCGGGGACCGAGCAGGCGCCGGTCCGCTTCGTGCCCAACTCGTCCACGCCGTCCAAGGGCTTCTGGGCGGGAATCCATTTCAGATATGGGTCGACGGGCAGCCGGCTCGACCACGCGTTCATCTCCCACGGCGGGGGGACGAGCGGCTACAGCATGCAGGGCGACCTGAACGTCTATTGGGAAAACGGCGCGTTCGTGACGAACAGCACGATCAGCGACAGCGCCACCTGCGGCATCACGGTGAACGGAAACCCGGACTCCGACTCCGGGCGGGTGACGACGGACTTCACCCTGCCCTCGTACGGCAACACCTTCCTCAACAACGCCAACGGCGCGCAGTGCGCGAAGTGAAGCCTGGCGCCTGAGGGCTCCCGGGCCCATTCGCGCCCGCGCGCGAATGGGCCACCCACCCGCGACCGCGCTCCTCTACCAGCGCCCTCAGTCCTTCTGAATCGCTCGTGCCACGGCCTCTTCGCGTGGGCCGTCCGCGAGGGGGCTTCCGCTCGGCAGCACCGCCGTGGGCTCCTCGCTTCTGCCCGGGGTGGGGAGGTGCTCCGCCCGGGTCTCCTGCTCCGTGCTCCGCACCGGAATCCGGCCCGCCTTGCGCGCGAGGGCCTCCTGCACCAGCCGGCCCAGTTCCCGCTGTCCGTGGGGATGGGGCGCGAGCTCTCCAGTCAGGGCACACAGTTGCTCGCGCAGCCGCTGGCCCCGGTCCGTGCGCTCCGCCACCTGCCACCGCAGCAAATCCATGATGGCGGCATCCAGCGCGGGGGGCACCTCCGGCCGGTGCACCGAGGGCGGCACGAGGAAGGGCGGCGGGGTCGCTCGCACCGTGTTGGAGACATCCTCCTCCCGGAAGACGCGCCGTCCCGTGAGCGCCTCGTGCAGCGTGAGGCCGAGCGCGAACAGGTCCGCGCGCCCGTCGAAGGCGTGGCCCCGGGCCTGCTCCGGCGCCAGGTAGCCCAGCTTGCCGCGCACCCGGTCCGCCTGGGTGAGCGGGACGTGAATGGCCGCGCGCGCCACTCCGAAGTCTCCCAGCTTCACCTCGCCGATGCGCGACAGCAGGATGTTGGGCGGATTCACGTCCCGGTGCACGAGGTTGAGCGCGACGCCCTCGTTCGAGGTGCGCCGGTGCACGTAGTCGAGCGCCTCGCCCAGCTCCGCCCCGAGGTACGCCACCACCGCCGGTGGCAGCGGCCCGTGGCTCTTGAGCAGCTCGCGCAGGGACACGCCCTCGATGTGCTCCATGGCCATGAAGTACGTGTCCCCGAACCGGCCCACGTCGAGCACCTGGACGATGTTGGGGTGGTTGAGCAGCGAGCCCAGCTCCGCCTCCCGGCGGAACAGCGTCACGAAGTCCTCGTCCTCGGCGTAGGCCGGGAGGATGCGCTTGAT
>NZ_JBJMQO010000115.1:0-13800 GCF_045802675.1 Archangium sp. | reverse complement strand
TTCACCGTACGGTCACGCAACGCCTCCATGAACTCGTTGGTCTCGAGCTTCTTGTACTCGGGCTCGTTGGTGTGCCCGATGATGACCTCGTCGATGTCCGTCTGGGGGAACTTCTTGGGCTTGATCTTGTGCTCTTGCGAGGCACCCAGGAGATCGTAGAGGAAGGCCACGTCGAGCTTGAGCACCTCGACGAACTCGATGAGGCCGCGGTTGGCGATGTTGAACTCGCCGTCGAAGTTGAAGGCGCGAGGATCCGAGTCCGAGCCGTACTCGGCGATCTTCCGGTAGTTGATGTCACCGGTGAGCTCGGTGGAGTCCTGGTTCTTCTCGTCCTTGGGCTGGAAGGTGCCAATGCCCACGCGGTCCTTCTCGCTGAAGACGAGGCGGTTGACGCGGATGTGCTCCATCACCTGGCCGAAGTCGCCCTTGTACTGCGTCATCAGGTCCTTGAAGACGAAGCGGCAGGCGGGGCACAGCTCGCTGCCATCCGGGATGGTGTAGCCGCTCTCGGGCGGGCACAGCTCGGTGAAGATCTTGCCGCGCCACTCGCGGGGGACGAGGTTGAGCGGCTCCTCGTTCATCGGGCACTTCATCTTCTCGCGGACCGTGGCGCCGTCCAGGCCCTTCTTGTCGAGGGTCCAGCTGAACGTGTACGAGGCGCCCTCGGGCGTCTTGGAGTACTCCTCCAGGCCCTTCTTGAGCAGGCGCGCGATGGTGGACTTGGAGGAGCCCACGGGGCCGTGCAGCAGGATGACGCGCTTCTCGGTGCCGTAGCCCTGGGCCGCGGACTTGAAGACGTTCACCAGCTTCATCAGCGGCACATCGAGGCCGAAGATGGCGTCACGGCCGCCGAACTTCTCGTCACTGAAGAAGTGGTAGCGGATGAGCTTCTTCTTGTTGTCGATGTACTCCGTCTTCCCGTGGGAGAGGATCATGTCGTAGATCCTCTGGAAGGCGGTGCGGGTCACCTTGGGGTTCTTGCGGACAATCTCGAGGTAGTCCTCGAAGGAGCCCTCCCAGTTGAGCTCCGCGTAGGTCTTCGCGTCCTGCAACGCGGCGATCTTCGCGACCCACGAACCTCTGTTCTCAACGTCCTTCATGTCTCTCCCTCGGGCCACCCCGAAAGCGCGAAATTCGCGCCTTTGGAGGGCCAAAAAGTGAACCTGGGGGGGTAATGGGCCATTCCAATCCCACCCACGCCGGGTCCCCGAACGACACGACTCCGTCGACCTGCCCTTTTCGGGACCCCGCCGCGGGGTGGGACCGCGTGGCCAGCACGTGTCGGAAGGGCTCGTCGCCAATGCGGCGGGCCCCGCCTCCACGGGGTGAAAAGGCACACTCCATTATAAGGGTGGAGTCGTGTGCGGGGAGGGGTATCGCGAAAACTCGGCCTTCAGTGAACGAGAGTACGAGGGCAAGGGTGGAAATCGGACGTTCAACTGTGGGGCAGGGTCCCCGCCTGCTCTACATGTCGGCGCGCCGCGGACAGGGCCCACGCGGCCAGGGGCCAGAGGATCACGCAGAAGAGGAGCAGCGCCGTCCAGGTGGGCAGCAGCTGCTCGGGGCCGGCGCCGCGCAGGGCGGACTCGCGCAGGCCGTGCAGGGCGTGGGTGGCCGGGAGCAGGCGGGCCCCGGCACGCAGCAGCGGGGGCAGCACATCCGTGGGGTAGAGGACACCGGCGAAGAGGTAGCTCAGCGCGTCGAGGGCGTAGGTGAAGGGATCGCCCCGCTTGAAGACGAGCACGAAGGCAGCCGACAGCAGGCCGAGCGCACAGAAGGTGAGGGCGCTGAGCAGCAGGGTGAGGACGAAGGCCACGGGGTGGATGTCCAGCCGGGCACCGAAGAGCAGCGCTCCCAGGGCGAGCAACCCCACCGTGCGCAGCAGGGCGTTGGCCACCGGCCAGGCCCCCAGCAATGTCACCACGTGGACGGTGGACAGGGGCGCACCCAGGAGGGGCTCCAGCGAGCCGTCGTTCTGCGCCGCGCGCACCGCGCCCGCGAAACCCCGCTGCAGGGCGCGCAGCAGCGCCGCGGTGGCCAGCCCCACCAGCGCGAAGGAGAAGTAGTCCGTGCCGTAGCGGCCCCGCACCAGCGGGGCCTCGCCCACCGTGCGGGCGAGAAAGTAGAAGAGGGTAAGGGTGAAGAGGCCGCCGAAGAGCAGCAGCAGCGCGTTGAGCCGGTAGGCCGTCGCTATCTGCAGGTCGCGCCGCAGGAAGGCGAGCAGCAGCCGCATCACGCCTCCTCCCGGGGCACGGCGGCGAAGACGGCCTCGGCGGCGGGGCGCACCTCGGCGAAGGTGCCGGTGGCGGCGAGGCGCCCCGCGTCCAACAGCAGCACCCGGTGGGCCACCGCCTCCACCTCGGCGAGGTCGTGGCTGGCGAAGAGCACGGCCGTCCCCCGTGCGGCCACGTCCGAGAGCAGCCGCGTGCGCAACCGGCGCGCCGCCCCCGGGTCCAACGCGCGCGTCACCTCGTCCAGCAGCAGCACCCGCGGCCGGTGCAGCAGCGCGCGCATCATCACCACCCGCGCCCGCTCCCCGCTGGAGCAGGTGCGCACCTCCCGGTCCATCAACCGGCGGGCCTCGAGCGTGACGGCCAACTCCTCGATGCGCGCGTCCACCTCGCGCGGCGGGACTCCGTAGAGCGCGGCGTAGAAGCGCAGGTTCTGGCGCGCGGTGAGGCGGGGGGACAGGCCCCGGTCATCGGCGAGCGCGGCTCCCACGTGGCGGCGGCACTCGGGGCGCTCGCGCACCACGTCGCGCGAGGCCACCCGTGCCGTGCCCGCGCTGGGCAGCAGCAGTCCAGAGAGGATGCGTAACAGGGTGCTCTTCCCCGCGCCGTTGGGGCCGATGAGGGCCACCACCTCGCCCGTCCGTATCTCGAAGGAGAGGCCTCGCAGCGCGGTGCGGGGGGCCTCCGTCCGGCCGTGCAGCCGCGCCCAGGGCCAGAACGGCCTCGGGTACGTCTTCTCCAGGGCGACGACCTCCACCTCCGGCGGCACCGGCATCGCCCCCATCTCACCCGAAAACGCCGCCCGGGTGAATGCGCGAGTCACCCGCGCCCTAATTCCCCGGCGTGAGCGTCACCAGGTTGGCGAGGATGGTCAGCAGCTCGGAGGGCTCCACGGGCTTGGCCACATGCATGTTGAAGCCGGCCGTCAGGGCATGCGTCCGGTCCTCCACCCGGGCATAGGCCGTGAGGGCCACCGCTGGCACCTGCCCTCCCTCCTCGGCCGGGAGCGCGCGCACCTGGGCGATGAGCCGGTACCCGTCCTCTCCCGGCATGCCGATGTCCGAGATGAGCAGCTCGGGCCGCCCCTCGCGCACGGCCCGCAGGCCCTCGGCGGCGGAGGCGGCGGTGAGCACGCGCGCCCCGTACTCCTCCAGCATCACCTTGAGCACCTCGCGGTTGTCCTCCTCGTCGTCCACCACGAGGATGCACCGCCGGGCGAGCACGGCGGCCGGGGGCGAGACGAGCGCCTGCGGGGCCGTGGCGCGCCGGGCGGGCGTGGCTTCCAGCGCGGCCGGGCGGGACGCGGCGGCGGGCAGCCGCACCTGGAAGGTGGCGCCCCGGCCCTCGCCCTCGCTCGTGGCCCGCACCGTGCCGCCATGCAGCTCCACCAGGTGGCGCACGATGGCGAGCCCCAGGCCCAGCCCCCCGTGCCGCCGCGTGGTGCCTCCCTCCAGCTGACGGAAGCGCTCGAAGATGTGCGGCAGGAAGTCCGCGGGAATCCCCGGCCCCTCGTCCCGCACCGTCACCTCCACCGAGCCCTCCTCGCGCTTCAGCCCCACCCATACCCGGCTGTCCCCGGGCGAGAACTTCACCGCGTTGGACAGCAGGTTCCACACCACCTGCTGCAACCGGCCGGGGTCTCCCATCACCCCGTCGCCCCCGGTGTCGAGCTCCGCCAGCACGCGGATGCCCTTGGCGTCCGCCGCGGGACGCACCGACTCCATCGCCGCCTGGAGCACCTCGCCCAGGCGCACCAGCCGCGTCTCCACCCGCAGCTTGCCGGAGATGATGCGGCTCACGTCCAGCAGGTCCTCGATGAGCTGGGCCTGCGCCTGGGCGTTGCGGTCCACCGTCTCCAGCGCCCGCGCGTGCTTCTCCACGGCGAGCCGCCCGCTGCGCAGCATCTTCACCCAGCCGATCATCGCCGTGAGGGGCGTGCGCAGCTCGTGGCTCACCGTGGCCAGGAAGTCGTCCTTGAGCCGGTTGGCCTCCTCGGCGCGCTGGCGCTCGGCCCGGGCCAGGGAGAAGAGCCGCGCGTTGTCCAGGGCCATGGCCGCCCGGCGCGCCAGCTCCTCGATGCGCAGCACGTCGCTCTGCTCGTGGCGGCGGCCCGAGTCCTCCGTCATGAAGAACGACAGCACGCCCAGCGTCCGCCCCCGCGCCAGCAGCGGCACCGCCACCATGGAGCGCACCCGCATCTCCCGGATGGCCCGCAGGTGGTCGGGGTTCTGCGCGGAGCGCTCCTCGAAGTCCCGCGTCACCTCCGGCATGAAGACGGTCTGGTCCGAGCGCATCGCCCGGGCCGAGGGATTCTCGGGGTTCTCCACCGGGGGGAAGCAGCGCAGCCAGTCCGCCAGCGCGGCCCGGCCCGGGTTGGCGTGTGCCACCTCGACACGCTCGACGTGGCCGTCCTCGCCCACCAGGTCCACCAGGCACCAGTCCGCCAGCACCGGCACGGCCAGGCGCGCCACCTGCTGCAGCGTCGCCGCCTCGTCCAGCGAGGCCGTGAGCACCATGCTCGCCTCGGACAGGAAGCGCAGGGACTCGGCGCCGCGCTTCTGGTCGTCGATGTCCGTGCTGGTGCCGAACCATTGCACGATGCGTCCCGCCGCGTCGCGCAGCGGCAGGCCCCGCGCGATGAACCAGCGGTAGCTCCCATCCATGCCCCGCCGCAGGCGGTACTCGATGCTGTAGGGCGCTCCCGTGGCCACCGCGCGCTGCCACGCCTCGAGCGTGCGCTCGAAGTCACCCGGGTGCAGGGCCTGCGTCCAGCCCGAGCCCCGCGCCTGCTCCGGCGTCTGTCCCGTGTACTCGTACCAGCGCGGGTTGTAGTACTCGGTGTAGCCGTCCGGCCGGGTAATCCAGATGAGCTGCGGGAGCGTCTCCGCGAGCAGCCGGAAGCGCTCCTCGGACTCGCGCCGCAGCTGCTCGGCGTGCTCGCGGGAGGTGATGTCCAGCACCACGCCCGCCACCTTCGCCGGCTGCCCGGACTCGTCGAGCAGCAACCGGCCCCGGACCTCCAGCCAGCGCAGGGCGCCGTCGAGCCGGAGGATGCGCTGGTTGAGCAGGAGCTCGCCCCGGGTGCGCAGCGTCTCGTCGAGCGTGCGCCGCACCCTGTCCCGGTCCTCCGGGTGGACGAACGCCGCGGCGGCCTCGGCGGTGCCGGCGAAGGTGTTGGGCTCCAGGCCCACCATGGCCTCGATGTTGGGCGACCACCGCATGCTCCGGGTGCGGAGATCCAGCTCCCAGGAGCCCACCTCGGCGGCCTGCAACGTCCTGCGCAGGTGGGCCTCGCTCTCGCGCAGCGCGGCCTCGGCCCGCTGGCGTTGCTCCAGGGCCTCCTCCGCCGAGCGCCGGGCCCGCACCTGCTCCGTCACCTCCACCGCGAAGAGGAGCACGGCCTCCACCTGGCCCCGGGCGTCCAGCAGCGGCTGGTAGGTGAAGTTGAAGTAGCCCTCGGTGAGCTGGCCGCCGTCGTTCCCGTCCAGCGGCAGCCGCTGCCCGCTCCCCGTGTAGGGCCGGCCGGTGCGGAAGACGTCGTCGAAGTGGGCCTGAAGGCCGGTGCCCGCGTGCTCGGGGTGGGCCTCGCGCACCGTGCGGCCCAGCAGCGGCCGGCCTCCATGCAGCCGCTGGAGGGCCGGGTTGGCCAGCTCGCACACCTGGTCCGGCGCCCGGTAGATGCCCACCGCCGCGGGCACCTGCGCGAGGATGCGCCGGAAACGCAGCCGCTCCTCGTGCTCGCGCGAGCGCACGTCGCGCAGGAAGGAGGCGGCGGTGAAGCCGATGAACAGCAGCAGGAAGCCACTGCCCGCGAGCACGAGGAGGTCGGCGCTCCTGGCCGCCCCGGCGAGCCGGGCGTTGTGTCCCACCAGGCGCAGCTGCTCGTCCTCGCGCAGCTCCCGCTCGAGCACGCGCAGCGCGTTCATCCTCTTCTGCCCCCCGCCCGAGCGCATGTTCTCGCGCGCGGCGGCGGCCTGGCCCGCGCGGGCCAGGGCGACGGTGCGCTCGATGACCTCGAGCTTCTCCTGGAGGAGGGCCTCCATCCGGCCGAGCCGCTCGAGCTGGCTGGCATCGTCCGCGACGAGGGCGCGCAGGCGCTCCCGCGTGGGGCCCAGGTGCAGCCGCGCCTCATCGTAGGGGGCGAGGTAGCTCTCCTCGCCGGTGAGCAGGTAGCCCCGCTGGCTCGTCTCCGCGTCCTTCACCAGGGACAGCAGCTGTTCCGCCTCGTTGATGATGTCCAGGGTGTGGGCCACGCGGCCCGAGGTCTGCGAGAGCTGATGGGTCGAGCGCAGGAAGAGCCCGGCGATGAGCACCACGGCGACCCAGGCCGCGACGAGCCCGGCGAGCACCGGCAGGGGCAACCAGCGCGAGCGCCGGACGGTGGAAGGGCCCTCCGGTGCGGCGAGGCCTGGGGGGGTGGAGCTCGGGGAGGTCGTGTCCATGCCTTCTTCCGGTGCACCGCCTCACCCGGCCGGCCCCAACCCGGGGGCCCGGTGCTGGCGAGGCGTGGCGCACACGTCGGGTCCGTAACACAGGTGAGCGCGTCCAGGTGACAACCGGGCCGCCCCTGTGCCGCCTGCCAAGGGGCCATGCACCTGGAGGCACTGGGAGAGGGCGGCCATGGCACCGGGGAGTGAGGCCGTGGAGCGCACCGGGCCCGGCGTGAGTCCCTGCCCCGCGTCCGGCGCCTGGGGAAAAAGAAAGGGGGAGCCCCATCCGTCGCGGGATGGCGCTCCCCCTTGGGGTTCATTCGCGGCGAGCGCTTACTGCGCGAGCGCCTGCTGGTTGGCCAGACGCTTGGCGCACTCGGCCTTCATGTCGACGTAGTAGTCCTTGGCCGACAGGCTGATGGCCTTGGTGTACAGGTCCAGCGCCTCGGGGTACTTGCCGGAGGCGTCCAGCAGCACCGCCAGGTTGTAGAGGGCCGCGGAGTTCTGCGGGTTGCCCTGCACGTAGGACTCCATCTCGGTGATGGCGCGCGGCACGTTGCCCTCACGCGCCACCTCGATGATGGGCTTCTGGGCCTTGTCGTCGTCATCCATGCGGATGGCCTTCGTCACGTACGTGGGGGTGATGTCGCCCAGCACGCGGGCGATCAGCTCGCGGCCCGCGTTGCCGATGGCCTCGTCCTTGTCCTGGCCCCGGCCCACCGTCTCGTACTCCTGCTCGGCCAGCAGCGCCTTGCCCGCGGAGGTGAAGGCCGTGACGCTCGCCACCGTCTTGGCCTCGTAGAACTTCCGCTCGCGCTCGTGCTCGACGCCCTTGCTGTCCTTCTCCGTGTAGGTCTCGGTCTTCTTCTCGGCGTCCCAGTCGTTGACGTCGAGGCGCATGCCGACCTCATCCGCGGTCTGCGCGGGGCCGTTGCCGGCGTTGACGATCTGCACCGCGCGGCCGGCCACCTTCACGACGATGCCCTCGTCGGAGCGGTCCGTCACCTGGAAGTAGCCGCCGGCGCGGGCCTGGCGGGTGAGCTCATCGAGGAGGAAGTCGCGCGCGCCGCGGCGGCCCTCGGTCTGCACGATGGTGAGGCGCTTGGCGGCACCCAGGTTCACCCGGGCGGGCTGCAGGACATTGACCTTCAGAGTCGGCGCGCAACCCACCGCGAGGGTGGCCGCGAGCGCCATCACGACGTGACGCAGGGAACGAGAAGACAGCATGTGTGGTGAATCCCCCTTTGGGTCTCCCCGGGAGGCGGGGAGCGTGCGGAAGCTACCACGTCCGTCTGTCTTCCAGCCAACCCCGGGGCGGGGGAAAAGCGGGTGAAAAAAGACCCGCACTCCGGGGCTGCTCCCTTGGCTTTGGGCCGCGCCTGCGTATTGTGCGCGGCCGCATGTCGTCCGCTTCGACCGTTCCCGCCTCCCCCCCGCGCCCCTCCGGGGCGACTCCCGCCCTCACCGCGGTGCCAGACCTGGCGCCGGAGCCCCAGACGCGTTGGCTGGTGTGCCTGCTGCTCGCGGCGGCGCTGCTGCCGCGCCTGCTGCTGATGCCCGTCAACGAGAACTTCTACGGGGACGCGGTGGCGCGCACGGAGCTGGCCGAGCGCTGGGCCCGGGCCCCGCACCTCATCACCTCGTATGGAGATGGGGCCTACCAGTTCGGCCCGCTGCACCTGTACCTGGTGGGGGCGGCGCTGAAGGTGGTGGCGGACAAGGCGCTCGCGGGCCGGCTGGTGAGCCTGCTCTTCGGGGTGCTGGCGGTGGTGCCGCTCTTCGCCCTCACCCGGCGGCTCTTCGGCTGGCGCGCGGGCGTGTGGGCCTGCCTGGGGCTGAGCGTCTGGGGCATGCACCTGCAGATGTCCACCACGGCGGCCAGCGAGGCGCTCTCGCTCTTCCTCATGCTGTGGTGCTTCGCGCTGGTGGCCGAGGGGCTGGACGAGAACCGGCTGGGGCCCCTCTTCGGGGCGGCGCTGGTGCTCAACCTGGCGTGCGCCACGCGCTATGACGCCTGGCTCTTCATGCCGCTGGTGTGCGGGGCGCTGCTCCTCTGGGGCGAGGACCGGGTGGCGGGCCTCACCCGCGCGGTGAGCTTCGGCCTGCTGTGCCTGCCCTTCCCGCTGCTGTGGATGCAGGGCAACGAGATGGCGCATGGAGACCCCTTCTTCCCCATCCACGCGGTGGACCAGTTCCACGCGGACTGGGTGAAGGAGGGCATTGCCCGCATGGGCGCGGGGGTGTACCGGCTGCAGAGCCTCGGCTTCTGGCCGGGGGTGGCGCTGCTCACGCTGTCGCCGGGGGTGGCGCTGCTGGGCATGGTGGGCATGTGGCGCTCGTGGCGGGCGCGGCCGGACGTGCGCTGGCTGGTGCTCGCCGCCGTGGTGCCCACCGTCTACTTCACCTTCCGCGCCGCGGTGCTGCTGGACTTCCAGCCCCTGGGGCGCTTCACCGTCACGGAGCTGGCGCTGCTGCTGCCCTTCGTGGTGCCGGGCCTCGAGGCCGTGCGCGGGGCGGGGGCTCGCAAGGCCGTGGCCGCGGTGTGCTCGGTGCTCGCGCTGGCCGTGCCGGTGGCCACCGGCCTCTACACCTTCCGCGCCGATGGCGGCCTGCACGACAGCCTCCGCCCGGTGAGCCCCACCTCCACCAACCCCGTGCCCCTCATGCGGGTGGCCCACTTCCTCGAGGACGAGGTGGCCGCGAAGGGCGGCGCGGCCGTGCTGGACATGGACCCGAGCTACATGGACCTCCAGCTCGCCTTCTTCTCCGGGCTGCCGGACGAGCGGCTCGCCCGCGTGCGCTGGGAAACGTTCCGCAAGCACCTGCGCGAGGCCCAGCCGGAGTACCTCGTGCGCTTCGACGGCGGCTCCCTGGTGCGCGACGCCGGGGTGAAGCTGGAGGGCCGCACGCTCACCCTCGACGGCGTGGCGTACGAGGAGCAGGACGGCTTCTCCGCGCCGCTCCACGTCTACCGGCGCCGCTGAGCCCGGTGGGGGCCAGGTGACAGACGCCTGGCCGCCTCCCGCCGCTGCCCGGGCGCTCAGTGCCGGTGGCGGGGCAGCCGCACCGTGAAGGTGGTGCCCTCGCCCTTCAGGGAGCGCACCTCCAGCGTGCCCTGGTGGCCGAGGACGATCTGCCGGGTGATGTAGAGGCCCAGGCCCAGGCTGCCCCGGCCCTCGCCGGCCTCCGGCCCCTGACGGTAGGGCTCGAAGAGGCCGGGGAGCAGCTCGGCGGGGATGGGGCCGCCCTCGTTGTGGACCTCGAGGCACACGTCCGGGCCCTCGCTCCAGGTGGACACCCGCACGGGCGTGCCCGCGGGGCTGTGCTGCAGGGCATTGCCCACCAGGTTGGTGACGACCTGCGCCAGCCGTCCCTCGTCCCACTCCCCCCGGCCATCGCCGCGGGCGAGGAAGTCGATGTGCCGCTCGGGGTGCGCCACCTGCACCTCGTCCACCACCCGGCGCACGTGCTCGTGGAAGTCCAGCGGCCGGGGCTGCACGGGGATGCCGCCCACGCGCGCCAGGGTGAAGTCGAGCAGGTCGCGAATCATCCCGCTGGCCCGGTCCGCCGCGGCGTAGATGCGGCTGACGGCCTTGGCGGTGCGCTCGTCCATGTCCTCGCGCTTGAGCAGGGCGGTGGCCGACAGGGTGATGGCGTTGAGGGGGTTGCGCAAATCATGGCTGACGATGGCCACCACGTCCTCGCGCACGCGGACGGCCTCCTGGGCCTGCTGGTAGAGGCGCGCGTTGTCGATGGCCACGGCGGCCCGGTCCGCCAGGCCCTTGGCGACCTCGAGGTCCGCCGTGAACTCGCTCGGATGGGGCCGCGTCCACACGAGGTTGACGATGCCGAGCTTGCGCCCCCGGGCGATCAGCGGCACGAGCGCCGCGGACCTGGGGTGGAGCTCCTCGAGGATGGCGCGGTGCTCGGCGTTGCGGGCGGCGGCATCCATCCACGCGGAGGTGAGCTCCGGCACGGCGATGGCCTCTCCGCGCTCCAGGGCGCGCGCCATGGGGCTGTGGCTGCCCAGCAGGGGCGGGTAGGGCCGGCTGCGCTCGAGCAGGGGCTGCTTCTCCGGCTCGCGCGCCGCCAGCCCCAGGCGGTGCAGCTGCCCGTCCTCGCCCAGCAGGTCCACCATGCAGTAGTCACACAGGTGCGTCACGGCCAGCTGGGTGAGCTTGTCCAGGGTGGTGCCCAGGTCGAGCGACTGGGAGAGCACCGTGCCCGCCTCCAGGAAGAAGGCCTGGGTGCGCTCGGCGCGCTTGCGCTCGGTGATGTCGCGCACCATGCCCGTGAAGAGGCGCCCCTGGGGCAGCAGCGTCTCGCTCACGGAGAGCTCCAGCGGGAAGACGCTCCCGTCCTTGCGCCGGCCCTGCACCTCGCGCCCGTTGCCGATGATTTTGCGCACCTCCGTGCGCAGGTAGTTGTCCATGTAGCCGTCGTGCTCGGCGCGGTAGGGCTCGGGCATGAGGATGCGGACGTTGCGGCCAATCAGCTCCTCGGGCGTGTAGCCGAAGATGCGGGTGGTGGCCGGGTTGACGCCCTGGATGACGCCCTGCTCGTCGATGGTGACGATGCCGTCCACGGCCGTCTCCAGGATCGCCTGCATGCGCTGGGACGTCTCGCGCACGGCCTGCTCGGCGCGCTTGCGCTTGGAGATGTCGCGGGTGACGTCCGAGAAGCCCCGCAGCACCCCGTGCTCGTCGCGCAGCGCGGTGATGACGGCGTCCGCCCAGAAGCGGTGCCCGTCCTTGTGCACGCGCAGGCCCTCCATCCGGCAGTGGCCGTGGCGCGCCGCGTTCTCCAGACACCGGCCGGGCACGCCGGCCGCGACGTCCTCGGGCGTGTAGAAGAAGGAGAAGGGCTTGCCGAGCACCTCCTGGGCCGAGTAGCCCTTGATGCGCTCGGCGCCCGTGTTCCAGCTGCGCACCCGGCCCTCGGCGTCGATCATGTAGATGGCGTAGTCCTCCACGTTCTCCACCAGCAGGCGGAAGCGCTCCTCGCTCTCGTACTGGGCCTGCTCGGCGCGCTTGCGCCCGGTGATGTCCGTGGAGATGCCCCCGAGCGCCGCGGGGAAGCCCTCGGCTCCCGGCAGCGGGAACTTCACCGACAGGTACGTGCGCGGGCCCGTGGGCGTGCGGGCCACCTCCTCGAACGCGCAGACCTCGCCCTCCATCACCCGCGCGTCGTTGGCCCGGTAGTTGTCGGCCAGCTCCGGGGGGAAGAGCACGGAGTCGTCCCGGCCCAATATCTCCTCGCGCGGGCGCCCCAGGAGCTGCTCCAGGTAGCGGTTGGCGAAGAGGTAGCGCCCCTCGGCGTCCTTGGCGTAGATGGAGGCGGGGGCCTCGTCCAGCAGGGCGTGCAGCCGCGCCTCGCTCAGCCGGAGGGCCGCGTCGCGCTGGCGGGAGTACTCGGCCACGCCCTCGGCGATGCTGGTGGTGATGAAGCCCGTGAGCGCGCGCACCTCTCCGAGCGTCACGCGCACCCCCGTCTCCTCCACCAGGTCGAGGATGCACTCGCGCAGCACATGGTACTCGCGCACCAGCGCCTGGAGGTCGAAGCCGACGCGCAGGCGCTGGCCCCCATGCTCCCGGGCCCCGGGGCTCCACTCCGGCACCGCGCGCTCCTCCCCGGTCTGGTACCGGTGGAGCACCGCGCCCAGCTCCCACAGGTAGTCGCCGATATGGTCCTCGAGCTCGGCCTGGTAGAGCTCCCCCGGCGCGATCCCCTCGCGCAGCCGCCCCGTCCATCGCTGGATGAGCTCCTCGTGCCGCTCCTCCAGCAGCTCCGCCAGGGAGGTGGTGGTGGGCCCGGTCGGGTGCGGGTCGAGGTTCATCGCCGCCGCTCCTCTTCCCAACAAGGCCCACGCGCCGCCTGCCCCGGGTCCTTCCAGGGCGAGGTGACGGTGCGGACGGTGTGCGCTTCCTGGTTCATGGGGCGAGTCCCCTCGTGGCAGCCCATGCGTGCAGCCGCCCCTTCCGCCCGACAAGCCCGGGAGTCCGAGATGAGGTCACCCCAGGGACATATGCAGGGAGGCCCGGAGCGGCATCGGGGGCAAGCTCCCACCGGGAGAAAACCGGACCGGCGGGCGAGCGCTTCCCGTCTCCGGACTCGAGCAGCCCGGGAGGCAGGAACCCGTAAATGTTGCCGATGGCCGGCTGTAGAAAGGTCAGTCCGCCGGGGGGAGCCGTGGGCAAGTATTGAATCTGACAGATGATCGCGAGTGGCCTGGCACGTGCAAAGCACGCGGCCCGGCATGCGGCGTCCCGAGAGCCTCAACACATACAGCGTCGAGGTCAGTCCCTCGGCTTGGAAGCAGCTGGCACACCTGCCCCTGGACACGTACCAGCGCGTGCGCCAGGAGTTGGAGCGCATCGCGGCGCAGCTGCGGACGCCCACGCCCGCGCCAGTCCTCAGGAGGGAGGCGGAGCCCCTCGTCACCCGCTCCATCTCCCTGGAGGGCTACATCGCCCTCTATGAGGTCGACACGGTGCGCCGGCGCCTCACGCTGCGGGAGATTGTCCGCTCCCGGCTCTGAGGCCAGGACGCGAGGCTCGCCCGGCCGCCCCCCATGCGGAGGAGCCGGGCCCTCGACGGGGGACGCTGAAACCCAGGGGGGTGCGGTGTTTCCACCATTCGCATGGTCAAAGAAGAATCCCTCGGCCCGAAACAGGCGCGGTTGAGCCTCGGCACGTTCATCCGGGAGCATCACGCCCGCATCCTGGAAGCGTGGGAGCGCTCGGTGCGCCAGTTGCCCTCGTCCCGGGGGTTGTCGCGGCCCCGGCTGCTGGACCATCTGCCGGACCTGCTGGAGCGCATCTCCCGCGTGGTGAGCACGGTGCAGACCGGGGAGCACGAGACGCTCGCGGGACTGCCCGAGGTGCACGCCCTGGAGCGGTTGGACTCGGGGTTCGACCTGGACGAGGTGGCCGAGGAGTACGGGCTGCTGCGCGCCTGCATCCTCGAGCTCTACGGCGAGCTCGCCCAGGCGAGCGGCCTGGTGAGCATGGCGGAGGCGATGCGGGAGGTGGTGTCCTTCAACCGCACGTTCGACGAGGCCGTGTCCGCCGCGGTGTCGCGCTATGCCCGGGCGCACGAGCGCACGCTGTTGGGTTTTGATTGGTTTTGGGATTGTGTGT
>NZ_JBJMQO010000003.1:0-46161 GCF_045802675.1 Archangium sp. | reverse complement strand
CTCGTCGGGGATGAGCGAGGAGACGATGTTGAGCAGCGTCGTCTTGCCCGAGCCCGTGCCGCCGGACACCAGCATGTTGAGCTTGGTGTGGATGCCCGCGTCGATGAGCCGCGCCATCTGCGGCGTCATGGACTTGAATTTGATCAAGGACTCGACGGTGAGCTTGTCCTTGAAGAACTTGCGGATGGAGATGGTGGTGCCCTTGCGGGCGATGGGCGGGATGACGACGTGGATGCGGCTGCCGTCGGGCAGGCGCGCGTCCAGGCGGGGGCGCTCGTCGTTGAGGAGGCGGCCGACGAACTGCGCCATGTTGCGCGCGGCGCCGATGAGGCCCTCCTCGGTGAAGGTGGCATCGGTCTTGGAGACCTTGCCCTTGCGTTCGATCCAGACGTCGGTGGGCCCGTTGATCATGATCTCGGAGACGCTCGGGTCGTCGAGATAGGGGAGGACGGGCTTGAGGAAGGCGCGGAGCGACTCGGAATACATCGACATGGCGCGCCAGAGGGTAGCCCGAGACCGGCCGGTGCCCAAGAGGACGGCCTGGTTGTCCGAAGGGCGGCCGGGCGGCGCGCGAGGGGGGCGAGCAGAGGACGGGCCCTCCAACCAACGTGCGAAAAACCCTGGCGCCGACCCACCGGAGAAGTAGTGTGGGACGGGTGCTACGATTGGGGCACGAGACGCGGGAGGCGCGATGGGCTCGATGAAGGAACGGCTGCCGGCGGACTGGAAGAAGGTGCTGAAGGACGTGCTGGCCAGCCCGGAGTTCGCGGAGCTGGAGGCGTTCGTCGCCGAGCAGCGGCACGAGCACATGGTGTACCCCTCGGAGGAGGACCTGTTCTCGGCCTTCCGGCTGACGCCATACGAGAAGGTGAAGGTGCTGCTGCTCGGGCAGGACCCGTACCACGGGCCGGGGCAGGCGCACGGGCTGGCGTTCTCGGTGCAGCCGGGGGTGAAGCCCCCGCCCTCGCTGGTGAATGTCTTCAAGGAACTGCAGAGCGACGTGGGCGTGCCGAAGCCGAAGGATGGCTCGCTGATTCCGTGGGCGGAGCAGGGCGTGCTGCTGCTCAACGCGGTGCTGACGGTGCGCCAGAGCGAGCCCAATTCCCACGCCGGGCACGGTTGGGAGCGCTTCACCGACGCGGTCATCCAGAAGGTGAGCGACAAGCCGGAGCCGGTGGTGTTCCTGCTGTGGGGCAGCTACGCCCAGAAGAAGAAGGCGCTCATCGACACGTCGAGACACGTCATCCTGGAAGGAGTGCACCCCTCGCCGCTGTCGGCGAAGAAGGGCTTCTTCGGGAGCCGGCCGTTCAGCCGCGCCAATGCCGCCCTGGAGAAGGCGGGGCGCGAGCCCGTCGACTGGACGCTTCCGTCGTAGGGCGGAGGTGGAGCGGAAACTGTCCGGAGCGCCACGACTCGGGCTAGCCTGACGCCCTCTTGAAGAGGGGGACGTCAACGATGAGCCATGAGGGTACTTCGGGTTCTCAGGTGAGGTGGTGGGTCGCGGGGACATTCTCGCCGGGACCCTCGGGCAGGCGCTTCGTCGTCACGCCGGACTCGTACGCCGAGGAGCTGGCGCGCTCGGCCACCGGGCTGCGCGTGAGCGTGGAGGACCGGCTGGGCGCGGGGCAGACGCGCACCTTCGAGCTGACGTTCCCCAAGCTGCGCTCCTTCACGGTGGCGGAGGTGCTGTCGTCCGTGCCCGAGCTGCGCGCGCTCAAGGCCCTCATGGACGGGCTGGACAAGCTGCCCGCGGACGCGGCGGTGAAGAGCCTCGAGGCGGTGGTGGGGGCCGGGCGGCTCTCCGAGACGGTGGGCGCGGTGCTGCGCGAGAAGCAGTCGCCGCCTCCGCCCAAGGCGGGCAATGGGGTGGTGCCCTCCGCGCCTGGCACGCCGAAGGCGCCGGACGTCGTGGACTCCATCTTCGCGCAGACGGACTCGGCCCGTCCCGAGCAGGCGGCGAAGGCGAGCGTGGATGCCTTCCTGAAGGCCGTGGGGACACGCGCGGCGGCTCCGGCGAATCCCGCCTCGGTGGCGGCTCCGGCGAAGGCCCTGGTGGAGGAGGCGGTGCAGGCGACGGCCCGGGACGTGCTCGCCCATCCGCTGGTGGCGCGGCTGGAGTCGGCCTGGCGCGGCCTGAAGATGCTGGTGGACCACTGCCCCAAGTCGTCGGGGATGGCGGTGGAGGTGCTCGACGTGGAGGTGCCCGCGGGCGTGGAGGGCGTGGAGTCGCAGCTCCCGGTGGACCGCTTCGAGCGCCCGGATGCCCTCTTCGTGGTGGAGCCGGTGGAGGACGTGGCCGCGCTGGGACGGCTGGCGGCGCTGGGCGAGCGCGCGCAGCTGCCGGTGGTGGTGGACGTGCCTCCGTCGCTCTTCGGCGTGAAGTCGGCCGCGGAGGTGGTGAACCGGGTGGAGGAGGAGCGCGGGGGGCTGAGCGAGGCCTGGGAGGCGCTGCGAGCGGAGGAGTCCTCGCGCTGGCTGTCGGCGGCGCTGCACCGCGTGGTGGTGATGGTGGACGGGCAGGGGGCGCGGCGGAGGACGTGCTTCGCGAGCGCGGCGCTGGGCGTGGCGTCGCTGCTGGCGTCGAGCTTCCGCGAGACGGGGAGCTTCGCGCGGGTGCTCGGAGGGGCGGGCGGGGTGCAGGCGCCCTCGGTGTGGCAGCTGCCGCCGGGACGGGACGGAGGGATGGCGGTGCCGACGGAGACGTTCTTCCCCGTGCGCACGCAGTCGCGGCTGGCCGAGCTGGGCGTGCTGGGGCTGGGGAGCGGGAGGAACTCGGACGTGCTGCAGCTCACGGCGGCGCCCATGGTGTACGGGGGCGAGCACAAGGTGGCGTTGCCGGCGCAGATTCTCACGGGCCGCATCGTGCGCTTCGCGCAGTGGGTGCGAGACCAGTTGCCGCCGGAGGCGGGGGACGCCGAGGTGGCGACGCTGTTCACGCAGGCGGCGGACGTGTTCCTCTTCGGCGGCGCGACGCCGGCGGGCCGGGTGCGCGGCGAGGTGGTGTCCACCGGCGAGGGGACCCGTGGCGTACGCGTGACGGCGCTGGTGCGGCCGGAGTACGCGGGCATGCCGCTGGAACTGGGCTTCGTCCTGCCGATGCGCGGGTGAGCGGGAGGGCGGTGCTGCTCGGGACCGGGCCCCCTGAGCGGCCCGGCCCCTGCCCTGGAAACCGCCGGGCGCCACCCGGTGATGGGGCTCCCGCGAGCAAGCCGCGCCGCGAGGGGTTAGAGTTCCCTCACCATGGCGAAGACCGCATCCCGCAAGGTTCCGAAGAAGAAGAGCGCCGCTCCCGCGAAGAAGAGCCCCGCGTCCGTGAAGAAGCGTGTGGCTCCGGTGAAGAAGCCCGCCGCGAAGAAGCCCGCCGCCGCGAAGAAGCGCGCCGCCCCGGTGGAGCCTCCCGCTTTCGAGGCCGCCTTTCCCACCGCCGAGCCCGTCCCCGAGATGAAGGCCCTGCCGGCCGGCGAGCCCGTGGGCGGCCAGGCGTTCCCCTTCGAGATCGACCCCAAGCGCATTGAAGAGGGTCTGGCGAAGCTGCGCGCCGAGGCCGTCCACTGGGCCAACAAGGGCCGCTACACCAAGGTGCGCTTCAAGTTCCGCGGCAAGCAGCTGCTGCCGGACCTGCCCCTGGCCGCCGTGGCCGCCGCCGAGGGCCTCACCTTCTACTGGGGCGGCATCCTGCGCGCCCTCGTCTTCACCGTGGCCGGCGGCAGCCTGCTGCAGGTGGAGCTCGTCAACGACGCGGACAAGCGCGTGCAGGTCGGCAAGGAGGCCCTGCTCACCGGCGACCTGGACGAGGCGCTCGCCCTCTTCCGCGAGGCGCTCTCCATGGACCGCGACAACGTCGCCGCGCACCTCAACGTGGGCGTCGCCCTCAAGCTCAAGGGAGACCGCGAGGCGGCCCTCGCCTCCTTCGAGCGCGCCAAGGCGTTGGATCCCGAAGGACCCCTCGGTGCCGAGGCCGAGCGGCTCGCCGCTCCCCTGCGTCCCAAGGACGCGATGGCCCAGGTGGGCTGAGCGGGGAGGTATACTCGCGGGCACCATGGGAGCGCCGCCCGCCGAGGACGAATACCGCGTACGCCTGGAGGGCCGGGCCGTGCTGCTCGAGCCCGCCCGGGAGCGTTACTACCGCCTCGTGCTGGCGCTGGCCGAGTCCCGCTGGCAGGAGCGGCTGCGGCAGGAGCGGCCCCTGCTGCGCGAGGTGGCGGCCCACCAGGCGGAGTTGGACGCGCTGCTCGGCCCCGCCCTGCGCCGTGCCGAGGCCGAGCACTGGCCCGACAGCAATCCCACCGTGCGCTGCCTCTACGAGGTGCACTCGCTGCGCGAGCAGCTCGCCCGGGACGTGGCGCGCAAGCTGGGGCGCAGCGCCCAGGAGCCCCTCGGGGGCCTGATGAGCGCCCTGGAGGACTGGCTGCTCACCCTGCCGCGCGTGGTGCCTCCCCAGCAGCGCTGGAGCACCGCGCTGGAGGTGCTGCCGGACTCGCTGCCCGCGCTGCGCGACGCCACCGCCTTCGGGCAGTTGCTCGAATCGCTCTTCGCCCCGCCCATGCTGCTCACGGGCCGCCTCCCCTTCACGAGCGCGCAGCGCGAGCAGTTGCGCCAGGGCTGGGTCCGGGGTGAGGCGGCGCTCGTCGCGCTGTGGGAGCGGCTGTCCGGCGTGGACGCGAACCGGGGCATCGTGAACGAGCTGCAGAAGGTGGCCACCCGGGCGCCGCACCAGCCGCCGCGCAACGGCCCCGAGCGCCTCGTGCACGCCGAATACTGGCACCGGGAAGCGTGGGTCCGGGTGCGGCAGCTCGTCCAGGCGCGGCTGGCCCCGCTCGAGCCCGCGCCACACGAGTACCTCGAGGTCTTCTGGTGGCTGCTCGAGCGCGAGTACGTGCCGCGCATCCGGCTGGCGGCCTCGGAGGCGCTGGTGGATGCCCGGGCCGCGTTGATTGAAGTGGCCTACGAGTTATGGGACGCCCAGCGGCAGGATATTCCCGAGGACGAGCGCTGGCCGGACGCGCGCTGGGCGCGGTTGGACGCGCTGGCCTGGCGGGCGGATGAGTCGCGGAGCGGGCCGGACGGTGAGCGGGTCCGCGGCGTGCTCCGGGAGCTCATCCAGAGGCATGGAATCGGCTCCACGGCGCTGCGCGGGTGGAAGGATTCGTCACGGCTGGTGAAGTTGGTGCAACAAGCCGGCGAGCTCATCCGTTGAAGAAGAAATCGGGAGTCTGAAAAGGCGTCTGAAGCCCCCCGTCCGGGCAGGCTCGGGCCCCCCTTTCTGGCTACCCTTCGTCACCCCGGTGTTTCCCTTGTTGACGCAGGAAATACCGGGGGTTACGTAGGCACGTTACCCTTTTTGGCCCCCCTCCGTGGCGGGCCTCTCCCTGACCCCAGATTTCATGGCCGACGACACCACCGACAAGCCGGCAACACCCCCCGCGCCTCCTCAAGGCAGCGTGGGCGAGCTCATCCCCGTCAACATCGAAGACGAGATGCGCCGTTCGTATCTCGACTACTCGATGTCCGTCATCATCGGGCGCGCCCTGCCCGACGTGCGTGACGGCCTCAAGCCCGTGCATCGCCGCGTCCTCTACGCGATGAACGACCTGGGCAACTACCACAACCGCGCCTACAAGAAGTCCGCGCGCGTCGTGGGAGATGTGATTGGTAAGTACCACCCGCACGGCGACACCGCCGTCTACGACGCCATGGTGCGTCTGGCCCAGGAGTGGAGCCTTCGCTACCTGCTCGTGGATGGCCAGGGCAACTTCGGCTCGGTGGACGGCGATTCCCCGGCCGCCATGCGTTACACCGAAGTGCGCATGGACCGCCTGGCCGAGGAGATGCTCTCGGACATCGACAAGGAGACGGTCGACTTCGGGCCCAACTACGACGACTCCACCGTCGAGCCGCTCGTCCTCCCCAGCAAGTTCCCCAACCTCCTGGTCAACGGCAGCACGGGCATCGCGGTGGGCATGACCACCAACATCCCGCCGCACAACATGACCGAGGTGCTCGACGGGACGCTGCACCTCATCGACCATCCCGAGTCCACCGTCCGCGACCTGATGCAGTTCATCCCCGGTCCGGACTTCCCCACCGCCGGCTTCATCTCCGGCCGCGAGGGGATTCTGCGCGCGTATGAGACGGGCCGCGGTCAAATCACCCTGCGCGCCCGCACGGAGATCGAGACCTCCAAGAAGGGCGACCGTGAGAGCATCATCGTCACGGAGATTCCCTACCAGGTGAACAAGGCGCGGCTCATCGAGAAGATCGCCGACCTGGTGCGCGAGAAGAAGCTGGAGGGCATCAGCGACATCCGCGACGAGAGCGACCGGCAGGGCATGCGCATCGTCATCGAGCTCAAGCGCGATGCCATCTCCGGGGTGGTGCTCAACAACCTGTTCGCCAACACCCCGCTGGAGACCACCTTCGGGGCGGTGATGCTGGCCATCGACGCGGGGCAGCCGCGCACGCTCACGCTCAAGGAGCTGCTCGAGCGCTTCATCTCGCACCGCCGCGACGTGGTGACGCGCCGCAGCCGCTTCGAGCTGCGCAAGGCTCGGGCCCGCCGCCACATCGTCGAGGGCTTGCTCGTCGCGCAGGACCTCATCGACCTGGTGGTGAGCCTCATCCGCGCCTCGAAGGATCCCGACGAGGCGCGCTGGGGCCTGATGAACATCCTCTCGCCCGCCCTCTACGCCCACGAGCGCTTCCGCAACCTGCAGCGGATTGATTACGAGAAGGCCAAGGCGCAGATGGAGCTGCTCGTCTCGCGCGCGCGCGCCGAGGTGCCGAGCTACTCGGGCCTGGAGCACAAGTACGAGGGCTCGGGCTTCAGCGAGGAGCAGGCGAAGAACATCCTCGAGATGCGCCTGCAGCGCCTCACCGGCCTGCAGCGCGAGGAGCTGTTCCGCGAGTTGGTGGACCTCATCCGGGAAATCCTCCGCCTGGAGGACATCCTCGCCAACGAGTCGAGCCTGCTCAACGTCATCAAGACGGAGCTCCAGGAGATCCGCGAGCGCTACGGCGACAAGCGGCGCACGGAGATCACCGGCGCGGCCGAGGAGATTACCAGCGAGGACCTCATCGCCGAGGAGACGATGGTGGTCACGCTGTCGCACACGGGCTACGTGAAGCGCTCGCCGCTCTCCGAGTACCGGGCGCAGAAGCGCGGTGGGCGCGGCAAGACGGGGGCGACGACGAAGGAGGACGATTTCGTCACGGACCTCTTCGTGGCGAGCACGCACGCCTTCCTGATGCCCATCACGAACAAGGGCCGGCTGTACTCGCTGAAGGTGCACGAGATTCCGCTGGCGGGCCGCACGTCGCGCGGCAAGGCCATCGTGAACCTGGTGCAGTTCGCCGAGGGCGAGCGGCTGGCGCAGGTGTTGGTGACGCGCGAGTTCGTGGAGAACCAGTTCGTCTTCTTCGTGACCAAGCGTGGCGTGGTGAAGCGCACGGACCTCTCGGCGTTCGCCAACGTGCGCTCCAGCGGCATCATCGCGCTGGGCATCGACGATGGCGACGAGCTGGTGGCGGTGAAGATCACCGACGGCTCGAAGGACATCCTGCTGTCGACGGCCACGGGTATGAGCATCCGCTTCCCGGAGAGCGAGGTGCGCTCGATGGGCCGCCAGGCCTACGGCGTGAAGGGAATCACGCTGGAGGACGGTGACGAGGTGGTGGGGGCGGACGTGGTGGAGAAGGACACCACGATTCTCACGGTGACGGAGAACGGCTACGGCAAGCGGACGGAGGAGACCGAGTACCGTCAGCAGGGCCGAGGCGGCAAGGGCATCATCGACATCAAGACCACCGAGCGGAACGGCAAGGTGGTGGGCCTGGTCCAGGTGACGGACAAGGACGAGGTGCTGTTGGTGACGAACGGCGGGATGCTCATCCGGATGAAGGCGAAGGAGATTTCCGTCATCGGCCGCAACACGCAGGGCGTGCGGCTGATCGCGCTGGAGAGCGCGGAGGAGAAGGTGACGGGCATCTCGAAGCTGCCGGAGGCGGACGAGAGCGAGGAGAACGGCGGCGGAGAGGCGGAGGCCGTCGAGGCGTCCGCGTCGGCCACGTCCGAGTCCGAGCCGGAGGTGCCGGCCGAGGAGACCGCGGCGGAGACCGGGGAGACCGAGCCGGAGTCCGAGGAGAGCTGACCCCAACAAGCCCTCTCCCCTCGGGAGAGGGCCGGGGTGAGGGTATCGCGGGCCACGAGTTGAACCCGTGAGAACACGAGAGGGCTGGGGCGAGGATCAATCCTCCCCTGGCCCTCTTCGCGTTGGGGGACCGGTGCGTGTGCGTGCTGCATGGCGCGGGAGTTGCTCTGGGCAGCCGGGCAACCCAACACCCCGGAGAAGGCATGAGTGAGTCCGACGGAACCAACGTCATGAGTCATTTTCACGGAAGTGTCAGTGCGGTGAGACAGCGGTGTCCTGGTGTGGGGTTCGGCGTGAGCGTGTTGGCCGTGCTCGCGTTGCTGCTCGGCGGCTGCGAGAGCGGACCCTGTGTGAGCTCGATTCAGTGCGCGCCGGGCTTCATCTGCGTGCACTGGCAGCCAGGGACCGAGTACGAGGAGACCTTCTGCGCGAAGCCCTGCGAGGTCGAGCAGGACACGTGCGACACGGGAGCGGCCTGCTATTGCCCGGACTCCCCGTCGAAGGCGCGGTGCTTCGACGGTGCCGGCAATCGCATTGGCATCTGCGAGCGGTAGGGCCCACCCTCTGGGCTCTCGATCTTCGGATCCTGCATCCCGCGGCGGAGACGCCGCGGGGTCCCGTTGTGCCGCAAGTCCTCGGAATCAGGAGCAATGCGGAGGGCATATGGGTTGCACGACGTAGGGAGACCCATTCCCGGAGCCCACATGGATCCCGTTTCCTCTCGTAGTGCGCAGACGCTCTCCACGGCCGTCGATTCCTCGGCTGTGTCTTCGTCGCCCGCGGTGGCGAAGGAGCACGGAACGAGTCCCAGCAATCAGTGCTCGTCCTCAGTCACCGCGAACACCCTCGAGGCCTACCTGCCCCAGCCGCGTGGTGCGCAGGAGTCGAGTTGCCACGCACCGGCCCAGCCGTTCAGCCGCGCCGACATGCCACAGGGAGAGGAACTGAAGCTCCTGGAGATGCTCCGGGCGCGACAGAAGGAGCAGGCCGCGGCGGCACTCGGCCGGGGGGTGGAACTCTGCAAGCGCACCGCGGATGTGCCTGTCCTCCATGAGCTCGGCTTGAAGCACCACTGGCTGCGGACTTCCACCAAGGAGGCGGGGATGGGCCCCGATGATGGGAGTGTTCCTGGCGATCGAGTGAACATGCCCTTCTCACAAACACGACTCAACGATCACACAGGTCGGGGAAACCTTCCTGACTCCACCTGCGAGCGTGTCGTGGATGTGGACGAGGCGTGCGTCAATCGCGAGCTGGAACTGGGCAAACCGCTGGGGGCCTGGACTCCCACCAACCAGTGCCAGACCTTCGCCGCGGGTGTGCTCGATCGCTGCTCGACGAAGGTCGTTCCCCTGCCCGACCCGCGCAAGCCCGACCTGGGGAAGATCTGACGAGAGCCCGAGTCATGGGAGGAATCACCATGAATGCCCCACATCTCTGGTGGAAGAGGCTCGGCCTCGGGCTTTCGGTGCTGCTCCTGGTGTCAGGGCTTTTCTGGGCCTGGTGCTGGATGGGCATGGCCGCGCTCTATGTATTTGACTGTCCCACCTTCTCCCTGGAAGCGCCGCTGCCTGTATGCCGGCACCCGGTACAAGGCCTCCTGGTAGGCGGTGCGGTGGCTGCGGTGGGATTGCTCGGCTGCATCTGGGCGGCGTACCAGCGCTGGAGGCGTGCCCCAGCCCCAGTCGCGCCCCGCGCGTAGTTGCCCTCCAGGGCAGGACAGGGTCGGGTAGTCGTACGAACCCTGTCCCCAGTCCCATGCCGGCCGTCGGGTGCCGGACGGTCAACCCCGCCTTGCCTCGATTCTTAAGTTCTGGGGGCAGGCACGCCTTCGTCTGGAGTCGGGCGGCCCGCATGAGGGGGGTTCATTCAGATGCGTTCGTTCTTGTTCCTGGCCGTGACAGGCGTCACGGCCCTCACTGCGTGCGGCGTGACCACCGAGCCACCCGCCGTTCCCGCTGCTCCACACCAGGTCTCGCTCCACCCGGAGCGCCGCGGTATCGGGCTGTTGCCCCTGGGCGACACCCAATCCCTGGCGAAGCCCAAGCTGGACGTCGTGTTGGATCCACGGCGCTCGCTGGCGGTGACGGACACGGCCATCCTGTCGCGCTTCAGCTTCGAGGAGGTGATGAACCGGCTCGCCGAGCAGAGCGGCGTTCCGGACCTCACCGGGCTGCGGCTCTACCAGGAGTGGTGGGACTCGCAGCGGAAGGCGCCGGGCCTGGGCCTGGGCGGACCGCACTGCGATGATCAGGTGCTTCCGGATGGCAAGCCGGGCTTCAACGGCTTCGCCTACGCCTGCTCGCGCAAGGAGGGAGATCAGGCGAAGGAGAATTCCTTCACCTCGCCCGACACCAACGCCGCGACCTACGTGCCCATCGGGCTCTTCAACCGCTTCGACCTGGCGGCGCAGGACGGGAGCGACTGTGGCGAGTACCGCATCGTCTTCGCACGCCGCCCGGGCAGCACCGACGCGAACAGCCGCAACCTGATTGCCTTCGAGGGCGTGCTGCCCAACCCGCATCCGAAGAAGGGCATCCACGGGTGCCGCAAGGTGATGCGCTTCTGGGCGGAGCTCTCCCGGGAGCCGGACGTGGCGGCGCGCGCCGAGGCCCTCCACCGCTTCTACTTCGAGGGTCTGGGGGAGTTCTCCCCCGTCATCCACATCGACAACCTGGGCAATGCCACGGACCGCGTCACCGGCCAGGTGCGCACCAATCAGTTCATGCAGCCCACCTGGACGCTGCGCGAGTTCCGCGTGCGCAAGCGCTGCACGGGCGACGCGTGCACCCTGCGCTTCGAGCCGGACACGGTGAAGACGAACCCGGCCGGCGTGCTCTTCAGCGCCAAGGTGAGCCATCCGCTCAAGGAGGACTTCGAGCAACTGTTCGTCTCGCAGGTGGAGACGCTGGCGGCCAACGACGTGCTTCGCTACACGATGGCGACCGAGGATCGCTTCAACACGGGGCAGAGCAACTCGAGCGGCACGGAGAACCTCTACGTCTTCCACTTCGGCAATGGCCCGAGCCCGCTGAAGACGAAGCTCCAGGAGGAGCTCACCCGGCTGGGCAGCAAGCTCACCCCGGCCAACATCGTCGCGCGGTCCCAGACGCTCTCCTGCGCGGGCTGCCACCAGCTGAGCACCAACGTGAACCTCGGGGGCGGGCTCACCTGGCCCAACAAGTCCAAGCCCTACGAGTTCGTGCACGTGAGCGAGCGCATACAGGAGGACGGACCGGACGGTCCCCGCTACGGCCTCTCCGAGGCGCTGGTGGGCACCTTCCTCCCGTACCGGCAGCAGTTGATGGAGGCCTTCCTCGAGCAGCGTCCGCCCTTCGAGAAGCACCCGGGGCCCGATGATGTCTGCGAGGACGACGGCGCGCAGGTGCGGGGCGGCGCGAAGAAGGACAAGAAGCCCAAGCCCCCGGAGTGCGAGGACTGAGGCGACGCCGGGAAGACACGGAGGAGACTCCCGTCCACGAGGCCGCTTGCCCCGCGAGCGGCCAGACGCCTACGGTGGAGGGGCCGCAATGGATGTGCGCCTCCAATCGTAGGAGAGGACATGAACGCCACTGGCCTTCGAGCAATGGGAACCCGGTTCTTCCGCTACGTGCGAGACCCGCGCGTGCCGCTGTGGCGGAGGCTGGCCGGGTTGCTGGCCGTCATCTACTTCGTCTCCCCGGTGGACGCGATTCCGGATGTCCTCCCCATCCTCGGGTGGTTGGACGACCTCGGGGTGTTGTCCGCGGCGGCCTTCTTCGTGGTGCGCGAGGTGCAGCGCTACCAGCCGGAGCCGGAGGGCTCGGCGTGGTCTCATCCGGTGGAGCCGGATGCGTCACGCCGCGCCGGCACGCCGCCCCTGCACGAGCGCTGAGCGCCGTCCGCGGCCGCGCTTCTGGCCGCTCTCTCTGTTCTCGCCGGGTGGGCGTGTATTCTGCGCCCTTTACGGAGGCGAAACAGACAGATGAGGGTCTTCCCGAGGTATGTGGTCACCGCGGTGGCGCTGGTGGTGTTGTGCGCGGGTTGTCCTGGAAAAATCGGGACGGATGACGGGACGGACGTCACGCCGCCGCCCGCCAACCCCTGCCAGCCCAATCCCTGCACCGCGCCGAACAAGACGGACTGCTCGGTGTCCAATGGGAAGGCTGTCTGCGCGTGCGTCGCGGGCTACACCCCCCAGGGGGATGGCTGCCAGCGCGAGCCCACGCCCACCTGCGCGGGCCAGCACTCCCTGGGCGATGCCTTCGAGCCCGATGAGTGCCCGGCGCTCGCGCGCATGGTGAGCACCTCGGGCCCCTCGGAGCCGCACACGCTCACCTCCTCGGCGGACGAGGACTGGTTCCGCCTCGACGCCACCGCGGGCACCATCTACGAGGTGTCCGCCTTCGGTGACCTGGGCCTGGCCATGCGCGTGGACCTGTATGACGCGGACGGCACCACCCAGCTCGCCTCGGAGAGCGCTGGCGCGTCGGGGACGGACGTGGCGTACAAGGCCCGCGCCACCGGCTCCCTCTATGCCCGGGTCCTCTCGGCGGATCGCGCCTCGTTGGGCTCCTACAGCGTCTCCTTCGGGGAACTGGGTACCGACGATCTCCCGGACACGCCCGCGCAGGTCACCACGCCCTCCCTCACGCCCGATGGAACGGCGCACGGTGGGGCGCTGCAGTTCCTCGGCGACACGGACGTGGTGCGGGTGCACCTGGAGGCGGGCCACGCCTATGTCTTCCAGGCAGCGTGGTCCACCTCGCTCGCGGCGGCGTTGCGGTTGGAACTGCTCGACACGGATGAGACGACGGTGGTGCTCTCGAGTGAGTCCGCCACTCCGCGATTCACCACCCTGGTGAGCACCACGGGCGAGTACTTCCTGCGCGTGAGCGAGCGCTCCGGCAAGCAGCGCGCGAGCTACACGTTCACGGTCACGGACCTCGGGATCGACGACCATCCGAACACGCCCGCGCAGGCCACGGCGGTCGTCGCCGGCACGGCGTACACCGCGAGCAAGCTCGAGTACGCCGAGGACCTGGACGTGTTCTCGTTCCAGGCCGAGGCGGGCCACATCTACCAGTTCTTCTGCGACCCGCAGACGCACTTCACCTGCGACGTGGCCTTCGTGAATGAGCAGGGCTCGGTGTGGAAGGCGGGCAGCACGGTCTCGGGCGTCTCGTACGTGGCGAACGAGTTCACCACCGCGGGCATCGTCTACGCGCGGGTCACCGCCAAGGCCGCCTTCGCCGACGGCGGCTACCAGTGGGTGCTGAAGGACCTGGGCAAGGACGACTACGGCGACGTGGTGGAATCGGCCTTCGCGGTGACGCCCTCGCCGAGCGCCTCGACGGCCGCGGAGTTCGAGCTCCCCGATGACCTCGACGTGCTCTCGTTCCCGGTGGCGGCGGGCCACATCTACGAGTTCACCTGCACCGCCTCCGGCGTGAAATGCAACGCCGTCTACCTGACGGCCGCGAGCGCGACGCTGCGCACGGTGACGGCCTCGGCCCCGGGTGTGGAGGCGGTGCTGCAATACAAGTTCGCCACGGCGGGCACCTACTACGTGAAGCTGCTGGCGTCGGGTGCCCCGCCCAGCCTCACGCCCTACAGCTACCAGTGGACCCTGAAGGACCTGGGCACGGACGACCATGGCGAGACGCTCGCCACGGCCACGGCCATCACCCCCTCCACCAGCCCCACGGTCGGCAATCTGGACTTCCTGGGCGACGAGGACTGGTTCTCCTTCCAGGCCCAGGCCAACCAGGCGTTCAGCTTCACCTGCGCTACCGGCGGCACGTTCAGCTGCGGCCTGTACCTGATGAACTCCGGAGGCACCGTGTTGGTGTCGGACACGGTGAGCGGCTTCAACGCCCAGGTCATCTACCGGATGACCACCGCGGGGACGTACTACGTGCGGCTCAGGGCGCTCTCCGATGCCGTGGCCTCCTACAACTTCCAGCTCACGGACCGGGGCGTGGATGACCACTCCGATACCAACACAAGCCCCACGGTGCTCACCCTTGGCACCGCCACCGCCGGCAAGCTGCAGGTGGCCGCCGACGTGGACTGGTTCTCCGTGCCGGTGGCCGCGAGCACCGCGTACACCGCCACCCTGTCCTCCGCGGGCACCGGCCTCGTTTTCGACGTCTACGGGCCGGACAAGGTCACCCTGCTCGCCAGCAACGGCGTGGGCTCGAAGGGCTTCACCAGCGGCTCGGCGGGCAACTGCTACGTCCGGGTGAAGTTCCAGAACCCCAGTGCGAGCACGTCGAACACCGTCGCCTCGTACACGATGATGGTGAAGTAGCGGGACGGGGACTCGCATGGGGGGGCGCTCGCGCTGCGCTTCTCCTTGCCCCGTGCCCATTTCCCCTCGCCCTCCAGGAGAGGGACGGGGTGAGGGTATCGCGGACCCCGGGCCCATTTCGTTCGCATGCCGTCAGTCCGCGGCCCCCCCTTGGCGCGGAGGGGGTGGGGCGTGATTTGACTGTCCCCCCCTCTCTCGTGGGGCTTCGGCCGGGCGAGCATCTCCGGTATGAAGTACGGCCTCCCGATGAGCTACGACGTCAAGGAGTTCGAGCCATGAGCGGTGAGCAGGTACTGCGCAGCCGGCGAGTCGTCACCCCGGGTGGCGTGCGCGAGGCCGCGGTGGTGATTCGAGACGGCAAGGTGGCCGCGGTGCTGGCGCCCTCGGAGGTGCC
This sequence comes from Archangium sp., assembly GCF_045802675.1. Classification (GTDB taxonomy): domain Bacteria; phylum Myxococcota; class Myxococcia; order Myxococcales; family Myxococcaceae; genus Archangium. Next base: position 31,328 of record NZ_JBJMQO010000003.1, on the reverse strand, counting down.
CGCGGGCCTGCCGGTGGAAGACCTCGGCGACAAGGTGCTCATGCCCGGCGTGGTGGACTGCCACGCGCACATCAACGAGCCCGGCCGCACCGAGTGGGAGGGCTTCGAGACGGCCACGCGAGCGGCGGCCGCGGGCGGCATCACCACCGTGGTGGACATGCCGCTCAACTCGATTCCCGCCACCACCAGCCGCGAGGCGCTGCGCCAGAAGGCCGCCGCCGCCGAGGGCCACTGCACCATCGACTACGGCTTCTGGGGCGGCGTCATCCCGGGCAACGCGGGCGAGCTGGACGCGATGATCGACGCGGGCGTCACCGGCTTCAAATGCTTCCTCATCCACTCGGGCGTGGACGAGTTCCCCCACGTCACCCGCGAGGATCTGGACCGCGCCATGCCCATCCTCGCCCGGCGCGGCGTGCCCCTCATCGTCCACGCGGAGATGACGCCGGACGAGCGCCCGCCCCAGGGCGACACGCGCACCTACCGCAGCTACCTCGAGTCCCGCCCCCGCCGCTGGGAGGACGACGCCATCCGGATGATGATCGAGCTGTGCCGCAAGCACCGCGGCCGCGTGCACATCGTCCACCTGTCGTCCTCGGACGCGCTGCCGGACATCGCGGCCGCCCGCCGCGAGGGCCTGCCCTTCGGCGCCGAGACGTGCCCCCACTACCTCACCTTCGACGCCGAGCACATTCCCGACGGCGCCACCTACCTCAAGTGCGCTCCGCCCATCCGCGAGGCGGAGAACCGCGAGAAGCTCTGGGAGGGCCTGGCGCGAGGGGACATCGACATGGTGGTGTCGGACCACTCGCCCTGCACCCCGGGCCTCAAGCACCTGGAGCGCGGAGACTTCGCCGCGGCGTGGGGCGGCATCGCCTCGCTCCAGTTCAGCCTGCCCGCCGTGTGGACGGGGGCCCGCGCGCGCGGCCACGGGCTCGAGTCCCTGGTGCGCTGGATGTGCCAGAACCCCGCCCGCCTCACCGGCCTGGAGGGCCTCAAGGGCTCGATTGCGCCCGGCGCGGACGCGGACCTCATCGTCTTCGACCCCGAGGCCACCTTCACGCCCGAGCCCTCGCGCGTGCTCCACCGTCACTCGCTGACGCCGTACGCGGGCCGCGCGCTGGTGGGCGTGGTCGAGCGCACGTACGTCCGGGGCCAGCAGGTGCAGACGCGCGGTGAATTCACGAAGCGCCCGGTGGGCGAGTGGGTGCGCCGTCCTGGCACCTCGCGGCCGGTGGCCTAGCTACAGTCTTTCCCAGGAGAAACTCCGAGCATGCAAACACCCGAGGAAGGCAAGGTGCGAGTCGCCTTCGCCGAGCTCATCGACCTCGCGGCCGAGAAGGTGGGCGGCCGCGCCCTCTACGCCAACGACGAGTTCTTCGCCCCCAAGGAGAACCTGCTCAAGCCGGGCCGAGGCGTCTTCATCCCGGACAAGTACACCGAGTTCGGCAAGTGGATGGACGGCTGGGAGACGCGGCGCAAGCGCGTCCCGGGCTACGACTGGTGCCTCATCCAGCTCGGCCTGCCCGGCGTCATCCGCGGCGTGAACGTGGACACCAACCACTTCATCGGCAACTTCCCCGAGTACGCCTCGGTGGACGCGCTCGAGACGCAGGGCCAGCCCTCGCCCGAGGAGCTGCAGAAGGCCACGTGGACGGAGATCGTCCCCCGGACGAAGCTGGTGGGCGGCACGCAGAACTACCTGCCCGTGGCGAGCGAGCGGCGCTGGACGCACCTGCGCCTCAACATCTACCCGGACGGCGGCGTGGCGCGCTTGCGCGTGCACGGCGTGGTGAAGCCGGACCTGGAGAAGCTGCGCTCGGGCGAGGGGGTGGACCTGGCCGCGGCGGAGAACGGCGGCCTCGTCGTCACCACCAACGACGCCTTCTTCGGGCCCAAGGACAACCTCATCCTCCCCGGCCGCGCCACCACCATGGGCGAGGGCTGGGAGACGCGCCGCAAGCGCGTGCCTGGCTTTGACTGGATTGTGGTGAAGCTCGCCGCCCCCGGCACCGTGCAGCGCGTGGAGCTGGACACCAACCACTTCAAGGGCAACTTCCCGGACATGGCCTCGCTGGAGGGGTGCTTCCTGAAGGAAGACATTCTCGACTTCGCCAACGCGAAGGACATCACCTGGCAGGAGATTCTGCCGCGCACGAAGCTCCAGGCGCACCACCGGCACTTCTACGAGGCCGAGCTTCAGGCCAAGGGGCCCTTCACCCACGTGCGGCTGAACATCTTCCCGGATGGCGGCATCAGCCGGCTGCGCGTGCACGGGCGGGCGGTGTGAGCATGAACCGGCTCGCGTGGCTCAATGGCCTGCCCTTCGAGGAGGCCCGGGCGGAGCTGCTGCGCTGCTGCGGCTCCACGCGCTGGGCCGAGGGCATGGCCCGCGCGCGTCCCTTCGCCAGCGAGGCCTCCGTGTACGCGGAGGCCGAGCGGCTCTGGTCCCAGACGGGCCCCGAGGACTGGCGCGAGGCGATGACGCACCACCCGCGCATCGGCGACGTGTCGAAGCTGCGGGAGAAGTACAAGGCCACCGCCACCTGGTCCTCGCAGGAGCAGCGCGGCGTGCAGGAGGCCAGCGAGGAAGTGCTGCAGGGGCTCGCCGACGGCAACCGCGAGTACGAGGAGCGCTTCGGCTTCATCTTCCTGGTGTGCGCCACGGGCAAGAGCGCCGGGGAGATGCTCGGCCTGTTGCGCGAGCGCATGAAGAACGCCCCGGACGAGGAGCTGCGCGTCGCGGCCGGCGAGCAGGCGAAAATCACCCGCATCCGACTGGAGAAGCTCTTCACCACCGTATGAGCACCCTGTCCACCCACGTCCTCGATACGCAGTGGGGCCGCCCGGCCGCTGGCGTCCCCATCACCCTGGAAGCGCAGGCCGGCGATGGCTGGCGCGAGCTGGCGCGCGGCACCACGAATTCGGATGGCCGCGTGCGCGACTTCCTGCCCACGGGCACGCGCCTGGAGCCGGGCACCTACCGCATGACGTTCCACACGGCGGAGTACTTCAAGGCCAATTCCGTGCGCGGCTTCTACCCGTACGTGTCGGTCGTCTTCGAGCTCTCCGCCACGGACGAGCACTACCACGTCCCCCTGCTGCTGAGCCCCTTCGGTTACTCGACGTACCGGGGGAGCTGAGCCCTCGCCGCTATGCAGACGACCCTGAAACCCGAGCGCCTCTCCGCCGCGCGAGAGGCGCTGAAGAAGGCCAATCAGGCGTACGCCCGCACGTACCCGGGCGAGTCCTCCCGCCGCCAGCCCGTGCACGTGGTGTACGGGGGCGCGCACCTGTTCAAATCAGACACGGCGAGGAAGATGGGGCAGCTCGCCCTGGCCGCGCTGCAGGAGTACGCGCCGGACGCGAGGACGCTCGCCACGTGTCTGGAGTTGGGCGGCGAGGAGCTCGCGAGGCGCGTGCACGAGCGGGTGTTGGCGAAGCTCCAGCGCGAGGCGGTGGAGGACTTCCGCATCGACTTCGAGGACGGCTACGGGCACCGGCCGGACGCGGAGGAGGACGGCCACGCGGTCTCCGCCGCCGAGCAACTCGCGAAGGGCCAGGCGGAGGGTACGTTGCCGCCCTTCATCGGCATCCGGGTCAAATCGCTCTCCGAGGAGCTGTTCGACCGGGCCGCGCGCACGTTGGACCTCTTCGTCAGCACGCTGCTGGAGCGCACGGGCAACGAGCTGCCGGAGAACTTCGTCATCACCCTGCCGAAAATCACGTGCCCCGAGCAGGTGGCGGCACTGGCGCGCATGCTCGAGGTGCTGGAGCAGGAGCGGGGCCTGCCCGCGGGAGTTCTGAAGCTGGAGCTGATGGTGGAGACGCCCCAGTCCCTGTTCGATAGGGAAGGGCGGCTCGCGCTGCCGGGGCTGGTGACGGCGGCACAGGGACGCTGCGTGGGAGCACACCTCGGCGTGTATGACTATACGGCGGCGCTCGGAATCACCGCCGCGTACCAGAGCATGACGCACCCGGCGAGCCACCTCGCGCGCGAGCTGATGCAACTGTCCTTGGCGGGCATGGACGTGGCGCTCTCGGACGGGGCCACCACGGTGATGCCGGTGGGCCCACACAAGAAGGGCGCGAATCCGCTGACGGAAGCGCAGAAGCAGGAGAACCGCGACGTGGTGCACCGGGCGTGGCGCCTGGCGTACGGACACACGCGCAACTCGCTGGAGCGGGGCTTCTACCAGGGTTGGGACCTGCACCCGGCGCAGCTACCAGTACGCTACGCGGCGGTGTATGCCTTCTTCCTGGAGGGACTGGAGGCGGCCTCGGCGCGGCTGAAGTCCTTCATGGACAAGGCGGCGCAGGCGACGCTGCTCGGGGACGTGTTCGACGACGCGGCGACGGGCCAGGGACTGCTGAACTACTTCCTGCGAGGCATTGCCTGCGGCGCGCTCACCGAGGAGGAGGCGCGAGCCGCGGGGTTGACCCTGGATGAACTGCGCACCCGCTCGTTCCTGAAGATCCTCGAGGGCCGCCGGAAGACAGCGTAGCCGCGCGGAGGGGAATGTTCGGCATCCACCTGAGAACTACGGGTCAATGCCTAGCGAGGCGGGCGAACACGATGATGTGTTTCTGAAGCTCGGGAGGAAGTGGGCGCTGGAGGAATTGGTGAAGCTCCAAAAGCTGTCGAAGCATGGTGGCGATATTTCCAGCGAAGGCAGCCGGGTGCTGTTCGAAGAAGGGCCAGAGATTCTCAACAGCCTCGCGGGTAGCTTCCAGCGCCTCCCCGTGTCGGCCCAGCGTGCTTAATTTTTTGCCTAGGTTGTTGAGGCTGGTAGCGAGTTTAGGGCGGAAGGCGTCGGGGTTGTGCTTCGCCAGTTCTTGGCGAAGTTCAACGGCCTCGCGCATCACCTGCAGGGCTTCCTTATGTTGACCCAGCTCGCTCAAGGTGACGCCCAGATTGTGGAGGCTGGTCGCAAGATCAGGTCGGAAGGTATTGGGATTGCGCTTCGCAAGTTCCCGGCGAAGTTCAACGGCCTCGCGTGTGGTATCTAGTGCCTCCGCGTGTCGGCCCAACTCGTCTAATCTGTTGCCCAAGTTGTTGATGCCACCAGCGAGGGCAGGCCAGAATGCTTCGGGGTTGCGCTTCGCCAGCTCTCGGAAGACTTCAACGGTCTCGCGCGTGGCCTCCAGCGCCTCCTCATGCCGGTCCAACTCTCCCAATCTGTTGCCCAGATTGTTGAGGCTGCCAGCGAGGTCAGGTTGGAAGGCGTCGGGGTTGCGCTTCGCCAACTCTCGGCAGACATCAACAGCCTCGATCGTGGCCTGCAGCGCTTCCGCTGGTTGGCCCAGCTCGCCCAACCAATTGCCGAGGTTGTTGAGGCTGCCAGCCAGGCTGGGCCGGAAGGCATCGGGGTTGCGCTCTGCCAGCACTCGATAAATTTCGACGGCCTCGCGCGTGACCTGCAGCGCCTCCGCGCGTCGGCCTAGCGCGCTCATCCGTATGCCGAGGTTGTTGAGACTCATCGCAAGGTTGGGCCGGAAGGCATCGGGGTTGCGCTCTGCCAGCGCTCGATAGACTTCAACGGCCTCGTGTGTGGCCTGCAACGCCTCCTCGCGCCGGCCTAGTGCGTTCATTCGTATGCCGAGGTTGTTGAGGCTGCCAGCGAGGCTGGGCCGGAAGGCATCGGGGTTGCGTTCTGCCAGCACTCGATAGACTTCAACGGCCTCGTGTGTGGCCTGCAGCGCCTCCTCGCGCCGACCCAGCGCGCCTGACCTATTGCCCAAGCTGATGAGCAGTCGCGCCCGTTCAGCGAGTACTCGTTCATCTTCCAATGACGGCAAGGCGGTCAAAAGCGTGCGACTCGTCCATTCCGCAACCCGACGAAGCGAGATCGTAGATTCAGGAATACCCGCTGCTTCGAATTCACGGGCCAACGCTGCGTCACCGTCCATCTCAAGCCGGTCGGCCAATATATCGCCGAGTTCCGAGAGCGCCGTATGCAGCCCGATGGCCTTCACAGCCTCCAGCGCGAGCCGCGCGCGTTGCTGGAATGACACGGTAAGCAGTCGTTCAATCCACGGTCGCACCACGACAGGCTGCGTGGCGGATGCTCGGCCGAGCACCTCCATGCCTACCACCACGACACGTTGCTCCTCTTCGGGCGGGAACAGCCGGTTGATCCAATCGTCCGGAACACGGTCCCCCTTAAGTTTTGGTGTGGCCACACGGCACACCATTCCCTCGCCGAGGAGGTCTGGTTCCAGGGCGGGAAGGAACATGTCGGAAGTCATGCCGGTTCGTTGGTAGATCCGCTGGAGCAGCAGGAGCAATGCCTGCTCATCGGCTGAAGGTGTGCGACCGAGGAGCCGTCCGGCAACAGCGGACGCTGTGGACGGTGTCGTGAGTCCCCCCTGAAGCGTGGCGGCGGCAACCATCTGTCGCGCCAAGGAGCGATGCAGCGAGCGCACCACGTCATCCTGCTGAGCACGGGCTTCCCAGAAGCGCTCCTCGTGGTTGAGGATCACCTCCATCAGAGTGTTTGCCTCGAAGGCGAGACCCTCCACCGCAGCGAGTGCGGCCATGTGTACGTAGAGGACCTGCTCGGAATGCGCATTCGTGAGTGGGAAGGAGGCGCGCTTCACGTACTCCTTGCCTCGCATCTTCGCGAACTTTTCTGCGGCCTCCTGAAATACCTGCTCCTGCTCGGCTGTCACACTGACCAACGGTGGCAGGAGCCGTGGAGGAGTCTCGTCGAGCCATGCCGCCAGCGCGGTATCGTCCTGCCGCAGCGACTGCCACCAGTCCCCATTGTTGCGAGCCAGGAGCAGGATGCGAATCCGCTGGAGTTGATGACTCGCTCCCTCCTGCTTGGCGTAGCGCAAGGCCCGCATGAGTGCCTCACGCAGGTCCGAACGGCTCTCGGCGTAGTCGATCACCACTAGCACCGGTTGCCCAAGCCCACACAGGCGCTCGAACCAGTCTCCGGGTACCGGTTTTGCCAGGAAGCCTGCGGCCCATCCGAGGGCTTTACGGCGGCGTGTCCACTCGATTGCGAGCCGTGTCTTGCCTGCCCCACCCTCCGCATGAATCAGCCGCACAGCGACCGAGGGTCCCTCGTCGCACCACTGGTCGAGCTCCGAAAGCAACTCCTCTCGCCCTTGCTCGTGGAAGGGCACGACCTCGTATCGCGCATTGAGGAGTGCGGAAGGGGGTGGATTCTCCGGCAAGGTTTCGAACCCTGGCACCAGCAGGTCATCGACATCGGGCTCCACCCGCACGTCGAGTTGCTCGCGAAGGAACGTGAGCAGGCACTCGGCCGAGGCCCGGGCGGCGAACGCCTTGAAGTGGTCGTCGCGGCCCTGGTTGGCGAAGTCCATCACGCCCTTCATCACCAGCGCGTCGAGCTTCTTGTCCCGCTGGGCATGGGCCAGCGCGCCAAGGGCCGCAGCTTCCATCTCCAGGCCCTGCACTTTGCGTACGTATTCGGCCGTGCAGGTCCAGATTGACTCATCCTCGATCACCTGGTTGCCGCTGCCCATCGCGGCGACGTGGACCTTGAAGGGAAGCATCGTTCCCGAGGGCGAGGTGTTGGGACGGCGGTTGCGGTGCTTGATGAGGATCCGGCCGATGCGACTCTTCCCCTCGTCGGTAAGGGTAAGGGTTCCGTCCCGCACGTGGCCGGACTTCCAGAGCGACTCGATGACTGTCTCCCACTGCGGGCAGCACTCGGTGCACTCGGGGAGAGCCGAGGGGTCCGCGATACCCTCGTTCAGCTTCGCGAGGACCCAGTTCTCCTGCCACTCGTAGCGCAAGGGGCGCGACTTCCACCACGACTCCTCGCGGAAGCGCCCGGCGAAGTCGAAGTGCTCGAGTGCGACCTTCCAGTCCTCGCGGAGGTTGTATGTCTTGAGATCCTGCTGCACCTCGTCCGGGAGCCTCTTGCCGGTGTCGTGGAAGAACAGACGCTCGGCCGCGATCACATCGCCGAGGTTCGTCTTTTCCGGGCGGCCCGCGCACACGCCGCTCATCGCCACGCACTGGGGACCGTACTTCTGCACCAGGGGCAGCAGTGCATTCGTTGCCGCCACTGGCCCTATGTCCCCCGCCTGCGCCACCGCCACGCGCAGTGGCCTCCCTCCCTTTCCGCGAAACGTGCGGAATGCCACCGGAAGACCGTTGGGGCCTTCCTCCTTCTCCCACTGGCTCCCTTCCCAGGCACCAGCCTCCACATGGAGCGCCGCCTGGTACTCCAGTGTGATCGCGGTCAGGATGACCACGTGGGCCTTGCGTGCTCCGCGCTCGTTCGAGGGCATGAACCGCAGCGTACCGGGATCGTGCGCCTCGACAAGCCACCTCCTCCTGAAGCGGAGGCCTCAGCCGCGGTCCGCAAGACGCCCAGGAAAGATCTCGGCTTCTTCTCCTGCTGCTGACCGGCTCCGAGGCCACGACGAGCACCCTGGGCGAGGAGGTGTCAAAGAACTCGTTCCGACACCTCGCACTCTTCGACTCGTCCCGACGAGTCGTCTGACACCCTTCTCGGCCCTTCGGCATGCCGGAGAGAAGGGGCGGTGCGGCCGGCCCGCCCCCTCTCACCCAGAGAAGGTGTCAGACTCGACTTGGGTTTCTTCGCCATGCGAACTGCCCTCCTGCTCAATGCCGTCCCTCTTGTTCGCATCGATCTGACTCCCCTTCAAAGGAGGTGCATGGTCATGCAGGGGCTTCCTACCCTACAGGCACACTCCAAGCCCTTGAAATCGCTGTGGTTCCAAACCGGCTGGTGCTTCAGGTAAAATCCGTGAACCGGTCGACATTCGTGGGAGAGGAAAGAACACAGCATGAACAAGCAGGACAGTTTGAGAGAAACCCTGGCCTTGGTCGCTGCGGGTTTGGGAGTGGGCTGGTTGATGGGGCTCTCCGTATCGCCTGTGCTACTGACAGTCATCACGGGTATCGTCGCTGTTGCCAGTAGCGTTATCAGCGCCTTGGCTGGACTCAAGCCTGAAGAGACCGCCGGAGGATCCCAGGGAAAGGCACGGAACCTTTCACTCCCGAAAGCAACAGCCGTCCCACTGGGCATCTTCATTTCGACCCTCGCTATTGGGGCTTCGTTGGGGGTGTGGGCCAGGACTCATCAGTGGCTTGCGCCACATACGCGAGAAGTGGCTGAGCAGTGGGAAAAGGTAGGAGTGAGCCGCCGAGAAGTCGTTCGAAGGTTGTTTGAACAGCAGTTTCCGGCCACTGCTCCCGAGCGCTACAGGCAGTGGCTCGACCGGGAGGAGGCCCAGCTCATGATTGACCAGTGGAGCAAGACCCTGAACAAGCGTCCTGAAGAGGTAGCCGAAGTGCTATTCCGGCTGCAATTCTCGGAGACGTCAAAGGATCTTGTGCCGCCACGGGCCGACACTTCACTCCTTACCAATAAATCGGGCGTGCTTTTCTCGGGCATGCAAAGCGATGAGTGCTCCGAGTTGACCCATGCTTCCGACGAAGACCTGCAAGGATTATTTCAATCGGTCCCGGAGAACAAGAAAGTCAAAGACGTAGCCAGCGCATTGAAAACTCCTCAATCCTTGCGGAAACTCGCGGAGATTCTGTGTACCGGAGGCATGCAGTGAGAGCACTTCTCGCACTTCTTTCAGCGCTTCTTGTCTCCGTCACGCCCACACGTTCCTGGGCACAACCTTCTGAGTACGTCTTCAAGATTCGTACGGGGCTGTGCAAAGATGGGAGTAAAGGCAAGACGCTCAGTGGCTTTCGCCTACAAGCAGGGCGCGGTATCTATACCGCGCTTCATGGTGTGGTTGGCTGTAGCGACATCAGGGCCGAATTCCTCTCGAGCAGCAGGGCAGTCGTCTGGTCCGAACTGGAAATAAAGTATGTCGATGCAGATCTCGACGTGGCCGTGCTCTCATCGGAAGAGCTCGATGCCGATAGCACCCGAGCGAATCTGGGACTGCCGCAAGCGAAGAATCCCGATTGGAACAGCATCAAGAAGTTGCGAACTCTCGGTTATCCAAAAGGTATCTCCGGGCAATTGGAGAGTTCCTCACTCACCGTTCGGAGCACGCCGAGGGTTCGGCTCAACCAACTGCTTCCGCCTGGGGATTTGAAGGTCCTCGGAGAACGTAAAAGCCCGAATGTCACACGGCATGTCTTGAGCTTGGAGGGTCATTTGATCCCCGGTCATTCCGGAGCGCCCGTGCTGATTGATGAGAGCAAGCAGGTCGGGGCCATCGTCATTGGTGGACTTGACGAGGGCAGAATCGAGATCTCCTGGGCTGTTCCAATGGGCGATTTGAACCTAGTGGAGCCAGGAAAGGTGGATCGAAGCCTTTGGACTTCACTCGAAAGAGGTCAATTGCCACAGACTTTGGTCTGCGATGCTGAAGGTGATTCCTCGCGACCGCCGTTACCAAAACTGTCACCGGCGACGATGAAGGAGGCACGGGTCATCTTCAAACAAACCTCGAACAATAAGGACTGGGACACCCAAGTTATCACTCACCTCAAGTGTCCCTATGTCGTCGCCCGTCTGGAGTGCTGCAGCTCGGATAGGGACCACGATGGGTGGGATGACCCGGGGACAGAGGTGAGGTCGATGCAGATTGTGGACAGTACCTTCCCCATTTCCTCTCTCTCAGCCTGCACGTTCACCGTAGGTTCTCGGGCCAGTGGCAATGACAAATGGGAGTTCGTTCCCACCCTCCAACTCGTGTTTTCGGACGGAACGAAGCGCGAGCAGAGCTTCACCCAGACCAATCTGAACTCGCGGGAGGGCGGCTACGTGGAGGCCAGTTACCAGATCACGATAACTAGGTAAGGTGAGCGGGTGAGGTGTCAAAGTGCTTGTTCTGACACCTCACGCTCTCAGAGTCGTCTCTCTGAATCGTCTGACTTCCTTCTCTGGCAACATGCCGCGCACCTTCTCCTCCTGCCCCGGCTTCGCCATGAGGGTCGCCACGATGTGGATTTTGGTGTTGGCCATACGGGTCCTTCCTCCTGGCCGCAGCGTAGCGGGGCGCGGCTCGGGGCTCGCGTGACACAGCCGTGCTCCTGTCCTCCGTGTAACGGCTGTGCCGCCGCGGCCTGTGTTACTTCATGGGCGGGCGCCCGCTGGCACGCGTCGGCGTGGCGGCACTGGAAAGGTGTCAAAGAACTCGTACCGACACATGGCCCCTGACGAATCGTCTGACCCCCTGACTGGCTCGCAGAGTGGGCTTGCCCCGGTGCCATGGGTTACCGCGAACCCGGGTGCGGTATGCTCGTCGCTCCCCCTCCTCGACAAGGTCCGTGATGAACCTCCAGGCGCTCGGACGTGGCGCATCCTCGGTGTACGTCGCTACCCATCTGTTCGACCACGTGGGGAAGCTGTACGGCGCCAGGATCGAGCGGGCCTGCCATGCCGCGATGGTGCGGGTGCTCGAGCGGCGTGGCATTGCCCCAGTGGGGCCGCTGACGTTCCTGCCCTTTCGCGACTCGAACGAGGCCGTGCTCAGGGGGCCGGACGACTCCCTGACCGAGGCCATCTTCCGCATCGACTGCGAGAAGCTGGATGACGCCGTGGCCCTGGTCGCGCCGTTCCAGGGGCTGGCGCAGGATGCCGGGATTGCCTTCGAGATGGGCTATGCCGCCGTCCGCCGCGTGCCCGTGCTCTCCATCGCCTCGAGCTTCGTGCGCTTCTCCTACGGCCCCGAGCGGGAGTCGGCCCAGGTGGAGCCGCTGCTCGCCTTCCTGTCGCACCGGGTCGTGGACGTCAGTGCCCTCCCTCCCGCGGCCCAGCCGACGCGAGAGGGTTACCTCACCCGAGTCGAGGACGCGCTCCAGGACGTCGAGCGGGGCGTGGGACAGGCCCTCGAAGCACTGGTCGAGGAAGGGGACATGACGGCGCGCCTCCACGAGACGCCGTCGCCCGAGCCGGCCCGGGTGCACCTCGAGTTCGGAGGCGGCCTCTACGAGTACCAGCACCTGCTGGCCCTGCGGGTGGCGGAGGCGCTGTCACGGCGAGGCCTCACGGTCAGCATCTCCGAGCGACATCTCCACGGGAGCAGCGACGCGGCGATGGCGGCGGATCTGCGTGCCGTCGGCCGCAGCCAGGTCGTCGTCACCCTGGGGGACGGCTCGGACATGGACGCCGAGAGCGCCGCCGTGCAGGGATATGCCTGGGCGCTGGGCCGTCGCGTCGTTCTCTACTACTCCTCGCGCCGCCGCATGTGCTCCGTCGCTGGGTACCGCACCCAGCAGAACGTGATGATCTTCCACTCCGCCCATCGGATCGTCGAATCGCTCGAGGCGATCCCCCGGGCGGTGCAACAGGTTCTCTCCGCCTCCGCGGAGGCCGCGTAACGAAGAGCGAGCTGGCGGCGGGTCCGGGCGAGCAGGTACGTCGGCGCGTTGAGCCCGGGCGGTACGGTGATGCGGGGGCCCCATGTCCCGAGACGTCGAGCTCCAGTGTCGTGCTCGAGGTCCCTGGGTTGGTATGGGCCGCGAGGCGTGATTCAGGAGCGGCTGCTCCAGGTCAACCCTGGTATCCGTAGGGACGGGTGAGCACTTCCATCCAGTGCCCGTTGGGATCGGGAAAGTAGAAGCCGCGACCACCCCAGTTGCGGTTGAGCTCTCCGGCGCCCTCACCGGTGGGCTCGGCGTAGATGGGCAGGCCGCGGGCCTTCACGCGGGCGAGAACCTCATCGAACTCGGCCTCGCTGACGAGGAAGGCATAGTGCTGCGGGGTGATATCGGCCGGAGCATGGTCGTAGTCGGAGCGCCGCTGACGGGTGCCGCCCAGGCTGTGCGTGGGGCCGGAGGAGAGGCCGTGCAGCCCCTTGGGACACACGTCGTCCCAGGCCGCCCTCCCCATGAGGACGCGGCAGGGGCGTGGGCTTCTGGGGCAGCGCGCGCTGTTTGAACGCCAGCGCTCGCTCCGCCGCCGAGCGGCCGGGCGCTTCCCCCTCAGCTCGGTTACCCGTCCAAAAGGTGGACCTAACTTGAGGACATGTCCGACGCTTTCACCCAACTGGAGGTCGCGGGCCGTCCCGTGCGCATCAGCCGGCCGGACAAGGTCTTCTTCTCCGCGCGCGGCGAGACGAAGCTCGACCTCATCGAGTACTACCTGGCCGTCGGTGAAGGCATGCTTCGCGGCGTCCGCGAGCGCCCGTGCGCCCTCAAGCGCTACCCGGACGGCGCCGAGGGCGCGTTCTTCTTCCAGAAGCGGATTCCGGCCGGCGCGCCCGAGTGGCTCCAGACCGCCGAGGTGACTTTTCCCAGCGGCCGGAGCGCGGACGAGCTCTGCCCGGTGGACCTGGCGCACGTCGTCTGGGCGGTGAACCTCGGCTGTCTGGACTTCAACCCACATCCGGTACGCCGGAGCGATCTCTCGCACCCGGACGAGCTCCGCATCGACCTCGACCCGCAGCCGGGCGTGCGCTTCTCCACCGTGCGCGAGGTCGCCCTGTGCGTGCGCGAGGTGCTCGAGGAGCACGGGCTCGTGGGATACCCGAAGACGTCCGGGTCGCGCGGCATCCATGTCTATGTCCGGCTCGCACCGCACTGGGACTTCACTCAGGTTCGCCACGCCGCGCTCGCGCTCGCGCGTGAGGTGGAGCGGCGCATGCCGCGCAAGGCGACGAGCGCCTGGTGGAAGAAGGAGCGCGGCCGGCGGGTGTTCGTGGACTTCAACCAGAATGCGAAGGACAGGACCATCGCGTCTGTCTATTCCGTGCGTGCCAACCCCGACGCGCGCGTGTCCTGCCCGCTGCGCTGGGACGAGGTCGCGGACGTGGAGCCCGAGGAGCTCACGCTCGCCACGGTGCCCCGGCGCTACAAGAAGCTCGGTGACGTCTGGGGAGAGATGGATGCGCGTGCCTTCACGCTCGACAGCCTTCTCGAGCTCTTCGAGCGACAGACGGCCGCGGGGCTCGGTGAAGCCCCCTTTCCTCCGCACTTCGAAAAGCAGAAGGACGAACCGCTCCGTGCGCCCCCCCGCGAGGGCGCTCTCCGCGCGAAACCGGCGCTCGCGGCACGTGCGAAGCGACAGCCGCGTACGCGGCGGAAGCCGTCGAGCTGACAGGAACGACGCCTTCAATGGGCAGGGGCGGCCTCTTGCCCGGAGGCGAAGACCTCGGCGAGCTCGGCCGGGACCGAGCGCTCCAATTGCGCGTAGGTGCACGAGCGCGGCGTCCGGTCCGGGCGCCACCTTCGCAAGTGCGTGGCGTGACGGAAGCGCATGCCCTGCAGGTGGTCGTACGCCACCTCGACGACGAGCTCCGGGCGCACGGGCTCCCAACCCAGGTCGCGCTGCCCGCTCCAGCGGCTCTGGGCCCCCGGCATCCGGACCGCGTCGTCCTCCACCTCCGCCCACTCGCGCCAGGGGTGCGTCTCCATCGCCCGCTTCCGGTACGGCTCGAGCTTCTTCGCGAGCTCCACCCGTTGCTTCGCGGCGAAGCTCGTGGCGACGCCCGCGTGTTGCAGCGTGCCGTGCTCATCGTAGAGGCCAAGCACCAGCGAGCCGACGCCCTTGCCGTCCTTGTGCCAGCGAAAGCCACCGACGACGCAGTCCGCGGTGCGCTCGTGCTTCACCTTGTACATCTCGCGCTTGCCCTCGAGGTACGGCAGGTCGAGCGGCTTGACGACGACTCCATCGAGCCCGGCGCCCTCGAAGCGGCTGAACCAGGCCTCGGCCACCTCGCGGCTGCGCGTGGCGGGCGTGAGGTGAATCGGCGCACGGACACCCGCGAGCGCTTTCTGGAGCAGCTTCCTGCGCTCGTGGAAGGGCCGCGGCCGCAAGTCCCGCTTGTCGAGCGCGAGCAGGTCGAAAGCCACGAACGAGGCGGGCGTCTCCACCGCCAGCTTCCGAATGCGTGAAGCCGCCGGGTGGATGCGCTGCAACAGCGCGTCGAAATCGAGCCCGCCGTCCTCGCCCACGATGACGATTTCCCCGTCGACGACGCAGCGGTGCGGCAGATGCGCGCGGATCGACTCGACGAGCTCGGGGAAGTAGCGCGTCATCGGCCGCTCGTTGCGGCTGCCGAGGATGACCTCGTCCCCGTCGCGATAGACGATGGCGCGGAATCCATCCCATTTCGGCTCGTAGAGCACCTCGCCTTCTCCCGGGATCTCGCGCACCAGTTTGGCGAGCATGGGCGACACCGGAGGCATGACGGGCAGCTTCATGTTGGGAAGCTGGGTCCGACTTGAGGGGTGATCAACCCGGAGCCGGGGAGTCCCCGCCACTGATGCCTGCTCGCTCGGCGACCGGGTCATGCGGCAGGAGGGGCTCGGAAGAGGCCGTGCAGCCGCTTCGAGCACCCGCCTGCCCAGGCGGCCCACCCAGGCAGCAGGGGCGTGGGCTTGTTCCCGCGAGGTGTTGCCCGCGGCGCGCTCACGAGCCCAACACCGACTCGGGCGTACGCACGGCACGTGTGTCCGCGCCCGGCGGAAAAAGCGGTAGAGTCCCGCCATGGACGCCTTCTTCCATGAGTGGCTGAATCTCCTCGTGCGCTGGGTCCACGTGATCGCGGCGATCATGTGGATAGGTGATTCGTTCCTCTTCATGTGGCTCGACAGCCACCTCACCTCGCCGAGCCGCCCCCGCGAGGGCGAAGTGGTTGGCGAGCTGTGGATGACGCACAGCGGTGGCTTCTACGAGGTGGTGAAGCGCAAGTCGCTCGCCAAGGGCGAGCTGCCCGCCACCCTCTACTGGTTCAAGTGGGAGAGCTACACCACGTGGATCAGCGGCTTCCTGCTGCTCGTCATCGTCTTCAACCTCAACGGCGCGGCGCTGCTCATCGACCCGAGCGTCTACCCGCTCACCGCCACGCAGGCCACGCTCATCAGCCTGGGCATCCTGCCGCTCTCCTACGGCCTGTACGAGCTGCTCTGGAGGACGCCGCTCTCGAGGAACAACCGGGTCTTCGCCGCGGTGGGGCTCGTGCTCATCACCGGCCTGGCGTACGGGCTCACCCGCGTCTTCAGCGCCCGCGGCGCGTTCCTCCAGGTCGGCGCCACGCTCGGCACCCTCATGGCCGCCAACGTGTTCTTCCGCATCATCCCCGCGCAGCGGCACATGCTCGCGATGACCCGCGAGGGCAAGCCGGTGGACACGACCTACGGCCTGCGCGCCAAGGGCCGCTCCATCCAGAACCACTACCTGACGCTGCCCGTGCTGTTCACCATGCTCTCCAACCACTTCCCGAGCACCTATGGCAGCTCGCGGCCGTGGCTGGTGCTCGGGTTGCTCTTCGTCGTCGGGGCGGGGCTCAAGTACGCGATGAACTTCCGCGGCAGGACGCCGCCGGTGATGTGGGCGGGCACGGCCGCCGCGCTCCTCGCGGTGGTGGTGCTGACGCGGCCGCCGCCGGACCCCGCGCTCGAGCAGTTCGCGGGCAAGCCGCCGGTGAAGTTCGAGGAGGTCGCCGCCGTGCTGCAGACCCGCTGTGCCACCTGCCACGCGGCACATCCCTCCAGCCCGATGTTCGCCGCACCGCCGCAGGGCGTCATCCTCGACACGCCGGACGCCATCCACACCCACGCCGACCGCGTCTTCGTGCGCGCGGTGTCCACCAAGACGATGCCGCTCGGGAACATCACGGGCATGACGGAGGAGGAGCGCGCGCTGGTGGGCGCCTGGTTCGCCCAGGGCGGACATGTGCCCGAGGGCGCGAAGATGCCCGCGTTCACCGCGCCGCCCGCGGCCGCTCCCGCTCCCGCTCCGACCACCCTGGCCAGCGCGAAGCTGGCGGATGTGCCGGAGTCGTCGCGCACCCTCTTCGCCGCCGTGTGCAGCAACTGCCATGGCCCCAATGGTCATGGCGATGGCACGCTCGCGGCGGCGATCAACCCGAAGCCGCGCAACTTCAGTGACAAGGCCTGGCAGCAGACCATCACCGACGAGAACCTCAAGAAGGTCATCCTCGGAGGCGGTGCGGCGGTGGGCAAGAGCCCGGTGATGCCGCCCAACCCCGGGCTCGCCGATGACGCCAAGACGCTGGACGGTCTGGTGAAGCTCATCCGCGTCTTCGGCGCGTAGAACAGACAACGCGGAGGAAGACAGCCGCGCTTCGCACAGGCGAAGCGCGCGCCTCCATGTCCTTCTCCGCCTCTTGTAGGTGTGGTGGTACGGGGGCGTGCCGCGTCGTCGTGATCTTCGTGCAGAACGCTCGAGCCCCCGTCTCGTTACGAGTCGCACTCGAGCGTGCGCGAGAAGGCCGATGTGCGCCCTCCTTGCGTGAGCACCACAGTGGCGCGCACCTTCCGCATCCGTGAATTCAGCAGCTGAAGACCGCGTCACCGCCCGCATGGGCATTACAGTCCCCCGCATGCGAACGCACATCGCTGCTCTCCTCCTCCTCTTTCCGCAACTCGCTCTCGCCGGGGGCTTGCGGCTCGTGGCTGAGCTACCCGACGTGAAGTACACGAACGCCGCGAAAGTCAGCGCGCAGCGCTTCGTCCTCGTCGGCGTCACGTGGGAGCGCGACGAGAAGAACCGCCCCAGGATGCCGCATTACGAGCTGTTCGATTTCCAGGAGCGCAAGGTCATCGACGTGCCCGTGCCGTTGCACCAACTCCCGAAGGCGCACACCGACACGCTGGGCCGCACGAACCCGTCCGCGACCTTCATCCATCACGACGGGCAGGTCACCTCGCTCACGTTCAACGCGACGAAGGGCTACGAGGCGGTGGCAACCTACTTCTGCCAATACGACCAACGCACCCGGCAGTTCTCCGACCTCGTGCTGCTCGGCCCCTGGGACAACACCCACTACGTCGAGGACATCGGGTTCGATCCGACTGACACGTACTTCTATTACGCGGTCGCCGTGAACCCCGCGGGCAACGTGACCAAGGACGGCTACACCTCGTTCGAGCTCGCACGCATCCATCTCGAGACGCGCGCCATCGACTGGACGATGACGGTCGACTTCCCCAAGCGTGACAAGCCTATCACGTTGGTGTCCGGTCCCAAGGTGTTCAGCCCTGACGGCAAGAAGCTCGCGCTCGTCGAGTACAACGACAAAGGCAACGAGCGCGACCACCCCGCCAGGCCGCAACAACAAGTGCTCGTCATCGACATCCCGTCGAAGCAGGTGGACTCCTATCCCGTTCCGCCCACCACCTACGGCACGGCCTTCACGCCCGACGACCGCTACCTCCTCCTCGGCTCGAACGAGCTCGGCGACGTCATCCGCATCGACCTCGACAAGAAGACGATCGACGCGAAGACGCGGGGAATGAGAAAGGTCCACCGCTTCGTGCTCACGCCGTCGGGCAAGAGCTTGCTGGTGATCTCGAACACGCAGCAGATCTCGCCGAAGGTCGTCGAAGTGCGGCGCGTCTCTGACTTGAGCCTCCAGACGTCGATTCCGATGCGGATGCTCTTCCCCGGAAACGACGGCGTCGCGGCGGAAGCCTGGGTTGGGCTCAACGGGCGGATGCTCATGACCCCGTTCGTCGACGAGAAAGGTTGGTCCCGCGACAAGGGCGTGCGGCTGTACGAAGTGCCCGACGACGTGGATTCGCCGGAAGTCACCGGCAGCGCGGGCGGCGACTTGAAAATCGCCCAGGGAGTGGTCCTCGGCAAGCAGTACGCGGACCACCACGGACTCCGCTACGAGGACTTCAAGGTCGATCCCGCCGCGACGTTCGGGCAGTTCGTGGTCGCGCCGAGCGGCGACGTCTGCCTCATCGGAACGCTCAGCGGCAACACCGACGACGATTACAAGCCGGGGAGGACGAAGCCGGTCGTCGCGCGGCTGGAGCCGACGGGCAAGCCGCGTTGGCAGAAGGTGCTCGTGAAGAAGGGCTTCCTCGACTACGAGGGCGGCACGGTCGCGGCGACGCCGGAGGGCGGCTGCGTGGCTCAAATCCTGTCGTACGTCCACCCCGGCCGGTATCCGGTCACCCGGCTCGTGAAGCTCAACGCGAAAGGGAAGGTCCTCTGGGACTACCAATTCCGCGGCGACGGCGGACCCCACACGCCGCTGGGCGATCATTTCGAACTGCGGCCCGACGGCTCGGTCTTGATCACCGGCCGGTACTACGACGACGTGTACGACAAGCAGAAGCACGACTGGAAGGCGGTCCTCGACCCGAACGGGAAGGTGGTGTCCGACGAGGTCTCGCCGTAACGCTCACGCGTGCGGCGTCAGCGGCAACTCCACCCAGAAGCGGCTTCCGGCGCCTCCGGTGCTGTCCACGACGTGCCTTGCTCCATTGCTACAGCAGGCCCGCGCTGGAGCGCGCTCAACCCCGACCTCGCCGGGCCCGCCAGCCGGTTCCGAGCCCTTCGTCCATCGTCTCAGCCCGCGGCTCCGGGCTCGAAGCGCGCGAGGAAGACCTTGTACTGAAGCGAGACGAAGAGCGGACGCGGCTCCACCAGTCCGGTCCGGGCGAACAGGGCGAACAGGGCGGCATCGGACTCGATGGGCCGCATCTGCGCGAAGAGCTGACGCCGGTGCTCCAGCGCGTCCGGGGGGACTCCATACGCCCGCAACCGCCGCAACTCCACGTTCGTCAGCATGGGATCCTTGCCCACGCGGCAGCCCACGACGAGGGGCGCTCCGGGCTTGAGCCGCCGGGTCACCTCCCGCAGCAGCTCGAGGCGAGCCTCCTCGCCCTCCACATGGTGCAGGACGCCCATCATCTGCGCGCCGTCGAACGGGGGGCCGGGAGGCAGGGTATTCAGCTCGCCCAGGTGCAGGTGCGTGCGCGAGAGCAGTCCCTCGGCCTCCAGGCGCGTGCGGGCGACGGCGAGCATGGCGTCGGAGGGATCCACGCCCGTGAAGCGCCAGCCCGGCACGTCGAAGCGGGTGTAGGGCAGCAACTCCGCGCCCGTGCCCAGTCCCACGAAGAGCAACGACGCCGTGTCCTGGCCATCGAGCCAGGCGGTCAGCGCGCTGACGCCGAGCTCGTATGCCGCCTGGCCGCCGGCGAGGTTGACGGACACCTGGGCGTCGTAGTGGGCGGCGCGGTCGGCGCCAAAGCCGTGCACGACGTGGTGGGCGGAGGGGGCGGGGTGTTCGTGAGCCATGGCGTGTCCTCGAGAGGCCCGCGGGAGGCGGACCATGGGACCAGAGAATGCGTCGGGAGCCCGAGGAAGGGGAGAGCGGGGATTCAGGCCGGATCGGCGGATATTCGGGTCCCTCCTCTCCGTGCGCGTGAGGCCCTACCAGCCCGCCAGGGGCCCCGGGTAGGGCTACCACCATCCCTTGCGCCTGGCCCAGACGAGCAGGACGGCGGACATCACCAGCATGACCGCCAGAGCCGGCAGCAGGAGCCCGAGATGGGTGCTCCCGCTGACGATGACGTTCATCCCGAGGATCGACGACAGGGCCGTGATCGGCAGGGTGACCGCGGCGATGACGGCCAGCCGTTGTGACCCCGCTCAAGAGAGAGATTGTAAGCCGGGAGCGGCCTGGCCCAACCGTGGCGTATAAGAAAGAGGGCGGAGTGTTGAGGAAGCGGGCGTATCCTATTGGCCATGCAATGGCTCTCCTCTCCGCCGTGCACCCGGATGAAGGTGAAGGTCTCGGAGCGCGAGCGAGGTGTTCTCGAACTGGAAGGCCCCGCGCTACCGGCACGCCTGGTGGGAGGCGCCGCCGCGGTGTTCGGCGCGGGCTTCACCGCGAGGACGCTTCCCTTCCTCCGGCTGCCCATCCCGTTCCCGTTCAAGCTCATACCGCTCACCATGGCCGCGGTGGGAAGTGGCCTCACCCTCGCGGGTGCCATTGCCGCCAGCGCCGCGTGCTCCGTCCATATCGAGCGGAAGAAGGGCCTCACCTTCCGCTGGCACCTGCGCCCCTTCGCGCCGCGCGAGCGCCAGGTGTCGCCCGCGGACATGGCGGACTTCGAGGTGACCCGCCATGAGTACACGTCCTCGTCCAATGACTCGTTCCCGACCAGCCGCTCGCGGGCGGTGTACCGGTTGGTCCTGGTGACGAAGGCGGGCGAGGCCCTCCCGTTCGAGGAGTTCGCAACCCGCGCCCAAGCCATGCTCCGCAAGGAGGCCATCGCGGAAGTGCTCGGGCCCGTGCCCCGGAAGCGCACCGCCGGGCGCAAGCGTGGGATGGGCGGGTCGTGAAAGCGCGGCGATTCAGGCGGCCAGGGGTGGGGTCCTCGGGTCCAGGCCGAGCTTCTGGCGCAACTGCCCCCAGGCCACGCCCAGCCCGCCGCGGGCCAGGGCGGAGAACCAGGGGCCGCCGGTGGTCCCCGCGATGAAGTCGCGCGTGCTGCGCGGGTTCTGTATCACCGAGGTCAGCGAGGCCGGGTCGTTGAAGTTCTCGGCGAAGGCATCGGCCAACCGCTGCACCGCGCTCCGGTTGTCCTCGCGGCCGTCGCTGCCGTACTGGGCCATCAGCAGCTCGCGGACCGCCGGGGTGATGGGCTCGAGCAGGAGGTTGTTGAAGGTGTTCGTCGGGTGCCCGTGGCGTGCGTAGAAGCGCTCGAAGGTGGCGCTCATCCACGCCGCGCCGAAGGGCCGCTCCCCGTGCGCGGCCACGCACTCGAGCAGGTTGCGCACCTGCTTGTACCCGTTGTTGGCGCCCTGCCCCCCGACGGGGTCCAGCGACATCACCGTGTCCCCGAGCGCCATCACCTCGCGCCCCGAGGGCAGCCGTCCCACCGGCTGGCGCACCGTGGGCGTGAACGCCCCCACCAGCCACCCCTGTGAGTCCGAAAGCTCCGCGTCCTGGAACCAGTCCGCGTCCCAGGGGAAGAACTCACGGAACAGCCCCTTGGCGAGCTCCACCACCTGCTCGCCGCTCTTCGCCTCGCGGAACCGGTCCAGCGGCCCGCCGGGCTTCGCCTCGAAGAGGCAGTTCCAGCTCGGGCCCACGTCCTTGTGGTGATAGGGCATGTAGAAGACCTCGCCCACGCCGGGCAAGGCGTTGAACTTCACCGGCACCAGCGGCAGGTTGTCGAAGCGCAGCTTCGGGCCCTTGATGCACATGAGCGCAAGCTGGCGCTGGGGCGTGTCGTAGACGCTCCGGGCCGCGTCGCGCTCGAAGAGCTGGCACAGCTCCGCACGGCCGGCCGCCACCAGGGTGAGCTCATGCGCGGCGGCGATCTCCTCCAGCCGCTCCACCGTCACGGACTCGAGCTCGATGCGGCCGCCCCGCTCCACCAGGCCCTTCATCCACCGGTGGCTCTGCAGCCGCACGTCGATGGCCAGGAAGCGCTCGCGCATGCGCCCCGTGAGCGTGAGCAGGCGGTTGCGCGGCGCGGGGCAGACGGTGATGTGCGCGCCCTCGACCCAGGGCACCTCGTCATCCCAGTGATTGAGGCCGAGCTCGCGCTCGAGTTGCAGCGACAGGCCGAAGCGCGCCGCCGTGCCCGTGGGCCGGCTCTGAAGCCACTGCTCGGGCGTCTTGTCCGAATAGAGTGTCACCTGGTGGCCCGCCTGGCGCAGGCCGTGCGCGGCCAGGAGTCCGACGACTCCCGAGCCGATGATGCCGATATTCCGCATGTCTTCCCCACCCTTGGGTGTCCACAGCGGGGAGAGGCCCTCGGAGTTGGTTGTGATTTCACGCCCGCGGCCATGACCTGGCCAAGGGTTGCCGGCGAGCCCGGAATTCCTGGCGCCTCAGCTTCGCGGGACGCACGGCCATGGTGTCCGGCGCGTGAGTGGCCAGGGCCCGCCCGAGCGAGGCGCGCAGGTTGCGCGTGCCCGTGGCGTTCGGGTCCGCCGGGTTGTCGGGGAACACCTCGAAGAGGCCGCGGCCGAGGATGGCCGCGCGGGCCGTCAAGGTGGCACGCAGGTAGGCGTCGCTCACCGCCACGATGGTGAAGTCCGCGTCGGGCGTGAGGACGAGGTAGGCGCCCGGGCTCTTCTCGAAGAGTTGCTGGAAGTCAGGCACAGTGGGACGGGCCCTCGGCTCCTGGCAAGAGCGCAGCGCTGCCTGTTCGAAGAGGGTGGAGGAGTTGGACACTCCGCCCTCGTCTCCCCGCTGCTCAGGAAGCGGGCTCACCTGGGTCCGTCATGAGGGAGCGCTCTGCCCGATGGGCTGGTAGGGCAGCTCCAGCGTGAACGTGGCGCCACACCCGGGCCCGTCACTGTGGACCGTCAGCGAGCCCCCCAGCTCCTGGGCCGCCACGGCACTGGAGTGCAGGCCGAAGCCGTGCCCGTCCGCCCGGGTGGTGAAGCCGTACTGGAAGATGCGCGTGAGCAGCTCCGGGGGGATGCCCATGCCATTGTCCTGGACCTCGATGCGGACGCGGTCGGGCACGGGGCGCTCCAGCTTCACGCGCAGGATGCGCTGCTCCGGCGGCGTCCCATCCATGGCGTATTTGGCGTTGCTGATGAGATTGACGAGGATCATCAGCACCTTGTGCTTGTCCGTCATCGAGGGAGGCAGGACGGGCAGTTGCCGGACCTCCTTCACGTGGTGACGGGTGAGGGCGGCCGCGTTGATGCGCAGCGCGTCTTCCAGCAGCGAGGACAGGTGGACGGGCTCGTTCATCCGGGGTGTGCGGGCATGGTTCTGCTGCACCTTGACGATGTCGCCGATGTGCTCCGTGTACCGGCCCACGTCCTCCAGCAGGGTGATGATCTCCTGGCGCTCCTTCAGCAGGTGTTGTCCCAGCTTGTTCAGGAAGGGCAGGGTGTTGCGCCCGCGCTCGTCCTGGGTGAGGAAGGTGGCGAGGTCCGCCTGGCGCTCCTCCATCAGGATGGCCACCTTGCTCACGTGCTCCAACCGCAGCTCGCCCACCCTGTCCCGCGCCAGCTGGGAGGAGGTGTAGACGCTGTTGAGCACATTGCCCACGTTGTGCAGCACGCTGGTGGCGATCTCCGCCATGCCCGCCTGCCGCGCCGTCTGTATCAGCTGCCCGTGGACCGTCTTCAACTCCCGGGTCCGCTCCTCGACGCGTTGCTCCAGTCCCTCGTTGGCCTGACGCAACTGCTCCTCGCGCTGCTGCACCTGGTTGGCCATGGTCCGGAAGGCCCCCGCCAGCTGCCCCAGCTCGTCCTCGCGCCGCGTGTCCAGCGTCACCTGGAAGTCCCCGGACGCCACCCGGTGCGTGGCCTGGGTGAAAGCCAGCAGCGGTTGGGAGATCTGCTCGCGGAGCACCCAGTACATGATGACCAGCTCCAGCAGCAGGGACGCCAGGCCGAACAGCAGCACATAGCGCGCCGCCCTCAAGGCGGAGTCGGTCACCATGCTCTTGGGCAGCACCGTGACGAAGTTCCACTCTGGCCCCTGTAGCCGGGCCACGGCGATGTACTCGCCATACTCGGGGAGCTCCACGAGGTCCTCGCCGGGCTGGCGGTTCTTCAGCTTCTCGAAGAGGCTCCGCAGGTGGACCCGCTCCTCCTCGGACGCGAGCCGGGGGGCCGTCTCCCCGGGCTTCGGAGCGGTGCCCAGCAGGTCGTAGTCCACGGTGGCGCCCCGCATGTCCAGCCCGGGATGCGCGATGAGCTGGCCGTCATCTCGCACGAGCAGGTTGTAGGTGCCGGGCAGGTGGTCGTTGATGGAGCGGGCCAGCAGCTCGTCCAGCATGACGTCATGGGAGAACGTCGCGGCATGGCGGCCCTCCAGGTCCAGCGGGGTGCTCACCGTGACCAACCAGTTCTGGGTGGGCGGGTACAGGTAGCTGCCGGTCCAGGCCGTCCGCCGCCGCGGGTTCTTCGCGGGAGTGGTGATGGTGACGTACTCGTACTCGAGCGTCGGGTCGTTCGCCGGGAGCTCGAGGGCCCAGGCGGGTCTCGTGGGCCAGAACGTGATGACGGGCCCCTCCGCCAGGGTGACATAGGTGTCGATGAAGCGGGCCGCGAAGGCGGGCCCGTACTGCATGGTGACGTCGTAGGCGGCCAGGATGCGGCGGCGCAGCTCCGTGTCGAGCTTCACACCCGGCGGGACGAAGACTCCCGCCATCCGCGTCCCGTCGAAGCCCTCGACCCGGGAGCGGACCGTGCCATCCGGCCATTGGGTAAACAGGCTGTCGAAGCGCGGATTCGGATCCTGCTGGCCCCAGGCGCGGATGCGCTCCTCCAGGGCCTTGCGGAGGATGGCGTGGTTGTCCTCCGCCAGCGTGAAGATGGCCTGCTCCCGCTGGCTGCGCTCCGCCACATGCCGCGCCAGTTGCTGGAGGGCTTCCTCGCGCAGCGTGTGGAACATGTGCAGGTAGCTGGCGAGCGTGCTCAGGGCGATGAGGACGCCAATGCGCACGCCCATCTGGATGAGGGTCGAGCGGGCCAGGGAGGTGGGGGGCCGGAGCGTGGGAGCTGTCATTCGGGAATGGCTCAACCGCGACGGGCGCGGAATGTTTCCCCCACTTCTGTTCGTCATGGTTTGTCCAGCCTCTGTCATCCCTGAAGGGACCGGGTGACGGGCCGGGCAGGGCAGGCTTATAGACTCATAAGTGACTCGGGCGCTATAAGCCTCGTTCCGTAGCCGCCGTCTCCGACAGGAGCACCATGAGCCCCACCAATCATCAGTTCCGCCTCGCCGCCCGCCCGGCCGGCATGCCCAAGCGCGAAGACTGGAAGTACACCGAGGAGCCCGTCCCCGAGCCGAGGGACGGCGAGCTGCTGGTGAAGGTGCTCTACCTCTCGCTGGACCCGGCCATGCGCTCGTGGATGAACGAGGGCAAGTCCTATATCCCGCCCGTGGGCATCGGCGAGGTCATGCGCGCCGCGGGCGTGGGCCGCGTCGTCTCCAGCAAGCACCCCGGCTTCTCGGCCGGCGACCACGTCTTGGGTGTCTTCGGCGTGCAGGAGTACGCGCGCTCCGACGGAAAGGGCGTCACCCAGGTCGACCCGCGCATCCCGCTGCCCGTCTACCTCGGCGTGCTCGGCATCTCCGGCATGACGGCCTATTTCGGGCTGCTCGACATCGGCAAGCCCAACCCGGGGGACACCGTCGTCGTCTCGGGCGCGGCCGGCTCGGTGGGCATGGTGGCCGGGCAGATCGCGAAGCTCAAGGGGTGCCGCGTGGTGGGCATCGCCGGTGGGCCGGACAAGTGCCGCTACCTCGTGGAGGAGCTCGGCTTCGACGCCGCCATCGACTACAAGTCCGAGGACGTGAAGAAGGCGCTGCGCACGCACTGCCCCAAGGGCGTGGACGTCTACTTCGACAACGTGGGCGGCGACATCCTCGACGCGGTGCTCACCCAGCTCGCGCGCGGGGCGCGCATCATCATCTGCGGCGCCATCTCCCAGTACAACAACACGGGCCCGGCGAAGGGCCCGGCCAACTACATGTCCCTGCTCGTCAACCGCGCGAGCATGACGGGCATGGTGGTGTTCGACTACGCCCCGCGCTACGGCGAGGCGGCTCGCGAGATGGCCGGCTGGATGGCCCAGGGCAAGCTCAAGTCCCGCGAGGACATCGTCCAGGGCCTCGAGACGTTCCCCGACACCCTGCTCAAGCTCTTCAAGGGCGAGAACACGGGCAAGCTCGTGCTCCAGGTCGCCAGGGAGTAACCCCGCTCCACCCACCACCGAGGCCCGGGACAAGCGCCTCGGCGGTGCGGAGGGCCCGGCTCAGCGCGTGGCGAGCGCGTCCACGTGCTGGCGCAGGGCCACCTCGTTCTGCAGCCGCGCGCTCAGCCCGGCGATGGGCTGCGCGGCCTCGGCGATCTTCCCCCGGGTGCGCGGGCCGGCGGCCACCAGCCACGCCACGCCCAGGGCGAGCTCGGCCACGTCGGGCGCCCCGCTCAACTGGGGCACGAGCGCGAGCAGCGCCTCCACGGCCTTCTTCACCTGC
Source organism: Archangium sp. (assembly GCF_045802675.1). GTDB lineage: Bacteria > Myxococcota > Myxococcia > Myxococcales > Myxococcaceae > Archangium. The sequence continues at coordinate 4,676 of NZ_JBJMQO010000003.1, read as the reverse complement.
GCGCCGTGCAGCGCGTGGCTGCTGGTGATGCCCTGGCGCAACAGCTCCAGCAGGGCGAGCGCGGTGGCGCGGGCCTGGCGCACGGGCTCGGCGCCCGTCCCCGTGCCCGCCCACAGGCCGCTGGCGAGCTGCTGCTCGAGCAGGCCCACGCCGCCGTCCGCCGCGGACTCTTCCTCCGCGGGCGCTTCCAGCTCCAGGCTCGCGGACGACTCCGCCAGCACCGAGAACGAGTCGTCGGCATCGCGGCCCAGGTCCATGGAGTCCATCTTGGCGGCGGCCTTCTCCTTGACCAGCCCAGCGAGGGTGCCGAAGCCGCCCTTGCTCCGCTCGGAGGCACCCGACGGACCCGCCGAGGCGGCTCGGGCCGCCGGAGCGGCGGCCACGGGCGCGGGCGGGGGCGGGGCGAACGACGCGGACGGCGCGGCGCGGGCGGGCGAGGGCATCGGCGGCGAGCCCGGGGCCATGCCCCCGATGCTCGGGGCCGCGAGCTTCTTCGCCGCCATGGCGGGACGGCCCTTGCGCGCCACCCCCTGGGCCTGGGGGGCCTGCTCCTCCTGCTTCGCCGTGCCGAACATGGACCAGCCGGCCGGGGCATTGACGGGGACGACGCGCGTCTCCGGCTGGCCCGAGGCGCGGCGCTCGCCCTGGCGCTCCTCCACCACCACGAAGGAGGTGTAGGGCGTGACGATGCCGTGCGCGAGCGCCAGCTGCACGATGCGCTGCTTGAGCGCCTCGGCGCGCCGCCCCACGAGCGCGGCGTCCTGCCACGCGCGGATGCGCTCGGCGGCCCACAGCTTCTCCACCACCGGCCGGTCACTCTGGGCGGGGAAGCTCACGGGGATGGAGAGCGAGAACGTCTCGGCGCCCGACTTCCCCTTGAGCACCAGCTTGCCGCTGCCCGGCGTGGTGTAGCGGCCGAAGAGGCTCCACGGCGTGCCGTCCACGAGCGGCGGCGGCTCGGCGGGCGCCAGCTCCGAGGCCTCCACGCCCTCGAAGCGCAGCTCCACGCCGGTGACGCGGGGGGCGAGCGCGCGGGAGAACTGCGCCACCACCTTGTCGTCGATGCGCTCGCCGGGGTGGATGAACTCCACCGCGCCGCCCGTCTGCCGCGCCATGTCCTTGAGCAGCACGTCACTCACGTTGGTGCCGATGCCGAAGGAGTAGAGGCGTGCCGTCTTGCGCGCCCCCATCACCGCGTTGAGGATTTCCGCCTCGTTGCCCACCTGGCCGTCGGTGAGCAGCACCACCACGCCGTCCGGCACGGCCTGCACCGCGGCCTGCATGGGCTGGAGCAGCTCGGTGCCACCGCTGGCCTGCAGCGCCGCCACCCACTTGTCCGCCTGCTCCAGCGTCTTCTGGGTGAAGGTCACCGGCTCCTTGGAGAAGAGCTGGAAGGAGCTCTCGAAGGCGATGATGTTGAAGCGGTCGCCCTCGCGCAGGTGGCGCAGGCACAGGCGGAGCGCGCCCTGGGCCTGCGGGAGGCTCTCGCCGCCCATGGAGCCCGAGGTGTCCACGACGAACACCACCTCCTGACGCCTGGGGCCCGCGGCCATGCCGAGCAGGTCCGGCACCACGGTGAGGGCGAAGGCGCCCGGCTCCTCGCCCTTGCGGTGGGTGACGAGCGTGGTGAGCGGAGTGCTCGTGTCCGGGCTGCGGATGCTCAGCACCAGGTCGCGGTCCAGCGCCACCTGGGGCTGGGAGAGCTTCACGTGCGTGCCGCCCTCGGCCTTCGAGACCTCCAGCTTGTGCGAGGGGCTCTCCACCACCACCTCGCGGCCGAGCGCAATGAGCAGGTCGAGCGTGAGGCCGTAGCGCGCGTCGCCCACGGGCGGGGTGATGCGGTCCGCGTCGGGCACGCGGCTGGTGGGGTCGGCCCAACCGTGGCCACTGCGGTCTCCCGAGGGCGAGCCGGGGATGTAGCGGGGCGCCACGAGGGTGGGCAGGGCCCAGCGCACGCAGCCCTCTTCCACCTGGATGGCCTGGAGGAACTCCACGTCGACGAGGGTCTCCTCGCCGGGCAGGAGGTTGCCCACCTGGGCGGTGAAGACGTTGGGGCGCTCCTGGTCGAGCAGCGCGGCGCCATGGCCGGCCGTCACCGCGTCGTCATAGGCGCGGAAGGCCTCGTCGCGCTCCTTGAGGATGCCCTGCACGCGCCGCCCGGCGCACTCCATGGAGAAGGCGGTGAGGGTGGCGTCGGAGGGGAGGGGGAAGACGTAGACGGCCTCGACGGGCTTGGACTCGGTGTTGCGGTAGCGCTGGCGCACGCGCACCCGGGCGTGCCCGCCGAGCAACTCGCCACTGACGTCCACTCCCTGAAGGGGAACCTGGGCACCGCTCTGCGTGTACAGACCAGCCTTCTCGTTCACCATGGCGCTACCTTTCCTGGGACTCTTCCTGGGACTCATTGATGAGGGCGCGCACACGCTCGGCGAGCGCCCGGGTCTTCTCGTCCGCCGTGTCGGCGAGCTGCAGCTCCAGCCCCGGCGCCAACTCCCACCGGCGCCAGCTTGTCACCCCGTCCGAGGGGGAGACAGGGGCCTCCTCCTTCACCGGCTCCGACGCGGGAGCCGGCGAGGGGGCGGGTACAGCGGCCCCGGCGGCGGAGGCGGGTGGAGGCGTGGCGTCAGCGTCGACGAGCGCCTTCAGCTCGTCGGGGCTCAGCCGCGCCAGCTCCACCTGGATGGCATCGAGCGGGAGGAAGCGGGCCTGTAGGGCGCGGATGGCCTTGAGGCGCAGCAGGTGGTCCTCGCCGTAGACGGTGTCCGGCCCCTTGAAGGGCGGGGCGGGCAGCAGCCCCCGCTGGACGTAGTAGCGCACGGTGCGTGGGGACACGCCCGCCGCCTCGGCCAGCTCCGTCAGCTTCCACTCCCTGGGTGTCTTCGTCGTGCTCACGGGACTGACAGTAGGACTCGACAGCGCTTGTGTCAAGTCGTCACTGGTGAATTGTCACTGTCATGAAGCCAGTGGCTGGATGGGGGAGGGCAGCCGAGCAGGCTCGCGGCGGGCGTGGGGCGGGTAGGACAGAGGGGCACGGCGTGCACGCGGGAGATGCTGCGCGAGTGGCGCTCGCTGCCGGAGGGCCACCCGAGGCGCGAGATGCCGCGGCTGGAGGTCTCCATCCTGGACCGGCGGCACCTTCGGTGGGCGTGGTGCTGCTGGGAGTCATCGCGCTGTTCGCGCTGGCGTCGCTGCGGCTGGGCCGGGACGCACTCGAGCCGGAGAAGCGCGAGCTGTACCCGGACGCCCAGGTGCCCGTGCCCACGGGCGAGCCGAAGCGGTGAGGAGCCCCGGGCTCACGCCGTCGCGAGCACCTGCACGAAGGGAATCTCCAGGGTGAAGGTGGCGCCGTGGCCGGGCCCATCGCTGTGCACGGTCAGCAAGCCGCCCAGCTCCTGGGCCGCCAGGGCGCTGGAGTGCAGGCCGAAGCCGTGGCCCTCGGCGCGCGTGGTGAAGCCATATTGGAAGATGCGCGTGAGCATCTCCGGCGCGATGCCCATGCCGTTGTCGTGGATGGCGATGTGCACGCGGTCCGGTTGGGTCTGCTCCAGCTTCACCGTGAGGAGCCGCTCGCTCGGGGTCACCTCGTCCATGGCGTACTTGGCGTTGCTCACGAGGTTGACGAGGATCATCAGCACCTTGTGCTTGTCGGTGAGCACGGCCGGCAGGGACGCGAGGTGCCGCTGCACCTTCACCTGATGGCGGGAGAGCCCGGCCGCGTTGATGCGCAGGGCGTCCTCCATCAGCTCCGCCAGCTGCACGGGCTCGTGCACCCGGGGCATGCGGGCGTAGTTCTGCTGCACCTTGACGATGTCTCCGATGTGCTCGGTGTAGCGGCCCACGTCGTCGAGCAGCACGATGACCTCGGCGCGCTCGTCGAGCAGGTTCTTCCCCAGCTTGCTCAAGAAGGGCATGACATTGCGTCCGCGCTCGTCCTGGGTGAGGAAGGTGCCCGCGTCGGCCAGGTGCTCCTGGAGCAGGCCCGCCACGCGGCCCACGTGCTCCAGCCGCATCCCCGTCATCCGCTCCTTGGCGACCTGGGCCGCAGTGTAGACGCTGTTGAGCACGTTGCCCACGTTGTGCAGCACGTTGGTGGCGATCTCCGCCATGCCCGCGCGCCGCGCCGTCTGCACCAGCTGCAGGTGGATGTCCTTGAGCTCGCGGGTGCGCTCCTCCACCCGGTGCTCCAGTCCCTCGTTGGCCTGGCGCAGCTCCTCCTCGCGCCGTTGCACCTGCCCGGCCATGAGCTGGAAGGCGCGGGCCAGCTGCCCCAGCTCGTCGCCGCGCGAGCTGTCCAGCGCCACCTGGAAGTCGCCGGCCGCCACCCGGTCCGTGGCCCGGGCGAAGGCCACCAGGGGCTCGCGGATCTGCCGCTGGAGGACCCAGTACATGATGACCAGCTCCAGCACCAGCGACAGCACGCCGAGCAGCAGCACGTAGCGCGCCGCGCTCAGGGCGGGCCCCGTCACCGTGCTCTCGGGCAACACCGTGGCGAAATACCAATCCGGGCCCTGGAGCCGCGTCACGGCGATGTACTCGGAGTGCTCCGGGAGCTCCACGATGGCCTCGCCGGACCGGCTCTGCTTCACCCGCTCGAAGAGGCGCCGCAGGTGGGCCGCGTTCTCCTGGCCGCCGAGCCGTCCTTCCTCCATGCCGGGCTGCCCGGCGGCGCTCTGGAT
>NZ_JBJMQO010000114.1:0-41838 GCF_045802675.1 Archangium sp. | reverse complement strand
TCGTCGTCCATTGCCACTACCAGAGTCATGTAAGGTAGGTCTGCTACTGTTCGGATGAGTCGTAGCATGGTGAGCAGTTCTACCTTGCTTAGGCGGTCGACATCGTCGACCAAGACGACAACTCGTCCACCTTTCGCCCCTAGTTTGTTGAGTGCTTTTTCCACTTCTGCCCGATATTGTTCGAACTTCTTCTCACCGCCATCGGCAAGCGCGGCGAGACCCGCGAGGTTATTTGATAGTTCTCCTGAGTTTTTGAGGCTCTCCCCAATCTTGCCTATGTCGACGTTGATGCCGCTGATGGTGATTCCTTTGGATGCAGCGGTAAGAAATGCTCCCATCCCTTTGAATCCCTTTTCTGCTGCCTTCAGAAAATTCCCGCCGCCCGTCTTGAGTTCCTCCGCGATGGTCGCGAAGAACGATGTTACGAGTGCGCCAGTGTCCTCGTAGAACCAAGGATTGAAAAAGGCGATGTGCACGTTTTTATGCTGTGCTCGGTTTTGTTCCACGTGATCGCGGAACATGTGCAAAATGGACGTCTTCCCGATGCCCCATGGCCCAAATAGCCCGAGGACCAACCCATCTTCGGTCGGCCACTCCAACGCGAGACGGACGAGTCGTGGGATGAAGTTGGATTTGAGTCCGTAGCGATCCTGAGCAAGCGACTTGGCTGGTCGGTCGGAAGAGATGGGAGCCGTAGTCTGAGCGGTCGTGGTCGTCGTTGTACGGGGGGCGCTTTTCATGGCGCATATTGTACTTCAACCACTCGCTTTCGCCGCAATGTGCCGCACAACGCGGACGCCCTCGGCCTCCGAGGGCAGCACGTAGTACCTCGCCGCCTCGTGGAAGAGCGCCTCGCCCACCTCCCACCAGAACCGGCCCTCGGGGCGCTCGGCGTTGCGCTGGCGCAGCCGCTCCAGGCACAGCGCGTCTGGCGTATCCATGACGTGCAGTACGTGGCCGGCCCCCGCGGACTCGAAGATGCTCCGCACCCAGGCGCGGTCTCGCGGCGTGTTCCCGGCGAAGTCGAGCACCACCGAGGCGCCCATGCGCAGCACGTCGCGCAGGTGCGGCACCAGCAACTTGCGGCAGCGCGTGGAGTGGCGCACGTAGTCCCGCAGTGTCTTCACCTCACCGCCCAGCGTGGCGATCCACTGGTCCTCGCAGATGTGCACCGCGGGCACCTTGAGCGCGAGCCCGCGCGCGAGCGTGGTCTTCCCCGACCCGATCCTCCCCGCGATGAAGTGCAGCACCGGGCGTGGGCTCAATGCCTCTCCGCGGGGAAGAAGAACTTCAACACGTCCACCGAGAGGGACCGCCAGGAGCCCAGGCTGTGTCCCCGGTGCGTGTACACGACCCTCGGCTTCAGCCCCGTCTCCTTGAAGTACCTCTCCATGAGCCGGGTGTCCTCATGGATGTACCGTTCGTACGAGCCCGCGCTCATCCAGATTCGCAGCTTCGGGTCGGGGCGCTTCCGGCGGCTGAAGTAGGGCTCGTAGTAGGAAGGGGCGCCGGCCAGGGAGGGGGACAGCATGGCGAGCTTCCGGAACAGCCCGGGCCGTTCCAGCCCTACATAGAGCGAGCAGCGCCCTCCGGCCGACGAGCCCAGGTGCAGCCGGTCCTCGGCGCGGGGCCGGGTCGGGTAGTGGCCATCGACGTAGGCGACGACCTTCTCCAGGTACGCCAGATACTCGGGATTGAATTGATACCAGCTGGAGCGATCGGCGGCCGGGTCGATCATGACGGCGATTACGGGCTCGATCGCTCCGTCCGCGATGAGATTGTCGAGGACGGTTGGCAGCTTCAGGTAATTGATCCAGGCGCTGCCGTCGGCGGTGTAGACGACCGGGTAGCGTTTCGAGGCCTCGTAGTTTGCGGGAAGGTAGACGGTGACCTTGGGGGTGGCCCAGGCCTCGGCGAGCATGGTCAGGGTTCCCTTCGGAACGTCCTCACGCACGGCCACCTCCGGGGCCTCCTTGTAGGCGGGCATCTCGAGCGCGGACACCATCCCGATGACGCCATTGTCGAGGGTGTGTGGGTTCAGCGGATCGGGCTTCTGCGCACCGTCGACGATGAACCTGTATTCGAGCCGGGCGTCCTGCTCGAACTCGAGGCGTTTGAAGAAGACCTCGCCGCTCTCGCTGGCGCGCGACAGCGCTTCACCGGCCTCGTCCCAGGCGACGCTGAAGGTGCGCTGCTTGAAGTCCCCGATGACGCGGACGTCCTTCTCCTGCCCCGAGCCCTGGAAGAAGAACACCACGCTCCCATCCGCCTCGATGAGGGGAAAGCCACCGCGTGCCTGCTGCCACGCGATGAACGACTGCACCAGCTCCTTCCGGGAGTCCGCGGGGGCCTCCCGGTATTGACTCACGAAGCTGTCGAAGCCGGTGAAGCGCTCGTCGGCGGAGCTCGGCGAAGGGACCGTCAGAAGAAGCAGCAGGAGAGCCACGGGGCGCATGCGTGCATTCTAGGAGGAGGCCATGCTCCGGGTCTTGCACGGACCTCCCGCGAGTCATTCTCCGGCCGGCGCTGGAGTGGCGAAGCGGCCAAAGCCGAGCCCCACGGTGGGCAGGGCCGTCCAATGGCTGTAGTCCACGTGGGACCACGAGGCCTCGGAGAAGACGCTCAGGCCCAGTCCCAGCCGCACCGGCCCGGCACGCCAGGCCAGCCCCACCAGTCCCCCACGGGGCAGCAGCAAGCGCGTCTGCAGTCCCACGCTCAGCGACAGGTTCGCCCGGGGCACCAGCGGAAGCTCGTAGACCAGCGACTGCGAGCCCACCGACACCCCGAAATCCAGCCCGCGCACCGGGGTGCTCCACACCAGCTTCACCTGGGTGAGGAAGCGCACCGTCGGCGTGAGCGGATCCACCTTCAGCCGCGATGCCTCCTGGTGCAGCCACAACCCCGGATCCTCGGACAACACATCCACCCGCTCCAGCCGGACACTGGCGGGCTCGGCCGCCAGCACCACCGCCGCCACTAGCGCAAGCATGGGGCCTCCTCGGGAAAGTCGGTGATGAGGACGTCGACCGGCCAGTCGCAGAAGTACTCCAGCAACTCCCGGGTGTTGGGCGCGAAGAGCTGCACCTTCAGCCCCTCGCGGTGGGCCAGCTCCACCAGGTGCTGGTCCGCCATCTGGTAGGGAATGACGACGCCGTCGGAGCCTGCCCGCAGGGCCGCCGCCACCATGTCGTCCACTCCCACGCGGGTCAGCAACTCATGCTCCACCACGATGGCGGTGGTCGAGTCGCCCGCGGGGAACTTCGGCCAGGAGAGGGTGGTGGTGACCGGACCGTGGGCACGGAAGGCCTCCAGCACCTCGGGCCACCCCGAGTCCACGTACATGGGATTGGGCAGCCCCCGGGCCTGCCAGCGCGTCATGATCTGCTCGGCGAACTCCTCGGCCGGAGGGGTCAGCTCCGGCTGGCACTTGAGGTCCAGGTGCAGCAGCATCTCCGGGGCCTCGGCGAGGGCGTCCAGCAGCTCGTCCAGCGTCATCAGCGTGTCCGCCACCACCCGTGCCTCGGGCGCTTCCGGGTTCTCCACGCCGCCACAGCGGTAGGCCTCCCGCAGCTGCTCCAGCGTCAGGTCCTGGATGAGCACCCGGCCGGGCAGCGGTGCGCCGTCGACGGTGGTGCAGAGCGTCTCGCTCAGCCAGGGGTCGTGCGCCAGGACCGGCACCCCATCCCGCGTGAGGGTGACGTCGACCTCGATGCCAGGGTAGCGGTGCTGGACGCTCTCGAGGACGGCGGTGCGGGAGTTCTCCGGCCAGTAGCCGGACCCGGCCCGGTGGGCGATGAGGGTGGGCCGGGGCGCGTGGGTGTCACCGCACGCGCTGACAAGGAGGGCTGACAGTGACAGCAGGAAGGGAAGGGTGCGTTTCATGGGCCCCTGCTCGAGGGAATCGACGGTGTCGTCATCCCTTGGACCCGTGGCTGCCTTCCCTGGGCAACGAATTCTTCCCCCAGGGCGTGAAGCGGGGTCAACCGTTCGCTCGGCGCCAGCGGACCCATGTTCCCCCTGGCATCCGGCCCACGAGTGCCATTACGACGGGCGCTCCCCGCATTCGAAGGAGACGCACACATGGCCAAGATCACCCTGAAGGGCAATCCGGTACAGACCGAGGGCAACCTGCCCGGCGTGGGCGCCCAGGCGCCGGACGTCACGCTCACCGGTGTGGACCTCGCGGACAAGAAGCTGTCGTCCATTCCGGGCAAGCGCGTGCTCAACATCTTCCCCAGCATCGACACCGGTGTGTGCGCGACCTCGGTGCGCACCTTCAACAAGCGCGCGACCGAGAAGCCCAACGTCACCGTCATCAACGTCTCCATGGACCTGCCCTTCGCGCTCAAGCGCTTCTGCGGCGCCGAGGGCATCGAGAAGGCGCTGACCTTCTCGGGCTTCCGCGGAGACTTCGGCAAGCAGTACGGCGTGACCATCAAGGATGGCGGCCTGGCGGGCCTCTACTCGCGTGCGGTCGTCGTGCTCGACGAGAGCGGCAAGGTCCTCCACACCGAGCAGGTGCCGGAGATCGGCCAGGAGCCGAACTACGACGCCGCCCTCGCGAAGCTCTAGCCAGGGCCGCCAGGCACATGGCCCCCTGGGATGACGGATGTCTGCCCATCCGTTGACCTCAGGGGGCGTGGTCTCCGTCGGTTGCCTCGCTCCCGAAGGAGGTGGGCGATGGTCTGGTTCTGGAGAAGCAGGCGCCCGGCTGGCTGTTCGCGTGGGATTGCGCTCCCGGGGCGTGTGTGGAGCGTCACCACGTTCTGTGCCCTCGTGTTGCTGTTCGCCACGTCGGCCGTGGCCCGGGACTCGGGCTGGGTCATCAAGAGCTTCGACGCCCAGCTCACCGTGCAGGCCAACGCCGACGTGCGGGTCACCGAGGACATCGCCGTCGACTTCGGCTCCCAGCAGAAGCACGGCATCTACCGTGACATCCCCGTGCGCAATGGCTACGACGCCACGCGGGACCGGCTCATCCACATCGATGACGCACGCGTCGAGGGGGACCCGGGGACTCCGGCCGACCTCGTGGTGATGGAGCAGGGCGACACGGTGCGCCTGAGGATCGGCTCGCCCTCCCAGACCGTCTCCGGCCCTCATCGCTACCGGCTGACCTACCGTGTCGCCGGCGTGATGAACCCGTTCCAGACACACGAGGAACTCTACTGGAACGTGACGGGCTCGCAGTGGAGCGTGCCCATCGAGCGCGTCTCGGTCCACATCCCCGGGCCGGCGGAGGTGACACGCATGGCCTGCTACCGGGGGCCCACCGGCAGCACGGAGCATTGCCCCTTCGCGGGCATCCAGCAGCGCGAGGGCCAGGCCAACACCGGTTCACTCGAGCCCGGCGAGGGCATGACCATTGTCGTCGCCTTCCCGCCAGGCAGCGTCCAGGTTCCTCCGCCGCGGCTCGTGCCCGTGTCCCCCCCATCGGGGCACCTGCTCGACTTCGCGGGCATCCACCGGCCGGCCACCGCGGACTACCTCTTCGCGGCCCTGCTGTGTGGGCTCATCGGCTTCTGGCTCGTGCGGCTCTACCTGCGGAAGGTGATGGACGACCCGGCCACGAGGCACGTCCCCCACGGTCCCGAGGGCCAGCCACCCAACAGGCTGCGACCGGCGGTGTTGAACCTCCTGCTCAACAAGCGCGTCGGCGAGCGGGACCTCACGGCGACCCTCGTCGACCTGGCCGTGCGTGGCTACCTGTCCATCGAGGAATTGCCGGGGAGCTTCTGGAGCGGTAGGCCCGGCTGGCGTCTCACCCGGTGCCATCGCCAGAAGGGGCCGGGAGAGCCGCCGCTCGCGGAGTACGAGCGCGTGTTGCTCACCTCGTTGTTCCTCTGGGCGGACTCCGTGTCGTTGTCGGAGGTCCGGAGCCGGCTCGCGAACGACTATAGGCGGGTGCGAGAGCTCATCTACGACGCTCCCGAGGCGCGGGACTGGTTCCATGGCCAGGCGGACTACGTGCGCACGGAGTGGGGGATCCGCTCGTTGTTTCTGTGGGTCGTCAGCGTCGCTCTGTGCTGCGGGGCCTATAGAGCCGGACGCCACGACGTCGCGCTCTGGTTGCTTCCCTTCGTGCTCGGCGGTTTCGCGCTGGGGAGCTTCGCGATACGGATGCCGCGCCGCACGCCGGAGGGCAGCGCCATGCTCCAGCGGGCCCAGGCCTTCCGCGCGTTCATCTTCACGGCCGAGAATCGGCGCGCGGAGCTCTCCAGACAGCAGGACCTCTTCACCGGGTTGCTGCCCTACGCCATTGCCTTTGGTGCCGAGGACACGTGGGGACGCGTATTTTCGGGGCTCTCCTCCCAGGCGCTCACCCGCACTGCCCACGGCGTCTGGTTCTTCGGAGCCTCGGGCAGCACCCTCCTCGGCGCGAGCGCGCTCTCGAACGCGGTGGGTTCTTTCAGCTCGAGCGTGGGTGGAGCGCTGAGCAACGGAAGCGGCTCCGGCTTCGGTGGCGGCGGCTTCGGCGGCGGAGGCGGTGGCGGCTTCTCGGGCGGCGGCGGTGGTGGTGGCGGTGGAGGCGGCTGGTAGTCCTCCCCGGTAGCCCTCCCGGCATGACGCGGCGCGTGCCACGCAATCGTCCCCCGCTGGCCCCGTATTCTACATTGTAGTAATCAAATCCCCGCCAGCGAGCCGAGGTGTCCGTGTCGCAGTCCGCCCCGAGGAATGGAGGCCCCGTGGAAGTCCCCCGTCTGCCTCTGGCGCTGCTGCGGGCGTGGCTCCCGTATGCCGAGCGGGAGGAGGTCATGGCCGAGCTCTCCGCCGAGTTCGCCGACCGGGAGGCCCGGGAAGGCCGCCGGGACGCGTGCGCGTGGTTGTGGCGGCAGGTGCTCGGCTCGGTGCCGCCGCTGGTGCGGCGGACGTTCTCTCGCGGTTGGACTGGCTTCGAGCCGGCCTCCAGCCGCCTACGCCCGGGAGGGCCCCCGATGGAGAGCTTCATCATGGACCTGCGGTACGCGGCGCGCCGGCTGCGGCTGCGTCCGATGTACACGGTGCTGGCGGTCCTCACGCTCGCGCTCGGCGTGGGCGGGATGGCGGCGGCCTTCGGGCTGGTGCGCGGGCTGCTGCTCACGCCGCTGCCCTATGCCGCGGAGGAGCGGCTCGGCCTGTTCTGGTCCCCGAGGGACTGGTCCGAGCAGGAGTTCCTCCACCTGTCCCCGGACTGGTCCGGCTTCAGCGGGGTCGCGGCGTACAAGTCGAGGGAGCTCCCGATGCGGCGCGGCCCGGAGGCGTCTCCGGAGACGGTGCCCGCGCTCTCCACCACCGCCGGACTCTTCGACGTGCTCGGGGTTCGTCCCGAGCTCGGCCGCGGCTTCGAGCCCAATGAAGACCGCCCCGGTGCCGCGCCGGCCGTGGTGCTCAGCCACGCGCTCTTCGAGGAGCTCGGCGGGCAGCCGTCGCTGGTGGGCAGCACGGTGGAGCTCGATGGGCAGGCGCACACGGTGGTGGGGGTGATGCCCCGGGGTTTCTGGTTTCCGGACCCGACGGTGCGCGCCTGGGTGGCGGAGCCACTGAACGAGGAGGACACCTCCGGCAACTACGCGCTGGTGGGACGGCGCGCGCCCGGGACGGACGGGCCCGCGCTCGAGCTGGCCCTGCGGCGGATCGCCTCGCGTCTGGGCGAGCGCTTCCAGTACTCGGCGCAATGGGACAAGACGCGTGCGCCTTCGCTGACGCCCCTTCGCCAGCACCTGCTCGGGCCATTGCAGGCCCCGTTGCTCGCGACGCTCGCGGCCATGGCGGTGCTGCTGCTCATCGCGTGCGCCAACGTCGCCGCGCTGATGCTCGGGCAGATGGACAGCCGCGCCACCGAGCTCGCGGTGCGGTTGGCACTCGGGGCCAGCGGCCGCCGGATGACGCAGCAACTGCTCTCCGAGGCGCTCCTGCTGGGGCTCGCCGCCGCCGGGGTGGGCGCGCTGATCGCCGCCGAGGGCTTCCAGGTGCTCGCCGACGCGCTTCCACTCGGGCCCCTCGCGCCCCACGGCTCGCTGGATTGGGGCGTGTTCTTCGCCGCGCTGGTGATTGCCCTGGTCGCCGCGCTCGCGGTGGCGCTGCTGCCGGCCCGCTCGTTGCGCAAGTCGGATCCGCAGCGCGCGCTCGGTAGCATCCGGACGGGAGGGATTGGCGCACGCGGTGGAAGGACCGAGGGCGCACTGGTGGTGGGGCAGGTGGCGCTCGCGGTGCTGCTGACGGCAGGGGCCGCGCTGCTGGTGCGCTCGGTGGCGAACCTGCGCTCCATCGACCCGGGCGTGGACACGGGCCGCGTGGCGGTGCTGGACGTGGTGATGGAGGGGAACGTCACTCCCGAGGCCCGGCGGCGGCTGCTGGCCGACCTGGAGACGGCACTCGCGGCGGTGCCCGGAGTGCGTGCGGCGGGTGCGGCCCAGAAGCTGCCCCTCCGGGGCCCGGGCGATAGCTGGGGCATTACGCTGGAGGACAAGCCGGACCTCCCCGCCAGCACCACCTACATGCGGCTGGTGACGCCCGGGTATTTCGAGACGATGGGGATTCAGCTGCTCGAGGGCCGTCTGCTGAATGTTGACGACCGGGAGAACACGGAGCCCGCCGTGCTCGTCAATCACGCGCTCGCCGCGAAGTACTTCCCGGGTGAGAGCCCCCTCGGGCGGCGGCTCGCGATGGGACGCGATGCGTGGGCGCGGATCGTCGGAGTGGTGGAGGACGTGGCGGAGGCGGGGCTCACCGATGGGGCCGTGCCCGCGCGCTACATGCTCTACTCGCAGGTGACGGGCTACACGCCGGCGCGGCACACGCTGGTGCTCCGCGCGCAGCCGGGCCACGATCCCGCGTCACTGCTCGACGACGCCCGCAGGCAGCTCGCGCACACCGCGCCGTCCGTGGCCGTGCAGTGCACCACCACCCTCGAGGCGGTGCTCGCCCAGGCGATTGGCCCCGCGCGCCAGGTGATGTCGGTGCTCGCGTTCCTCACGGCGCTCGCGGTGGTGCTGGGCGCGGTCGGGGTCTACGGCGTCACCGCGCACTTCGTCCGCCGGCGCCAGCGCGACCTCGGCATCTGCATCGCCCTCGGGCTGCGGCCGTCGCGCGTGGTGGCGCAGGTGGTGGGCCGGGGTGGCGTGCTGGTGCTGATGGGGAGCGTGCTCGGCACTGTCGCGGCGCTCGTGCTATCGCGGCTGCTCTCCTCGTTCCTGTACGGGGTGAGCGAGGTGGACCCGTTGTCCCTCGCGGGAGCCATCCTGGCATTGCTGGCGGTCGGAATCGCCGCGGCGCTGTTGCCCGCCTGGCGCGCCAGCCGTATGGATCCCGCCGTCGTGTTGCGCCAGGGATAGACCCCATGCCATCCAAAACCCAGACAGTATCGGATGCGCCTCTCGGCACCTTCGAGGAGCAGGTGTTGCTCGCGGTGGTGCGCACCGGGCGAGCGCCCGGCGGAGATGGCGCCTACGGAATGGCCGTCCGCCGGGAGCTGGAGGCGGTGACGGGGCGCGAGGTGACGATCGGCGCGGTGTACGCCACGCTCGACCGGCTCGAGGCGAAGGGGCTGGTGGGCTCGGAGCGCGGCGAGTCGGGCCCTGGAGGCTCCCGGAGGCTGTTCGCGCTCACGCCTCGGGGAGCGCGAGCCCTGGCCGACTCGCGCGAGATGCGTGAACGGCTCTGGCACGGAGTGGACCTGGTTCCCATGCTGGCGGGTGGGAACGCACGAGGGGGCAGCTGACACACGAACTTCGTGAAAACGCTGGGTGAGCTGAGCCCGCGGGGGCAGACCCGAGCTGCGGCTGCCGTGTGCCCCCGCTCACCGCTTCCCTCGCGTGCTCATTCGTCGCCGCTGGGGCCGTGCTGGCATACTCCAGAACGGGACCCGCCAGTCCTGACTTGATTGGAGGACCCGGCCATGCGTCTCCGAGCGTGCATCGCACTTCTTCTCTATGTCTCGGCCTGCGCTACGACAGCGCCGAGCCCAAGAGAACCAGCGGCCCGCGACCCGAGGCTCGCCAACCTCCAGCGAGCGGCGACGCTGCCCTGGACGGATGGGGGGCGTTGCGCTGTCCGCGAAGCTTCCGAGCCGTGGCCCGTGCTGGTGGAGCAGTGCTTTCCGGCGCTCGACCATGACCGGCTCGAGTTTCACGACCCCACAGGACGATGCGCGGTTGCCTCCGCTGGTGCCGCTGCCGTGGGACTTGGGGCCTGCGTCCTGGCGGCACCGGAGATCGTCGTGGGAGCGGTGATCATCACGGGTGTTGTGGTGGTGGGCTTCGCCATTAAAGAGGCCCTGGATACGTATGCGGAGAAGAGGGGCCGTCCCCAGGTAAGGCCCGTGCCAGAAACGCGCCCCGTGCCTGAAACAAAGCCCGTTTCGCAGGAACCCTCGCCGAAACAAAGGCCCAAGCCGGAGCCAAGAGGGCCGGATTTCCCTCCCATTGGGCCAATCGAAGTCACGGAGCGGGACCGCCGCCCGGAGTGCAAGCCCATCCCGGTGCTGCACGCGGGCGAGGATGACCCGCATAACGAGTGCGCCGATAAGTTTCCGCCTAACCGTTATCCCGGAATGGACGTGCTCGTGGGCGGTGTGCGCTTCGATGCGCTGCAAGTCGGCGTGCGTGTGCTGTGGGAAATCAAGACCCATCAATTTGACACGTACCCTGACTTTATTCGGGATCAGGAGATTGAGAAGGAACTCAAGCAATTGCGCAAGGAGCGCGACGCTGCGCGGGCCTGTGGATATGACTTCGTTGTTGGCGTGAGCACCCAAGAGCACAAAGACGCGCTGCTCGCTGTCGTTCCCTCCCTCAAGCTCGTCGTCACGGGATGCAAACGATGACCACTCGAAATCGCCTCGTTCTGACCGTCTACGCGCCTCCACTCGCGAGTGACGGCAACCGCACGCTCGCTGCCGTCCATGGCTTGGAACGAGCGTTGCCCGGCTTGCGCCTGGAGTGGAGAGTGACCGAGAGGCGACGGCTTGCCGCGTTGCCACAACGCGATGCGTGGTTGGCTGAGGCGACCACGCGCGGCGAGTTCCCTCTGGTATGTAACGGCGATGAGCGTTACCCCGTGATGATCTCCGGGCACCACGAATCCGCGTATGTGAGCCCAGGCGGTCGGCCACAACTCCAAGTCCATGCGAAGTTGCCGCTAGACACAGCCGTTATCGCGGCAGCGGGGAATGTGTTGGAGTACGTAGCGGAGGGCGCTTGCGCGTTCTGGGGGCATGCGACGCCGGATGCCGCTGCGCTGGACATCGCGTATCAGATAGCACCCACGCTTGAAGGGCCGCCGTCCCCACGCCGGGGGTTGCCCGGCCTGAAGCTCTTCGAGCACATCCGCTCGCCCGAGATTCCCTATTACCTCGGGTGGCTGAACTACTGGTCGGCCGCTTCCGCAGAAACCATCGGCTTCCCGGACCCCGCCCGCGACGCGGAGCTGCTTTCACGCGCACGTCGCACAGCGACCGGCGGGTGGATTGTCCGGCTCACCGATGCGCCGCTCGACCTGGACAACCCTGCACACCTGGAGGCGCTCAAGCGGGCCTACGAGCGCTTCCCGGAGATCGGCGGGCGCTCCTCCCGTTGAGGCTGGCTCGGCTCACCATGGCCGTGCTCATGGTCCCGCTGCCGAGAGCTCAGACGCTGTCTGCTCCGGCGGACGCCGCGGAGGGTGACGTCACGTCGCTCCAGTCCTGGGCCCGGACCCAATCCTCCAGGGTGTGCCAGCCCACCTCGGGATACTCCCGGCGCAACCCGTTGATGTCCGCGTTGAAGCCCGTGGACCCGAGCCACCGCAGCATGATGGCGATGCTCGCGCCCAGCTCCCCCGGCACATTGAAACTCTCCAGCGGGAGCGCCACCGGCTGTATCTCCCGCCCCAGCACTCGCGAGAACACCGCCGCGGCCTCCGCGCCGTCCAGCTCGTCGCCCGCCAGGTCGATGCGCCGGCCCAGGAAGCGCTCGCGATTCTCGAAGACGTGCGTCACGAAGGCCCCGATATCCTCGACGGCGATGTATTGGAGCTTGCACTCCACTGGCATCCACCGAGCGAGCACTCCCTTCCGCAGATGCCCGCGGGTGAACGGCTCGCCCAGGTTCTCCATGAAGTACGCGGGGCCGACGATGGTGTACGGCACACCGGACTCGCGGAGGTGCTCCTCGATCTGTCTCTTGCTCTCGAAGGTCGGAATCCCGGTGTCCCGATCCGCGCTCCCCGCCGACGAATAGACGAGGTGCTCGAGCCCCGCCCGCCGGGCCGCGTCCACCAGCGCGAAGCCATTGCGGAGCTCCTCGCGGATGCCTTCGAAGGGCGTGCAGAGCGCGAAGGCCGCGTCGACGTCCCTCATCGCACCCTCGAGTGCAGCTCCCTGGATTTCACCGGGGACGAGCTCCACCCCTCGGCGCGCCAGCGCCTCCGCCGTCGGAGATGTCGGGTTCCGGCAGAGCGCCCGGACCCGGTGCCCCCGCGCGAGCAACGACTTCGTCACCGCGCCGCCCTGCTTCCCCGTCGCGCCGGTCACCAACACCCGCTTCGATGCCGCCATGGTGTATCTCCGTGGGACTTGCCCGTGAGATGCGCGCCGGGCCCTGGGGGAGATGGCGACTCGCCGCCCCGTGCGCATCAGAAGGACGGGGGGCTCCAGGCCCGGCTCCGCCCCGCTTGGGCAGGTTCCGGCTTCGGCTTTTGTGTCCCCGACGGGATTCCAACCCATCGGGGTCATGTCAGGTGCAGGGGCGCAATCCCTCTCAGGTCTTTTGGCGCTGCAGCCGTGCCACGAGCCGGCGCAGATCCTCGTTGGCCCTCACGTACTCGGTGCGGCTCTTCTCCTCGGTGAGCTGCTTCTCCAGCGTGGGCAGGGCGCTCCGGGCCTGTGTCGCGGCGTCCTTCGCGTCCTCCACCAGCCACTCGGCCCCGAGGATGAGCGCCATCCGCGTGTCCGGGTCCTTCTCCGTCATCCGTGCCAGCAGCGCCCCCACGTGCGCCGCCGTCTTGCCGCGCCCCACTTCCATTGCCGCGCGCTCCACCACGCCCTTGTCCGCGTCCTCCAGCTTCTTCGCCCAGCAGCCCGTATCCGCTCCGCACGCCTTCGCCGCCTCCAGCCGCTTGCCGTACCGCGCAATCTCCTCCGCCCGCTTCCTGGCCAGCGTCGCCGGGTCACCACACCCCTCGCCTCCGAATTCCTGGCACTCGGCCGCCGTCTTCGCCGGCTCCGCCGCCGCCAGCTTCTCCAGCACCGGCTGCTCCCGCGCGTCCCCGAGCATCGTCAGCGCGTCGATGGCTGCCTCGCGCGCGTACCAGTCCCCCTGGCCCGCCGCCTTCTCCAGCGCCGGCATGGCCTCGCGCCCGCCCAGCCGCGCCAGTGCGTGCGTGTACTCGCGCCGCAGCCCCGCGTCCGGCTCGGACACCATCGCCGCCAGGGGCTTCACCGCCGCCGCCGAGCGCATCCTCGCCAGCGCATCCGCCGCTCGCGCCCTCAGGCCCGCCTGGATGCGCGGGTCCTCGTTCTTGAACGCGAGCTGCTGCACCAGCATCCCCTCCGCCCGGTGCTCGCGCAGGTCTCCGAGAATCTCCGCCGCCTTGAAGGAGTAGCTCGCCGGGTTGATGCCGTTCTTCTGCACCCAGCGCGATAGCTCGTCGTCCTTGCCCTCCATCACCTTGAGCAGCGCGTCCGCCGCCGGCTGCCCCATCTGGAAGAGCGAGAACGAGCTCTCCACGTAGAAGGAGATTCCCTTGCGCTCCTTCGTCAGCGTCCGCATCAGCACCGGCACCGCCCTCGCGTCGCCAATACGGCCCAGCGCCTCGATGGCCTTCTTGTTCAGGAAGGGCTCGGTGCTCTCGTCACTGGCCAGTTGAATGAGGGGCTCGACGGCCTCCTGCGTGTGCATCCGCCCCAGGGCATCCACGGCCTCGATGCGCGTGTAGTTGTCCCGGGCCTTGAGCAGCTTCATCAGCACGGGCGCGGCCTTCGGGTCTCCAATCTCTCCCAGCGCCGAGGCCAGCTCCTTGTTGAGCAGGTTTCCCGCCGAGTCCGTCGCCCCCAAATCCACCGCGTTGCCCAGCGGCTCCACCGAGGCCGGGTTCTTCACGTCTCCGAGCGCCCGCGCCACCGCCGCCTTCACCTCGGGCTTGTGGTCCGAGGCAAGCTCGGCATGGAGGAAGGGCAGGAAGCGCGCGTCGAGGTGGCCCGAGCTGCGCAGCGTCTCCAGCACCCGCACCTGGTCCTGGGCCCGGCGGGCCTTGCCCAGTGTCTTCTCCCAGTACTCCGGGGACGCCGGGTCCACCTTGCACCCGGAAAGAACGAGCACGAGCGCCAGGCTCGTCGCGGCGAGAATGCGAGACATGTGGCCCCCCGAAGAACTGCGGGTTGAACGCGCGTTCCGTCCTAAACCCGTCCTGTCGGAAGGAGCAAACCGACCCGGGAGATTGGAGTACGCTGCCCAACGCCATGTCCGTCGATACTCAACCTTCCTCGCGTCCCCATGTCGTGCGCCGGAAATATCTGCTCGATGCCGGGTTCCAGCTCCGGTACATGCTCCGGCTCGCCGCGCTCGGCGGGGGCGGGGTGATGCTGGTGGGGGTGCTCGCCTACCGGACGCACCGGGCGGCGGTGGAGAGCGGGGCCTCTCCCGTGGCGCTCGCCGCCAGTGGCGAGACGATGCTCTGGCTCACCGGGCTGGGCGCGCTCGCCATGGCGGGGCTGCTGGCCCTCTTCGGACTGGTGCTCACCCACCGCGTGGCCGGCCCCGTGTATGTGATGAGCCTCTACATCGCCACGCTCGCCGCCGGCCGCTACCCGCGCATGCGCCCGCTGCGCCAGAAGGACGAGCTGCGCGGCTTCTTCGACCGGCTCAGCGAGGCGGTGGACCGCATCCGCGAGCGCGAGGCCGAGGAGGCCCGGCTGCTCTCGGAAGTCATCGAGGCGCTTCAGCCGCTGGCCACCACCGAGGAGACGCAGGCCGCGCTGAGCATCCTCGGCTCGCTGCGGGCCCGCAAACGTCAGGCCAGCGAAGGTCCCACCGCGGGCGCGCTGAAGTCCGTTGCCTGAGGCGCCCGGGTACAGGAGAAGACACTTCCATATGACCCGCCCCCG
Organism: Archangium sp.; assembly: GCF_045802675.1. GTDB lineage: Bacteria > Myxococcota > Myxococcia > Myxococcales > Myxococcaceae > Archangium. Next base: position 26,777 of record NZ_JBJMQO010000114.1, on the reverse strand, counting down.
CATCGTCTTCATGGGCACGCCCGAGTTCGCCGTGTCCTCCCTGGCCGCCCTCTTCGACATCGGAGACGTGGTGGCCGTCGTCACCCAGCCGGACAAGCCCAAGGGCCGCGGCCAGGCGCTCGCCATCTCCCCGGTGAAGGCCTACGCGCTCGAGCGCGGCGTGCCCGTGCTCCAGCCCCAGAAGCTGCGCACGCCGCCCTTCTCCGAGGAGCTGCGCAAGCTCGCCCCGGACGTCGCCGTGGTGACGGCCTACGGGAAGATTCTCCCCAAGGACTTGCTGGAGACGCCGCTGAAGGGGTGCCTCAACGTGCACGCCTCGCTGCTGCCGCGCTTCCGCGGGGCCGCCCCCATCCAGTGGGCCATCGCCCATGGGGACGCGGAGACGGGCGTGGCGCTGATGGTGATGGACGAGGGCCTGGACACCGGCCCGGTGCTCGCCGAGAAGCGCCTGCCCATCGCCCCGGACGAGACGAGCGCCACGCTGCACGACAAGCTCTCCAAGCTGGGAGGGGAGTTGCTGCGCGAGTGCCTCCCCGCGTACCTGCGCGGCGAGCTGAAGCCGAGGCCGCAGCCCTCGGAGGGCGTGGTGCTCGCCCCCATCATCCAGAAGGAGGACGGGAAGCTCGACTTCCAGCGGCCGGCGGTGGAGCTGGAGCGGCGTCTGCGCGCCTTCACCCCGTGGCCGGGGGCCTTCACCACGCTGGAGGGCAAGCTGTTCAAGGTGCACCGGGCGAAGGTGGGGCAGGGCCAGGGCGCGCCGGGGACGGTGGTGTCCGCGGGTCCGCAGGGGCTGGAGGTGGCGTGCGGTGAGGGCTCGCTGGTGCTGCTGGAAGTGCAGCCCGAGGGCAAGCGGGTGATGGCGGCGGGCGAGTTCCTCGCGGGCCGCAAGCTGGCGCCGGGCAGCCGGCCTTTTGAATCGTAGGAAGAGGACACGCGACATGGGCAAGAGGCTGTTGGTACTGCATGGGCCGAACCTGAACCTGCTGGGCGAGCGGGAGGGCAGGCAGGGAGGACGGCTCGCGGACCTCGATGCCGCCCTGAGGGCCCGGGCCGCGGAGCTCGGGCTGGAGCTCGAGGTGGTGCAGTCCAATCACGAGGGCGTCCTCATCGACACACTGCACGCCGCGCGCTCCCGGGCGGAGGGCGTGGTGGTGAGCCCCGCGGGGCTGTTCGGCTCGTACCCGCTGAGGGAGGCGCTGGAGGCGGTGGGCCTGCCCGCGCTCGAGGTGTACCTGGAGGAGCTCGGCGACCGCGAGTCCGTGGTGGCCGAGGCCTGCACCGCCACCCTCGAGGGCCAGGGCTTCGACTCGTACCTCGAGGCGCTGGAGCGCTTCGCCAGCGGCGACCTCACCGGGGAGCTGACGGACGAGGAGGAGGCGGCCGGGGACGAGGACGAGGAGGTGGACGAGGAGTCCGAGGAGGAGGAGGAGTCCGAGGAGGAGGAGGAGGTCGGCGCGGAGGGCGAGGACGACGTGGTGGAGGCCGGCTGGGCCGATGAGGAGGGCGAGGAGGGCGAGGAGCCCGCGAAGACGCTCGGCCGCCGGAAGAAGGACATTCCCCGGGAGAAGTCCCTGGCGGTGATGCCCTCGCGAGCCCTGGCGCGCGCCGCCGATGCTCCGGCGAAGGCGCTGGCGCGTCCGGTGGGCGGGGGGAACAAGACGCTGGGCCGCAAGGCGCAGGCGCCGGCCGCGTCCGCCGCGCCCTCGAAGACGCTGGGCCGCAAGGCGAAGGGGGCCACGCCCGCCGCGGACTTCCTCACCCGGGCGCTGGTGCGGCAGAAGATCGCCGACCGGCTGGCGGGGCGGCTGACGCCCGCGGATCTGGCCACCTGGGCGCGCTCGAAGTGGACCGAGGTGCAGCGCGGGGCTCCGGCGGAGAGTGGCTACAAGGAGCTTCTGGAGGACTCCCTGCTCATGCTCTCCTCCCTGCCGGCGCGGAAGCTGTCGGACGCGGAGCTCGTGAACATGATGACGCGGTTGGAAGGGTGAGAGGGTGAGGATGAACGCACGCGCCATCGCCGTCCAGGTGCTCAGCCGCGTCCGGGCCACGGATGCATACCTCAACGTGGTGCTCGACACGGTGCTCTCGGAGTCGCCACCGGCGGACCCTCGGGACGCGGGGCTCATCACCGAGCTCACCTATGGAGCCACCCGCCGCCAGCTCGCGCTGGACTACGCCATCACCCGCTTCGCGGACCGCAAGCTGGACGCCCTGGAGGACAAGGTGCTGGCCGCGCTGCGCGTGGGGGCCTACCAGCTCTTCTACACGCGGGTGCCGGCGCGCGCCGCGGTGGCCGAGACGGTGCAGGCGCTCAAGGACGTGGGGCTGGTGCGCGCGGCGGGTTTCGCCAACGCGATTCTTCGCAAGCTGTCCACGCTGCCCTCGCAGCCGCTGCCCCCGGACACGGACCTCGTCGAGCACCTGTCGGTGCGCGAGAGTCATCCGAAGTGGCTGGTGGAGCGCTGGTTGCGCCAGCTCGGCCGCGAGCGCGCCGAGGCGATGCTGGTGGCCAACAACCAGACGCCGCCGGTGGTCATCCGCGCCAACAGCGCGAAGGTGACGCGCGACGCGCTGCTGGAGCAGTTGCGCGAGACGGGGCTGGAGGTGCGGCCCACGGGCGTGTCTCCGGTGGGAATCGTCCTGCCGCCGCTGGGGCGCCTGGAGGACGTGTACGGCTACGCCGAGGGCCTGTGGCAGGTGCAGGACGAGGCGGCGCAGTTGGTGGGCGTGTACGGGGATATTCCAGAGACGGCGCGGGTGCTGGACGCGTGCGCGGCGCCGGGAGGCAAGGCGTGCCACCTGGCCGAGAAGCACGAGGTGATGGCCACGGACCTGCACGCGAACAAGCTGCGCAAGATTGAGTCCGAGGCGAAGCGGCTGGGGCTCTCGGCGCGGCTGAAGGCCGAGGCGCACGATGCCTCGCAGCCCTACCCGGAGGAGTGGGGCGAGTTCCACGCGTTCCTGGTGGACGCGCCGTGCTCGGGGCTGGGGACGCTGCGGCGGCACCCGGAGCTGCGCTACCGGCGCAAGGCGGAGGACATTGGCCGGCTGGCGGTGTTGCAGCGGCGCATCCTGGAGAACTGCCAGGAGTCGGTGCCGCCGGGAGGCCTGCTGGTGTACGCGGTGTGCACGACGGAGCCGCAGGAGGGGCAGGATCAGGTGGAGATGTTCCTGCGCAGCCACCCTGAGTGGACGGCGGAGCCCCCGGTGCTGCACGAGTCGGTGAAGCTCCCGCTCTCCCAGGCCTACCTGCGCACGCTTCCCGGCCCCGAGGCCTGGGACGGCTTCTTCGCCGCGCGCCTGCGCAAGCTGTACTGAGGCGCTACCCGGCCTCGGAGGGCTCGCGCTCGTAGTTGTCCGGCGGTGGCGGCCGCGGGTCGGGCAGGGAGCGCAGTACGGGCAGCAGGGCCCGCATCGCCTCGGTAAGGGTGGCGAACCGCTTGCCGGGGCCCGTGGCGGTGGCCCGCTCCACCCAGGACTCCCAGCGTCCCCGCCAGGCCCCATCCTTGCGCGTGGCCAGCATGTCCCGCACGACGAGCCCGAAGGAGAAGACATCGGCGGAGGGCGGCACGGGGCCCGAGTCCCCCAGCTCGGGCGCCACGTAGGCGGCACCCACCTGCGGGGGCTTCAACCAACCGTGCGCGTGCGTGCGCCGGAAGACCTCCAGCCCCAGGTCGAGGATGCTCAGCTTCACCCCCTGCGGCCCGGGTGCGACGAGCAGCCGCGAGGACCTCAACCGCCCGTGCGCCACACCGGAGGCCTGGGCATCGGTGAGCGCCTGCGCCAGCTGCTCCGCGAGCGAGTGCAGGTAGGAAACCTCGAGCCCTACCGGATGGAGTCCTCCCAGCATGGAGGGCAGTGACTCGCCATTCCACCAGGGGCGCACCAGCCACAGCGCCTCGCGGGAGCGGTCGTACCCCACCTCTTCCACCTGCGCGAAGGAGGGGTTTCCCGTCCGCTCGCCCGTGCGCACGAGTTGCTCGAAGCGCTCCAGCTCGGCGGGGCGGGGGACGCGCAGCGTGCGCCACAGCGTGAGCCGCCAGGCTCCCTCCCCCCCGGCGGGCTCCACCCGGAACTCCGAGCCGGGCTCGTCGCCGAAGGCCGGACGGACGATGCGCCACTTCCCTCCGAGGATGTCGCCTGCGGTCAGCGCGCTCATTTCCTGGAGTGTAGACGGCATGACCCCAGGGGACGTCAGGGGGCCTCCCGGGAGACGTCCATCCTCGAACACGAGGCGGCTCCCCATGGGCGGCCTGGCCCGACACCTCCCCCATATCCCATATCGTGATTACCTCGTGCTCCCGGGCTTCGAAGCTCGGACCTCGCGGCTCATCCGATTCGCGGGGCTCATCGCCGACACGACCCATCAGGTGCTGGTGCATTGCGAGGCCGGCATCGGCCGCTCCACCGCCGTGGCCTTCATCCTCTACTCGCTCTGGCGGATGAGCTCCTCGCGCGTGGCGGTGCGAAGGTGCATGCGCTCGACGCGCGGAGCACCGCGGAGGGATGACGTCGCAGGTCGGTACGCGGCGCGTCTTGACCGCACGCCACGGGCTCACTACTTCGAAGCGAGATGGAGAAGGGCTCTCAGCAGGAGTTGGAGCATCGGCTGGCCCTGGGTGGGCCAGAGGACACCCTGCGTGGCTTGTTCTTCACCGGCGCGCTGGAGGTGGTGCGGGGCCTGGAGGATCCAACCGCGCTGGAGTGCTGCATCGCGGCCGCCGGCGGTGAGCGGTTCATGACCTTCTTCAGCTACCCCGTCGGCACGTTGAATCGGCTGCTGTACGCCGCGGCGTGGGCGCTGAGCAGCGGGCACGACGGCTTCGGCGGGGCGATGCGGTACCTGGGGCAACGGATCGCGCCGGTCTACCTGCAGTCCGGTGCGGGGCGCGTGTTGCTGATGCTGGCCGGCGGCGAGCCGAGGCGGATGCTCGATGGCCTTCCCTCGGCCTACCGCATGGCGGTGCAGCATGGCCTGTGCTCCGTCCAGTGGACCGGGCCGGCCCGCGGCCGCGTCCTCTTCCAAGGCAGCACGCTGCCCACGGAGTACCTGGAGGGCGTGGTGCGGGGCCTCTTCGAGTCCTCGCGGGTGGCGCAGGTGAACACCACCGGACGGCAGGTGAGCCTGCGCGAGACGGAAATCGACGTCTCCTGGTAGCCCCGTGCTCTCATGTCCGCTGGCCGGGCGGGCGGGCAGGGGCGGGCAGAAGGCGTGCGCGGACGGTGTTCCGAGCGCGTTCGCGAGGAGGCACATGCGCCGGGTAGTCGAGCTGACGGAGATGGGTGGAGGTACCGGTCCCCGGGTCCTGCTGTTGCCGGGGTTGGGAGCTCGGGGCTCGGGCTTCCGGGCGCTCGCCGAGCAGCTCTCCCAGGTGGCCCGTCCAGTCCTCGTCGAGTACCCGGAGGGTACCCATGCCGCGTGTGGCCCGGGGGCGCTCGCCCGCGAGGTGCTGCTGGCGGCGGGCTCCCTGGACGCGGTGGTGGCCAGCTCCCTGGGAGGCATGGTGGCCGCGCACCTGGCGGCCGCGGGCGCCGTGCGAGGCGTGGCCTTCCTCGGCTCCTTCACCCGGCCCGAGCACCTGGGCCTGCGCGGCCACCTCATCGCGATGATGGGGCCCATCGCCGTGCTCGGCCGTCCCGGCCCGCTCACGGCGGCCCTGGCCTCGTGGAAGCCCATTGCGTTCAATCAGGTGGCCGAGGTGGTCCCCACCACGAAGCGCGAGCGGATGAGCACGCTCCACCGCGCCTTCGCCGTGCGGGGCGAGCCGCCTCCGCCGGAGCTGCGCGGGTTGCGGCTCTCGTGCGTGTGCCTCCAGGGAGACCGGGACGTGCTGGTGCCCGCGTCCTCGATGGCGCGGCTGGCGGCCTCGCTGCCTCCGGGCACGCCGCGGCACCTGATGCGCGGCGTGGGCCACGTCCCCTACTTCACCCACCCCGAGGAGTGCGCGCGCCTGCTCACCCCCTGGTTGGCGGCGTTGGCTCCCGGCCGCGAGCTCGAGAACGAGACGGAAACCGAAACCGCCGCCTGAGGAAGCAAAGACCCCGTGCCACCCGGAAGGGGCGGCACGGGGCCGGGAAGTGAAGCGGGACCGAGAGGACGGGGAGGGCCCGTTACGGCTCCTCGATGGTGATCTCGGCGTGCTTGAAGGCCTCGAGCACCGCGTCGGAGGCCCGGTCCAGGTACTTGCCCTTGCGGATGAGCAGACCGATGGGGCGCGACACGGTGCCCTCGGCGAAGGGCTTGGACACCAGCGAGCCCTGCGCCACCTCGGCCGACACCGTGGACACGGGGAGGATGGCCACGCCAATGCCCATCTCCACCGCGCGCTTGATGGTCTCGACGTTGTCGATCTCCATCACCGGGTTGAGGTCCAGGTTCTTCTCGCGGAAGAGCCGGTCCAGCGCCTTGCGCGTGGGGGCCTCGCGGTCGAAGGCGATGAAGGGCACGCCCGAGAGCGCCGTGAGGCTCACCTTCGCCTTGGAGGCGAACGTGTGGTTGGGGGCGCATACCACCGCCAGCTTGTCGTCGCGGAACGGGTGGATGTCCACGCCCGCGCGCGGCTGCGGGTACGCGACGATGCCAATCTCGGCCGCCCCGAGAATCACGTCGTCATACACCTGGTCGTTGCGCCGATAGTTCAGGCGCATGTTCACCTTGGGGTGCGTCTTGAGCAGCTGCTTCTGCACGTTGCGCAGCTCGTGCAGGCCCACCGAGTAGATGGTGGACACCGTCGTGGTGCCCGCCACCTCCGTGGACTGCTCGCGGATTTCGTTCTCCACCTCGGCGAAGCGGGCCAGGATCTCCTTGCACCCGCGGAACAGGCGCTCGCCGGCCGGAGTCGGAGTCACCTGGCGCGCGCTGCGCGACAGGAGCTTCTGCTCATAGCGGTTCTCCAGCGCGCGGATCTGCTGGCTCACCGCCGACTGCGTCACATGGTTGAGCTGCGCGGCCCGCGAGAAGGAGCCCGTCTCCACCACGTCACAAAACATCTTCAAGGATTCAAGCTGCATAAGAGGGCGCCTCTCCTAACCGAAGCCTTATGTCGAGGCTAGCTCTAATTAGCCGGTCTACGTCCCACCCGCAAAAGGGCTTACCCTGCCTGCCCGTCCGGCTGCTTGACGGAGGAGGGCAGAGGGGCGGGGTGGGCTCGGGAGGGGGGTGGAGCGCCGCGGGTAGGAGCCCGGACACGCCCTCAGTGGGAGGCCGGGCTCCCCTTCGAGCGCACCAACACCACCACGGCGGCCCCGAGGGCCAGCAGGGCGGCGCCCGAGAGCAGCTGCATGCGGCTGAGGTCCTGGTCGGCCTCGCGGGTGGTGCCGCATTCCAGCTCGGAGAGGTCCGTGCAGTCGGTGGGCGTCATGCGCGTCTTGAGGCCCATGCCCAGCAGCAAGAGGCCGCCGAGCAGCATGCCGCCACACAACCCCAGCAGGGCGGCCCGGGTCACGTTCCCGGCGCTTGCCGGGCGCTTGGTGTCCGTACCTTCGTGTTGCATGGACGGGACGCTACCGCCGCGTGGGCTCGCGCGCCATATCCCGCGTATGCTGCGCCCCCATGCGAATCCTCTACGGTGTCGTTGGCGAAGGCATGGGGCACGCCACCCGCTCTCGCGTGCTGCTCGAGGAGCTCTCCAAGGAGCACGAGGTCCACATCGTCGTCTCGGGGCGCGCCAAGGACTACCTGGCCAAACGCTTCGAGAACGTGCACGGCATCTGGGGCTTCACCATCGCCTACGAGGGCAACTCGGTGAAGAAGTGGCAGACGGTGCTGCAGAACCTCTCCGGGGCCGTGAAGGGCTGGCCGCAGAACGTGCGCCAGTACTTCGAGCTCGTGGAGGAGTTCAAGCCGGACGTGGTGGTGAGCGACTTCGAGAGCTTCAGCTACCTCTTCGCGCGCAACCACCGCCTGCCCGTCATCAGCGTGGACAACATGCAGGTCATCAACCGGTGCAAGCACGACCCCGGGCTGCTCGCCGGTTTCGAGGATGACTTCGAGGCCACGCGCGCCCTGGTGAAGGCCAAGCTGCCCGGGGCCTTCCACTACCTGGTCACCACGTTCTTCTATCCGCCGCTGCGCAAGGAGCGCACCACGCTGCTGCCCTCCATCCTGCGGCCGGAAATCCTCTCCGCGAAGTCCGAGCCCGGTGAGCACCTGCTCGTCTATCAGACGTCGACGACGAACAAGGCGCTGCCCGAGATCCTCAAGCAGAGCGGTCTGCCCTGCCACATCTACGGCATGCGCCGCGACCTCACCGAGGACGTGCGCGATGGCAACCTCGTCTACCGGCCCTTCAGTGAGAAGGGTTTCATCGACGACCTGCGCACCGCCCGGGCCGTGGTGGCCGGCGGGGGCTACACGCTCATGAGCGAGGCCGTGTACCTGCACAAGCCCGTGCTGTCGCTGCCGGTGCAGGGCCAGTTCGAGCAGGTGCTCAACGCGCTCTACCTGGAGAAGCTGGGGTACGGCATGTACGCACCCGAGCTGACGATCGAGCGCCTGCGCGACTTCCTCCAGCGCGTCCCGAAATGCCAGGAAGCGCTGAAGGGTTACCAGCAGGACGGCAATGTGAAGATGATCGAGGCGCTTCGCGAGCAGCTCGCCCGCGCCGCTGAGTACAAGGGCCGCTGGTGGGAGGAGCAGGACGAGCCCACCCAGGGGTGACACGTCCCGGAGGCCCGCGGGAGGCGAATCGTCGGCTGGTCATCGAAGCTGCCGGTCGGCGATTGGCCCTCCGAATTCCATGTTAGGAGGGGCGCGATGTCCCACGCCGTGAGCATTGCCCGTCCAGCCGAAGGCCGACCGGCGCCAGGGCTCGCGCGTGTCCTCCTCCTCCTCGCAGCGGGCTCTCACGATGGACAGCGGCAGTTCTCCCCTTTTGTTCCAGACCGGCATCCCGAGCTTCGACCAGTTGTTGGGCGGTGGCATCCCCCGGCGCCAGAGCCTCATCGTCGCGGGAAACCCCGGTTGCGGAAAAACGATTCTCTGCAGCCAGATCGCCTTCCTCGCCGCCGCGCGCGGGGTGCCGGTGGTGCTCGCCACCGTCACCTCCGAGCCCCATGACAAGCTGATGGAGGCGCTCTCCGGCTTCGCCTTCTTCCAGCGCGAGCTGCTGGGCGAGAAGCTCTTCCTCGTGAGCGCCTACGCCTCGCTGAAGAAGGGCGCCAAGGAGGCGCGCGAAACGCTCCTGCGCACCGTGCGCGAGCGCGGCGCGAAGATGCTCTTCATCGACGGGCTGCGCTCCATCCGCGACCTCTGGCAGGACGAGGCGATGCTGCGCGAGTTCCTCTACGAGCTGGGGATCGGCCTGGCCGCGATGGACTGCATCGGGCTGTTCACCACCGAGTACTCCCTCGAGAAGCTGATGTCGCTGCCGGAAGCGACGACGGTGGATGGCATTGTCTCGCTGTGGGTGAACGCCCAGGGCGGACGCCGCCTGCGCCGGATGGAGGTGGTGAAGCTGCGCGGCCGGCCCCACCTGCCCGGAGATCACCTGATGCGCATCGCGGCTGGGGGCATGGAGATCATCCCGCGGCTCGAGGTGCGCGTCCCCGTGGACGACGGCCCCGCCCCGCCGCGCACCCGGGCCGGCTTCGGCCTGCCCGAGTTCGATCATCTGATGGGGGGCGGGCTGCCCACCCTGAGCACCACCCTGCTCGCGGGCAGCATGGGCATTGGCAAGACGCTGCTCGCCGCGCACTTCGCGGCGGAGGGGGCCCGCCGGGGAGAGCGGACGCTCTTCGTCTCCTTCTTCGAGCCTCCCGCCCAGCTGTTGGCCCGGGCGCAGCGGATCGGCCTGGACGTGCGCGAGGCGTTGGCCAGCGGGGTCCTGACGCTGCTGCACCAGCCACCGTCCGAGCAGGAGGCGGACGCCCTCGTCGACCGCATTCTGCGGGAGGTGGCCCGGCTGGGCATCCAGCGGCTCATCATCGATGGGCTGACGGACCTGGAGCTGTCCATCGCGGACCCCACGCGGCGGCGTAGCTTCCTGGCCGCCTTCAGCATGCACCTGCGCATGGCGGGGGTGACCTCCCTGTTCACCAAGGAGGTGCCGAAGATCGCCGGTACCGAGCTGGACTTCAGCGACACGCCCATCGCCATTCTCGGCGAGAACCTGCTGCTGTTGCGCTACGTGGAGCTGCGCGGCCGCATCCACCGCGTCATGTCCATCCTCAAGATGCGCGACAGCCAGTCCGATGGGGACCTGCGCGAGTTCGAGATCAACGACACGGGCATCCGCGTGCTGGCTCCGATGCGCTCGGCCACGGGGCTGCTGACGGGCCTGGCACGGCCCCTGGGCACGAGCCTCGGAGGTGAAGACAGATGAGCGTCGTCCTCATCGCGGAGGACGAGGAGGCCATGCTGGAGATCTTCGCTCAGGTAGTGGAGGACTTGGGACACCGGGCGCTGCGGGCCCACAATGGCGAGGAGGCCCTGCTGCTGGCGCGTACGGAGCCGCCGGACCTGGTGGTGAGCGACCACATGATGCCCCGGCGCACGGGGGTGGAGCTGCTGCGGACACTGCGGACCGATCCTCGGCTGCGGACCGTGCCGTTCCTGTTGCTGAGCGCCGCGCGCCCCGCGGGCCTGGAAGAGGCCGATGCCTTCCTCGCCAAACCGGTGGATCTCGACACCTTCGAGCACGCGGTGGAGCGGGTGCTGCGCTCGCGCCCCGCTCCGGAGCCCCGCGAGGAGGCCATGCCCACGGGAGCCCGGGCGGAGCGCTCCAGCGGGGCCGTGCGCGAGGAGATGCTCAACTGGGTGGCCCATGAGATCAAGACGCCCTTGAGCTCGGCGCGGCTCAATGCCCAGCTGCTGCTGCGCAAGCAGGCCGAGCGGGACTTCCCCGACGAGAAGAAGTGCACCGAGACCATCCTGCGTCAGTTGGATCGGATGAACGCGCTCGTCACCTCCATCCTCGATGCGGCGCGCCTGTCCGAAGGCAAGGTGGCGCTGCGGCTGGAGCGCGGGGACCTGACGGCTTTCCTCCAGGAGGTGGTGCGGGACTGGCGCGAGCTGCAGCCGCAGGTGGACTTCCACCTGACGGGGGTGGAGCAGCGCGTGGGGCTGTCCTTCGACGCCGAGCGCGTGCGGCACATCCTCAACAACCTCATCTCCAATGCGGTGAAGTACGGCGGAGAGTCGCGGCGCGTCGAGGTGGCCCTCTCGCTGTCGCCCGGGCTGGCCGTCATCCAGGTGCGGGATTGGGGCGTGGGCATCCCCGCCTCGGAGCTGCCCAACATCTTCGACCGCTTCCACCGCGCCGAGGCCGCCAGTGGGCTCGGGCATGGCCTGGGTCTGTACATCGCCGCGGCGATCGCCCGGCTCCACGGCGGCTCGCTCTCCGCGCGCTCGACGTTGGGCGAGGGCTCTACCTTCAGCCTCCGGCTTCCCCTCTCGGGTTCCGGTTTTCGTGTGTGAACCGGGTCCCCCGGTGCGCGCGGTTGGCACCGGGGGGAACCTGGGAGGTCAGTGCAGCAAGTCTTCCTCGTTGTTCTTCTGGGCCGCCTGCCGCGTCAGCCGCGTCACCCACGAGCGGGTGAGGGGCGTCTCGCTCTCGCGTCCCCGGTGCCGGTCCGTGCTGCTGTCCTGCGGCAACAGCCGGTTCATGTGCGCCAGCATCGCCGCCGTCAGGTTCGGCGCCAGCGCCCGGCCCCACGCCGCCAGCTTCGCCGGCAGGCCCACCAGCACCTCCGCGTCGCCCCGGCGGCACGCCTCGAGAATCTTCCGCGCCGCCCGCTCCGCGTTCATCGACATGCCCGGCAGCGAGTCGCCCAGCACGAACCACGCGTACTCCGCCTCGTGGTTGCCCTTGAAGAAGGCGTTGGTCGGGCTGCCCGTCCTCATCAGGCCCGGGCACACCGTCGTCACCAGGATGCCGTCCTGCGCCAGCTCCGTGCGCAGCCCGTCCGACAGGCCCACCAGCGCGAACTTGCTCGCGCTGTACGGCAGCAGGTGCGGGATGCTCACCTTCCCGCCAATGGACGACACGTTCACGATGCGGCCCCAGCCCCGCCGCTTCATCTCCGGGAGCACCGCCAGCGTCATGTAGAGCGGCCCCCAGAAGTGCACGGCCATCGCTTCCTCGAAGTCCTCCTCGGTCATCGACTCGAGCGGGCCCACCTGGATGGTGCCGGCGTTGTTCACCAGCACGTCCACCGCGCCAAAGCGCTCGTGCACCTGCGCCACCAGGGCCTCCACCTGCACCCGGTCGCTCACGTCGCAGGCGAGGGCCAGCACCTCGCCCCCGTCGCGCTCCAGCTCGTCGCGCGCCCGCGCCAGCTCCACCTCCTCCCGGGCCGTGAGGATGACGCGTGCTCCCTCCTGGAGGAACTGGCGCGCCATCACCAGTCCCAGCCCTCGCGAGCCGCCTGTCAGCAACACCGTGCGGCCCTCGAAGCTCACCTTCTCCCGCAGCAGCGCCCGGAGCCCCATCACTGCCCCCATTCCGGCGGCGGTCAGGGCTCCCAGCGACAGACGGGAGGCCTCCTTCTTGTTCCGGCCTGCCATGTCGCTCCTCGCTGTGCGGGGTTCAGGGCGCGAACGCGCCAGTGGTGGCCTCGGGCCCGGTGAGCCTGTCCAATATCCGCAGCAGCTCGGGGTTCGTCGCGTCCTCGCTCGACACGCGGAAGCGCAGGATGCCGAACGAGTCGTAGACGAGGAACGTCGGCACGTCCTCCACGCCGTACGCCTGCTCCATCGAGCCGTCATCCACCGCCACCGGATGCCGGAAGCCCATCCGCTTCACGATGGCCTCGATGTCGTTGGTGTCCAGCGCGTGGCCCAGGTCTTCCCCCGCCATGGGCACGTGGACTCCAATCACCTGCAAGCCCTTGGGAAGGTACTCGTCCAACAGCGTCTTGATCTTCGGCAATTGCTGCTCATTGGCCGGGCTCAACTCGGACCAGAAGTAGAGCAGGGTGGGCCGGCCACGCAGGTCGTGCACGTGCACGGGGGCGTTGATCCAACCCCCCTCGGGATCCAACAGCGTCAAGGGAACGTCGAGCGAGGACATCGGTAGCGCCTCCGCAAGAGGTGGGTGAGGACGCGATTCAAGCTATGCATCCGCACCCCGCATCCCGGAGCCAGACGCCCCTGCGCCCGGCCCCTCCCCACCCGTGCAACCCCCTCCGGGCCCTGCTTGGAGCTCCAGGTTTGACGCAATGGGTCGGGAAAACCCTGTTTAATGGGAATGAAAGGTTTACGGTTCTCAAGGGCTTGGCGTTACAGTGGCGTGACCTGCCAGGCGGACAGCCGGGCGGGTTCCCCCAAGGACGTTCGCCCAGGAGGCGTTCCCATGAAGAATCTCGTCTGCACGGCCCTTGTCGCCGCCACCGCCCTGGTGGGCGCGGAGGCCTCGGCCACCAACTACTCGCTGTGGATCCACGGCCGTAACGGCAACAGCACCCAGGCCGGCAACTACAATGACTTCAGCTACTGGGGCTCGAGCAGCACCGCGGCCGGCGTGAACAAGAAGGCCGTCAACTGGAACGGCACGCAGCGCATCTCCGTCGAGAACTACCGCGTCCGCGACGCGCTCGACTGCTACTGCACCGGCGCCAACTGGTGCTACGTCGCGGTGCACAGCGCGGGCAACCTGCAGATCGGCTACGCGCTGTCCCTGTACGGCAGCTCGGCGCGCACCAAGAAGAACGCCGTCCCCAACGCCAGCGGCGTGTGCGGCAACCTGGATGGCACCACGCAGACGGGCTGGAACATCAAGTGGGTGGACGTGGCCTCGGGCGCCGGCGGTGGCAGCGAGCTGGCCAACCTGGGCGACTGGGCCACGAGCGAGCCGCTCACCAGCGACCTGGTCACCTCCACTGCGCGCGGCATGTACAACCACAACGTGACCACCTCGAAGTGGTTCTACATGTTCGCCGGCGCCAAGGGCACCGTCTACGCGGGCGCGCTGCCGGGCCAGGATGACGAGGCCGTGGCGTACCACTCCACCGGCGGTGTCTCCGTCACCGGCGGCTTCTGCAACCCGGGCGACCTGTTCTGCGACGGCACCCTGAACACGGGCACCACGGCCACCAGCAACGGCAAGGCCAAGTGGTCCTTCCACACGGTGTCGCTGCGCGATGACGGCGAGGCGTACAACCACTACGCCAACGGCGCCTGGGCCGGCATCGTCGGGCCCGTGCGCAGCGACATGGTCACCTACGCCCAGTAGGCCTTCTCTGGCATCATTGGATGTAGCCCCATGAATCCGAATAGCAGCCCCTCCGCCACTCCCCCCCGGCCCGAGCGTCCCGCGCGTCGTGGCCGGTGGCTCCTCTTGCTCGTTCCCCTCGTGCTCGGAGTCGGAGGTGTGCTGCTGTCCGTGGGGCTCATCCGTCCCGGGGCGGGTGCGGTGGATTCGTCCGCGCCCGCTCCGGAGTCTTCCCCCCAGGCCCAGGCCGGGCCCCCGACGCGCGTGCCGGCACGGCCCTCGGCGCCCACGCCCACCGCGGCCCCGCTGTCGCCCGAGGAGGCCGAGCGTGAGGCCCAGCGCGAGCTCTGGCAGAAGCGGCTGGAGCGGGCGCGCTTCACCCTCGACTCCTACCGGCAGTCCACGCGCTTCCCGCCCGAGTCGCGTCCCATCGAGGAGCACCCGGACCTGGTGTACCCCTTCGCGCCCGAGAGCAAGCAGCCGATCAACAAGGAGTCGCGCGACGTCTCGCTGGTGCTCAAGCAGGACAAGGTCTTCGTCGCGGGCGACGAGGTGGTGCGCTTCTTCGTGGGCTGCGAGAACGCGGCCAGCCACCAGCCGCTGCCGTGCGAGGTGCACTCCGCCGTGGCCCACGAGGCCGCGTACCTGGCGCAGGCGGGGCAGGCCAGCTCGGTGCCGCTGGACTTCAACGACTCGGGCCGCAACGGCGACGACGTGGCCGGCGACGGCACGTGGACCGGCAGCTTCCAGCCCGCCAAACAGGGCTTCGCCATGTTCGAGGGCACGCTGCACATCGAGTTCCGCGTGCGCGCCAACGGCAGCATCGAGGGCGGCGCCTTCTTCGACATCACCTTCACCTCGGCCCCTCCCGCCACCTTCACCGGCAAGGTGCGCGAGGTGGTGGAGCAGGGCTCGCTGCAACTGTACGTGGGCCTCCAGGTGCGCAAGGCCGGCCGCTACGTGATGGCGGGGCGCGTGGACGACGCGGGGGGGATTCCCTTCGCTTATGTGATGTTCAACAACGAGTTGGAGGCCGGGGCCCGCGAGGTGCGGCTCACCGTCTTCGGGTTGCTCATCCGCGAGAAGACGCCCGAGTTCCCCCTCAAGCTGCGGGACGTGGAGGGCTTCCTCCTCCGGGAGAACGCGGACCCGGACCGCGAGCTGATGAAGTCCCTCTCCGGTTACGTGCACGTCACCCAGGAGTACACGCCGGACCGCTTCTCGCCCGACGAGTGGACGAGCGAGGAGCGCCAGCGCTACCTCGACGAGTTCACCAAGGACGTGAACGAGGCCGAGGGGACGCTGGGCGGGCTCGGCGGGCCGAAGAGCCCCCCGGCGCCCTGAGAGCGCGCCTCATGGGCCGGGTGCTCGCGGCTCATGGGGCTCCGACGCACGATTTGCGGTCTCGTGACGCGAGCCCGCGCAGTGGTTGCGTCCGGTATTGAGCCAGGCGTTCGGACCCGCGGGTGATTGCGAGGGGCCGAGGGGCCCCGGGTGATCGGCCCGGGCCTTGCTAGGTGAGGGGGTGTTCCCAACCCCTCCCCCAGGGGCCCCTCTCATCCCAGCAGCAAGCGCGAGTGCCCGAATGAGCAGCGTCCAGGCGTTTCCGAACCGCAACACCCCCCCTCCGAGCAACGTCAGCCCGTCCAACAGCCAGGTGACCGACTTGAGGTTGGTCCCGGTGGAGATCGCTCCGGACACCTATTGGGTAGGCAAGCGCGACCCGGGCAACATCTTCTACGCCAATCCCTACCTGCGCCGCTTCCGCGGGACGGATCCCAAGACGGGCCGCCCCAACGAGTTCAACCTGCTCATCGACCCGGGCTCGAGCAGTGACTTCGCCCAGGTGTCCACGAAGGTGACGTCGCTCATTGGCGGGTTGGATCGGCTGAGCGCCGTCTTCATCAACCACCAGGACCCGGACGTGGGCTCGTCGGCGAGCATCATCTCCGCGCGCTACGCGCCCAAGGCCGGCATCCTCTGCTCCGAGGACACCTGGCGGCTCATCGTCCACCAGAACCTGCCGCGCGGCCGCTTCATCGCCACGGAGAAGTTCTCGCACGGGCTCAACGTGCCCACCGGCCACCGGCTGCTGCCGGTGCCCTCGCCCTTCTGCCACTTCCGCGGCGCGGTGATGCTCTATGACCCCGAGACGCGGGTGCTCTTCACGGGAGACCTGTTCGGCGGCGTCACCGACGTCAACGCCCAGGGCCTGTGGGCCGATGAGTCCGACTGGACTGGCATCCGCGCCTTCCATCAAATCTACATGCCGGTGAACCTGGCCCTTCAGCGCGTGGTGGCCACCATCCGCAAGCTGGAGCCGGGGGTGGAGATCATCGCGCCGCAGCACGGCCGGCTCATCCGCGGGCCGCTCATCCAGACGTTCCTGGAGCGGATGGAGAAGCTGCCGGTGGGCCTGGACATCATGGACGAGGCGCAGGATCGCTCGCACCTGCAGGCGTGGAGCGCGGTGCTGGAGCGGGTGCTGACGCTGGCGCGCGGCTACCTGGGCGGCTCGGTGGACGAGAAGCTCCTGGGCAGCACGGAGCTGGCCGAGACGGCCCGCGTGGAGCCGGGCCATGTGTCCATCCAGCGGCTGGGGCGCTGGACGGTGGAGCACGTGGTGGAGCTGCTGTGCCACGGCGAGCCGCCGGAAATCTCCGGCCCCATCATGATGGAGGCCACCACGGCCGCCGCCGAGTACAACCTGCCCACGCCCCACTTGGACATCGAGGGCAATGGCATGGCCTCGAACGTGTCGCTGCTCAACGGCTGACGGCGCCGGCACCGAGGGGAGGCTGCCGTGAGGAACGGAGAGCACGACAGCGTTGTGGCGTACCTGAACCTCGAGGAGGGGGCGGTGGTGCCTGCTCCGGCCGCCGCGCCAGCACCCTCGCGCGATTCGCGGGGGAGCGGGCCGGCGCGCACACTGTTGCTGGGGAGCAGCGAGCACCCGGTGGACCGAGTGCCCGCCGTGCCCGGCCAACCGGTGGTGCGCGGGCTCATCCCGGGGCAGGTGATGGCCGAGCGCTACCGGGTGGAGCGCTGGCTGGGCTCCGGCGGCAGCGCCATGGTGCACGAGGTGACGGACCTGACCACGGGCACGCACCTGGCGCTCAAGGTGCTCGCCGTGCCGAGCGCGGATGCCTCGCAGATCGCCCGCTTCCGCCAGGAGGTGGAGCACGCGCGGCTGTTGGATCATCCCAACATCGTGCGCGTGTACGACGTGGGGGTGGATGGGGAACGGCACTTCCTCACCACCGAGCTGCTGGTGGGGATGGACCTCAAGCACCGCCTGATGGGCCCCCGTCCGACGCTCGCCGAGTCCCTGCGGTGGCTCACGCACGCGGCCGCCGCGCTGGAGCACGCGCACGGGCGCGGCGTGCTGCACCGCGATGTGAAGCCAGGCAATCTCTTCCTCACGAAGCCGGGCATCCTCAAGCTGATGGACTTCGGGCTCGCCAAGAGCGCGCACGTGGCCGGTGTGACGACGCAGGGCGCGGTGCTCGGCACCCCCGAGTACATGGCTCCCGAGCAGATTTCGGGAGCGCACCCGATGTCGCCCGCGAGCGATCTCTATTCGCTGGGCGTGGTGGCGTATGAGCTCTTCACGGGGCAGTTGCCCTTCCGCCACCCACAGCCGGTGCCGCTCATGTTCCTGCACGTGCAGCAGCCGCCCACGCCGCCGCGCACGCTCAATCCGAACCTGCCCGAGCCCTTCGAGCGCATGGTGCTCAAGTTGATGCAGAAGCACCCCGAGCAGCGCTACCCGAGCGCCGCCGCGCTCCGGGCCGACCTCGCCCGGTTGTGGCCGCTCGCGCTGCCCCCGAAGGCGACGAGCCGGTAGCCGGTGTCACGGCTCCGGGGGCGGACTGTCGAGGCCCCTGAGCTGCTCCTCGGCGGCCTGCCGGAATCGCGGCACGACCTCCACGGCGAGCACGTCGCGCATCTGCTGGCGCGCACCTTCGAGATCGCCCGCGTCCCGGAGGCTCGTCATCCGGAACATCGCGCGAGTGAGCCGTTTCTTGGCCTCCCGGAAGCGGGAGAGAATCATTCGCATGAGGGCCTCGGCGCCTTCCGGGCTCGCGAGGGCCTCTTCCGTCTCGGCATTGTCGATGCCCGCCGTGGGGGCGGTCCGGCGGAGGATGGCGCGCAAGTCGTCGGAGAGCTCCAGGGCGTGTCCCTGCTGAATGCGGCGCTCGAGAACCGCGAGCTGGTCCCGGTCGGGGAGGTTCGCACTCACGCGCCCGGTGGCAGCGACCTCCGCGAGCTCGGACAGCTTCCGGAGGGTTTTCTCGGCTTGCTCCCGGTAGAGGGGAACCACCTCCACGGCGAGCACGTCGCGCATTTGCTGACAGGCGCCCTCCACGTCCCCCTCGCCCCGAAGGTCATACATCGTCAGCCGTGCATCATCGAGCCGGTCTGCACCATCGTCTATCCGTCGCACGGCCTCTTCCAGCAACGTGCTGGCCGTGGTCACGCTACGCAAGGCGTCCTCGGCGTCCGGCTGGCTGATGCCCACCTCTTGAGCGGTCCTGAGTAGCAGTGCGCGCGTGCCTTCCGTCAGCTCCAGCGGCTCGCCATCCTCGAGCACTCGCTGGGCCAGGTCACGGACTGGCTTCCAATCAATCTCGGCCGACATGGTCAATCGCCTTTGCCTGGAATTGCGTCCACGGGGGCTACTCGTTCGCGGTGACGAAGGCGTAGGCCTCCGCGCGGATGGCGGCGCTCGGGTGCTGGCGCAGGGCTCGCAGCCTCCGGGCCGCGTCCTCGCGCCAGTGCAGCCGCTGTCCCGCCACCGCGACGAGCTCCACCGCCGCGAGCGGGGCCTCCGTGGTCAGTTGGTCCGCGAGCTCCAACAGCGACTCGGGCGTCCACTCGGCCTGGGGGTTTCCCACCGAGGCCGCCACGATCGTGGCCAGCGTCCGGGCGAACAGCGGCTCCTCGCGCACCTCCGCCGCCAGCTCCAGCACCCCCTTCGCCGCGCTCCCCGCGTCGCGCCAGTCGAGCCCACTGAGCCGGAGCTGGGCGATCTCGGGCCACAGCGAGGCGTCCCGCGCGAGCACCCGCGCCACCTCGCCCAGGTGCGTCCGCAATCGCACACGCACGGGCCTCGGCAAGGACAGCAATTCCTGGCAGAGCGTCTTCAATCGCTGTCGCGCGGGCACGTCCCGCTCGGGCGTCGCGTCCTGGTTCCCGGGCACGGGCGTGGCGAGGAGCGACGTCAGGCAGGCCACCACCTGCTCGAAGGCCTTGCCCTCCCGCGTGGCCTCCACCAGCGCCCGTCCGGCCTCGCGCCACTCGGCTCCGCCAGCGAGGTCCAACACCCGCCCGGCTGCCTCGCGCGCCACCGGCTCCTCCATACCGGCGGACCAGCTCGGGAGCGCCTCGAAAGCCTGGCGGCGCACGGTGAGCTCCGGATGGCGTGACACCTGGAGCACGAGCGCCGCGTAGCGCGGCCGGGCCTCCGGCGCCAGCAGGGCCGGGCGCTGGTCGAGGAGGCTCGCGGCCACGTACTCGTCCGGGCTTTGGGCCATGGCCTCCAGCAACTCCCACGTGGCCGCGTCATCGAGCAACTGGCGCGCGGCATGGCCCACGGCGATGCGCACGTCCCGGTGCAACTGGGGTTTGTCCCACTGCTGGCGGAGCAGGGCCACGCTGCGCGGAGTGCGGAAGGCGCCGAGCAGCCGCATCGCCTCCTTGTGCACCGTCACCTTGAGCTTCTCGCGGGAGAGCAGCGCGCCGAGCGCCGAGGAGAACGTCTCGGGGGAGACGAGCTTCGCCACGCGCGGCACCGCGTACATGGCCACCCGCGCGCGATCTCCATCGAGGTTCTCCAGCAGCAGGGGCAGCCCCGCCTCCGGCCGGTCCAGCCACGCGAGCGCCCCCAGCGCCGCCTCCACCGTGGGCACGTCCTTCACGCCGAGGAAGGGCGTGAGCATGTCCACCGTCACCACCTGCAGGCGCGGGAGCACGTGCAGCACGCTCATCCGCTCCCAGGCGCTGCGCTCGGTGTCCCGGCCGATGTGCTGCAGCAGCTCGAGGAAGCGCCGCTGCTGGCGCGGCAGCCATCGGTGGAGGCCGTCCCGCACCGGAGGCACCCAGCCCGTCTTCCCCGTGCTGAAGCGCCCCTTGAGGCGCCGCCCCTGGAGGTATGGGTCCAACCACTCCTGCCGGCGCCGGTGCAGGTGCTCGAAGACGTGCGGGAAGGTGACGATGCTCTCGTCCCGGTCGAGCAGCTTGCGCACCCGCACGTCCCGCGTGCGCGGCGGGGCGAGCCACAGCTGGATGGCCGACTGCGCGAGCCACTCGGGCGTGGCCTCGGTGATGGGCTCGAGCAGGGCCTGGAGCATGTCCACGTTCCACGCGCGCCGGCCGAGCGCCTGCGTCAGCGTGAGGATGAGCCCGTAGCTCTCGCGCTGGCCCGCCGAGCGGATCATCGGCAGCAGGGCCGCGAAGAGGTGGTGCTCGGTGCCGCGCGGCAGGTCGCGCTCCAGTGGAGGCAGGACGAGCGTGCCGGACTGGCCGGCCAGCCGCTTCAGCGTGTCGAGCGCGAAGCGGAACAGCGGGCTCTCGGGGGCGGTGGCGTGGGCGCGGATGAGCCGGAAGGCCAGGTCCTGAAGCGTGCCCTGTGTGCCGCGCGAGGTGTCCCGCGCCTCGACGACGTACGTCACCAGCGTCTCGAGGGCGGGAATGTGCCCGGGCTCGAAGACGGACGTGGGCACCCGCGCGAGCGCGGACAGGGCCGCGAGGCGCACCGGATCCTGCTCGTTCTTCAGCCGCGAGAGGGACGCGAGCGTCTCGGTGAGGCCCCGGCGGGACAGGCCCGTGCTGGACACGAGCAGCGCGAGCGCCCGGGCTCTGTCTTCGGCCTTGCTGGCGAAGGCGGCCTTCTGGAGGGGCTCGCGCGCGTTCTCGATGGTGCGCAGGGCGTGCAGGGATAGCTGGAGGTCCTTGTTCTCCTGCACCTCGCGCAGGCCGAGCTGACGCACGGCCTCGGCGTCACGCGTGGCGTGGGGGAGCGTGAAGAGGAGGTCCTCGGGGAGCACGCGCGGCGAGGTGCCCTCGAAGGCATGGGTGAAGAGAGCGGGGCGCTCGGAGGGGGGCAGGGCCTCCAGGAAGGCGGCGAGGTGGTGGGGAGCCTCCGCGAGCGTTCGCGCGAGGGCGAGCCGCTGGGGCGGGGAGAACGCCCTGGCCTGGCGCAGCAGGCCCTTGGAGAGCCCGTAGGAGAGCAGGGTGACGCGGTATGCGGGACGGGTGAGGAGCGCGAAGAGCTGCTCGGGGTGGCGTCGCGTGAGGCGCGGGAAGGTGTCCGTCACGAAGCGCGGCAGCGTGTCCGGCGGCGAGAAGTCGCGTACGAGCGCCAGCACCGCCTCGCCCCGGTAGAGCGTCAGCACGGAGAGCGGTGAGCGGTAGCGCTCGAGGAGGTTGGTGCGCTCGCGCTCCGGTGCCTCGGCGAGGCGCGAGCGCAGGAAGTCCAGCACCGCGTCCGGGTAGCGGTGCACGAGCGAGTCCCAGGCGTGCAGCGTGTGCTCGAGCTCGGGGAGGAGGCGGCGCACCGTGTCCGCGTCGAGCGCGGGGACGAGCAGGGCCGCTTCCGCCGCGCCGTGGCGGGAGCGGACGACGGGCAGCAGCCGGGCCGCGAGCGCGCTCCGGCGGGCCCGCACCACGCCCTTGAGGACCATGCGGCGGGTGAACGGCGCCAGTTCCGGAAGGAGACGCTCGAGGGCCGCGTCGTCCTGGATGAATGCCCCGGCGCAGGCGGCGGCCCGGCCCCGCACGAGCGTGGAGGGGTGGGTGAGGCCTCGCAGCAGGACGGCCTCGTCGCGCGCGCCCTGGGCCATTTCGAGCGCCAGGCAGGCCTCGTACGCCTCACCGGACAGGAGTTCGTTCATCAGCCGCGTCAGAGCGGGGTCGCCCCGGCCATCGCGTCCCAGCGTGGCGGCCCGAGCGATGCGGGCTCTGTATCCCAGTGAGTCCAGCTCCGACAGCAGCGCTTCGCGCGACGGTACCTGCATGGGTGCTCCCTCCCGGAGCCGGCGAGGTTAGACCAGAGCGCGCCATGGGGTCTGGAGTCCCCAGCCCGTGGACGGCCGGGCCGGGGCCCTGGAGTCTGGACACCCCAGGCGCCCGTGTCCTTTCGCGGGGTTGGCGGCGGCCCTCTGCTTGCTCTTGCCCGGGGCAGGAGGAACAGCCGATGCGAATCGATAGCGCGGGTTGGACGCACGTGGGCCGCCGCTCCCACAACGAGGACGCGTGGATGGCTCGGGCCGACCTGGGCCTGTTCGTCGTGGCCGACGGGCTCGGGGGCTACGAGGGCGGTGAGGTGGCCAGCCGCTGCGTGGTGGACACCTTCTCGGGCTTCCGCGAGCGCCTCGCCGAGGACCCCGAGGCCACCTGGCCCCACAATCTCCGGCCCGAGCTCAGCCGCGAGGAGGACCTGCTGCTCAACTGCACCTTGCTCGCCCAGCGCGCGGTGCTCGCGCGCCGCGTGGGGCACCTGCGCGAGATGGGCTCCACGGTGGTGGCGCTCGCTTTCGGGGAGCGGGGCGCGGCCGTGGCGCACGTGGGGGACAGCCGGCTCTACCGGCTGCGCGAGGGGCGGTTGGAGGCGCTGACCCGCGACCACTCGGTGCTCGAGGAGATGCGCGCGGCCGGCGGCGAGGTGCCCTCGCGCCGCGAGAGTCCCTATGGGCACCTGATTACCCGGGCGCTGGGGACGGAGAACGCCGAGCCCAGCGTGGGGCGGCTCGAGGTGCGCGCGGGAGATGTGTATCTGCTGTGCTCGGATGGGTTGTATGAGCCACTCGGGCCGGAGCGGCTGGCCGCGCGGTTGGGGCAGCCGGGGCGCGCGCTCGATGTGGCCGAGGGGCTCGTGCACGAGGCCTATGTGGCGGGTGGCACGGACAACATCACCGGCATCGTGGTGAGCGTGGGGGCGGAGTAGGGCGTACGTGCGGTTCGTCGCGGAACAGAGGCGCGCGGGGTTGATTTCCCCTCCGTGTGCCTCACCCTTGCTCCCCCGCTTGAATGAGGGGATGGCTCAGGTGCGAGCGGCAGTCCGGGCCCGGGCCGAGGCGCTCGATTGTCTCGCGCAGAACCTTCGGCCCGGCCTAGGGGCGCATCAAGGCGAAGGGCCTGTCTATCTTTGGCCTCCCTCACAAAGGCGCCTTTAGGGTGGTGAAGGTCGCTCTTTTCTGGAGGGGGCTTGGCCCGGAGATTGGGCTGCGGTGCGACCAACCCTGAATGAGCATCCACCCTGTCTCGGAGGCTCCTGTGCGCAGTCCGGTTTCAGGAGTCACTTCCCCATGGAGATTTTGTGCGACAGCATCGACAAACAGGTCTGCTAATTTTCTTGTGTTTCATTCTGACAAACTGCTCCAGGACGGAGCGGTCCACAGAGGCGTCACGTCTCACCACTACGCGGCAGGGGGTCACCCTCGACGAAGGGACGTGGAGCAGGACGGGGCTTTTGGCCAATGCACGACTGCTCCATACCGCCACGGTCCTGGAAACCGGCCATGTCCTCGTCGTCGGTGGGTATAACGCCTCCGCGGAGGTCTATGACCCCGAGACCGGTATCTGGCGCGGCGTCGGCGCAGCCCCCAATGCCTATCGCGAGGCGAGCGCCACCCGCTTGCTCGACGGTCGGGTGCTGGTGGCAGGAGCGGGCGACTGGAACCCTGCGGTCTCCGCGGCGCTCTACGACCCGGTCGCGGAAACCTGGCAGCCGACGGGGGCACTGCTTCAAGCCCGCCGCAATCACACGGCCACCCTTCTGCCCAGCGGCAAGGTGCTCGTCGTCGGCGGAGCGAGCGAGAGCGATGACGAGGAGGCCCTGGCCACGAGCGAGCTGTACGACCCGCAGAGCGGGCTGTGGACGTCCGCCGGGGCGCTCGGTACGGCGCGTCGCCACCACACCGCAACCCTGCTTCCCGACGGCCGGGTGCTGGTGACGGGCGGCACCGACTCGGCAGGAGCTCGTCTGAGTTCCGCAGAGGTGTTCGACGTGGCCAGCGGAACCTGGCAGGCCGTGGGAGCCATGACGCTGGCTCGTGTCGACCACAGCGCTACCCTGCTGCCCGACGGGCAGGTGCTGGTCGCGGGGGGCGGTGGGGAGGATTTGAACAGTAGCGCTTCGGCGGAGCTGTTCTCGCCCGCCAAGGGCACCTGGCGCACCACCGCAAGCATGGCCTCTCCACGCCGTCACCACTCGGCCACCCTGCTGCCCGACGGCCAGGTGCTGGTGGTGGGGGGCTACCACGACTACACCGGCATCCAGACTTCCGCCGAGGCCTATGACCCTGCCCTGGGAATCTGGCAGCCCGCGGGCCACATGGCGGTGGGGCGCTACCAGCACACGGCGGTGCTCCTGGAGAATGGCCACCTGCTGGTGGTTGGCGGCTTCAGCAACGGCGACCAATCCTCCGCGGAACGCTATGCACCCGCCGCGTCGCCGACCCCCGCGAGCACCCGCCTGCTCGTGCAGGTGATGGACGCCTCCGGCCAGCCCATTCCCACCGCGGTGCTCCAGACCCTGGAGGCGACCTTCCCCGTCGATGCCTCGGGACGCCAGCTCTTCGAGGGACTGACGGGTGAACAACTGAGGGTACGCGTGGATGCGCCCGGCTACGCCCCGGCCGTCGCGGTCGTGCCGCTGCGGGCAGGGGGCCTCGTGCACCGTGGCATCCGGCTGCTCGCCCTGGGCGCGCCTCGCTCCTTCGACGCCGAGCAGGGGGGCTCGGTCCAGGCGCCTGGGGTGCGCGTCTCCATTCCCCCGCAGGCCGTCGTGGATGCCCTCGGCAACCCCGTCACCGGGCAGGTGCAGGTCACCCTTGCCTTCGTGGATTCGGCCTCGGACCCCGCGGCGCTGCCTGGCCCGAACCTGGGCGTGCGCGCGGCGGGCGGGGAGGCGGTGGAGCTCGGGGAGCAGCTCATGGCCGAGGTCAGCCTCTGGGCGGGTGGCGCCCCCGCTCAGGTGGCTCCGGGGAAGAGCGTTCAGCTGGAGCTCGAATTGCCCGAGGCCTGGGCAAGCAATTATCAGACAGGGGACGCGCTGTCCGCGTGGTGGCTCGATTTGTCGGACTTCGCCTGGCACGAGCAGGGCATGGGGACCATCCAGCCGTCGAGCGCGAGCCCCGACCGGCTGAGTTGGGTGGTGGACGTCCAGCACTTCACCGCGTGGAGCATGGCTGGCCCGCCGGGGCGGGCGGGGGCTCGATGCTCCAGCGCGTCTCAGTGCCAGAGCGGCCTCCTCTGCACCTCCCGAGGCGTCTGCTGGCCTCCGGGAGGAGCCGGGGCGCTCTGCGCCAACGCCTCGGAGTGTCAGAGTGGCTACTTCTGCACCGTCAACGCCACCTCTCCCTACGCGCTGGGGGGCGTCTGCCAGAGACATCGATTGGAGGGGGAATCCTGCACCATCATTGCTCGGTGCCAGAGCGGCCTCAACTGCTCCTCCAGCTCCAGCGCCTATTCTGTTGGCGTCTGCTGGGCACCGCGAGGGCCGGGGCAGACCTGCAATAGCACGTATCAGTGCCAGAGCGGCCTCTCCTGCAACTCCAGCGGATACTGCGGGCCGCCGGGCGGGTTGTGCACCAGCTCGGCTCAGTGCCCAAGCGGCACCTACTGCAACTCCAAGAGAGTGTGCCGGATTCAGGGAGGGGAGTGGGCCTATTGCGACGTCCCAATGGATTGCAAGAGCGGCCTCGCTTGCTCCAGCGGTTACTGTCGGCTCCCTGGCGCGGAGGGGACTTCGTGCACCAGCACGTCCGATTGTCAGAGCGGCCTCTCCTGCACCTCCGGCGTCTGCCGTTCGGGCGGCTCGGGTGGTTCAGGCGGTGGAGGAACTGGAGGAACTGGAGGCACGGGTGGGACTGGGGGCACCGGAGGAACTGGAGGCACGGGTGGTACCGGAGGGACGAGCCTCAGTTGCTCTCTGTCAGCGAACAGCTCCGATGTGCCCGCTGGCGACTCGGTGACCTTCACCCTCAATACCTCCGGCTTCCTGCCCGGAGGTTCCAGCGCCTACTGGAATGGCACCAGGAACGGGGTGACGGACGTCGCGAACCAGCTGCTTACTACTACTACCGTCAGCGGGAGTGGCGTCACCATGACCATCGCCTATGCCAACGCGTCTGGCCGTGACGGCAGCTACATGCGCTACGTCGTCATCAAGGATGCCTCGGGGGCCCTCCTGTGCCAGACCAACCCGGTGTACGTCACCTTCCGTCCGCCGGGCAGCTGCGATCCGAGGAACGGATCCCACGGTCAGATGTGGGTGAACGATGGCGCTAGCCTTGGTCTGTATTTGTACCACAACGTGTGGTGTAGCGTCGGCACCGTCTTGCCTGCGCAGTGCTGGGAGAACGGTACCTATTACTATTCCCAGTACGTTGTAAGCCAATCCTGCTCGTCGGTGGGAAGCAACGGCTCGTGCTACGATCCCGATGCTTCGTGGAGCGTAACCTGTAATTCGCTCATCGACTGCACCTATAACTGCAGCGGGCAGTGTGTGCGGACGAAGTGCTGAACATCCTGAGCCATCCCCTCATTCTCGCGTCGTAACCATGAGGGGATGGCTCGGGAGCGCTACCTCAAGTGCAATACGGTGAAGACGCGGACCTATTC